>NZ_CP072934.1:1200000-1800000 GCF_024453815.1 Corynebacterium pseudogenitalium | reverse complement strand
GTCCGGGCAGCGGCCAGTGAATGAGGTAGAGGTCCACGTGGTCAAGACCGAGTTTCTCTAGCGACTCCTCGAGCGCCGCCGGGGCATCGTGGTGGCGGTTGTTCCACAGCTTCGTGGTGATGTACAGCTCCTCGCGCGGGATCCCCGACTTCGCGATTGCCTTGCCGACGCCCTCTTCGTTCCCATAAATGTGGGCGGTGTCGAAGTGCCTGTAACCTGCCTCCAGCGCTTCGCTGACCAACCGCTCGGCCTCCTGCGGGTCTACGCGGTGGAGGCCGTAGCCGAGCTGGGGGATTGATGTGCCGTCGTGAAGCGCAAACATGGGTACCATGCGCTTTACTTTAGCGGCTTGTCACCTTGCCAGTCGCTTGCGCCACCGGGGCTACCAGCGTGGGGCGTGCCAGCCTGCACACCACCGCGATCACGGCCGCCGCAACGAGGAACAGGATGACGCCAGTCCAGCTCGTGCCGTACACGTCTGGGTCGACGTCACCGGAGGCAGCGAACATCGCGTTCATGTTTCTGCGCAGACCCGTGGTGAACACCAGGAAGACGTGCACCACGGTGAACAGGACGAAGAACAGCATGGTGGGGAAGTGAATGGCGCGTGCAGCCTTCAGCGAGAAGAAGGACCAGGACTTCGGCCACCACTCGCTCATGCGAGCGCCGGAGAGGATCGCCAGCGGCGCGGCAAGGAACACCACCGCGAAGTACGACAGCTCCTGCAGCGCGTTGTAGTGCACCCACGGGTTTTCCGTCGGCCAGTCCAGACTGAGGTACTGGATCCCCGCGGAGACCGCTTGCGGGATGACCTCCCAGCTCGTGGGCACAATGCGCATCCACTGGCCAGTGGCGAACAGCACGATGTAGAACACCACGCCGAGCGCCACCCACAGCACGTCAATGGTGAGGTGCAGCCACAGGGTAAGAGAAATCTTCTTCTTGGGGTTCTTGCGCGGCGCCCAATACGCTTCGGGTTTGCGCTCGTGGCGCACGGTCATACCAGTCTTGATGATGAGCGCCATGAACAGCATGTTGAAGAAGTGCGACCACCCCAACCATGCGGGCAGCCCAACAGGTGCGCCTTCCGGCAGGGGCTGCTGGCCGGTGTAGCGCTCGATGAAGCTGCTGCCCGTCGGGGTGCTGACGAACCAGCGCGCCACCAGGACCGCGACTACGAACGCAGCGAGCAGCGCGACGCCACCGTACGCCCACCAGCGACGCGATGGAGTTTGAGTCGGCGCAGGCACGGGCTGTGCCGCCAACTTCGGCCGCTCGGGCTGTGCTAGCTGCGGCGAGGACTCGACTGCCGCTACCTGTTCCGGCGCCTGTTCTGCAGCCTTCGCCGCTGCGCCGTAGAGCGGAGGAACCGCCACAGCGGGGTCCTCTGGGACGTCGACACTGGCGACAGGCGGGAACGGGCCAGCCCCGGCAGTACGCGGAAGGCCCTGACGCACGGCGACCGTGGTGAGCGGGCCAGCTGGTTGCCCTTCCGCGGGCTGTTCGGCAGCAGTGCGTTCTGCAGCCGTTGGGAACACCTGCTGCACGGCAGGGTCCGTAGCGACTGCGACCGAGTCGGTAGGAGGCCATGGCTGGCCGCTCGGGGTACGAGGCAGGCCGCGACGGAGGGGCGTCGATACGCCTTCGGGTTGCGCTGGGGCCGGAGCCGCTTGAGCGCCGACCAGATCGCCGGTCACGGCCGGATCGGGTTCGAGCGCGACCTCATCAACTGGTGGCCACGGCTGGCCGCTCGCTACGCGGGGCAGGCCACGACGAAGGTGCACCTGCATTACTCGGACGCCTCCGTGCCGCGGCGAGCTGCGATCTGCTCGATGAGTTCCGGCACCACGTCGAAGAGATCGCCAATGATGCCGAAGTCCGCGATATCGAACAGCGGAGCGTCCTCATCGTTGTTGATCGCGATGATGGTGTCGGCTGTCTGCATGCCCACGAGGTGCTGCACAGCGCCGGAAATGCCGATGCCGATGTAGAGCTTCGGGCTGACCACGATGCCGGTCTGCCCAATCTGGGCGTCGTGGCTGATTTGGTCCTCGTCCGCAGCGGAGCGGGTCGCGCCGACTGCGGCACCGAGCTCGTCGGCAAGCCCGCCCACGAGCTGCTCGAACATGTCCGCGTCACCCAAAGCAACGCCTCCTGCAACCACGCGATCGGCGGTGAGCAGCTCCGGGCGCGTCGAGGTGCGCACCACCGGCGTCACCGAAGTCACCGTCGCGGCGCGTGTCCCGGAGGCAGTGACGTCCAACTCGTGAACCTCGGGCGCGGTGGCGTCCGCACGGCGACCGATCGCGCCGACGCGCACCGTAATAATTGGCGCCGAGTGGGTCGCTGCAGCGGTTGCGGTGTAGGCGCCGCCGTAGTTCTCGTGGTCCGTCACAATGCCCTGGTCGTCGCGGCGGACATCAATCGCGTCGGTGAGCAGGGCCTTGCCCTTGCGCACGGCCAGGCGCGACGCGACGTCGCGGCCGCGGACGGAGTGGGCGAGGATCACAGCTGCCGGGTCGGTGGCGTTGAACGCGGCCTCGGCGGCGTCGACAAGAGGGACTGCCTGCTGCTGCGCGTCAACGTTAGTGGTCAGCACCACGGCTGCGCCGAGCTCGCCGAGCGCTTCGGCGTGTGCTGGGTTGGTGGTCAGTACAACCGGGGTACCCAGAGGCGCGGCTGCGCCGATGAGTTCGGCGGCGGTGGAGTCGAGCTGGTCGTCGTGCGTCGCGTCGAGCACGACCAAAACTGTGCGGGGAGAGGTTGCCATGTCAGTATCCTTCGTTCGGCGGGTTAGATGTAGTGCTTCTCTGCAAGGAAGTCGACCAGCTGGCCCACAGCGTTCGGGCCGTAGTCAATGATCTCGCCGCGCTCACGCGCAGGACGCTTTTCGACGTCCACCATGATCGCCCGCGGCCGTGCGAAATCCTCCGCGTCGACACCGAGCTCCGCCAGCGTCAGCGTGTGCAGTTCCTTCTTCTTTGCCGCCATCAGACCCTTGAAGTTTGGGAAGCGGGCATCAGGGTACTCGTCCGAGACCGCGACCAGCGCCGGGAGTTGCGCCTCGAGGGTGAGCGTGGCGTGATCGCTGACCTGCGTCGCGGTCAACGTGTCGTTGCTGAGCGTGACCTCGGTCGCGTTGGCGATGGCGGGCCAGCCGAGCATCTCTGCGAGCAGCCCACCCATGACGCCGCCACCGCCGTCAGAGGACGCGGTACCGAGCACAACCAGGTCGTAGTCCTTGTTGCGCAGTGCCGCCGCGAGCACTTCTGCCGTCAGCGTCACGTCCGCGCCGAGGAGCGCGTCGTCGGCAATGATGTAGGCATCATCCGCGCCCATCGCAATGCCCTTGCGCACGCTGGCATGCGCTGTTTCTGGCCCTACCGTAATGAGGTCGACGATGGTTTCCTCGTCGCCGCGGGCCTCCTTGAGTCGCATCGCGGCTTCGACGGCGCGTTCGCAGACCTCGTCAGCGACGACATCACCAGAGCGATCGGTCAGGCCGGTTTCCAGATTCAGGTCGCGGTCGCCGTACGTATCCGGGACTTCCTTGAGCAACACTGCAATGTTCACGAAACGCTCCTTATACGGTGGGGTGCTAAACGGTAGGCATTCTAGCGCACTGGCCTGGACTAAAAGTCAAATCCCCCGAAGTCGAAGCCACCGCCATCCCCAAAGAGGCCGCCGTCACCGAACAGGCCCTCGCCGCCGGCGTCGCCCATGTCGCCCATCTCCCCGGCATCGTCGATGTCTCCAGCATCTCCCATATCGCCGAAGTCGCCTGCGCCGGCGTCCCCGAAGTCACCCGCTGCGAAGGCCTCAGGCGATGGCGTGCCGGCCATACCTGCGAACATCGCGGAGTAGAACATCATCGAACTTGCAGCCCACATGCCGGTCATCATCGCTGGAGCCCACCAGGCGGTGGAGTACCAGCCAGCCGGTACTGGGCGGCCGGCGACAACGCCGCCAGGGTAGTAGTTCGGGGTGCGTTCAGAAGCGTACGGGGATGCGGTGACGGTGGTGCCGTCTTCCTGGCGGATCGTTCGCTCTTCGGTCACCCGGCCCGCGCGACGCTGGCCTTCCAGTTCCGGAAGCTCTGGGCCCGCGGGCATGCCCATGATTTCGCGTGCTGCGTTGACATAGTGCAGCCCCTCCAGGGCAGATTCGCGAGCGAGCATAGCCTGCTTCGGTGTGGTCGCCTGGCCCAGCGCGCCACTTGCTGCGTTGTAGCGTTCAGAGGCGTCGGCCATCGCCTGGGTCGAAGCGGCGTCGGTACCGGAGATAGTAAGGACTTGCGAGCCAAGTCGCTCTGTCCAGCGGCGTGCGTCCGCAATCGCATCCTCGAGCTGGAGCTGTTCGCGCTGGTTGGTCGCGCCATTCTGGCGGCTCTTTATCAGGTACACCGCGGCGCCAACGATAGCGAGGATCAAAATGAGGTTCATAGTGAGGGAAAGCTCCTTCGGAATCGGCCACAAATTATTAGTACTTACAACGTGCAACGCACGTGGTCGGGAGAAAGTTCCACGCTAAGCGGGTGGTTTTGTCTCAAAGTGGGCGGTGGGTTACACTTGCGCCCATCACCTTTTGGTGAAGTGGGAATGTCGTATAGTGGCTAATACCTCAGCCTTCCAAGCTGAAGACGCGGGTTCGATTCCCGTCATTCCCTCCAAGTAGTAAAAAGGACGCGGTTACACAGGATGTGTAGCCGCGTTTTTGTTTCTGTGAATATAGCCCAAAAGTAGTGTTGAACTGTCGATTTGCGTATTGCTCTGGGGCATGGTTATAGTTGCCAACGTCGCAATGAGCAATCATTCGCGGGGCGTGGCGCAGTTTGGTAGCGCACCTGCTTTGGGAGCAGGGGGTCGCAGGTTCAAATCCTGTCGCCCCGACATCAACAAGCCCGCTAGAAATAGCGGGCTTGTTTACATATCCGTACAATTTACCCGATTAATTACAGGAGTAATCCGTGAAGACTTCCGTCGACAAGCTCAGTGAGACTCGTGTCAAGTTGGACGTCAGCGTTCCTTTCGATGAGCTCGGCAAGGAAATCGACCAGGCGTACAAGTCAATTGCGCAGCAGGTCAACATTCCTGGCTTCCGTCGCGGTAAGGCTCCTCGCCAGCTGATCGACGCCCGCTTCGGCCGTGGCCCGATCCTGGAGCAGGTTGTCAACGACATGCTGCCAACCCGCTACGAGAAGGCTGTCCTGGAAAATGGCCTGAACCCGATCGGTCAGCCAGAGATCAACATCACCAAGATCGAGGACAACGACGTCGTCGAGTTCACCGCTGAGGTCGACGTTCGCCCAGAGATTACTGTCCCTGACTTCTCCAAGATTGACGTCACTGTTCCGGCCCTCGAGGTCAGCGACGAGGACGTCGACAAGGAGATCGACCAGCTCCGCGAGCGCTTCGGCGAGCTCAAGGACACCAAGCGCAAGATGAAGACCGACGACTTCGCAGTCATCGACCTGCACGCTGAGGTTGACGGCGAGAAGGTCGAGGAGGCTTCCACTGAGGGCCTGACCTACCAGATCGGCTCGGACGACCTGATCAAGGGCCTCGACACCGCGCTGCGCGGCATGAAGACCGGCGAGGACAACGAGTTCACAGCGACGATCGAGTTCGGCGAGCACAAGGGCAAGGAAGCCACCATCAAGGTACACGTCCAGCAGTCGAAGGAGCGCAAGCTTCCTGACTTTGACGACGAGTTCGCTCAGATGGCCTCCGAGTTCGACACCGCTGAGGAGCTGCGTGAATCCACCAAGGAGCAGCTCGCTGAGGACAAGAAGACCCAGCAGGCAGCTGACATCCGCGACGAGGTACTGAAGGCAGCGCTCGAGGAGACCAAGTTCGAGCTTCCGAAGTCCATCGTCGAGGAGCAGGAGCACAACATGCTCCACCAGATGCTCGGCCAGCTGGCGCACGACGAGGCTGCTGTCGCACAGTTCCTCGAGGCACAGGGCATGACCCGCGAGGAGTTCGACAAGAAGAACCACGAGCAGGCTGAGTCCGCTGTCCGTACCCAGCTGTTCCTGGACGCTGTTGCTGACCAGGAGGAGCCTGAGGTTTCCCAGCAGGAGATGACCGACCACATCCTGTTCACCGCGCAGTCCTACGGCATGGACCCGAACCAGTTCGTGGCGCAGCTGCAGCAGGCAGGCCAGATCGGTAACCTCTTCGCAGACGTCCGCCGTGGCAAGGCACTCGCTACCGCGATCTGCCGCGTGTCCGTGAAGGACGACAAGGGCGAGACCGTCGACCCGAACGATTACTTCGGTGAGGTTGAAGAGGAAGAAGCAGAGGCTTCCGAAGACTAAATCGTGAGTTGAAACGCCCCGGCGATGCGCACGCGTTGCGCCTACGCCGGGGCGTTTCGCCATTCACTACGGGTTCACAACGTACGTGTACGCCATCAGCGAACAACCCCGTGCAAAGTGGACTATCGGAGTAGGGTGGTGGCATTGTTGACGCTACATAAAAGAGTTTGAACCACGAAGGAGCCATTTTTATGACATCCCCATCGCAGGGCATGAACTTGGGTGATTCTGTCTATGAGCGCCTGCTGCGCGAGCGCATTATTTTCCTGGGCCAGCAGGTTGACGACGAAATTGCGAACAAGCTGTGCGCGCAGATCTTGCTGCTGTCCGCGGAGGATCCAACTCGCGACATCTCGCTGTACATTAACTCCCCGGGTGGTTCCGTGACTGCCGGCATGGCGATTTATGACACGATGAAGTACTCGCCGTGCGACATTGCTACGTACGGCATGGGCTTGGCGGCGTCGATGGGGCAGTTCCTGCTTTCCGGCGGCACGAAAGGCAAGCGTTACGCGCTTCCGCACGCTCGGATTATGATGCACCAGCCGTCCGCAGGCGTTGGAGGTACTGCTGCCGACATTGCTATTCAGGCTGAGCAGTTCGCTGCGACGAAGCGCGAGATGGCCCAGCTCATCGCTGAGCATACCGGCCAGACTTTCGAGCAGATTACGAAGGATTCCGACCGTGACCGTTGGTTCACGGCCCAAGAGGCGATGGAGTACGGCATCGTGGACCACGTTATCGAGAGCGCTCAGGGCTCGATCAGCAACTAAGTAGACAGGAGAATTTACGTATGTCTTTCCAAATGCCTTCCTCCCGCTACGTGCTGCCACAGTTCTTGGAGGAGACTTCCTTCGGCACGAAGCAGATCGACCCATACGGCAAGCTTTTCGAGGAGCGCATCGTCTTCCTGGGCACCCAGGTCGATGACACTTCCGCGAATGACATCATGGCGCAGCTGCTGGTGCTGGAGTCCCAGGACCCGGACCGCGACATTACGATGTACATCAACTCGCCGGGTGGCTCGTTTACCGCGCTGATGGCGATTTACGACACGATGCAGTACGTCCGCCCGGACGTGCAAACGGTGTGCCTCGGCCAGGCTGCGTCCGCTGCGGCGGTTATCCTTGCCGCAGGTGCGCCGGGGAAGCGCGCTGCGCTACCGAACTCGCGTGTGCTGATTCACCAGCCGGCGACGCAGGGCACCCAGGGCCAAGTTTCTGACCTTGAGATCCAGGCCAACGAGATCGAGCGCATGCGCCGCCTGATGGAGGACACACTCGCGCACCACACCGGTCGCACTGCGGAGCAGGTCCGCATTGATACGGATCGCGACAAGATCCTTACCGCGCAGGAAGCTGTTGAGTACGGCATCATCGACCAGGTCTTTGATTACCGCAAGCTGAACGGCTAACTTCTGATCGCTTTTCGACGCCACCATGGGTAACCGGGTGGCGTCTTTTTGTGTGCTTGACAAAGCGTGAATAAAAGGACGCGAATAGACAGACCGTGCGGTACATTCTTCACACATCTGCGAAAACACGACACGTGAAGATAAAGGAAAGAGCGCGGTGGATATCAGAACTTCCATTAACACTCGGCCGATGAGCCCGTACCAGTGGCTGATCATTGCCGTCATTACCTATTTGAACGCCCTTGACGGCTATGACCTCGTTGCAACCGCATTCGCGGCGCCGCACCTGGCGGAGGAGTTCGCGATCGGCTCGTCGCTGCTGGGCTGGGTACTGTCGGCAGCGCTGCTCGGCGTTGGTGTCGGCGCGGCGGTCTTTGGGCCGGCGGGGGATCGATGGGGGCGTCGAAACGTGATTCTTGTGGCGCTGCTGATTGACACCGTGGGCCTGCTCCTGTCGGGATTCGCGGGGAGTACCGCGGCGTTTATCGCGTGGCGTTTCGTCACTGGTGTGGGCGTGGGCGGCGTGCTCGCGTGCGTGACCGTGTTGGTCAGTGAGTATTCTAACGACCGGTTTCGTGGGCTGGCGATGGCGGTCTACGCGTCGGGGTACGGTGTTGGAGCGACGCTGTGCGGCGTGCTGGCGTCCAAGGTTGTGGAGAGCCACGGCTGGCACTGGATCTTCTTCGTGGGCGCGGCACTGTCTGCCGTGGCGCTGGTGCTTGCAACAGCGTTGCTGCCGGAGTCGGTGGACGTGCTCGCGAGTCGCGGGGATGCTGCGCGCGTTGAGCGTATCGCACGCCGCATTGGGCACGGGGGCGCAGTGGTCCCGGCCCAGACGAGCGCCCCGGCTTCCGCCTCGGGTGCCCTGCGCGCAATCGTCTCCCCAGCATGGCTGTCGACGACTGTACGGATCTGGATTGCATTTTCGCTGATCAGCTTTGGTTTTGCCTTTGCTAATTCCTGGACGCCCAAGTTGCTCAACGAACTGGGACTGTCCGCGCAGCAGGGTATTTTCGGCGGCATCATGATCGCGTTCGGTGGCACAATCGGCTCGCTGATCTTCGGAGTGATTACCACGCGCGTTGATGCCCGCGTGCTGCTCATCGCCTTCGCCATCGGTGGCGCGGGCGCGTTGGTGGCCTTCATCTTCTCCGCGGGCGCGTCGTTCGTGGCGTTCCCGCTGGGCGTACTGGTTGGTATGTTGCTGAACGCGTGCGTTACCGGCATGTACACCGTGACCCCGGCGGCCTACCCGACGCACTTGCGGGCGACCGGCGTTGGAGTGGCGTTGGCTGTGGGGCGAGTTGGTTCGGTCTGCGGACCACTGCTCATCGGCTACCTCGCCGAGGCCGGGCTGGGGCCACGTGGGCTCTACATCGTTGCGGCAGGCGTGTTCGTGCTGAGTGCGGTCGCCCTGGTAGGCCTGCGTGCGCCGGCCGCGAAGCCGGTCGTCGTCAAGAAGCCAGCGGAGGTACTGCAGGCTTAAGGGCAGTACGGGACCGCGTCGCGCACCGCGGCCGGCGCGGAGGCGAAGTCCTTACGGTCCCAGCAGGCGTTGCCTTCGTGCTCGCCGACGGGGTCAACGGATGCCCAAGAGTTGCCGTTGGAAGCCCAGAAGTACTCCTGGCCGTTCGGCATCACGGTGCGGGCCCAGTCGCCGTCGCAGAAGGTGCTGTATTCGTCGCTCGCTGACTGCTGGCCTTGCTTCGGCCACGCGCACGCTGCGCCGTTCTGAGGGGCGGGCTCGGCAGGCTGTACTGGCGCGGGCTCGTCGCTGTCATCATCGCTAGAGGAGGCAGAAGAGCTCGACTTTTTCGAAGAACTCGAGGAGCTAGACGAGCTTGAGCTCTTCTTCGAGGTACTCGTCGATGTCTTTGTCGAGGTGGACGTCTCGGTCTCGGTCGCGTCCTCGTCATCATCGTCGGGCGCCGGGCTTGTCGACGTCTCCTTCGCCGGGAACGAGATCTCAGGCTCCGCCAAACGATCCTCCGGCGACGAGTTACACCCGGCCAACAGCGTCGTGCACGTCAAGAGTGCGGCAAGCACAAGTTTGGGCCGGGTGTTCATCACTAGGGGATCCTTTCTGACAGACTTCTGCGTCTAGCGTAGCCGACAAATCTTAGCCCAAAAACTTCAGCAGCGCTTCATTGAACGGAGCAGGGTTCTCGATGGGCACCTGGTGCGAGCCCGGCTCAATGACCACAGACTCCACGGGGCCTGCGACGCCGTCGGCGATTTCGGCCAGTTTGTCCGGACCGGTACCGGCGTCGCCGGTGGCCGCGATGGTCAGCACTGGGCAGGTGATCTGATCCAGGTGGGAAGCGAAGTCCCACTTTGCCAAGGCATCGCCGTTTTGGGCGTAACCCTCGGGGTCGATGGCGCTGACCATGTCGTGGATGCGCTCGACTTCCCCTGGGTGGGCGTCGATAAATGCTGGGGTGAACCAGTTAGGAATGAGCATGTCGGCGATGGGGCCCATGCCTTCCTCCCGTGCGATGCGCGTGCGCTCGTCCCACTGCTCATTGCCACCGAGGTAAGTCGCGGTGCAAGCGAAGACAGCCTTCTCCACGCGCCCGCTGTACGCCGCAAGATACTGCGCAATGGCGCCGCCGAGGGAGAGGCCGACAACGCTGAAGCGGTCGACCCCCTCGCGGTTGAGTGCGCTCAAGATATCCTGCGCAAGCAGCTTCACGGTTGCGGAGCCGGGAGCTACCTGGGCGACGTCGGAGCCGCCGTGCCCGCGATGATCGACCGCGATGACACGGTGGTGCTTCGCCAGTTCAGGAATCTGCTTGGACCAGGATTCGTGCGTCGTCGCGATGGAGGAGAGCAGCACCACGGTGCTGGTGTTGTCTTTATTGCCGTATTCCACAGTATGTATATGCGTCATGCGCTCCATTGTGCCCTTGATCGCCACGATGCGCGACAACGTGCGAGAGTGTGTGAGTTTGACGCACCCGCTAAGCTCTAAGGTCAACCCTTAGGCGAGACGAAGAAGCTGGAGTCCAACGCATCTATGGCAACATCCCCAAACACCTCAAACCTGTTGAAGTGCTCCTTTTGCGGCAAGACGCAGAAGCAGGTTCGCAAGCTCATTGCCGGTGGCGGAGTCTACATTTGTGATGAGTGCATCGAACTGTGCAACGAAATCATCGAGGAAGAACTCGGCGGGGCGCAGGCTGAGCAGGATGAGGCTGCGGATCGGCTGCCGAAGCCAAGTGAGATCACCAAGTTTTTGGACCAGTACGTCATCGGGCAGGACTCGGCGAAGCGCACGCTCGCGGTGGCGGTGTACAACCACTACAAACGCATCCGGGCGGAGTCGGAGAATGTAACGAACCGCAAGCGTGATGAGGAAGTGGAAATCGCGAAGTCGAATATTTTGCTGCTGGGGCCGACGGGCTCCGGCAAGACGTACCTCGCGCAGTCGCTTGCCAGGATGCTCAACGTGCCATTCGCAATTGCCGACGCCACCAGTCTCACCGAGGCGGGGTACGTCGGAGAGGACGTCGAAAACATCTTGCTGAAGTTGCTGCAGGCCGCGGACTTCGACGTTAACCGGGCGCAGCACGGCATCATCTACGTCGACGAGGTAGACAAGATCTCCCGCAAGTCCGAGAACCCCTCGATTACCCGCGACGTGTCCGGCGAAGGCGTGCAGCAGGCACTGCTGAAAATCCTGGAGGGCACCGTCGCGTCCGTGCCGCCGCAGGGCGGGCGCAAACACCCGAACCAGGAGTTCATCCAGATTGATACGACGAACATCCTGTTCATCGTCGCCGGTGCGTTCGCGGGCTTGGACAAGGTGATTGCGGAGCGCGTGGGCAAGAAGGGCATCGGCTTCGGGGCGGAGATCGACTCGAAGCAGGAGCGCGACGAAGCCAACATGCTGGCGCAGGTGCAGCCGGGTGACCTGGTGAAGTTCGGCCTCATCCCTGAGTTCATTGGGCGCCTGCCGATCATCGCGAACGTGGAGAACCTCGACCGCGACGCCATGGTACGCGTACTCACCGAGCCGAAGAACTCACTGGTGAAGCAGTACAGCCGTCTCTTTTCGATGGACGGCGCCCAGCTCACGCTCACCGATGATGCCCTCGAGGAGATCGCGGACCGCGCTGCCGAGCGCAACACCGGCGCCCGTGGCCTGCGCGCCATCATGGAGGAAGTGCTCGTGCCCATCATGTACGACCTGCCCGACCGCGAGAACGTCAGCGAAGTTGTCATCAACGGCGACGTGGTGCGGGGCGCTGCAGAGCCGCGGTTCGTGGAAGCGGAAGGGCAGCGCTCGGCGTAAGGCTGCCGAGTCGCAGCTAGTAGATGTCGTAGAGGTCGTCGCTGGCGCCGGTGCCTTCGCTGTCCGGCAGGGAAGTGGCCTCGAGGTAGCTTTCGTAGCCCGAGGGCGCGATGTTGGATGTCAAAAACGCCAGCACGGTATCAATAACCATGCGACGCATCCCTTCGACGTTTCGCGGCTCGTCGAGGTCGAGGTGGCTCGTAATTATTGACGCCGCGTTGCCCGATACCCGCAGCGTGCTCAGCGCCGTGAGCAGCGCGAGTACGTCATCGGCGGAGATCCCCGGCCGAAAGGCACCGGCGTCCTGGCCCACGAGCAGGAGGCGCTCGACGTGCAGCGTGATCTCGCTGCGGCCGTGCACAATGTCCGCTGAGGCGTCCTCGAGGACCGGCTCGAGCCGCTCACGAATGAGCAGCTGAACTGCCTCAGGGTTTTCCTGGAAGGAGTGGAACATGCTGTCTACGAAGCGGCGCATGCCGTCAACCGGGACTGCGTAGGAGCGCTGCAGGATCTCTTCGGGTGGAGCCAGGCGGTCGAGCGCGCGCCTGATCGTTTTTGCGTAGAGGCCCTTTTTGTCGCTGAAGTGGTAATGGATCATCCTTTTCGACATGCCGGTTTCCTTCGCGATGGCACCCAGCTTTGTTTGGGAGAAGCCACCGCGGGCGAACATGTCGAGGGCGATGTCAACAACACTGTCGATTTCTGCGTTGATATCTGGTTCAGGTGCTTTGATACTCGCCGAGGTGGGGTCGGTGGGGAAATCCATCGTTGTATCCGCTCCTGAATTACTACGCATGCGTGAATGTTGGCTCATTGGTGACATCTACTTTTCTCTATGATGCCCCCATTTGAGAATTTGCACCGTGCAAAACGGGAATTTGTCTGCCTTACTATGCCTTTTAGGCCTAAAGGGGGGAGGGTATGCACGATTTCGGGGGTAGTGCGTCGGTTGTACTACCTATACTTTGAATGTCAGGTACCGCACACTATTGACCCGAGGTTTTTCTATGTCACACCATTCTTCCACTCCCGTTAAAGTCGTTGTCACCGGCGCAGCAGGCAACATTGCGTACTCCCTGCTGTGGCGTATTGCCTCCGGCGACGTCTTCGGTGCGGATCAGCCGGTCGAGCTGACGCTGCTCGAGATCCCGGCAGCTGTCCGCGCGGCGGAGGGTACTGCGATGGAGCTGCACGACTCTGCCTTCCCGCTCGTGACTGGCATCAACGTTTCCGATGACCAGTTCAAGGCATTCGAGGGCGCAAACGCCGCGTTCCTGGTTGGCGCGAAGCCACGCGGTAAGGGTGAGTCCCGCGCGGACATGCTCACCGCGAACGGCAAGATCTTCGTCGAGCAGGGTAAGGCCATCAACGCTGGCGCTGCGGACGATATTCGGGTGCTTGTCGTGGGCAACCCGGCGAACACCAACGCGCGCATCGCTGCGAAGGCCGCGGCGGATGTCCCTGCCGAGCGCTTCAATGCCTTGATGCGACTGGACCAGAATCGCGCACTGTCCATGCTGGGCCAGAAGCTGGAGGTGCCGTCGTCGACAATTGAAAAGATGGTGGTGTGGGGCAACCACTCGGATACTCAGTTCCCGGATGTGACCTTCGCTGAGGTCGGCGGCGAGAAGATTGCCGACAAGCTGGACCGCGATTGGTACGTCGACGAGTTCATCCCGCGCGTTGCCAAGCGCGGTGGTGAAATCATCGAGGTTCGCGGTAAGTCCTCGGCGGCGTCCGCTGCTTCCGCGGCGGTTGACCACATGCGTGACTGGGTCAATGGCACCGACGGCAAGTGGACGACGGCAGCGCTGCCTTCCACCGGCCAGTACGGCGTCGAGGAGGGGCTGCTCTTCGGTTTCCCGGTGATTGGCCGTGATGGCAAGTGGGAGGTCGTCGAGGGGCTGGAGATCAGCGACTTCCAGCGCGAGCGCATCGACAAGAACGTCGAAGCGATGCGCGGCGAGTGGGAGATTGCGTCCAAGCTTTTCTAACCGGTCGCGCCTACCGGAGGTTGATGGCTAAGATAGTCAACCGTGACTGACGCGACTGAACATTTGGTAGGCAAGAACCGAGCCGATGCGCTCCCGAAGTCTTGGGAGCCCGGCGAACACGAGCAGGCTTTGTACGAGGGCTGGGTGGAGAAGGGATACTTCACCGCCGACGCTTCCTCGGACAAGCCTGCTTATTCTGTGGTGCTGCCCCCGCCGAATGTGACGGGCCAGCTGCACATGGGCCACGCCCTGGACCACACGCTCATTGATGTTATGGTGCGCCGCAAGCGCATGCAGGGCTACGAGGTGTTGTGGTTGCCGGGCATGGACCACGCGGGCATCGCTACGCAGACGAAGGTCGAGGCGAAGCTGAAGGCCGAGGAGGGCAAGGACCGCTACGACTATGGCCGCGAAGAGTTCGTGGACAAGGTATGGGAGTGGAAGCACCAGTACGGCGGCACCATCACCACGCAGATGCGGGCTATCGGTGACTCCGTGGATTGGTCGCGCGAGCGCTTCACGCTTGACGACGGCCTCTCGCGCGCAGTGCAGACGATCTTTAAGCAGCTGTACGACGCCGGAATGATCTACCGCGACTACCGCCTGGTGAACTGGTCGCCGGTGCTGGAGACCGCGGTGTCCGACATTGAGGTCGTTTATAAGGACGTTGAGGGCGAGTTCGTCTCCATCCGTTACGGCTCGCTCAACGACGACGAGCCACACCTGGTCGTTGCCACGACCCGTGTTGAGACCATGCTGGGCGACGTCGCCATTGCCGTCCACCCAGACGACGAGCGCTACACGGACCTGGTTGGCCAGGAGTTCGACCACCCGTTCCGCGATGACCTGAAGATTCAGGTGATCGCCGACGATTACGTCGATATGGAACTGGGCACCGGCGCGGTGAAGATCACGCCTGCACACGACCCGAACGACTACGAGATGGGCCTGCGCCACAACCTGGACATGCCGATCATCATGGACGAGACCGGCCACATCGCCGACACCGGCACCAAGTTCGACGGCATGAGCCGCGAAGAGGCTCGCGTCGCGGTGCGTGAGGCGCTGGCGGAGCAAGGGCGCATCGTCAAGGAGGTGCGCCCGTACGTGCACTCGGTGGGCCACTCGGAGCGCTCCGGTGAACCGATTGAGCCACGCCTGAGCCTGCAGTGGTTCGTCAAGGTTGAAGAGCTGGCGAAGATGTCCGGCGATGCGATCCGCAACGGCGATATGAAGATTCACCCGGCATCGATGGAGAAGCGCTACTTCGACTGGGTGGACAACATGCATGACTGGACGATTTCGCGCCAGCTGTGGTGGGGCCACCGCATCCCGATCTGGTACGGACCGAATGACGAAGTGGTCTGCGTCGGCCCTGACGAGGAGCCGCCGGCTGGCTACACCCAGGACCCGGACGTGTTGGATACCTGGTTCTCCTCTGCGCTGTGGCCGTTCTCGACGCTCGGCTGGCCTGAGAAGACGCCGGATCTGGAGAAGTTCTACCCGACGTCCGTGTTGGTCACCGCGTATGACATTTTGTTCTTCTGGGTTGCCCGCATGATGATGTTCGGCACCTTTGCTGGAAAGAACACCCCTGAGATCCTCGGCGAGGGGGTTGACGGCCGCCCGATCATCCCGTTCACGGACCTGTACCTGCACGGCCTGGTGCGCGACGAGAAGGGGCGCAAGATGTCGAAGTCCCTGGGCAACGGCATCGACCCAATGGATTGGGTCGAGCGCTACGGCGCTGACGCGCTGCGCTTCGCCCTTGCGCGCGGCGCGAACCCGGGCGTGGACTTGCCGATCGGTGAGGACAACGCCACGTCCGCGCGTAACTTTGCCACCAAGCTGTACAACGCGACCCGCTTCGCTCTGATGAACGGCGCAGCGGTTGGTCCGCTGCCGGCCCGCGAGGAGCTGACGGACGCCGACCGTTGGATCCTGGACCGTGCCGAGGAAGTCCGCGCGAAGGTCGACGCCTACTTGGACGACTACCAGTTCGCGAAGGCGAACGAGGATCTCTACCACTTCGCGTGGGATGAGCTGTGTGACTGGTACCTGGAGATCGCAAAGACCCAGATCCCGCGTGAGGGCGAGACCGCGCAGGGCCGTAACACGCAGATCGTGCTCGGCCGCGTGCTCGACGTGGTGCTGCGCCTGCTGCACCCGACGATGCCGTTCATCACCGAGGCCCTGTGGACCGCGTTGACGCAGCAGCCTTCGGTGACGCAGGCGCCGTGGCCGACTGCGGAGGACACCAATGGTGGCGTCGAAACGGATGATGTAGCGCGCCGCAGGATCCAGGATGCGATCAAGCTGATTACCGAGCTGCGTCGCTTCCGCGCTGACCAGGGTGTGAAGCCGAACCAGAAGGTGCCGGCGAAGCTTGACTTTGCCAAGGCGGACCTGGCTGGGCTGGAAAACGTTATCCGCGATATCGCGCGGGTGGAGACGCCTGCTGAGGGCTTTGCGGCGTCGGCAAGCATTGAGATGCGCCTGAGCCAGGCGACGCTCGACGTGGCGCTGGACACCTCCGGCACCGTCGACGTTGCGGCCGAGCGCAAGCGCCTGGAGAAGGAACTCGCGGCGGCGGAGAAGGAGCTCGATACCACTGGCCGTCAGCTTGGCAACGAGCAGTTCCTGGCGAACGCGCCGGAGCAGGTCGTTGAGAAGATCAAGGTGCGCCAGCAGGTTGCGAAGGAAGAGTTCGCACGTGTGACCGCGCGCCTGGCGCAGCTGCCGGAGGCGTAGATGGCCGACAATGCTGACCTGCCGGAACTTCCGGAGCTACCCGAGCAGTTCGATATCTCCGTCGAGGAGTCCGGGCTACGCCTGAACCTCGGTGCGCCGCAGGCGGAGGAGGCGGAAGACGTCGTCGCGCGCGAGGTCACGCCTGAAGACCTTGCAGCGTTGCGCGAAGTCCAGCAGCAGCTCGAGGAGCGCTGGGGCGAAACGCAGATCGATCCGACGCTCGAGCGCGTCGAGTACGTCATGGATCTGCTGGGTTCCCCGCAGCGTTCGTTCAAAGCGATTCACGTCGCGGGGACGAACGGGAAGACGTCGACAACCCGGATGATCGAGTCGCTGCTGCGTAGCCTCGGGCACCGGGTGGGGCGCACGACGAGCCCGCATCTGCAGTTGATCACCGAGCGCATCGGGATCGACGGCCAACCAATCCACCCCGCGGACTTTGTGCGCATTTACGAGGAAATTCAGCCGTACCTCGCGATGGCTGACGACCACTTCGGCCAGCCGCTGAGCTTCTTCGAAGCCATGGTGTGCATCGCCTACGCCGCGTTTGCCGACGCCCCGGTGGACATCGCCGTGGTGGAAGTCGGCATGGGTGGCCGCTGGGACGCAACCAACGTGATCGACGCGGACGTCAACGTGATCATGCCGATCGGCATCGACCACACGCAGTACCTCGGCGACACCATCGAGCAGATCGCGGGCGAGAAGGCCGGCATCATCACGAATCCGGACTCCGTCACGGTCATCGCCGACCAGCAGCCGGAGGCCATGCGCGTAGTGCTGGAGCAGACCGTCCAGGTCGGTAGCGCCGTCGCGCGCCTCGGCTCCGAGTTCGGCGTTGAGGAAGCCGGGGTGGCCGTCGGAGGCCAGCAGCTACGGCTGCGCGGGCTCGCCGGCAGCTACGACGACATCTTCCTGCCGCTGTCCGGCCCACACCAGGCCCGCAACGCGGCCGTCGCGCTCGCGGCGGTCGAGGCATTCCACGGTGCACACGCCGAGCACCCGCTCAACATCGAGGCGGTGCGGGAAGGCTTTGCGGCGGTCCGCTCTCCGGGCAGGCTCGAGCGAGTGCGCGCCACACCCACCACGTTTATCGACGCCACCCACAACCCACACGGCGCAACCGCCCTCGCGGAGGCGCTGCAGCACGACTTCGACTTCACCCGACTCATTGGCGTGCTGGGCATCCTCGGTGACAAGGACGCCGCTGGCATTTTCCAGGCGCTAGAGCCGGCGCTCACGGAAGTCGTGATTACGCAGAACTCCTCGCCACGCGCGATGGAGGCCGAAGACCTTGCCGAGATCGCCCGCTCCATCTTCGGCGATGAGCGCGTGCACGTGCAGCCGCACCTGCCGTCCGCCTACGAGCTGGCCGTTGAGCTTGCCGAGGACGCCCTTGCGGAAGTCGGCGTGCAGTCCGGCTCCGGTGTGATCATCACCGGCTCTGTCGTGACCGCGGGGGAGGCCCGCACCATGTTTGGAAAGGACCCAGAGTGAGCAGAGAAAAACGCCAACCGCCGATCAGCCCGCTCGGGCTCGGGCACGAGCCGGTCAAGGACCCAATCGCAGGACTGCGCGGAGTGCTCTCCGGCACGCTGATCATGGAATCGATCACCGTGCTGCTCATCCTGCTCGTGATTCTTAAAGTCGACGGTGGCGCCTACTGGACCACGTTCAACTGGGTGTACATCGTGGTCATCGGCGTCGCCCACGCGGTGATGGCGTTCGCGCAGAAGATTCCGGGCGCGATGTGGATTAACTTGGCCCTGCAGGTGCCGCTCATCTTTGGGTTCTTCGTGCACTGGTCGGTCACGGTGGTTGGCCTGATGTTCGGCCTGGTGTGGTTCTTCATCGTGAAGCTGCGCTCCGACATTGTGCAGCGCATGCGTGGCGGCTACCTGACCACGCAGCACCTGGACGCCGACTAGAGTTCGCGCCGCAGAATTTTCCCCGCCGCGTTGCGGGGGATGTGATCCGTGAAGGTGACTTCACGGATCTTTTTGTATCCGGCCACGCGCTCGGCAACCCACTCCATGATTTCCTCGCGGCTCAACGTAGCGCCGTCGGCGACGACGATGCAGGCGCGCGGGACCTCGCAATCGACACCGTGGGTGCGCACGATATGGCGGACGACGGCGGCGTCGGCAACCGCGGGGTGGGTGCGCAGCAGTGCCTCGAGCTCAGCGGGGGCGACGTGGAAGCCCTTGTACTTAATCACTTCTTTTGCCCGGTCGACGATGTAGACGGTGCCGTCCTCAGCCAGCGTGACGATATCCCCGGTGTGCAGCCACCCACCAGTGATCGTTGCCTGGGTTGCCTCAGGGTCGTTGCGGTAGCCCCGCATCACCTGCGGGCCCCGGATGAGCATCTCACCGGGTTCGCCGGGGGCGACGTCGTGGCCGTCGCGAAGGTCGATGATGCGGAACTGCGTGTTCGGCACCGCGAACCCAATCGAGCCCGGCTTCGACCTCCCAGCGATGCCCACGTGGGTCACCGGGGACGTCTCCGTGGTGCCGTAGCCCTGCAGGATCACCGTGCCGAGCCGCTGCTCAACGCTGTCCGCCAACGCAGCATCCAGCGGGGCGGCACCGCACACCATGAACCGGGAGTCCGCGAACGCCTCCGCGGTCGCCTCCGGGTGTCGTGAGAGCGCAAGCGCGATCGGCGGGGCAATAAAGCTCAGCTCAATACGGTGGCTTCGCTGCGCCTCAATGAATACGTTCAAGTCAAACGCCGCCATCGTGTGAATATGGTGGCGCGCGTAGAGCGACGACAGCAGCAGCGTGTTCAGCCCGTAGATGTGGGCGAACGGCAGCGGCGCCAGTGTCGGGGTGCCCGCGCCGATACCGCTTGCGCGCAGCGCGGCCGAAAACTGCAGCATGTTCGCGCACAGGTTGCGGTGGGTCAGCTCGACGGCCTTCGGCAAACCGGTGGTACCGGAGGAAAAGGCAACCGCGGCGATATCTTCCGGCCCGGCTGGGGAGGCGCTGCGCTCGGGTGGTTCGGTGGGGGCGATGGGGGCGTCGAGAAGAACTTTGGCCTCGGCGAGCGCGCAGAGGTGGTCACGTTCGGTCGCGGTGAGACTCGTCCCCAACAAGCTTGCCGACGCCCCCACCTGCACCAACGCGAGGAAAGTGACGGCGAAGTCGATGCCGTTGGGCAGCTGCACTGCGACGCAATCCCCGGGACCGATGCCGCGGCTGCGCAACGTGGCGGCGAGCGCCAGCACCTCCTGGTGAAGCTGCGCATAGGTCACGCTGCGCCCCGTCTCGACCTCCGTGAGCGCCGGCGCCGACGCATGCTCGCCGAGGTTGCCGAAGAGCAGATCGGTGATGGAGCGCGCTCGCGTGCCGACGTCCGGAATTGGCGGCAGGGGACTCTCATATGTCATGGAGCAAACTTTAATCACCCCCACATCAAGATGTTCGCACCCGGTGGTTGTTGTTTAGTAGGGTATGGAGACATGACTGAACGTACACTGATTTTGATTAAGCCAGACGGCGTTGCAAACGGCCACGTCGGAGAGATCATCTCCCGCATTGAGCGTAAGGGCCTCAAGCTGGTCGAGATGGACCTGCGCACCGCAGACCGCGAGACCGCAGAGAAGCACTACGCAGAGCACAAGGACAAGCCGTTCTTCGGTGAACTCGTTGACTTCATCACCTCTGCTCCGCTGGTAGCAGGCATCGTCGAGGGCGAGCGCGCTATCGAGGCTTGGCGCCAGCTCGCCGGCGGCACCGACCCGGTTGCCAAGGCAACCCCTGGTACTATCCGCGGCGACTTCGCCCTCACTGTCGGCGAGAACGTCGTCCACGGTTCCGACTCCCCAGAGTCCGCCGAGCGCGAGATCGCAATCTGGTTCCCGAACAAGTAAGAACCACGCTTCAATCGCCCATCCTGCTGTACATGGCAGGGTGGGCGGTTTTGTTGTGTTGGCAGCGATGCTGAAATAGGCGCAGTCGGCGTCGTGTGTCACAATGGAGGCAAGCTTTTTACAACTTTCTGTAGGAACGTGTGTCAGCCGTGTGGCAGCGGCAACGGCTTCGCGCCCGGTTGACGCAGCTTGCAGATGCAAAAATATAGGAGCACGTACGTGGCGAAAAAATCTCATACCGAAATTCAGGACTTTGATCGATCAACCCTGAAAGACAAAATGCGGGTGTTCCAGCTCGCGAAGGCGTTGGGGGTGGCGTCGAAGGACGTTGTCGTCGCGCTGACTGAGTTGGGAATTACAAAGGTTGCGCAGTCCTCGGTTACTCGGGAGGAAGCCGAGAAGGTCATCGATGCGCTGCAGCAGCCCGCGGATAAGGCTGAGGCGAAGAAGTCGAAGGATAGCAGCGACGAAAAGATCCGCGAGCGGGTGCGCAAGGACGTAGAAAACGAAATCCACCAGATCGAGGAGAAAGTCGACGCCACCTTCGAGGTCGCCGACGAGCCGGAGCCGGAACCAACACCAGAGCCGGAACCAGAACCGGAGCCCGAACAAGAGCCGGAGCCCGATCCTGAAGAGGAAGCAACGGTCGAATACGCGCCGATCTTCAAGGCGCCGACGCGTCCAAAGCGCCGCCGAGCAGTGCGCACCTCCGAACCGAAGGAAGCGGATGAGGATGCCGCACCGAAGGGTGAAGTTGAGGAGCCCAAGGAGGAAGAACCTAAGGTCGAGGTTATTGACGAGCCGAAGGGGATCAGCGGTTCCGCCCGTCTGGAGGCGCAGCGTCGTCGGCGGAGTGAGCGTCGAGAAGCGGAGCGCCAGCGCTCCCGTATTGTTTCTGAGGCGGAATTCCTTGCGCGGCGCGAGTCGGTGCACCGCACGATGGTGGTGCGCGAGCGCGACCGCAACGACGGCCCAGGCCGCATCACGCAGGTAGCGGTCCTGGAAGACGGGCTGCTTGCGGAGCACTTTGTGTCCACGGACGATAACGCGTCGATCATCGGCAATATTTACATGGGCCGTGTCCAGAACGTGCTGCCGGGCATGGAAGCGGCGTTCATCGACATCGGAACCGGGCGCAACGCGGTGCTCTACGCCAGCGAGGTTGACTGGAAGGCTGCGAAGCTTGGCGGAAAGAAGCGCAGGATTGAGCACGCACTGAAGTCCGGCGACCAGGTGATGGTGCAGGTCTCGAAGGATATTAACGGGCACAAGGGTGCTCGCCTGACAACGCACATTTCGCTGGCCGGACGTTTCCTCGTGTACGTGCCGGGTGGCCGTAACGCTGGGATCTCCCGCAAGCTGCCCGTCACCGAACGCAAGCGCCTCAAGGGCATCCTCAACGAGGTTGTGCCTGGCAAGGGTGGGGCGATTATTCGTACGGCTGCCGAGGGCATGTCGAAGGAAGCGATTGCTGAGGACGTCCAGCGCCTGCACAAACAGTGGGAAATGGTGCAGGAAAAGGCAGAAGCCGCGAAGAACGGGAAGGGCTCGCGCCCGGTGCTGCTCTACGAAGAGCCGCGCCTGATCGTCCGCGTCGTCCGCGACGTCTTCAACGAGGACTTCTCTGAGTTGATCATCGACGGCAAGAAGTCCTACAACATTGCGCACGCTTACCTGCAGTCCGTCGCGCCTGACCTGTTGGACCGCGTGACCAAGTTTGACCGCTCCGAACACGACGGTGCCGACGCCTTTGCGGAGCATCGCATCGACGAGCAGGTCCAGAAGGCGCTTGCCCGCGTGGTGTGGCTGCCGTCGGGCGGCACGCTCGTTATTGAGCGCACCGAGGCCATGACGGTGATTGACGTCAACACCGGCAAATTCACTGGCTCCGGCGGCAACCTCGAGGAGACGGTCACCGCGAACAATTTGGAGGCCGCGGAGGAAGTCGTCCGCCAGCTGCGCCTGCGCGACATCGGCGGCATGGTGGTCATCGACTTCATTGACATGATCCTGGATGAAAACAAGGAGCTGGTGCTGCGTCGCCTGAAGGAAACGCTGGGCCGTGATCGCTCCCGCCACCAGGTCTCCGAGGTCACCTCGCTCGGCCTGGTGCAGCTGACCCGCAAGAAGCTCGGCGATGGTCTGCTTGAGACCTACTCCAAGCCGTGCGAGTGCTGTGGTGGCCGCGGTGTGATCATCACCGAGGAGCCTGTAGAGCACGCGACGTACAACCCGGAGGAAGACGACCTGCAGCACCGCGGTGGCCGCGGCAAGCGTCGCGGGAAGTCGAACGGCGAGCGTTCCAACAAGAAAGCGGAGGAGAAGCGCCGCAGCAAGCTGGACGAAAAGGCTATCGACGAGCTGGTCGGCTCGGTTGTGTCCGAAGACAATGAAGCACACGAGGACAACGACGAGCCGAAGCCGCCTACAGTAGGTGAATCCTCCAAGCGCGAGTCCGGTTCGCGCCGCCGTGGACGTCGAGGCACGAGCCGCGGGCGTGGGCGCGCGCAGGAACAGGACAAGCCACAGGACAAACCGCAGGAGCAGGCTCAGGAGAAAGGCAAGTCCGAGCAGACGTACGAGGAGGCCGTCGACGCCTTCGAGCGCTCCCCGCGCCGGAAGCGAGCGACCCGCGGTAACTCCCGTTCGGACCACAAGCCAAAGCGCGAAGATTTCGAACGCCAGGAGCACGTTAAGGAACCTGTGAAGGAAGCTCCACGCGAGGAAGCGCAAGAGCAGCCGAAGGCGAAGGTGACGGAGTCTCCTCGCCGGCGCGGGCGTCGGCGCGCAGTGCGCAAGACGTCCCAGCCGCAGCAGCAGGAGCAGCCGAAGGCGAAGGAAACGAAGCAGAAGGCAACCAAGCCTGCGACGAAGAAACAGGAGTCGAAGGCGAGTGCGCGGCGCAGGCGGCGACGCGCGACACGCCGAACCTCTTCCAAATAGAGGAGCAGTGGGGTGCGGTTTGATAATCGCACCCGCTTCTGTGTAGTATTTGACAGTCGCTGTTTTGGGCTGTGAAGCCGCGCCGTTTACGCATGCAGGCACGGTGGAACGCGAAAGGCCACAAAGCGCTAGAGAACTGTACCAACTGTCTTCTGTGCATGCGGGGAGACACAACGAGTTTAGATAAGGGGTAACCCTCTATGTACGCGATCGTCAAGACTGGCGGCAAGCAGTACAAGGTTGCCGAAGGCGACCTAGTCAAGGTCGAGAAGATCGAGGGTGAAGCGGGCGACAAGGTTGCCCTCACCCCGGTTCTGCTCGTCGATGGCGCGGATGTCACCGCAGGCCCTGATGCTTTGTCCAAGGTTTCTGTTGAGGCTGAGATTGTCGAGCACGGCAAAGGCAAGAAGGTCGACATTCTGAAGTACAAGAACAAGACCGGCTACAAGGTCCGCCAGGGCCACCGTCAGCCACAGACAACCATCAAGATCACTGGTATCAAGTAAGACTTCCATCTAAGGAGATTCAGACATGGCACACAAGAAGGGTGCATCCAGCTCCACGAACGGTCGTGACTCAGAGTCGAAGCGCCTCGGTGTGAAGCGTTTCGGTGGTCAGCAGGTAAAGGCGGGCGAGATCCTCGTTCGTCAGCGCGGCACCAAGTTCCACCCAGGCGACAACGTCGGCCGCGGTGGCGACGACACGCTGTTCGCACTGGCAGCTGGCGCAGTCCAGTTCGGCATTAAGCGCAACCGTCGCATCGTCAACATCGTCCCAGCGGACGGCGAAGGCGTTTCGGCAGAGGTGCTCGAGGCTGCAGAGGCAGCTGGCGTCGCACAGGAAACTGCGTAACCCGTAGCAATACTTGAAACACCGCACACCCCGACCGGGTGCGCGGTGTTTTTCTTTCCCACAACCCGGTACCCTCCACTACTAGAACTCTTTTGCAAGGAAGGCGGAACTAATGGCCCAATTTGTTGACCGCGCGGTGCTGCACCTCCAGGCCGGTGACGGCGGACATGGCTGTGTCTCTGTCCACCGCGAAAAATTCAAACCCCTCGGCGGGCCGGATGGTGGCAACGGCGGCCACGGCGGCGATATCGTGCTGGAGGTATCCAACCAGGTGCACACGCTGTTGGACTTCCAGTACCGCCCGCACGTTAAGGCGAAGCGCGGCGGCAATGGCGAGGGTGATCACCGAAACGGCGCCCGCGGAGAGGACCTTATCTTGGAGGTCCCAGTTGGAACCGTTGTGCGTAGTGAGGACGGGGAAATCCTCGCCGACCTGACGGTGCCGGGTACTCGTTTCCTTGCGGCTGAAGGCGGCTTCGGTGGGTTGGGCAACGCGGCTCTTGCCACCGCGAAGCGGAAGGCCCCGGGCTTCGCGCTCAAGGGTGAGCCTGGCGAAGCACACGACTTGATCCTCGAGCTGAAGTCCATGGCGGATGTGGGGCTAGTGGGGTTCCCGTCGGCGGGGAAGTCCTCGCTGATTTCGGTGCTTTCGGCCGCGAAGCCGAAGATCGCGGATTACCCCTTTACGACGCTCGCTCCGAACCTTGGCGTGGTCAACGTCGGCGACGATACGTACACTATCGCGGACGTGCCCGGCCTGATCCCTGGCGCGAGCCAGGGCAAGGGCCTGGGTCTGGACTTCCTGCGCCACATCGAGCGCACCGCGGTGCTCGCGCACATCGTGGACGTGGCCACGATGGAGCCGGGGCGCGATCCGATCTCTGACATTGAGGCGCTCGAGCACGAGCTTGACTCCTACGCCGACCAGCTTGACCTGGACTCTGGTCTCGGTGACCTGCGTGAGCGCCCTCGCATCGTTGTGCTGAACAAGATGGACGTGCCGGAGGCCCGGGAGCTCGCGGAGTTCTTGGAGGACGACATCAAGGAAAAGTTCGGCTGGGATGTATACATGATCTCCACCGCGACCCGCGAGGGCCTTGACCCGCTGAAGTGGGCGCTGTGGAACATCGTGGAGCGTGCCAGGAAGCGTCGCGTGAAAGCCGAGAAGGCAACTCCTACGGAGGTGCTGCGACCGAAGGCGGTTGCGCCAAGGCGCCGTGGGCACGCGCAGGAGGGCGGCATCGAAGTTGTTCCTGACCCGATGTGGCCGGGCGGCTGGCTGGTCACTGGCGAGAAGGCGGAGCGCTGGATTCGCCAGACCGACTTCGAAAACGACGAGGCGGTCGGCTACCTCTCGGACCGCCTGAACAAGGCCGGCGTGGAGGACCAGTTGCGCAAGATCGGCGCGAAGGAGGGTGACACCGTCACCATCGGCGAGATCTCGTTTGATTGGGAGCCATCGCGAGCGGGTGACCCAACCATGGCGGGACGTGGCCAGGACGCCCGACTCTACGACACCACGCGCGCGTCCGCATCGGAGCGCAAGCGCGCGTCCCAGGCGCGCCGCGGCCTTATCGACGAGTTCGATTTCGGCGACGGGGAGACAGCCGACCGGGAACGTTGGCAGGGTTAGCGCTACACTGAGCTGCTATGAACGCAGCAACAACTACGGAGGCGCAGCTTCGCGAGCACATTGCTGGTGCGAAGCGGGTCGTCGTCAAGCTTGGTACCTCCTCACTGGTCAATGAGGATTCCTCGGTGAGCAGGGTCAAGATTGACCGCCTCGTTGATGCGCTGGTGGACCGCATGGATGCGGGCACCGACGTCGTGGTGGTGTCCTCCGGCGCGATCGCGGCGGGCATGAGCCCTCTGGGGCTGCGAACGCGCCCGCGCGACCTTGCGACGAAGCAGGCCGCCGCGGCCGTGGGGCAGGTGCACCTCGCGCAGGAGTGGGGTGCTTCCTTTGCTCGGCATGGCCGCACGGTGGGCCAGGTGCTGCTGACGCAGGCCGATGCCGGCGTGCGGGAGCGCGCGCGGAACGCCCAGCGCACGATCGACAGGCTGCGGCAGCTGGGCACTGTGCCGATCGTGAACGAGAACGACACGGTGGCGACCTCCGAGATGCGCTTCGGCGATAACGACAGGCTCTCGGCGATTGTGGCGACGCTCATCGGAGCCGATGCGCTCGTGTTGCTTTCAGACGTCGACGGCCTCTACGACCGCAACCCGGCCGACCCGAGCGCGCGCTTTGTCTCTGAGGTCCGCACCGGCGCTGACCTCGAGGGCGTCGTGGCCGGTGACGGTGGTGCGCTCGGGACCGGGGGGATGGCGGCGAAGGTGTCGGCGGCGCGGCTCGCAGCCCGCGGCGGAGTGCCAGTGCTGCTGACCAGCGCGACCAAAATCTCGCAGGCGCTGCAGGACGCAAGCTGCGGAACCGTATTCCACACCCGTGAGCAGTCAACGCTTAGGGCATGGAAATTCTGGGCGCTCTACGCCGCGGACGCTGAAGGCGTGCTGCGCCTGGATAAAGGCGCCGTGCAGGCCGTCACCAGTGGGGGCACGAGCTTACTCGCGGTGGGTATCACCGACATCGAGGGGGACTTCCACGCCGGTGACATCGTGGAGATCCTGGGGCCCGATTCGGAAGCCGTCGGGCGCGGCGAGGTTGCGTATGATGCCGCGGAGCTTGCCGGCATGCTGGGCAAGCACACGGATGAGCTGCCGGAAGGGCAGCGCAAACCCGTCGTGCACGCCGACTATTTATCAAATTTCGCCACCCGTCTGTAAATACACGCTAGGTTGGGGTGCATGAAATTTGCATTCTTACCGAAACCTTGGGACGCAGTCGTCGATGACCTGACAGATCACGGCCACACGTTTGTGGACCTCGACGAGTCTCCAGACGTGTTGGTGTTTCGCGGGAATCCGGAAGATTTCCCAGAGGAATTACCGCCGAGCGTGAAGCTTGTGCAGGTGGCGTATGCGGGCGTCGAAAAGCTGGTAGAGGCAGGGGTGCTCGATGTCGATGTGCCGGTGGCTAATGCCGCCGGGATATACGACGACACTGTGGCCGAGGCGGCACTGGCGCTGCTGTTGGGGGTGCTGCACCGGCACAAGGCGGTGACGCCGCAGTGGAACGACAGGCAGCTCAACGAGGAGACGGACTACCTGTTCGACAACAAGAAGGTCGCGGTGATTGGGGCGGGTGGCATCGGTAAGATGCTGATCCGCTTCCTCGAGCCGTTCGGGCCGGAGATTATTGCGGTGAACCGCTCCGGCAACCCGGTGCCGGGGGCCAAACGCACCGTGGCGATGTCCGAGGCGCAGGATGTGTGGTCGGAGGCGGACTACTTCGTGCTCATCGCGCCACTGACGAAGCAGACGCACCACCTCGTCAACGCGGAGGTGCTGCGCGCGATGAAGCCGAACGCGGTGGTGGTCAACGTTGGCCGTGGCCCACTGATTGATACGGAGGCGCTGACCAAGGCCCTGCAGGATGGCACGATTGCTGGCGCTGGCCTGGACGTGACGGACCCTGAGCCGCTGCCGGAGGATCACCCGCTGTGGCAGATGGACCGCTGCCTGATTACCCCGCACACCGCGAACATCCCGCGCTACATGCAAGCGCGCGTGGGTGAACTGACACGCCGAAACTGGGAGGCACTGCAAGAGGGCCGCCCGTTGCCGACGCAGATTGATGTGGAGGAAGGATACTAATGACGACTATCGAAGCTCAGGTACTGCAGTTGGCGAAGGCTGCGAAGCAGGTGGCGCCGGTGATCGCGACGCTACCGACCGTCCGCAAAAACGCTGTGCTGCAGCACGCGGCGCAGGCGCTGGAAGCACGTACTGCGGAGATTCTGCAGGCCAACGCCCGCGACATCGAGGAAGGCCGCGCGGCTGGCATGGACGAAGCGTTGGTAGACAGGCTCGCGCTGGATGAGCAACGCATCGCGGGCATCGCGGACGGACTGCGTCAGGTCGCGAGCCTCCACGACCCAGTTGGGGATGTGGTGCGCGGCGGCACGATGTACAACGGGATCCGGATGCGCCAGGTTCGCGTGCCGCTCGGCGTGATGGGCATGGTCTACGAGGCCCGCCCGAACGTCACGGTCGATGCGTTTGGCCTGGCGCTGAAGTCAGGCAACGTGGCACTGCTGCGTGGTTCGAAGTCGGCGGCGCATTCGAACGCGGCGCTGGTCGCGGTGCTGCAGGACGTGCTGGCGAAGGAGGGGCTGCCAACCGAGGCGGTCCAGCTGCTGCCGAGCGACTCGCACGACTCCGTCACCGCGCTCATCACGGCACGCGGCCTCGTCGATGTGGTCATTCCGCGCGGCAGCGCCCGGCTTATCGACGCCGTCGTTACCCAAGCAACCGTGCCAACCATCGAGACCGGCACTGGCAACTGCCACGTATACGTGGATGCTTCAGCGGACATTCAGCAGGCGACCGACATTGTCGTCAATGGCAAGACGCGCCGGGTGTCGGTGTGCAACGCGACCGAAACGGTGCTGCTTGACGCGGCGTTGCCGGATGCGGACAAGCTGGCCGTCGTAAAGGCACTGCAGGACGCCGACGTGACCGTCCACGGGGACCCGGCAGCACTTGGTGCGTTCGGGGCTTGCGACGTAGTCGAGGCCGACGAGCACGATTGGGCGGAGGAGTACCTTTCGATGGACGTTGCCGTCGGTGTCGTCGACGGCGTTGAGGAGGCCGCGAAGCACATCGCACGCTACTCCTCGGGGCACACGGAAGCCGTGGTCGCCACTGATGCGCGCGTGCTGCAGTACTTCGCGGACCACGTGGATTCGGCAGCCATCATGCTCAATGCCTCGACCGCGTTTACGGATGGCGAGCAATACGGCATGGGTGCAGAGATCGGGATCTCTACCCAGAAACTGCACGCACGTGGACCAATGGCGCTGCCTGAACTGACAAGCACGAAGTGGATCCTGGAGGGCAGCGGGCAGACTCGAAGTTAGGAAAATGGTGTGGGCGGGCTACACTAATGCGCAGTTTCTTCACACCCGGAGTCCGGGGTGTGACTCATCCATAGAGAAGGTGCATAGTGTTCCGCAAAATGCGTACGTTTTTCCGTCGTCGGCTACCCGTGACTGCAGTTGCGTTCGTCGCAGCAGCAGCTGCGGTGGTTACCCCCGTGCTGCCGACGGAGGAAGCGACCGCCCAGCAGCGGTGCCCTTCGGTCGCGGTAATCGCTGCACGCGGCTCCGGTCAGAATAACCAGATTTACCGAACACGCTATGCCGGGGAAGCCCCGTGGACTTCGAATGGTTGGGAGGGGGAGACCATTCGCGCTTTCCTTCGCTATTCGGAGTCGCGCTACCGTGCCACTCACGGCGGGAACTCCCTGATGAAAGACGTGGAAGTCCTCGGTATGGAGCCGCGCTACTACCCAGCGATTTACCCGGATTATGATATCCCTTCCGTTGCAGCACCCGCGACGCTGCTGCAGGCGCTGGGTTTGGCTATCCAGTACGCGGTGCCGTTGTTTACGATGGCGCGACAGGCTGGCACGGACTTTATGGACTCCGTCAACATTGGGCGCACTGGCGTGATGGCGCTGGTGAACGACTACGAACGCGCGAGCGGGTGCCATCCGAAGTACGTGCTGTCCGGCTACTCACAGGGCGCGATGATCCTGCTGGAGCACGAGCGTGAGCTGGCACGCCGCGGCAAGCTAGCGGGCGTTGTCTACTTTGGCAACCCGATGACTGCCGCGCGTGATGCTGGCACGGTGGGCGTGGCAAACGGCGGTGCAGGCGGCATGCTTGGCTTCCTGCCGTTTAACACCCGCACCGCGGGTGCGACCCGCAACAAGGTCAACTACTGCTTGCCGCTGGACGCAGTGTGCGATCTTTCCGTCCAGGTCCTGCGGGCCGCTGCCCCGACGGGCGGTACCCACGGCCAGTACTTCCTGCGGTGGAACCGTTGGGATGACCAGGTGGCAGACTCTTTTGGCCGCTTTGTTGATCAGGTTCGGTACCGCTAAGAGTTGAAGGAAGGACAAGGACACAGTCATGGTTTCGTGGAAGCGGGCAGCGTGTAGCGCTCTTGTAACAGCGACGCTGTTGACCAGTGGGGTGTCGGTTGCGCAGGCTCAGGAGACTGAAGCAGGCGTGGCGGTGCCGACGCCCTCACGCGGGGTATACATCCAGTCGCAGAAGTGCCAGTTCCGGACGGATGGCAAGGGCAACGTACTTGTCGACGCCAACGGGCAGCGCATCCCAGTGCTTGACGAGCATGGCAAGCCGGTGTGTGAAGACCTCAACGCCAGCTCGATGTCATCGATGAAGCAGCGACCAGATTCATCCGCAGAAGGCAAGGAGAAGTTGCCGTGGTGGGGCATTCTGCTCATTGTGCTTGGCTCAATTGTTGGCGTGGGGCTTACAGCGTTCTGGCTCGCTTTCGAGCAGGCGAACGTCTGGATCGGGTAAGCACGTGGCAGAGGCCGTAGCAGCATCATTGCGCGACGCCCGACGAGTGGGCGTCATGGGCGGTACTTTCGACCCGATCCACAACGGCCACCTCGTGGCCGCGAGCGAGGTCGCCGACCGTTTTGACCTTGACGAGGTCGTGTTTGTGCCGACGGGTCAGCCCTGGCAGAAGGCGGATCGGCAGATCACCGACTCTGAAGATCGCTACCTCATGACGGTCATCGCGACTGCCTCGAATCCGAGGTTCTCGGTCTCTCGGGTAGACATTGACAGAGAGGGGCCGACCTACACCCTGGACACGCTGCGGGATTTGCGTGCCCTGTTGCCGCAGGCGGAACTGTTCTTTATCACGGGTGCGGATGCTTTGGCGTCGATAATGTCGTGGCGCGATTGGGACCTGATGTTTGACCTGGCACAGTTTGTCGGCGTGACGCGCCCCGGCTACGAGCTGAGCGAGGCCTTCTTGCCCGAAGACGTGCAGGAGCAGGTGCATTTGATTGAGATTCCTGCGATGGCGATCTCGTCCACGGGGTGCCGCGAGCGCGCCAAAGAAGGCCGCCCGGTGTGGTACCTGGTGCCAGATGGCGTGGTGCAGTACATTGCGAAAAACGACCTATATCGTTCAAGTGGCGAACAGCGCCCTTAGCGTGGGACAATAGGCGCGTTACTGCTATTTTTCATTACTGACGAAGGACTGAGTACTTGACTGCTCTGCAGATCTCTCTTGATCAGGCCGCGATCGCCGCGAAGGCCGCCGACGAAAAGCTCGGCGAGAACATCGGCGTCATCGATGTGTCGAACGTGATCGGCATTACCGATATTTTTGTGATTGTCTCCGCGGACAACGAACGCAAGGTAAACGCGATCGTCCAGGAGATTGAGGACGACATGACCGACGCCGGCTTCGAGCCGAAGCGCCGCGAGGGCGTTCGCGAAAACCGCTGGGTGCTGCTGGACTACGGCAACATCGTGGTGCACGTGCAGCGCAGCCCGGAGCGCGACTTCTACGGCCTGGACCGCCTGTACGCAGACTGCCCGGCAATGAGCGTGGAGGGCCTACCAGCCTACGAACGCCCTGGTGCGTTCGCGGACGGCGAGAGTGTGCGTTCGGCGCAGCAGATTGAAGACCTTCCGTTGGCGGGCGATGCCCCTGAGGACGAGGACGAGTTCTAACACCATGGCGCGACGACTCATCTTGCTGCGACACGGCCAAACCACGTATAACGCCACGTCGAGGATGCAGGGGCAACTCGACACGGAGTTGTCGGAAGAGGGGAGGCAGCAGGCGCGAAACATTGCGCCGGTGTTGACAGAAATGGGCGTCGCCAAGATTGTGGCTTCGGACCTGAGCAGGGCTGCAGTCACGGCGCAGATCGTCGCGGAGCACCTCGAGCTGCCGGTGACGTATGATGCGCGCCTGCGCGAGACGCACCTCGGGCAGTGGCAGGGCAAGACACACGCCGAGGTCGATGGTGCCGACGGCAGCGTTCGCGCCCACTGGCGCAATACCCCAACGTGGGCGCCGCCGGAAGGCGAGAGCCGGATTGACGTCGCGCAACGGGCACGCCCGGTTGTTGACGAGTTGATGGAGCACTTCGACGAGTGGGATGACGCGGCGGTGCTGCTTGTCGCCCACGGAGGTACGATCGCGGCGCTGACGTCGAGCCTGCTAGACCTGGAGATCTCGCAGTACCCGATGATGAAGAGCCTGCGTAACGCGAACTTTGCGCAGCTGCAGGCGTTGCCGCGCTACGGCGAGCCGGACACTGGCGTGCAGTGGTACCTCGAGGCGTGGAACCAGGGGTTGACGGTCTAGATGGCGGTACGGGTTGTTGTTGATTCCTCGGCGGGTTTGCCAGCTGATATTGCCAGTGAGCTCGACATTACGGTGCTCCCGCTGCACGTCATGGAACAGTCTGAGGACGACGAGGTGTCGACGAGCGGGCTGTCCGCAGTCGAGCTCGCCGCCGCGTACGGGCGCCAGATCGAGCGCTCTGGGGACGATGGCGTGGTAGCCCTACACCTGTCGAAGCACTTTTCTTCCACCTGGTCCGCGGCGGTTTCTGCTTCGGGGGTGTTTCCGGGGAACGTGCGGGTGCTCGACACCAGTACCGTTGGTATGGCGGTCGGGGCGGCAGCGATGGCGGCGGCGACCGTCGCGCGCGAGGGGGCGAGCCTCGACGAGGTAGAAGCGATGGCCTCGTCCACGCTGAAGCGCTCGGAGACGTGGTGCTACCTGCACCAGCTGGACTGGTTGCGCAAGTCTGGCAGGATTTCCACGGGGACTGCGGTGTTGTCGGCGGCGTTGCTGGCAACGAAGCCGATTCTGCGGATGCACAACGGCAAGCTCGAGTTAGCAGGCAAGACTCGCACCCAGACGAAGGCGTTTTCCAAGCTCACGGAGCTTGTTTTGGAGCGTGCGGATTCCCAGCCGGTGTTTGCTGCGGTGCAGCATGCGGACGCGGAAGAGTCCGCGCAGCAGCTGGCGGGCATGCTTGATGAGGTGCTGCCGCGGCACTCGCGGGTGCTGGTGGAGCCAATGGTCGATGTGCTTGCTGCGCACACCGGGCCCGGCGCGATCGGGCTGTCGGTCGTGTTTGGTTCGCGCACGTAGCGGCGCTGTCAAGGGGGTTGGCTGCGGCTGTGGAGAAGTAGCCTGCACGGGGTGTGCGGTTTGGGGGTTGTCCACAGCGGGTTTGCTTGGTCTGTTGGGGCGAGAACGCCGGTTTTAGCCTGTGGTTATGCAGGTCATTGAACGGATTCAAGAGCTTACGCGCCCGACTGGTGAGGAGGCGCTGCTGCAGGTGAAGTACCCGACTCCTCGCGTGCACGTTCCGGTGAAGCCGGCGGCCGCGGTGATGGGGGTTGTGATGAGCCTACTGGTGCTGTGGGCGGTGGTGCAGGTCCGCGGCCCGGACGTTGCGGAGGAGGACGCACCTGTTTGGGAAAACGTTGCTACTGCGACCGATGTGCCGGAGCGCGTGGTGGTTGCGGTGGTGGGGGAGGTGGCAAATCCTGGGCTGGTGACGCTGAACCAGGGTTCCCGCGTGGCGGATGCGCTGGATATTGCGCAGCCGCTCGACCACGCGGACTTGCTGCAGTTGAACCTCGCTCAAGTGCTTGTCGACGGCCAACAGCTCCACGTCGTCGCAATCGGTGAAGGCCCTGCCGTGCCGGGTGGGGATGGTGGTGGTGCTGTGGAGGCGACAGGTCAGATTTCGCTCAACGGGGCGTCGGCCGCGGAGCTGGTCACGCTGCCCGGGGTGGGGGAGGCGACCGCGGCGGCGATTATCGCGCACAGGGAGGCGAACGGTCCGTTCCAGAAGGTCGAGGATCTGATGCAGGTCAAGGGGATTGGCCCTGCGAAGTTTGAGGCGATTGCGCCGCTGGTGGGGCTGTAAGCGGTGCAGGAGCTTCGGCTGGTGCCCACAGCGCTGTGCGTCTGGATAGCGACGATCATGACTGTTGCCCTCGCGCCGTGGGCCGGGTTCGCGGTGGTTGTCGCGGCGGTGGTGCTGTGCGGGTGTGCGCGTGCGGTGGGCCAGGCGGTGCTGGCCGGTTCCGGTGGCGTGGCGGCCGTCGTGGTGGCCTGGGTCCGCATCGCGGTGGCGCGGGCGGGGACGTTGCGCCTGCCGGTGGAGGCCACCGTGACGGCTGCCCCAAAGGAGCTTGCCTCTGGCGGGATGCTGGTACGCGTGCGCGCCGGGAGCGGTGGCGCGGAGCTGCCGGTGTTCGTCCGCGGCGGCGTCCCCGATGGGGTGGTCAGTGGTGCGACGGTGCGGGTGGACGGCACCGTGTCGGAGTCTTCGCGGGCGGGCGTGAACCCGTGGGCGGTAAATGGCACGGTCGAGCCGTTGGCCGGGCCGACGGGGGCAACCGGGTGGGCGCAGCACGTGCGGGCGACGTTCGCCGATGCGGTGCGCGAGCACGTCGGGGAACACTCGCAGGGCCTCATCCCGGGCATGGTGCTGGGCGATACCTCGATGCAGGGGGCGTCGGAGCAGCAGGCGTACATCGCTACCGGGCTATCGCACCTCTCGGCGGTATCGGGTTCGAACGTTGCCATCGTGACGACGTTCGCCGTGGTAGTAGCTGCAGCGCTGCGCATCGGGCTCTATGGCAGGCTCGTTGCAGCGGGTGCTGCGTTGGCGGTTTTCGCCTTGCTCGTTGGGCCGGAGCCGAGCGTGCTGCGGGCATCGGTGATGGGGCTGGTGGGGCTCGTCGCGGTCGTCTCATCGAGCCAGACGGAGGTCATTCACGCGTTGTGCCTGGCGGTGATTGCGCTCATTTTCTTCGATACCGACCTGGCGCTGCACTACGGGTTTGCGCTGTCGGTGGCTGCGACCGTCGGCATCGTGGTGCTCTTCCCGCTGTTCTACAGGGCGCTCGCACCGACGGCGTTGCCGGACATCCTCGTACGCGCCGTCGCGGTCGCCATCGCCGCAGACGTTGCGACGATGCCGCTCGTGGCCGCGATGGCGGGCCAGGTCTCGCTGGTCTCTGTTGGCGCGAACGTGCTGGTGGCCCCCGTCACGCCCCTGGTGACGGTGCTCGGGCTGTGCGCGGTGATGCTGGCGGTGCTGCCGGGAGGTCTTGAGGCGATCGTGCTGTGGGTGATCTCCCCGCTGACCTGGTGGGTCCACACCGTGGCTGAACGTGGAGCGGCGCTGCCCGCCGCGACAGTCGCTGCGAACCCGGTGACGGTGCTTATCGGCTATGGGTGGGTGGTCGCCGTGCTGTTGCTTGTGCCGTGGCGCCGCCGGACATTGGCGCTGTGCCTGACCTGCGCGGTGGTAGCAAGCGTTTGTATCGCGTGGCCACGAGGCACCGTTGTGGATCCCGCGACGCTCCGCAGCCACGTCGTGGCCACCAAAGACGACATCCTTCCCATCCCGTCAGGCACCGAGCTCGTCGTGGTACTCGAGGAAGGCAGCGCACCCAAGCGCCCGGCAGCAACCCCGGACGGCATCCCCGTCATCTTCCCCAACCGGGGAGCAGTGCCCGTCCTCTACGCAGATGGGAGGCAACAGCTACGCTAAGAAGCATGCTCAACCCAGTGCACCTGGTCCTCGGGGAAGACGAGTTCCTCGCCGAACGCGCCACCAAAGCCATCATTGCCCAGCTCAGCCCAGCTGCGGAGCGCACCACCCTGCGCGCAGGCGACGTCACCGAAGGCGAGCTGGCCATGGCAACGAGCCCGTCACTGTTCGCCGAGGAACGCATCGTGCTGATCAAGAACACCGAGCTGGCAGGCAAGGAACCGCTCGAGATCCTGCTGCGCGCCTGCGTGGACCCGGCGCCCGGTATGACGCTGATCATCGAGCACTCCGGAGGTGGGCGTCAAAAAGCCTATGTGAAGAAGTTCGAGAAGATCGCCGAGGTCCACCGCGCGAACCCGCTGCGCGACCGCGACCGACACTCGTGGCTCACCCAGGAGTTTAGGCGCTACGGGCAGCGCCCAACCCCGGACACTGTCGCTGCGCTGCTCGAATCCGTCGGTTCTGACCTGCGGGAACTCGCCAGCGCGGTGAGCCAGCTCGTGGCGGACACCGACGGGGAAGTCGACGTAAACGCTGTGCGCAACTACTACACGGGCGTGGCGGAAGTCGCGGGCTTCGACATCGCAGAGCAGGCCATCGCCGGGCGCGCCGACCGCGCGCTCGCCTCCACACGCCGGGCACTGCAGCTCGGCACGAGTCCGGTGGCGATCGCGGCGGCGCTCGCGCACAAGGTCGGGGACATCGCCAAGCTGTACGGGGTGCGGGGTAACCCGGACCAGCTCGCGCGAACGGTCGGGATGCACCCCTTTGTGGTGAAGAAGACCATGAACGTTGCGCGCCAGTGGTCGGGTGATGCGGTGTCGCAAGCCGTCATCATCGTCGCTGAGCTGGAGTCTACGGTGAAGGGCAATGGCGGGGAGCCGGAGTACGCGGTGGAAGAAGCAGTCCGCAGGATTGCCCAACTCGCGTGATAGCGTAAGAAAACTATGACGCAGCAACCAAACGAGATCCCCGAAGACGTCCAAGCCTTCGCCGCCCGCCTCTTCCAGATGGCGCGTGACGGCGAGGCAACCCTGCTCGATTACGTTGACCAGGGCGTCGACGTCAATCTGGCGAACCAGGACGGAAACTCGTTGTTGATGCTCGCCAGCTACTCCGGGCACCTCGCCCTGACCGAAGGGCTCATCGCGCGCGGCGCAGACGTCAACGCGCTGAACGCGCGCGGGCAAAGCCCGCTGGCAGGGGCGATCTTCAAGAAGGAAGACGATATCGCCCGCGCACTTATCAACGCGGGTGCCGACGCCACCATCGGCACCCCAAACGCCATCGACACAGCGAGCATGTTCGGTCGCGAGGACCTCATCGACCTGCTTCAGGGCACGCAGCGGTGATCGCGCCGGCAGATCTCGCGGTCATTGTCGGTCTGAACTTGGTCGGTGCGGCCGCGCCTGGGCCCGACGTCATCCTGGTGACGCGTACCGCGACGCGCTCGCGGCCGCACGCGTGGGCAACGACGTGCGGAATCCAGCTCGGTGTGCTGTGGTGGTGCTCGCTGACCGTGTTCGGTGCGGCGGCGCTGCTGACCGCCGTGCCGCGCGCGCTGCAGGTAGTGCAGGTGATCGGCGGAGCGTATCTGGTATGGATGGGTATCAACGCGGTGCGCCAGGGTTGGCGCGACCGGCACAACCCACCCCTTTCCCTCGAGGAAGCAGAGCAGAGGCTCGGTAGCCTGCGAGCCAGCTTTGTTCGGGGACTTTCGACGAACCTGGCGAACCCGAAAATCGTGCTGGCGTTGTCCGCCATGATTGCGCCACTGCTGCCAGCCAGTCCGTCGTGGGCAACGCAGATTGTGGTGATCCTGTCGCTGTGGGCCAGCTCGTTCATCCTGTTCGGCGTGCTCACGCAGGTGGTGTCTACGAACCGGGTGCGGCGCAAATTACTAGCCGCCGGGCCCGCAATCGATATGGGCTCCGGCGGCTTCTTCTGCGTTGTTGGCGCGCTCCTCGTGGTGCGTGGTCTGCTTAGCGCAGGCTGAGCAGGAAGTCCACGGTGGCGGTACTTGCAGATGGATCCGTGAACCACGTGTGGCCGCCACCTTCGACGCGCTGCAGCTCAGTTCGAGCGCCACAGGCAGGGCTCAACGTGGTGACATTGCCCAGGCGGGTCTCGGTGGCGGAGCCCGCGATGCAGCCGTTCTTGTCCATGAACAGGTTGAACACGTCGTTGACCGAGCGGAACGTGGCTCCGTGGCGGGTGCCGCCGTCGTAGCCGACGACGTTGTCGTTGGTGCCGTGCATGATGAGCGTCGGCACGGAACCGCTCTTGCAGCCCTCGACGGTCGGGTTGTAATAGGCGCCCGCCACAGAGGCGATACCGTTGACAAGCTCAGGGGCGTGGCAGGCAAGCGAGGCCACCATGCCGCCACCGTTGGAAAGTCCGACGGCGCTCACGCGGTTGCGGTCGGCGCCGAAGTTCTCGACGAGGTCGTCGATAATCGCGCGGGTGTATGCAATGTCCTCGCGCGTCGACGTGCGGGCGTACGGCGCACCCGCCCAGGCCTGGGACTCGCCCTCGGCGTAGACGACGATGGCGCGACCGGCTGCCGCGGACTCGAGGTGGGCGTAGCCCTGCATCTGGTCGGCGGTGTGCTGCCACCCGCCGTAGCCAATGATGACGGGGTAGGACTTTCCTTCCTCATAGCCCGAGGGCAACACCACATTGTAGGAGCGCGACAGGCCATCAGCGTTGACGGTGCGGCGCTCCTGGGAACCGCGGCGGCCCGGCTCGTGCGAGGAGCCGATCGTGCCGGTGACCGGGCCCAAAATCACAATGGCCGCGACAAGGCCGACGAGCAGCGCCAGCCGGTCCAACCGAATGTTTTGCGGGTTCAACATCTTCTGGAGCTGACGCAAGTCAGGCATCTGCTGCGCCTGAGCGGTAGGGGTGACGGCGGACTGCTCAGGGGCCACCGCGACGGCGCCCAACGTCAGAGTTGTAGCTGTTACTGCTGCGCAAAGCGCACGACGATAGTTCTTCACAAATTCAGTATCGTAGAGCAGATCCAGCAATGTTACGAATGCAAAAAATCCTGCGCACCGGACGGAGCCGGGGCACAGGATTGCTCTGCGCGAAAAGCTTAGGCCATCTTGTTCAGAGCGCGAGCCATGTTCGACTTCTTGTTCGCCGCGTTGTTGCGGTGGAACACGCCCTTGGACACAGCCTTGTCCAGCTTGCGGGAAGCGAAACGCAGCTGCTTCTCAGCGGCAGCCTTGTCGCCGGACTCAACAGCCTCACGGAACTTACGGATCTCCGTGCGGACAGCGGAACGGACGGACTTGTTGCGAACGCGACGCTTCTCGTTGGTGAGAACGCGCTTCTTCTGCTGCTTGATGTTAGCCATAATGTGCACCTCTTAAATAAGTTGGTATCGATTGCAATGTCGAAGATTCGGCAACGGGCTGTTACTGCGTAATGCTTTGAACTTGACGCGAACCCAAGGTCCTGCCCGCGTAGATCACGCACCCGAAACCGGATACAAACAACTCGACTAAGATACCCCACCACGAGAAACGGGGCAAGTGGCAGGCTTACTAGGTCCAGTGGTAGGTGTCGCGCAGCCGGTTCGCCACGCGATCGAAGCGCCGAGCGGGGAGGGTGGCGCCTCGCCGGTGGATACTTGCCTCCGGCACGACAAGCAGCAGGTCCAGGCGCAGCCAGCCGGGCTGGCCGGAGGCGTCCCAGTCCCCGGTGCCGATGCCGAGCCACTCCTCAGTGGCAGACGCAGGGTCCGACACCGGCTCCTCGCCGCAGTGGATGAGCAGGGCAAGAACATCGTGGTGGTCGCGCCCGACGACGAGCATCGCGCGTTCCTCCGGGGGAGTCGACGGCACGAGCGCCCACACGACCTCGCCGGGCTCGGCGTTGCCGTCCATGTCCGGACCGTAATACAGGTTCCGGGCGTGCTGTTCCGTAGGTTGGACGTCGATACGCGTGGCGGTGGTGCGGGTCTTGGTGCCGGGGGTGAGCCCGAGGCGCTCGTTGAGCAGCGCGAGCCCCTCCTCGAGGGAGGCACGTCGTTGCTGTTGAAGCTTGCGCCAGAAAACCATGGTGCAAACTTTAAGTGTTTTGCCTGGCCTGGGCAAGGTTGTGTTTCGAAATGGGGCACTGCGAGGTAGAGTGGCACAATTATGGCTGCCCAAAAACGAAATTTCGCGGAAACCACGTTCACGGACCCGGAGCGGATCCGAAACTTCTGCATTATTGCCCACATTGACCACGGAAAATCCACGCTCGCGGACCGCATTTTGCAGCTGTCTGATGTCGTCGAGGCCCGTGAGATGCGTGATCAGTACCTGGACAATATGGATATTGAACGCGAGCGCGGCATTACTATTAAGGCCCAGAACGTGCGCCTGCCATGGACGCCCCGCTCCGGCGAGTACGAGGGCCAGGAGATGGTCCTGCAGATGATTGACACGCCGGGCCACGTCGACTTCTCCTACGAGGTCTCGCGCGCTCTCGAGGCGTGTGAGGGCGCAATCTTGCTTGTCGACGCCGCCCAGGGCATCGAAGCCCAGACCCTGGCGAATTTGTACATGGCCATGGACAATGACCTGGAAATCATCCCGGTCCTCAACAAGATCGACCTGCCGGCAGCCGACCCGGAGAAATACGCGCTGGAGATCGCCAACATTATCGGCTGCGAGCCGGAGGACGTGCTGCGCGTGTCCGGCAAGACAGGTGAAGGCGTCCCGGAGCTTCTGGATAAGGTCGTCGAACTAATCCCGGCACCATCGTCAGAGTTTGACGCCGATGCGCCGGCCCGCGCCTTGATCTTCGACTCCGTCTACGACACCTACCGCGGCGTCGTTACCTACATCCGCATGATGGACGGCAAGCTGCTGCCGAACCAGCAGGTGCAGATGATGAATACCGGCGTGCGCCACGAAATCCTCGAGATCGGCGTGGTCTCTCCAACCATGAAGAAGACAAAGGGGCTCGGCCCCGGCGAGGTCGGCTACCTGATTACCGGCGTGAAGGATGTGCGCGAAACCCGCGTCGGCGACACCGTGACCTGGGCTAACAAGGGGGCAGAGGAGCCACTCGACGGCTTCGAGGAGGTCAAGCCGATGGTGTACTCGGGCCTGTTCCCGGTCTCACAGGAGGACTTCCCGGCGTTGCGCGAGTCGCTGGAGAAGCTGCAGCTTAACGACGCCTCCCTGACCTGGGAGCCAGAGACCTCCGTGGCGCTGGGCTTCGGTTTCCGCTGCGGCTTCCTGGGACTGCTCCACATGGAGATCACCCGCGACCGCCTCGAGCGCGAATTCGACCTGGACCTGATTTCCACCGCGCCGTCGGTCACCTACCGCGTGATCGCCGAGGACGGCTCAGAGCAGATGGTGCACAACCCATCCGACTGGCCAGGTGGCAAGCTGCAGGCGGTGTATGAGCCGATCGTCAACATGACGATCATCGTCCCGCAGGAGTTCGTTGGCACCACGATGGAGCTGTGCCAGTCGAAGCGCGGCACCATGAAGAACATGGAGTACCTCTCGGAGGACCGCGTCGAGCTGCGCTACTACATGCCGCTCGGCGAGATCATCTTCGACTTCTTCGACATGCTCAAGTCCCGCACCAAGGGCTACGCCTCCCTGAATTACGAGGACGCCGGCGAGCAGGAAGCGGACCTGGTCAAGGTGGACATCCTGCTGCAGGGCGACCCCGTGGACGCGTTCTCCGCGATCGTGCACAAGGACTCCGCGCAGTGGTACGGCAACAAGATGACCAAGAAGCTCAAGGAACTCATCCCACGCCAGCAGTTCGAGGTCCCCGTGCAGGCGGCGATTGGCTCGAAGATCATCTCGCGCGAAAACATCCGTGCGCTGCGTAAGGACGTGTTGTCCAAGTGCTACGGCGGCGACATTTCGCGTAAGCGCAAGCTGCTGGAGAAGCAGAAGGCCGGCAAGAAGCGTATGAAGGCGATCGGCTCGGTCACCGTGCCGCAGGAGGCATTCGTGGCAGCGCTGTCGACCGACGAGGCGTAGCCCCTCAGCGCCGAGTGTGGTGGAAATCACCACACATTTTACGGTCTATATCCTTTGTGATGCATCCACCGCGCGAGTGTGCGGTGGATGTTTTTGTGACCTTGAAGTTTCATTAGTGTGCGACGCCTGTTTGTGGCCAGGTGTCGAAAATGTACTGTATGGGCTACGGCGTGACGGCTCGTAAATGTGCAGGCGGGAGAATTGTCTACCGTGTTTCATATGTTTTTGTCGGGCTAATTAGGATGCGTGTTTTCGAGAAACTTTGAAGTAGCATCAGGGCGATTTTATTGCCTCCGAAAGGACACCCCTCATGCGAAACTTTGGAGCGTCCCGCGCCGCCCGCCGACGTGCGCTGATCGCCGGAACCATCATCTGCTCACTCGCGCTTAACGACGCGCCCGCTCTCGCGGCGGACCCGCACCCCGCTGTAGAGCAGGCACAAACTGAAAATGACGCCATCGCCGCCGGCCGCGTCACCTCGCTGGAGCAGATCGAGCAGCAGCAGGTGCAGGGAGTCGTGCAGGGCCGCGCAGTGCTGGCCACGGACGCCTACTCGCTGAATGCGCAACAGCAGGGACTCGGAAACGGCTACACCGTCTACCTGCAGTGGATGGACAACACGTCCCCGGCGTCGCCAGTGTTCACTGCGAGCACCCACACACTTGCCGACGGCACCCCTCCGGGAGAAGGCTACTTCGTCTTCGACAACCTCGACTGGGTTGACTCCGAAGGCGCCCTGCACCGTTTCGCCCCGGAATCTGGAGGCAAACGTACCCGCTACAAGCTGTGGCTGCGCCCCAACCAACAAGGGCCCGCCGGCAACACCCTAGTCACGCTGCGTCAGGGACCAGGCTCCGGTGTCGGATTCATGAGCCCCGACACCGACGAACTACTCGGCGCCAAAGTCATCGAAGGCTCCGCACTGACGCACGCCCACATCTACGCCGCCGAACAACCCGCCACCGCCGACGCCCCCTTCGCGTTCGCCCGCCCGCGCGCTGAGTGGAAACTCGACGAGCACGGCCCTGCCGGAGATCGGCCACAGTACTCAGTCTCCGGCGTGGTGTACTGGTCCAGCATCAACCAGGAAGACGGATTCCCGCGCAAAACTGAAGGCCAAGATGGCGACGGCCACTACGTGGTGATGAGCCGGTTGAGCGAAGAGGGCGTCGAAAAGCTGAGGGAGGCCACCGGCGACATCGCAGACCCTGCCGAGCTTTCCCGCGCACAGGCCGCATACCTGCGCGAATACCCCGAAGCGATCGCTGAAACCGTGATGGCAAAGGTCGAGCACGGCCACTACACCGTGCGATTCAGCGGACGCGTAACCGAAGACTCGCTGTACGGCTTCGTCGTCGCAGGCTCGAAGCACTCCGGGCCAACGCAGCAGGTGCTCCCGGCATACTCGGGATGGTCCGTGCCGATGTTTGGCCCCGCTGGCGAACACTCCGTACTCCCGGCGGCCCAGTATCGCGCGGAAGGCATCTTCGCCGCCGACGGCGTCCACTTCGCCCTCGTCCCCGACGCCTCCGACCCCCGCCTCCACCTCAGCGCCTCCACCGGCCTGCACCGCGCCGCGCCTGGAGCCGACGTGCACCCCTTCGTAGAAATGGTTTCCGCACTTGGCCAGTCCGCCGACATCGAGTGGACCAACGCGCGAGGCGAAATCGTCGGTGCCTGCAACGACGACAACCTCAACAGCTGCTCCTTCACCGTCCCCGACGACACCCCCGACGGCACCACCTTCCAGGGTCGATTGATGCTCGAGTCCCAAATTGTGGACTCCGCGCAATTCGCAGTCAGCGCCAAACCACTCGCCGAGGACTACCAGCCGGAATGGCAGCCAATCACCGTCGAAGCAGGGAAGCGCACCACGGCGCCGGCACCCACACTCGCTCCCACAGGTCGTCCCGCGCCTGACGACGTCAGCTTCGCCCGCGACGCCCACACACAAGATTGGGTCACCGTGTCCGCCGATGGATCCCTCACCGTAACCCCGCCCGCCGGGACAAAAGCCGGGCGCCACGACGTCCGGGTTTTGGTTACCTACCCGGACCAGTCCACCGAGACGGTTACTGCCGCTGTGACAGTGTCCGCGGCTGAGGCTGAGGCCACGCCGTCGAGTTCGGCGCCGAGTGTGGTGCCAAGCGTGGTACCAAGCGTGGTACCGCCGAAGCCAACGACGTCCGCCCCGCGGACAACTGCAACCACGAAGCAGTCCGCGCCGCGGACAACTACGTCTGTTACGTCTGTTCAGCCGAGCGTTGAAAGTTCCACGCCGCGGATAACCGCGACCACCAAGCCGTCCGCCTCGCGGACAACTACGTCTGTTCAGCCGAGCGTTGAAAGTTCCGCGCCGCGGACAACCGCAACGACGAGACCATCGGCTACGACGTCGGCTCCGAAGTCCACGCCGCGGACAACTAGGCCTGCTTCGTCGAGTGCTGAAAGTTCCGCGCCGCGGACAACCATGACCACGAAACCGTCCGTCCCGCGGACAACCGCGACCACCAAGCCGTCCGCCCCGCGGACAACCGCAACGACGAGACCATCGGCTACGACGTCGGCTCCGAAGTCCACGCCGCGGACAACTAGGCCTGCTTCGTCGAGTGCTGAAAGTTCCGCGCCGCGGACAACCATGACCACCAAACCGTCCGTCCCGCGGACAACCGCGACCACCAAGCCGTCCGCCCCGCGGACAACCGCAACGACAAGACCATCGGCTACGACGTCGGCTCCGAAGTCCACGCCGCGGACAACTAGGCCTGCTTCGTCGAGTGCTGAAAGTTCCGCGCCGCGGACAACCATGACCACCAAACCGTCCGCCCAGCGAACAACTGCAACGACCAAGCCGTCCGCCCCGCGGACAACGAACGCACCGACTTTGGACGCCCTCGTTGAGGGGCTGACAGAGCTCCGGGGTGGCGCTGACTATGCGGGTCAGAGGCTAACAGTGTCGGTAACAGGTCAGGGCGAGTCGCCTGTGCAAGCGAATAGCAAAAAGAGGTGGAGTCTTCGGTTGTCGCGGCCGTTGCGTGCGGGGGACGTCGTGAAGGTTCGTGATGTTGCGGGCAACGAAACGAAAATGACTGTTCAAGCGAAACCGACGGCAGCACCTATGTCAGGCTCTTCGACGGGCAACATCGTTGGTATCGTGCTCGGAATCTTGGCGGTGTTGATCGGTGGTGCTGTCGCGTTCGGGCTGCACACGGGTATGTTGAAGCTGCCCGGGGTGCTGCATCGATGAGGTGAGGCTCGGCCGTAAAACCTAAAAGGTAGTAACAGGATGGTAGTAATCCCTTTTTCGGCTCCCAAAATCCGGATTACTACAATCCTGTTACTCCCATTTGCGCAAAGGGCTCTGATGAGCCGAGCTGGTCGGCGCCCTGCCGAGCTAGTCCTTCTTGGACCCAGACTCAGACTCAGACTCAGAATCGGAGTCTTCGGCTTCGTATCCGTCGGCCCAGGTGCCGGTTTCGTAGTCGTAGCCGACGTTTTCGCCGTCCTCGTTGGTGCGCTGGTACCAGTCGGTGACGTGGGCGGCGGTGGAGTCGAAGTCGGCGCCGGCGCCCTTGCCTTCGTCGGCTTGGTTGACGGTGAGTTCGAAGTCGTCGCCGTATTCTTCGAGGCCCTTGATGACGGCGGCGCGCATTGCGGAGCGCGCGTAGGTGTTGCGGATTGCGAGTGGGTCGGTGGAGAGATCCCGCAGGAAGGCGATGCCGATGAAGATCAGGATGACGGAGAAGGGCAGCGCGGAGAGAATGGTCAGGGACTGCAGGCCGGACAGCGCGTCTTCGCCGCCGGTGAGCAGCATGACGACGGCGATGCCCATCATGCAGGCGCCCCAGAACAACACGATGAGCTTCTTCGGTGCCGGGTCGCCCTTGGAGGACATGGTGCCCATGACGACGGAGGCGGAGTCGGCAGAGGTGATGAAGAAGATCGAGAGGATGACGATCAGGAGCACCGAGGTGATGCTGTACAGCGGTAGCTGCTCAAACATGGCGTAGAGGATGCTTTCGGTGGAGCTGGTGCCGTCGAAACCTGGGATGTTGTCCCGGTTGAAGGAGATGGTGGTGCCGCCGAAGATGGTGAACGCGAGGATGAGCACGGTCGTCGGTACGACGATGGTGACGATGACGAACTGTCGCAGCGTGCGGCCGCGGGAGATGCGGGCGATGAACATGCCGACGAACGGGGTCCACGCGATCCACCATGCCCAGTAGAAGGCGGTCCAGGCCGACTGGAAGTCGAGGGTTTCCGTGCCCCAGGTCAGCGAACGGGACGCCATGTCCATGTACTTGTCGACGTACGCGATCGTGCCGGACGGGATCAGGTTCGTGAGGAACAGGGTCGGGCCGGTGACGAACACGAAGAAGATCGCGCCCAGTGTCAGGGTGATGTTGATGTTGGAGAGGATGCGCACGCCCTTGGACACGCCGGAGACGGCGGAGATCATGAAGCCGGTTGACAGCAGCATGATGATGGCGATGAGCACGCCGGTGGACACTTCGATGCCGCCGACGATGGACACGCCCTCGGTGATCTGCAGGGACGCAACGCCGAGGGATGCCGCTGTGCCGAAGAGGGTGGCGACGATCGCGAGGATGTCGACGATCTTGCTGGTCCATGTCGCCCCACCCTTGGTCAGTGGGGTGAAGATGGAGGACAGGAGGGAGACGCGGCCGCGTCGATACGTCGAGTAGGCGAGTGCACCGCCGACGAGCGCGTAGGCCGACCACGGCGAAACGCCCCAGTGGAAGTGGGACTGCGCCATGGCTTGGTGCAGGGCTTCGGGGGTTTCGGCGTCGACAGTCAGCGGTGGTGGGGTGATGTAGTGGTTGAGGGGTTCGGAGGGGCCGAAGAAGAAGATGCCGACGCCAATACCTGCCGCGAACATCATGGCGATCCAGGAGAAGAAGGAGTACTCCGGTTCCTCGTCGTCCTTGCCGAGCTTGATGGTGCCGAAGCGTGAGAACGCGATGACGAGCATCAGGACGACGCAGCCGGACATGATGATGTTAAACAGCCAGCCGAAGTTGTACATGCCCCAGTTCAGTGCGTTGCCGGCGACTTCGCCGACGGTGTCTGGGGCGGCGATGCCCCAAATGATGAACGCGACGATGAGCACCGCTGTGACACCGAAGACGAGTTTGTCCACCCCGAATCGGTTGCGTTGTTCTTCTACGCTGATCCCGGGGACGAGTCCGGGGTGCATGTCGTCGGGGTAGGCGGGTGCAGCATTGGTGCTGGACATGAGGTGCTCCTTGAGATTGTGAGTCTCTTAGTTAACCGCATCCGGGACGATATGGCTAGTTGGGTCCGGACGTTTTCGGCGGTTGATAGCCAGGAGGAGCAGCGTTGTACCGATGGTGAATGCGGAAGAAAACGCCAGGTCAACCCACCCAAGCTCGGTGGGGCTGGCGTCGGGTTCGATGAAGAAAACAGAGATATTATTAAACGCGTGCATCACCACTGCGGCCTCGAGTCCGCCGGTGTACCAGACAAGGGCGGAGACGCAGATGGTGAACACGAGGATGTCGGTAAGTCCGATCCAGTTGTACTCGTGCAACGCCACGAAGGGGATGACCGGTACCGCGTACGCCACCCACGGCGAGCGCACCCACGTGCCGACGATCTGGGGGATAGCGCCGCGGAACATGAACTCTTCCGACGCCGCCTGAAACGGCGTGATGAGCACGTACATCAGCAGGATTGGCGTGAGGTCGATGTCTTCCCACGGCGTGGTCAGGCCGAACAGTACCAGCATGACCAGGCTGCTGCGAAGCACGATTGGCCAGCGCACGCGGCCCGCCACGCTGACGAGCAGCGCCGGATCGCGTCCGGCCACCCGTGCTGCGAGGAACGCCGCCGGCAGCGTCAGCGCAAGGCTGAGCACGATGGCCAGCTGAGATTCCATGTCGCCGGTGGCGTCCAGGAAGAAGAAGGCAGCCAGCGTCAGCGTGAGGAAGAACGCTACGAGCAGCAGCGCCTCTATGAGCGCGCGCCACCACGGCCGTTCAGCGGCGAGGAGGTGGTACTCAGGGTAGGGCTGCAACGGCGACCTCCAGCGCGATGCTCGCGGAAGCACCCGGGATCAGGGTCACGCCGCGGCGGTCTTCGCCGAGCAGCGCTGGCTCCACGCACACGAAGTGCGCCCAGTCGTCGTCGCCGAGGTCCTCGGCGTCGCGGCAGACGTCGGGGCCGGGGTTCCACACCACGAGGTGGTCGGTGCCGGTGCAGGTAAACGTGAGCTCGCGCGTGGCGTCGCGGAGGACGGCGCTGGTCGCTCCGGCAATCACGGCGTCGGTTTCGTTGCCGAAGCGCAGCGGGCCCTCCACCGTCTTCAACTCGCCGTCGGTTTTGTCGAGGAAGCGGGAGCCTTGGACACCCGAGAGCTCCGCGGTTGCCGCGTCGCAGGCCCAGTAGGGGTGCAGCGCGATCTGGACGGGCCGCGGGGTGGTCGCCCCGTTGGTGATGGTCAGTTCGAAGCGCGAGCGGGCGTCGTCAAGCTGGCTGCGGAAGACGAGGTGGAAGTTGTCGTGGCTCACGCGCATCGTGTCGCCGTCGTGTTGCCACTCGAGGCTGGTTGCCCAGCCGTGCATCTGCTCGCCGAGGGTCTGTGCGAACCACGGGGCAACAACTGGGATGCCTCCGTGGGCCGGATTGTGCTGGGAATGAAAAAACAGTGGTTGCGTCACGGCTCCCAATGCTAGTGGGGGTATAGCATGAGGGCCATGTCTCTGTTTGCTTCCTCTCTCCACTGCGTTGATGTCCCCTTCGAGCGCGAGGGGGTGCAGCTGTTCGCGCGCATCGTGCGCAGCGCCACGACCGCGAAGGACGCGCCGGCGCTGCTCTTCCTCCAGGGCGGCCCAGGTTTCCCGAGCCCACGCGAGCGCTTCGAGTGGATCGAGTACGCCACCAAGCGCGGCTACCAGGTGGTGCTGCTGGATCAGCGCGGCACGGGCCGCTCCTCCCGCATCGATCGCGCCATGCTTGGCGACGCCACCATCGACTTCACCCGTCTTCGCGCCGACGTCATCGTGGACGACGCGGAAGCGCTGCGCCGCACGCTGGGGCTGGCGCAGTGGGACGTGCTGGGCCAGTCCTTCGGCGGGTTCTGCCTGGTGCACTACATGCTGCGCTACCCGGACTCGCTGCGTGCGGCGCTGTTTACGGGTGGGTTGCCCTCGATCAGCAGGGGCGTGGACGAGGTGTACGAGGCGACGTTCGCCACCGTGCGGGCCCGCCACGAGGAGCTCTTCGAGGCAGTGCCGTGGGCGCAGGAGCGCATCGCGGAGGTGTGCGAGCACCTCGAGCAGCGCGAGGAGTTCCTGCCAACCGGGGAGCGGCTGAGCGCGCGGCGTTTCCGGACCATCGGCACGCTGTTGGGGCAGGAGGGCGGCGCAGGCACGATCGCGGCGCTGCTCGAGGCCCCCTTCCACCCGAATGGTGCGATGCGCACGGACGTGCTTGCGCAGATCGGCGCGCTGGTCAGCTACGAGTCTGGCCCGCTCTACGGGGTGATCCACGAATCCATCTACGGCGGTACCGTACCGGGTGCGACCGCGTGGTCGGCGCAGCGCGTCGCCGAGCGCACTCCCGGCTTCGGCGCCGGCGAAGGGTTGCTCACCGGCGAGCACGTCTTCCCGTTCCAATTCGACGAGGACCCGGCGCTGCGCCCCTTCAAACAGGCAGCGCACGAGCTGGCGGCCAAGGACGATTGGCCCAACCTTTACGCCGGGGCTGCAGGGTTCAACGCAGCCGACCACGGGATTCGGACCGCGGCGGCCGTCTATACGCAGGATATGTACGTGCCGCGCCAGTTCTCCCTCGAGACCGCCGAGGCACTCGGCATCAACGTGTGGGAAAACGACCAGATGCAGCACGACGGGTTGCGCAGACACGGCGAGACCGTGCTGGGTGCGCTGTTAGAAATCGTAGGCGTCTAGCTCGACGGCGCTCGGGTAGGAGGGCTGCGCGCCGGGCTTCGTTACAGCGATCGCGCCGACCTTCGCCGCGACCTTCGCGGCCTCGTCCAGGGTGTCGCCCTCAACCAGGCGGTGGCACAGCGCGCCCGCGAACGCGTCACCAGCGCCAACCGTGTCGACGGCCTCCACCCGAGGCGTGGCCACCGGGCGCAACCCATCCGCGTCGGCGATGAGCGCCCCGGCCGCACCGAGGGTGAGCACGACGGAGGCGAAGCCGGCGTCGAGAAGCTGCTGGGCCAGCTGCTCCGGGGGCTCCTGCGGGGAGACGCCGAGCTGCTCGAGGATGAGGCCGGCCTCGTGCTCGTTGGCGAGCAGCGGGTCGGCGGCGAGCAGTGCTGCGCGGTCCACCTCCACGACGGGGGCAAGGTTGACCACGACGCGCGCACCGTGGGCCTGCGCCAGCTCGACCGCCTTGGCGAAGCCGTCCGCGGGGATCTCGCCCTGCAGCAACACGAGTGAGGCGTCCTCGATGGCGGCGACGTGGCGCTCAACGTGGTTCGCGTCCACCTCGGCGTTCGCGCCGGGCACGACCAGGACGGTGTTCTCGCCATCGGCGGCCACGGTGATCACAGCAAGGCCGGTGACCTCCTCTTTCTGCTCGACGTGGGTGAGGTCCACACCCGCGACCTCCAGGAGCGCGAGCGCCGGTGCCGCGTTCGAGTCCTTACCAACCGCGCCGACTAGCGCCACATGCGCGCCCAGCTTCGCGGCTGCGCACGCCTGGTTGGCGCCCTTGCCTCCGGCGGTGAGCCCGCCGCCTTCGCCCAGTAGGGTTTCGCCCGGGTTAGGGTGGCGGGCAACGTTGACGGTGAGGTCTGCGTTAATGGAACCAACTACTACGATCTTCATACCCACCCACAGTAGCGCCTAAAACATGCTGTCGATGAGGCGCCGCGTGTATTCGTGCTGCGGATTACGCAGGACGTCCTGCGTGCGGCCCTCCTCCACGATTTCGCCCTCGTGCATCACGATCGTGCGAGGGCACAGCGCGCGCACCACGCCGAGGTCGTGGGAGACGAACACGAGGGTGGAGGCGAGCTCGTCGAGCAGGGTGAGCACCTGGTTACGCAGGGTGGCGTCGAGGGCGGAGACGGGCTCGTCCGCAAGCAGGATATCGGGGGTGGCGGCGGTCGCGCGCGCGATAGAGATGCGCTGGCGCTGCCCGCCGGAGAACTCGCGGGGCAAGCGTCGCTCGGTGCCCTCGAGGCCCACCGCGGCAAGCACCTCGCGGGCCCGCCGCGTATCGACGCCCGCCTCCTCCACCGACGCCCCGACCCGCATCCGCGGGTCCAGGGAAGAGTAGGGGTCCTGGAACACCATCTGGCAGCCGCCGTTGATGCGGACCTCCCCGGAGTCGACGCCGCGCAAGCCCGCGATGACGTGCAGGAGGGTGGTCTTGCCGGAGCCAGAACCGCCCACGATGCCGATGCGCTCGCCCCGGCGGACCTCCAGGTTCACGTTGCGTAGTGCTTTGGTGGTGCCGCGGGTGACGGAGACGTCGCGAAGCGTGACCACGGGCGCGCCTACCTCGCGTGGCGCAGTCGCGAGCGTGGGCAGCGTCGGGTTGAGCAGTTTGCGCGAGTAGGCGCTGTCCGTCGGCTCGATCGACCCAGCGCGAAACACCAGAACTTCCTGCGTCATGTGCCTGACCACCGGCATGTCGTGGGAGATGAACAGCAGCCCCATGCCGCGGCGGCGGACCACGGCGTCGATGAGGTCCAGGATCTGGCGTTGGACGGTGACGTCAAGGGCGGTGGTGGGCTCGTCGCAAAGCAAGAAATCGGGGTCGCCGGCGAGGGCAAGCGCGATGAGCACGCGCTGGCGCTGCCCGCCGGAGAGCTCGTGCGGGTAAGCCTCGGGGCGGTCGACGCCGACTTCCTGCAGCAGGTGCCGCGGCACGACCTTGCCGATCTTCTTGAGCGGGTCGAGTGCCGTCATGGGTTCTTGGAAGACCATTGCGACGCGAGAGCCGCGCACGCGGCGGCGGGTCCGCTCGGAGGTGCCGATCATTTCGACGCCGTCGACGGTGATGGAGCCTTCCGCGGGGAGGTCCGTGAGCCCCATGATGGACAGCGCCGTGAGTGACTTGCCGGACCCGGACTCGCCGATGATGCCGAGGCGCTGGCCGCGCTCGAGCGTGAAACTGATGCCGTGCAGCAGGCCCTCGATGCGGAGGTTAGAAACGTTGATCACGGTGGCCTCCTGCTACGTTGCACGCGAGAATCGTCAGCGCGATGGCCAGCGCCGGCCACAGCGCAAGGTGCGGGGCTGTGGCCAGGTAAGGCTGGCTGGCCTGCAGCATCCGGCCCCAGGACGCAAAGGGCGCCTGCACACCGAAACCGAGGAAGGACAGGCCCGACTCGGCCAGCACCGCCATGGAAAACGCCACCGCGATCTGGGTGATGACCACCGGCAGGATGTTCGGCAGCACGTGGCGCCACGCCACCATAATCCCAGGCACCTTGTTCAGGCGCGCGGCCAGGATGTAGTCCTGGGACATCACGCGAAGCGTGGCTACCCGCGAGACCCGAACGAACCCGGGGATACCCGCGATGCCAAGGGCGAGCACCACGATCCACATGCTGGCGCCGAATGCAGCGGTCAACGCGATGGCCAGCAGCAGCGCCGGAAACGCCATGAGCACGTCGCTGCCGCCCATGACGGCGCGCTCCGTCCAGGAGCGTCGCATGCCCGCGAGCACCCCGAGTGGCACGCCCACGAGCAGGGAGAGCGCGGCGGCACCTGCGCTCGCAGCAACGGTGTAGCGCGCGCCCATCATGATGCGCGAGAGTAGATCGCGGCCCAGCTCGTCGGTGCCGAGCAAGTGCGTAGCGCTTGGTGCGGCGAGGCGCTGCGCCGGCATGGCCTGCAGCGGGTCGTAGGGCGTCCACACTAGGGAGAGCACCGCCACGAACACGATGGCCCCCAGCGTTATCCACCCAGCTATTCGTTTCGGGTTCACTTCGCCCTCCTGACACGCGGGTCAACGACCCCGTAGGCGATGTCCACGAGCGCGTTGACCAGTAGCGTAAACGCCACCAGCAGCATCATCGTGGACTGCACCGCTGTGATATCGCGGTTGCGCACCGAGTCCAGCAGGAAAGAGCCAAGGCCGGGGATGGCGAAGACTTGCTCCACAACCACGGCGCTGACCACCAGCGCGGACAGCTGGATCCCCACCACCGTGAGCACCGGCAGCGCGGCGTTGCGAAGCACGTGCTCGCGCACCACCTGCGTCATGCTCGCACCGGTAGAGCGCGCGGTGCGCACGTAGTCGCGCTCGAGCTCCTCGGAAACCGCGGTGCGGATATACCTCGCCAGGATCGCCGTCTGCACGGCGGTCAGCGACAGCACCGGCAACACCGCGTGCGCAGCCGTGCCCCACCCGTTGGCAGGCAACCAGCCCAAACGCACCGAGAACACCGCCACGGCCACAATGCCGACAACGAAGCTCGGCACCGCCATGCCCAGCTGCGTCAGCCCGGACAGCACCGCACTGTTTCGCCGCGCCAGCCAGATCCCGACAGGAAGCGCGATGGCCAGCGACAACACCATCGCAGCCACCGCCAACACCAGCGAGACCCCCGCGCGCTGCCAGATCACCGGACCCAGGTCCGCGCCGCTGGCCAGCGACACCCCGAAGTCACCGCGCAGCATCGCCGCGATCCAGCCCACGTACTGGGCCACCAGCGGGCGGTCCGTCCCCAACGTGTGCGACAGCTCCGCCACCGCTTCATCCGAGGCGTTGAGCCCAAGCGCGATGCGCGCCGGGTCGCCCGGGATGGCCCGCAGCAGCAGGAAGATCACCACGCTGGCCGCGGCGAGCAGCGCGAGCAGCCGCAGCAGTGTTGACGCAATGCGTTTCATCGGCGCACCTCGTTCAGTGGCAGGGAATCGGTGACCACGTTCGGGTCAAGCCCGTGCACGCCCGGCGCGTAGAGCACGATGTTCGGCGCGTTGACCAGGGTGAGCGCCCCGGCATCCGCCATGATGGTGTCCACCGCGGCCCGCAGGTCGCCTTGCGCCATGAGCTCGCGGGCGTGCGCGGAGTCGTAGCCGAAGTAGTAGTCCGGGTTGCCGAACATGTGCACCATGTCGCGCGGCTCCACGTGCGAGATAATCGACGCCTGATAGTCGTGCTGCTTGTGCACCTTGTTCAGCCACACCGCCGGGAACTCGACGGTGTGCAGCGTGACGCGGAAGCCGACGCTGCGAAGCTGGGAGTAGATGAGCTCGCTGGCGGTCTGCGCGTACGGCAGGCTGGGCACCTCGATGGTGACCTCAGGGGTGCGTCCGGCGAGCAATTCGCGTGCCTTGTCCGGGTCGAAGGGGTAGTAGTTGGTGCCGGTAAACCACGGGTCGGTCGGTGGGACGGGCGCGCCGCCAGTGTCGGTGGCGAGCCCGTTGTAGACCACCGCGTTGAGCGCGTCACGGTCGATGGCGTAGGCGGCGGCCTGCCGCACGGTGACGTCGTCGAAGGGTGCGGCCTTGTTGTTCATGCTGAAGACCACCTCGCCGTTGGTGGTACCGACGGCGGTGGTGATGTCTTCAGGCAAAGCGTCGAGTAGCTGCGGCGCCTGCATCGCCCACACGACGTCCACATCGCCCACGCGCAGCGCGTTGACCGCAGCGATGGCGTCGCCGAAGTAGCGGATCATGGCCCCGCTTTGCGGCTTTGTGCCCCAGTAATCGGGCCGCGGGTCGAAGGCAATCGAGTGGCCGGGCTCAAACGAGCGCAGCGTGTACGGCCCGGTGCCCAACGGGTTTTGAGCGAGCCTTCCCACGGAATCGGGCGTCATCATCGCACCCGTCATCGTGCCCATGGACCACAGCCACTGCTCGCTCGGTGCCTTCAGCGTTACCTCGAGCGTGCGCGGGTCTACCGCGCGGGCGGATGCGACCGAGTCCATGTTCTCCTTGATGCCGTTGACCCAGGAGTCCTTTACATAGTTGATGGAGAAGACGGCGTCGTCGGCGTCGAAGGGGGAGCCGTCGGAAAAGGTCACGCCTTCGCGCAGGTCGAAGGTGTAGACGGTGCCGTCCTCGCTTATTCGCCACGCAGTCGCCAGCCACGGCTGCGGTTCGCCGTTGGCGTCGATACGCACGAGCGTCTCATAGATGTTGCCCATCAGCGCCTGTGGTGCCGCGGCACCACCGATGGAGGTGAAGTCGAGGCCCGCAGGGGGCCCTTGCGTTGCGACGACCACATCCTTCCTGGGCGTCGCGGGACCACATGCAGCGAGGCTCAGTCCGAGCGTGGCGCCGAGCGCGGACGCCACCAGCCCGCGCGACAGGGTGCTGAAATGCATGAGTGTAGAGTCTAGCGGTCCCAGACTCCTGCGAGAATTTCCATCGAACGCAGCGCCTCTTCATGCGTTGGGGCCTGCAGCGAAATCATCAACTCGTCCGCGTGCGCGGTGGCGGCGAAGTCGGTGAGGTAGTCGCGGACCTGATCACCGGTACCGGCCGCGGTGTAGCGCAGCATGCCAATAATCTGTTGGCCCTGTGGGGAGCGCACAACCTCGTCGAGCTGCTCGTCGTTGAGCATGGTGCCGCGGCGGCCGATCATGGCGCGCACCCGGTTGCGGTGCACCAGGTGGGTCTGGCGCTCGGCGTCCTCGGCGGTGTCCGCGGCGGTGACGTTTACGGCCGCGATGCAGTAGGGCTCCGGGTAGCGCTCGGACGGCTCGTAGTTCTCCTTGTAATACACCGTGGCCTGCTCCAGCATGTTGGGTGCGAAGTGGGAGGCAAACGAGTACGGAAGGCCGAGCTTCGCTGCGAGCGACGCCCCGAACATGGAGGAGCCGAGGATATACAGCGGCACGTTGGTGCCTGCGCCCGGCACGGCGGTCACCCCGGCCAGCGGGGAGTTGTCGCTCAACCACGCCTGTAGCTCGAGCACGTCTTCCGGGAAGTGCTCGGCCGCCCGCGGGTCGCGCCGCAGCGCCCGGCCGAGCGTTTGCTGGTCGGTGCCCGGGGCGCGGCCAAGCCCGAGATCAATACGGTTCGGGTAGAGCTCCTCGAGCATCCCGAACTGCTCCGCAACCACGTACGGCGAGTGGTTCGGCAGCATCACGCCACCCGCGCCGAGCCGAATGCGCTCGGTTTTCGCCCCGATGTGGGCAATGAGCACCGCGGGCACCGAGGAGACAATGCTGTGCATGTTGTGGTGCTCGGAGTACCAAATACGCGAATACTCCAGCGATTCCGCCTTCTGCGCGAATGCAACGGAACGCTGCATTGCGTCGGCGACGGACTCGCCGGAGTATCTGGTGCAAAAATCAATCAGTGAGAGTGGGGTAGACATGGCCCCACACTACGCGTTGACGTCCTCCGCGTGTTGCTTCGGGCGGGCCAGGTCCACGACCAGGCCAATTACGAACGCGACGGCCACCGGCAGGACCCAGCCGAGGCCCGCGGAGTCGAGCGGAGCCCACGCCACCAGCGGACGCAAGGCGTCGGCGCCCCAGTCCAGGGAAATGAAGGTCTCGATTGCGGACCAGACCACAGCAACCCAGATCGGCAGGAAGAACGCCCAGCGGAAGGTCAGGCGGCGCTTGAACGCTGGCTCGACAAGGGTGACGAAGATCAAGGCAATGGCCGGCGGGTACAGGAAGCCGATGACCGGTGCGGCAATCGTCATCACGAAGTCCAGGCCCTGGGTCGCGATGACCATCGAGGCGATGGTGAAGATGACCGCCCACGTGCGGTAGGCGCCGCCAAACTCGGTGGAGAAGTACTCTGCGGTCGCGGTGATCAGGCCGACCGCGGTGGTCAGGCAGGCCAGCAGCACGATCAGTGAGAAGATGACCTGGCCCGCCTGGCCCATCGTCAGGTTGGAGGCTTCAGCCAGCAGGCCTGCGCCGTTATCGAACTGGTCGGAGTCCGGCATCACGCGACCGATCATGCCCAGCCCGACGTAGATGAGTGCCAGCAGCGCGCCCGCACCGACGCCAGCTGCGATGGTGCCGTTGACCAGCTTCTTGCCCTCAGGGAAGCCCTTCGAACGCAGCGTGGAAATCACAACAATGGAGAAGGCCAGCGCGGCGATGGAGTCCATCGTCAGGTAGCCCTCCAGCAGGCCGGTCGGGTACGGGCCGGACTGGTAGTGCTCCGAAGGGGCGGAAGGCTCTACGTCCCAGCGGAACAGCGAAACGGCGATCATCACGACCAGCAGGATGACCAGCGCCGGAGTGAGGAACTTACCGAGCTTTTCCATGATGGTGTTCGGGTTCCAGCTCAGCGCCAGGGCAATGCCGAAGAAGATGACGTTGAACACGCCCGAGGCGAACAGGCCGGACACACCGAACAGCGGGGTGATGGCCGTTTCCATCGACACCGCGCCGGTACGTGGCAGCGCGTAGAACGCGCCGATGGACAGGTAGGCGAGCACCGGGAAAACGACACCGAAGATGCTGCCTGCACGCTGCGCGAGGTCGCGCACGTTCGTGCCGGACAGCGCAATCGCGATGACCGCCAGCACCGGCAGCAGCGCGCCAGTGCTGAGGAAGCCGAGGATGGCAGGCCAGAAGTTATCGCCTGCCTGGACGGCCAGGATTGGTGGGAAAATCAGGTTGCCGGCACCGAAGAACATGGAAAACAGTGCCAGCGCGGTGACGACGACCGCCTGGGTGGAGTTCCCCTGTTTCGTGCCCGTTTGAGCGTTCTGTGTGTGGTCCATTGCCACACAGTACAACACACAGCGAAAAAATGGGAAATCTTTTCCATTCTGTGAGACGTTTATACGAGTGTTTCGATCGCCCTCAACGGAATCTCCACCCAATCTGGGCGGTTGTTCGCCTCGTACACCACCTCGTACGCAGCCTTATCCACCACGTACGCTGCAAGAACCGGGTCCTCGCTCGCGGGGGCAGTGCCGTAACCCTCCAACAGCTTTTCGACGTGCTCCCGCTCCCAGGCAGCGTCAAACCCGCCCACAGCCGCGGCGTACCCGTAGGAGCGGATCATCCCAGCTACGTCCCGCAGCGGGTGATCCGGCAGACGGCGCTCCTGCAGCGGACGGGCTGGCTCGCCCTCGAAGTCGATGAGGAACCACTGGGAATCCGTCTTCAGCGTCTGTCCAAGGTGGAGGTCGCCGTGGACGCGCTGCGTGGTCAGGGGTGTCGTGGCGGTGGCGGCGGAGCTGGCGTCGAGAAGCGAGTAGAGCTTCAGGATGCGCTCGCGGTACTGCTCGAGCACCGGCGCGCGTTGGATGTAGGAGTCGAGGTGCCGTGTCAGTCGCGTGCACAGCGCCGACGGGCTGGCGGTCTCGGTGGGGAAGGCCTCGGCGAGCGCGGTGTGTACCTGGCGGATCGCCGTGCCGAGCGCCTCGGTGTCGCTGGTGTCGAGCGTGCCGCCTGTGGCGAGCACGAAGCCGTCGGTGCCGCCCACAATGCAGTCCTGCTGCATCGCAAGGGTCTGGCCGTCGCGGGTGGCGTAGCCGCGCACCGCGGCGACCGCTGGGCAGTCCGCGATCTGGCTCAGCAGCTCCACGTCCGGGTTCAGCCCGTCCTCGAGGCGGCGGAACACCTTGACGATGTGCTGGCCGACCACCAGTGAAGTGTTGGACTGCTCGGCCCCGAGCGGGCGCGCGCCGACGGAGTCGATGGTGCCCTCCACCGCGCCAAACGTTGCGACGTTGGCCAGGTAGGCCTCGGCGCCTTCGGGGGTGTGCAGGACGTCGTGGGTGCCGGTGGCGTCGACAAACACTTGGTAGTGGTCGACCGTGCCGCCGTGGTGCACCGCGAGGATCTGCCAGGTGAAACGCTCACCGGTGGTTGGGGAGGTGACATCTTCCGCGGCGACGACGTCGATGGCGTCGACTGGCTCGGACTTCGCGCCGTAGAAGCGCTGCGCAGCAATATCAATCATGTGACCAATGTTAGGAGATATCGAACCAGAAGAAGCCATGAGGCGCGAGTGTGCTCAGCCACGGCAGCTCACCGATGGCCGGGAACTCCTCACCGCCGGTCAGTTCACGGGGCACCACGCCGTTGTAGTGCGACAGGTCCATCTCGACGGCCTGCGGGCGCGAAGACATGTTGTGCACGCACAGGATTCGCTCGCCCTCATACTCGCGGATAAACGCTAACACCTGCGGGTTTGCGTGATCCACCTCGATGTAGGAGCCTCGGCCGAACGCGCGGTACTGCTTGCGGATCATGATCATCTGGCGCACCCACTGCAGCAGCGAGTTCTCCAGCTTCATCTGGGATTCCACGTTGACAATGTCGTAGCCGTACTGGTCGTTGCGCACCGGCGGCAGGTAGAGCCGCTCCGGATCCGCCTTGGAAAAGCCACCGTTGCGGTCGTTCGACCACTGCATCGGGGTGCGCACACCGTCGCGGTCAGGCAGCCAGATGTTGTCGCCCATCCCGATCTCGTCGCCGTAGTACAAAAACGGCGAACCGGGCAGGGACAGCAGCAGCGCGTGCGCCAGCTGCAGGCGCCCGCGGTGCCCACCCAGCAGCGGGGCAAGGCGCCTGCGGATGCCCACGTTGGCGCGCATCCGCGGCTCGAACGCGTAGTTCTGGTACATGAACTCGCGCTCCTGGTCCGTCACCATCTCGAGCGTGAGCTCGTCGTGGTTGCGTAAGAACATACCCCACTGCGCGGATTCGGGAATCGGCGGCGTCTCGCGCAGGATATCGACGATCGGCTGCGCCAGCTCCTGGCGGATCCCCATGAAGATGCGCGGCATGACCGGGAAGTGGAACGCCATCTGGCACTCGTCACCCTCGCCCTCACCGAAGTAGGCGACGACCTCCTCCGGGAGCTGGTTCGCCTCCGCGAGCAGGAAGCGGCCCGGGTACTCCTCGTCGAACAACGCGCGGACCTTCTTAATGAACTCATGCGTCTCCGGCAGGTTCTCCGAGGAGGTGCCCTCGCGCTCGAAGAGGTACGGGATGGCATCGAGGCGGATGCCGTCCATCCCCAGATCCAGCCAGAAGCGGATGACGTCCAAAATCTCCTGCTGGACCGCCGGGTTGTCGTAGTTCAGGTCAGGCTGGTGGGAGAAGAAGCGGTGCCAGAAGTACTGCTTGCGCACCGGGTCGAACGTCCAGTTGGACTCCTCGGTGTCGATGAAGATGATGCGGGTGCCAGCGTACTTCTCCGGGTCATCCGACCACACGTAGTAGTCCCCGTAGGGGCCGGACGGGTCGCGGCGGGACTCCTGGAACCAGGGGTGCTGGTCGGAGGTGTGGTTGATCGGAAAGTCTGTGATGATGCGGATCCCGCGACGGTGGGCGGCGTCGATAAGGGAGACGAAGTCTTCCACCGTGCCGAACTCCGGCAGCACCTTGCGGAAATCCCGGATGTCGTAGCCGCCGTCCTTCAACGGCGAATCGTAGAACGGTGGGATCCAGAGGCAGTCGACGCCGAGCCACTGCAGGTAGTCCAGCTTGGACTCCAGGCCCTGGAGGGTGCCGGAGCCGGTGCCGTTCGGGTCGAAGAAAGCGCGGACCAGCACCTCGTAAAACACTGCGTCCTTGTACCACTCCGGGTCAGGGCGCTCCCACGGCTCGGCGGCCGGGGTGGGTGTGGAGAAGTCGGTGGCCTGCGGGGTAGGAAGTTTGTCGTTTTCGTTCATGCTTCCTCACAGTAGCTTGATTGCCTCAGCCATGCGCTGGACGGCTTCCTGCAGGATCTCGGGCGAGGTGGCGAAGTTGAGGCGCGCCTTGTGCGCGCCGCCGGGCCCGAAGCTGGTGCCCTCGTTGAGCGCCACGCCCGCGTGTTCCAAGAGCCATTCGGCCGGGGTCTCGGTGGTGAGCTTCGTGCCGGAAAAGTCCACCAACAGCAGGTAGGTCGCCTCCGGGACGGGGAAGGTGATGCCGGGGATCTGCTTCGGCAGCTCCTCGACGAGCCAGTCGCGGTTCGCCCGCAGCTGCTCTACCTGCTGGTCTAGGTACTCGGTGCCCTGCCCGTAGCAGGCCTCCGCAGCCACGATGCCCAGCGTGCCCGTGCCCTCCTTCGTGATGTCGGACAGCGCGTTCCAGGTGGCCACGTCCTCATCGTTGGAGAAGAGTATCTGCGCGCACTTCAGGCCTGCCACGTTCCAGGCCTTCGACGTCGCCGTAATCGTGATGCACACGTCCGGGTTATGCTCGGCGGCGCACACGTGGCTGCCCTCGTAGACGATCGGGGCGTGGATCTCGTCAACGATGACGCGGCCCCCGTAGCGGCGCGCGATGTCGCAGATCGCGTCGAGCTCTTCGCGGCTGAAGATGTAGCCCCACGGGTTCATCGGGTTGGTCACGATAATGGAACCGGCACCGTTGCGAAACGCCTCCTCGACCTCTGCCAGGTCCAGGCCGCCCTCGCTGCCGACGTCCACGCGATTGCGCCCCGCGGTTGAGGCGATCTCGAGGAAGGGGAAGTACGCCGGCACGGGCACGATGACGTCGCCTTCGGTGAAGTGCTCGATGGCCAGCAACACGCCGCGCACCACGTCGGGGACAGTAAAGATGCGTGCAGGGTCCGGGCGCCAGCCGTAGCGCTGGACGTAAAACTCGGAGACGTTCTTTGCCAGGCACTGCGCGCGAGGTGCGGGCGTGTAGCCGAGGCATTCGCGCTCTACGGCGTCGAGCACCGCAGCTTTGACAGGCGGGGCGGTGGGGAAGTCGCTTTCGGCGATAAACAGCGGCAGCACGTGCTCGTCGTGCACGGTCCACTTGCGGGTACGGCGGTCGCGGAGGGTGGAAAGGTCTGGGAACTTCATGTCCCACGACTGTAGTCAGGCCACCCTCACACGCCACAGGCCCGCGAGGTTGCTACTCCTCGTCGCTGTCGTCGGTGTGGAAGCCGAAGGCCTGTAACCTGGCACGATCCGCCGCCGAGGAGGACGCGGTGAGCCGCAGTAGCTCTGAATAAATACCGCCGGAGACCGCAAGCTCCGCAGGGGTGCCAATTTCGTCGATGCGGCCGTCGCGCAGGGTGATAATGGTATCGACCTCCGCGATGGTGGATAGTCGGTGCGCGATCATGATGGTGGTGCGGTCCTCCATCAGCGCGTCGAGTCCTGCCTGCACGGCGCGCTCCGCCTTGGTGTCGAGGGCGGAGGTTGCTTCGTCGAGAATCAAGATCGGCGCGTCCTTCAACATCGCGCGCGCGACCGCGACGCGCTGGCGCTGCCCGCCGGACAGGCGCAGGCCGCGCTCGCCGATGACGGTGTCATAGCCTTCGGTGAACTTCATGATGAAGTCGTGCGCGTTGGCGCGCTTAGCCACCGCGACCACCTCGTCCATCGTCGCGTCTGGCTTGCCGTAGGCGATGTTCTCAAACACCGTGCCCGAGAACAGCGCCGCCTCCTGGAACACCACGCCCGTGGTCGCGCGCAGCTTTTCGACGCCCAGCTCCGCCAGATCCTGCCCGCACACCTTCAGGGTGCCTTCCTGGATGGGGTAGAGGCCCAGCAGCAGGTTCACGATGGTGGACTTGCCACCGCCGGACTCTCCGACCAGGGCGACCTTCTCCCCAGCGTGGGCGCGAAAGCTCATGTCGTGGATGACGGGCTCGCCAGGCTCGTACTCGAAGGTGACCGAGTCGAACTCCACGACGGGTTCCTGGACCGGCAGCGGGCGGTGCTCTTGAACGGTGAGTTCCGGCACGCCTGAGGTTTGGGTCGCCGCAACGAGTTCGCGGTTCGCGGTTGGCTCTACCATCTCGTCCATGACATGGAAGTAGTCGCGGGAACCTGCGACGGCTCGCTGGGCGCTGTCGACGATCCAGCTCAGCATCATGACCGGCTGGCGGGCCATCGTGACTAGCTGAATGAGCATGACCATGTCACCGATACTGAAGTGGCCCTGAATGGTGCGCACGAACAGGATCATGTAGATGCCCATGAAAATCAGCGACATCGCCAGCCCGCGCAGGGCGTCCATGGAGTGCCACCAGCGCGACTGCGGGCGGGTGATGCTCACCGTGTTGTTGTAGTGGTTGCCGAACTTGTCCAGCTCGCGGACCTCCGCCACGTATGACTTGGTCACCTTGACCTGGCCGACGACCTCCGCGAAGCGCCCGTTCGCTTCGTCGATCTGCGCGTTCTTCTCCGCCTCCCACTTCTGCCACCGCTTCGAGGTCAGCGCCGTCAGCCACGTGTAGATGGGGAAGAGCGCCAGCAGCAGCAGGGTCAGCGGCCAGTAATAAAAGGAGGTGATGATGAGGATGGCGATGATCTGGATGATCATCGGCAAGAAGTTGTTGGAGAAAGACTGGATGAACTGTGTCACCGAGGCAATCGAACGATCCAGCCTGGCAATGATGGTGCCGGTGACCTGGGTGTCGAAGTAGCGCTGCGGCAGCGAAAGCAGTTTGGCGAAGTAGCGGGTGGACAGGATCTGCCGGATCCTCGCCGCCATGACGTCGCCGAGGTAGCCGGAGACATTTTTCGCCAGCCCGCTGAGCGAGGTCGCAATAAACAGCGCGAACGCGAGCCACAGCACGGTGCGCACTGGGTCGGCGGGCGCGTTGTCGGAGTTATTGATGGCGTCGACAATTGTGTCGGTTGCCTCGCGGACGATAAATGGCGAAATGAGCCCGAGGCCTGCCACAACCGTCGAGATCACAACGATGGCGAGGTAGAACGGCCACAGGGCGGAAGCGCTTTGTAAAACACGGGTGAGAGATTGCATAGGTGGCCCAGCGTAGCGCGGCCGGGTGAAACTCGTACAATAGTGACCAATTGTTTTCGCTTGAACCATATGAAAGGGCACCGATGCGCCACCACACACTGTCAGCTGCGGTCTTGCTGCTCGTTACTACTCTCACGCTGGGCGGGTGCGTGTCTGAGGATGACACCGCAACATCCACTGACATCGAGGTGACGACGCCCACTGGCGCCCCACAGCCGGAGTTCCACCAAGAGCAGGTGGACCCGGTGACCTCCACGGAGATCACCGGCGAGCGCGTCGATGACCCGAAGATGGAGCTGTCCTACAAGTGGCAGGGCAGCAGCTACGGCACCGGCGCCGGCAGCATTATCGTCGTGGCAGTGACGAACAAGAGCGACGTGCCAATGCCCGTTGACGTGCTCAAGCCGAAGCTGCGCTACAACACCGGCAACAACAAGTTTGTCGACGCCAACCCGATCAGCGCCGAGCAGGCAGGGGTAGACATCCTCGGCGTGGACCGCCCGCTGGGTCCGGGGGCAACCACGAACGCGAAGTATGCCTTCGACGTGACCCCGGATGGCCTGTGGGATGCGGAGTTTACGATCGGCAACGTGAAGTTCAAGGGGAACCTGAATAACTAATGCGCGAAGAAGTAATCCTGCTCAGTGAGGACGGCGCGCCGATCGGCTCCGCGGACAAGGCCGCAGTTCACACCGGGGACACCCCGCTGCACCTGGCGTTTTCCTGCTGGCTGTTCAACGAGGACGGCCAGCTGCTGCTCACCCGGCGCGCGTTGGGGAAGAAGACGTGGCCCGGTGTGTGGACCAACTCCTTCTGCGGCCACCCCGGCCCCGGAGAGGACGTGCCGGCGGCGATCCTGCGCCGCTCGGTCGAGGAACTGCGCTTGCCGGAGGGGGCTGTGCTGGACGTGACGCCGGTGCTGCCGGAGTTCCGCTACCGTGCGGTGGATTCCTCCGGCATCGTTGAGTACGAAGTCTGCCCGGTGTACTCCGCGCGCCTGGCGCCGGGCCACGAGGCTGTGGACCCGAACCCGGACGAGGTGGACTCGTTGCACTGGGCGGACCCCGCCGACGTTGTTCGCGCGGCGGACGCGACCCCGTTCGCGTTTTCGCCGTGGCTGGTCGAAGAGCTGGCGGATAAGCGGCTGCGTGCTGTGCTGGAGCGCGCCGGGCGCTAGCCTACTGGTTGAACGCCTCCCGAACGCTGCGCAGCGGATCCTCCACGACCGTCGTCGTGTCGGCGTTGAGCGAGGCGCGCAGGACGTTTCGGCCCGGGCGGTAGGTGGGCCAGTCGGCCTGCCCGCTGCAGATGTAGCCGTAGATGAGCTGGCCGATGTAGGTCGTGGGCTCCCCGAAGAGTGCCTCGAGCTCGTAGCTGTGGCCGAGCGGGGTGTCCGCGCAGAACTCGATCTGGCGGATGTCGGCGGGGCCGTGCTCGCAGGCGTCGTCGACCCAGCGGCGGACCAGCGCGTCCGAGAAGAACCTGCCCGCGAGTTTGCCGGGGTCCGTGGTTCGTGCGGCCTCGATGTAGTTGCGCCGGGCTGCCGCGCTTTTGGCGCCGAAGAATCGGCCGAAGCAGCGGATGAACGTGGCGCCAAAGGCGTTGAAGCCCTCGCCGGACTGGTGGAACTCCTCGCGGGTGGAGGTGACCACGATTGGTACCTCGGCGAGCTCCGCAGGCTCGAAGGGTGCCGGGCCAAGCGCGATGTCGTGGAAGTACTGGGTGCGGAAGCGCTGGTAGGCGCGCTCGATGGCGTCCGGGCGGCGCTCGGCCAACCAGTTGAGGTCGAGGCGCGTCAGCGGCGTGCCGAGCGCCCCGCGCGCCGCCCACTTGCGCTGCGCAAAGGGCACGCGCGGAAACGCGGGGGACAGCGCCAGCACGCGCCGGAACGCTCCCTGGTAGTGGTCGCGGCGCGCCAACCAGAGCGCCAGCGCCGCCCCCGCCGAGTGCCCGACCAGCGTGACGTTGGTTGGGTCGCCGCCGAAGTGCTCGATGTTGCGCAGCACCCACCGCAGCGCCTCCTGGCAGTCCTCCACCGCGCGGAACGACGTGTCATTGGTGAAGGGGAGCAGTCCAGGGAATTTTCGACGGTACCCCACCCGCACCTGCACGACGCCTTGCTTCGCGAACGCCTCCGGCTGGGAGGTGGTCTCGCAGTGGTTGCCCTCCTCGAAGCGGCCGCCGTGCAGGTAGACCATCACCGGGTAGTCATCCAGGGCCCGCGCTGTTGCCGGGGTGGTGATGCTCAGCCCGATGGTGTCTGGGTGCGGCGTGGTGGCGTCGATGAGATGGCCCTCGGGGGCGGGACGTGGGGGATCGAAGGGGACGTCGATACGCGAGTAGGGGATGGAGTAGAACTCGCGGGTGGCTGTGGTGGCGGTGCCGGTGATCGCGCCGGCGGGGCAGGTGATGGTGACGTCCATGACAGGCCAGTGTAAACGCTCCCGCCAAGTTCCTCGACGAGCTGCCGAAGGTGACTTATGCTAGTGAGTGATTATTGTCTTTCTTCTGTAGGAATGAGTTGTCCCAAATGACAGATACCCAAGCACGCATCACCGAGTACTGGGCAGGCCGGGCTGAGGCATACCACCGCGAACACAGGACAGCAGAGCGCGCCAAGGCAGACCGCGCAGCGTGGACTGACATCTTCAAGCGCTACATGCCGCAGGACGCGGTTCGCGTGTTGGACATGGGCACGGGTGACGGCTACATTGCCCACATCATTGCGGAGCTCGGCTACGCGGTTGTTGGCGTGGATGCGTGCGAGCCGATGCTCGACGAGGCCCGCGACGAAGCGGAGCTTCGCCAGGAAGAAGGCATTAATACCCCACTGTTCGCCGAAGTCGACGTGACGGACCTGCCTCCGTCCTTCTTCGACTTCGACGTCGTTGTGAGCCGCTACCTGCTGTGGACGCTGCGCGAGCCGACGGAAGCGATCCGTGGCTGGGCCGAGGCGCTGAAGCCTGGCGGTCTGATCATCGCCGCGGACGCGACCTGGTTCCCGAACGGGATCTCGAAGGACACGCAGGTCATCTCCGATAACGGTCCGGACTCCTTCGTGCTGACCTACACCGACGACGTACTCGAGGAGCTGCCACTCGCGACGGCCGACTCCCCGGAGGCATACGCAGAGGTCTTCCGCGCCGCTGGCCTGGAGGACGTCGAGGTTGTTGAGCTGCCGGAGATTACCAAGATCGACGAGGAGTTCGGCGCGCCGCAGGGACATGAGTCGCGCCCGACCTTCCTGGTGATTGGCCGCAAGCCAGCCTAACTCACACCCCAAGTAGGATGGGGTGCCATGACTGACAATCCGTTGTTGCACCCGTCCGAACTGCCTTACGGGCTGCCTGATTTCCAGGCGATCCGCCTTGAACACGTACTGCCCGCTTTCGAGCGGGCGCTCGTGCTGCATGAAGAAGAAATTGCCCGCATTTGCGCCGAGGACACCCCGACGTGGGAGAACACCGTCGAGGCGCTGGAGCGCGCGGGCAGCGACTTAGAGCGAGTCTTGGCATGGTTTTTCAACCTGCAGGGCACCGACGGTTCGCCTGAGTTTGACCAGGTCGCGGACGCGATCGTGCCGCGCCTGTCCGCGCATACGGACGCGATCTACCAGAACCAAGAACTTTATGGCCGCCTGCGTGCAGTGGAGGCCCCGGCGGACGAGGAGTCGCGCCGCCTCTACGACCTGCTGCTGCGCCGGTTCACCCGCCGTGGCGCGGAGCTCGACGAGGCAGGCAAACAGCGCCTGCGCGAGCTGAATCAGCGCCTCTCGGAGCTTTCCGAGCAGTTCGGCCGCAACCTACTCGCGGACACGACGAAGCTCGCGGTGCGCATGACCCGTGAGGAGCTCGCGGGCTTGAGCGAGGAGGAGCTCGCAGCCTACCGCGACGCCGATGACCCCGGTGTTTACGTCGTGCCGATCGAGCTGCCGACGACCCAGTCGCTGCAGGCCGAGCTCGAGTCCAGCAGCGCGCGCCACAAGCTGTTCGACGCCTCCCGCCAGCGCGGCCGTGACACCAACAGTGCGCTCGTGGTCGAGTCGGTGCGGCTGCGCCAGGAGCGCGCGAAGCTGCTCGGCTTCGACACGCACGCCGATTACGTCATCGCGGAGGAAACCGCGGGCAGCGCTGCCGCGGCCCGCAAGCTCATCAGTGACCTCGCGCCCGCGGCCGCGTCGAACGCCGCCGCGGAACGCAAGCTCGCAGGTGAGCTGGCCGGGATGGAACTGGACGGCGCTGACTGGCCGTACTGGGAAGCGCGCCGCAGGGAGGAGGCCTTCGCGGTGAACGACGCCGAGCTGCGCAAGTACTTCCCGCTGCAGCAGGTGCTGCGCGACGGCGTCTTCTACGCTGCGAACCTGCTCTACGGCATCACGGTTACTCAGCGCGAGGACCTGCACGGCTACCGCGACGACGTACACGTGTGGGAGGTCAAGGAGGAAGACGGCACCGGCATTGGCCTGCTGCTGACGGATTACGGGGCGCGGCCGTCGAAACGCGGGGGAGCCTGGATGAGCTCCTTCGTGGACCAGTCGACGCTGACCGGCACGAAGCCCGTCGTGGTGAACGTGATGTCGCTGACCTCCGACCTGCTGACGATCGACGAGGTTACGACCGTGTTCCACGAGTTCGGCCACGCGTTGCACGGACTGCTGTCCAACGTGCGCTACCCGACGCTCTCCGGCACCAACGTGCCGCGCGACTGGGTGGAGTTCCCCTCCCAGATCAACGAGAACTACGCGTTCGCGCCGGAGATCATCCGTAACTACGCGCGCCACGTGGACACCGGCGAGGTCATCCCGGATGCGCTGCTGGAGGCCGTGCGCCAGTCCCGGACGTTCGGGCAGGGCTTCGCCACCGCGGAGTACCTGGCGGCCTGCGCGATTGACCTGGCGTGGCACTCGCTCGACGGCGAGGTGCCCGAGGACATTGACGCCTTCGAGCAGCGGGCACTCGAGAAGGTTGGCCTGGACGTCGAAGGCCTCGAGCCGCGCTACCGCTCCACGTGGTTTAACCACATCTTCGCGGGCGGCTACTCAGCGGGCTACTACTCCTACCTGTGGGCGGAGGCGTTGGACGCCGACGGCTACCAGTTCATCGAGGAATCCGGTATCAACCGGGACAGCGGCCAGCGGTTCCGGGACACGGTGCTCTCGGTTGGTGCCGCGCGCGACTACGCCGAGGCCTACCGCGCCTTCCGCGGCCGCGACAAGGACACCCGCGCTCTGCTGGTCCGCCGCGGGCTCGAGGGCAGCGATGTTTGATCTGTCGCCATGGCTGCAGACGCCACTGATCCTGCTGGTGGCGCTGCCGCTCGCGGGGGTGGCCTCGTGGGCGATGCTGCGTTTGAGTGACTGGATCGCGTACAAAATTTCGAAGAAGTAAGGTGGTCAACTATGGCCAACCCTGAAGAACTCCGCAAGCGCGATCAGCAGCTTCCGAAGCAGAAACGCAAATACCCACAGTCCCGTGTCACACAGGCACTGTGGGTGATGATTGCGCTGGTCATCGTCGCGGCCCTGGCCGGGCTGCTCTAGCGCGCTAGCGTTTCGACGCCTCCGCGACCCGACCGAACAGCTCGATACTCGGCAGGTCCTCGATGAGGACCGCCTTGCCGTTGTTGTCCGTCAGCGGGATGCACCAGTTGGAGTACTGCTCCGCGTTGGTGCCCGGCTGGTTCTGGATGCGGGTATCGCCGACCATGTCCACCAGGTTCGTCACCGTCATCGCCGATGGGGTGGCGGCGATGAAGCGGGTAAGGCCGACGAGCAGGTCCTCCACGTCGACGTCGCGGGCGAACTCCTCGGCGCTCAGCTGCGTGAACTCGGTGTGCTCAAGGGAAGTGCCGTGGAAGTGGCCGTCCTCGCGCACGCGGTCAAGCACGCGGGCCTGCCACTGGTGGTCCTGCTCGTTGAGCTCCTCGAGCGGCTCCTCGATCAGGCCGAGCTCGTCGCGCAGGATGTTGTGCGCGAACCGCAGGTAGCCAGCGGTCGGCGGCAGGTCATGCGTGCCGACGGCCGACAACGCCAAGCGGCGGTAATCCCAGGTGTGGAGCGGGGAGCCGTCGTCGTACGACTCGAACCACAGCACCGTCGTGCCAAGGATGCCCTTGTCCTGCAGGACGTCCTGGACCCACGGCTCAAACGTGCCCAGGTCTTCGCCCACCACCACGGCGTTCGCACGCTGCGCCTCGAGCACCAGGGTGCCCACCATGGCCTCGTGGTCGTAATTCATGTAGGTGCCGAACATCGGGGAGACGTTTCGTGGCATCCAGAACAGGCGGAAGAGACCAAGGATGTGGTCGACGCGGATACCGCCGGAGTGGCGCAGCACGGTGCGCAGCAGCTCACGCCACGGCTCGTAGCCGGCCTCGGCGAGCGCCTGCGGGTGCCATGGCGGCTGCGACCAGTCCTGGCCCTGCTGGGAGTACTGGTCCGGCGGGGCACCGACGGACGCCTCGGGGACGAGCACGTTGGCAAGCGTGTTGGCGTCGGCACCATCGGGGTGGATCCCCACCGCGAGGTCGGTCATGATGCCGACCTTCATGCCCGCTGCCAGCGCCTTGTCCTGGGCGCGGCGGCGCTGCTCGTCGGCGATGAACTGCAGCCACATGTAGAAGCGTGTGAGTTCCTCGAGTTCCTCGTCGAGCTCGTGGCGCGACGGCGCGGTCTCCATTGCCTCCACTGCGCACCAGCGGGCGAACTCCTCGAGGCCTTCGCCCTCGTCGAGGCAGAAGAGCTCGAAGTCGTGGGTGCGGCGCTCGTCGGCGCAGGCGATGAAGAACAGCTCGCGAAGTACGGCGAGCTTCGTCTCGAAGATTTCGTTGCGACGCAGCGGCTCCGCACTGCGGTTGAGCGCCTTCAGCGGAGCGACCATGCGCTCAATCTGGGCCTTCGCGTCCTTGTCCAGCTTGTAGTACTCATCAACCGCCTCGACAGAGATGTAGATCGGGTTGACGAAGCGGCGCGACGTCGGCAGGTACGGCGAGTCCTCCACCGGCGGGATTGGCTGTGCCGCGTGCACCGGATTGATCAGCAGGTAATCAGCGCCCTGCTCAGCCAGCAGCACCGCGAGCGTGCCGAGATCCTCGAAGTCGCCGATGCCCCAGGACTGCTCGGAACGCACCGAGTACAGCTGCGCCATCACACCGAAGACCGGGTTATCGATGTAGCGCTGGTTGCTCTCCAGACGCGCCGGGACCACCAGCAGCGGGCAGGAGTCCTTGAAGTTATCGGACTCCAGGTGCAGCGTGTGGTAGCCCGGGGGCAGGTTGCCCGGCACGTGGAAGGTGGCCTCGCCCCAGACCACGCCGGCGACGTCGGCAGTTGGTGGCGCCCAGTTTTCGTCCTGGTAGGTCTCGCGCGGGGTGCCGTCCTCAAGCTGGATCCAGGTGTGGGCCGGGTGTCCGTCGTGCACGTGGACGTTGAAGTGGCGCTCCTGCCCGGCCGTGGCCACAACGCAGGGCGGCAGCGGGCGGGTTGCCCAGTACTGGTGCCTGGCGTGAATCAGGTGGTGCAACTCCTCGTCGGAGGGGGCGTCGCTAATGTTGACGCCCAGGGCCTGCAGCAGGGAGATGAATGATTCCGGCGGCGGGGTGGTCATCGCACCGTTGGAAGCGCGGTAGCTCGTGCCGAACCCGTACGCGGAAGCTAATGAATGGAGCAGTTCTACGTTGGTCACATCAACCCATTGTGCCAAAGAACTGATGTTTTGCAGAGTGGAGCTCACGCAAAAGGTAGTTTCTGTCAGGTAACCTTGCCAACCATGGCTTCAGAAACGTACACAACTCCGCTCGGATTCAAGCTGAGTCCCACTGACACTTGCCTGTCGGCGCTCGTGGATATCTGCACGAAAAAGCCTCACATCGTGCTGTTTTCCCGCCCACGTAATTACGACTGGGTCAATGTGACCGCGGGGGAGTTCCTCGAAGAGGTCTACGAAACGGCCAAGGGGCTCATCGCAAACGGCGTCGAGCCGGGCGACCGCATCGCGGTGCTTTCCTCCACCCGTTATGAGTGGTCCCTCGTTGACTTCGCCATCTGGGCAGCCGGGGCGGTCAGCGTCCCGATCTACCCGTCGAGCTCCATGCACCAGATCCAGTGGATCCTCGAGGACTCCGGCGCCGAGATCGCCTTCACCGAGTCGCGCGACCACACCCAGCTGATGAGCGCCTTCCTCCTCCAGGAAGACGGCAAGCCGCGCCTGAAGGACTCGAGCTCGAAGCTGCGCAAGATCTACGAATTCAACGCCGCCGGGGTCGAAACCGTCAAGTTCGAGGGCAGGGATGTCGAGCAGTCGCTTGTCGACGCCCGCTCCGCCTCCCTCACCCACGACGACCTCGGGTCCATCGTGTACACCTCCGGCACCACCGGCCGCCCGAAGGGCGTGGCCTTAACCCACGGCAACTGGGCACACCAGACCTGGGCGCTGATCAAGAACGACATCGGTGAGGTGGCCCGCCCCGGCAAGCGCGTCGTTACTTTCTTGCCGCTGGCGCACGTGCTGCAGCGCGCAGTCAGCCTCGCACTGACGATGGCGGGCGCCACCCAGTCCCACTGGGCCGATACCCACACCCTGACCGTGGAGCTGCAGCGCGCCCAGCCGAACATGGTGCTCGGCGTGCCGCGCGTCTTCGAGAAGGTCCGCAATGCGGCCTATAACAAGGCCGCGGACGGCTCCGCCATCGGCAAGGCTGCGTTCCTTGAGGCGGAGAAGACCGCCATCGAGTACTCCAAGGCCATGGACACCCCCGAGGGGCCGAGCCGGATACTCAAGGCGAAGCGCCGCGTCTTCGAGCGCGTCGTCTACTCCAAGATTAAGGAGGCCATCGGCGGCTCCGTGAAGTACGGCATCACCGGCGGCTCCGCCATGAGCGCCGACTTGCTGCACTTCTTCCGCGGCATCGGCATCCCAATCTACGAGGGCTACGGGCTCACCGAAACCTGCGCCGCATCCTGCGTCAATAACAAGAACGCCAACAAGATTGGCACCGTCGGGCGCCCGGTCAACGGCTACCAAGTCCGCACCAACGACGACGGCGAAATCGAGTTCAAGGGCCCCGGCGTCTTCGACCGCTACTGGAACAACAAAGCCGCCACCGAAGAAGCCTTCACCGAAGGCTGGTTCAACACCGGCGACCTCGGCGAGGTTGACGACGAAGGCTACGTGCGCATCACCGGCCGCAAGAAAGACCTCATCGTCACCGCCGGCGGCAAGAACATCTCACCGGGGCCGATGGAGGACATCATCCGCCAGGACCCGCTGATCTCCAACGCGCTCGTCGTCGGCGACGGCAAGCCGTTCGTCGGCGTACTGGTGACCCTCGACGAGGAAGAGCTGCAGCGCTGGAAGTCCACCCACAACATCCCGGAGAACCGCAAACTCAGCGAGCTCGCCGGCGACCCCGTCCTGCGCGCCGAGGTGCAAGACGCCATCAACGTTGCCAACGGGACCGTCTCGCACGCCGAGGCGATCAAGAAGTTCCGCATCCTCGACCGCGACCTGAGCGAGCAGGCAAACGAGATGACGCCAACCCTCAAGGTGAAGCGCAATGTGGTGTTCGAGCGTTTCCGCGAGGACATCGACAAGCTCTACGAGCGCTAGGCCCCCGGCGCGCCTCAACCCGTGGGGCGCGCCCATGGCTTAACATTTCCATCGACTTTTGATCCGTACTTCCTGTGAGCCAGAAGGGGGCTATTCGTGCATAAAACTGCAGCGATGCTACGCCACCGTGAGCTGACACAGGAGATTTACAACATCGGCGACGAAGTTGCTGAATACACGGAGCACCTCGCCGAAGCAGTCGCAGACTACGACGGCGAACTTACCGACGACTGCCTCGCTGAATTCGTCGAAATCGTCGACGATGCCCGCAACGACGCCCGCCGCATCGTCGGCGAACTCATCGGGCTTCGCCAGGCGCTGACCACCGGGATGCGCGCCGGGGTGCTCTCCGCCTCCTACCGGCCGGAGGAAAAGATCCCCGAGCCCGAACTTCTTGACGCCGCCGGCCTCGAAGACCTCTTCCCACTCCAAGCGCCGTTCTCCGTGCAGACCATGCAGGATGCGCTTGCCGGCCGCACCGACCTGACCGTGCAGCACCTCGGCGAGATCGTGCAGTACACGCTCGAGCAGACCGAGATGGTCGCAAGGGAACTGGGTGCCGTGAGCCTGCCGCACCTGTATGCGCGGGTCGGCGAGCTGGTCGAGGCCGCCGTCGACGGCTGGATGGAAACCGTCTGCATCGACCACCCCGCGTTCGTGCGCACGATGCGCGGTGTCGCCCCGCCACAGTTTCTCGAGGAGCGCGCCCGGGTGGACGCCATAGTGGCGAAGGTGGCCGCGAAGCGCCGCCGCCGCGGGGCGTAGGTCTGTGGCACGAGGGGGTGCGCACCAAATTCCTTCATTTGAGGGCGGGGGTTTGCGTCTGCCCAGTTCGCTGATGGTTTGTGAGGGAATTTGGTGCTTGTCCTCATGTAGCAGTGCCAAAGGACGCACTTCTTGTTGGGGGAGGAGGCAAAAGCCCAGGTCGTGAAAAAGGGGTTGCGTCTTTTGGCACTGGCCGGCCAGGGAGCACGCCTCGAATGCAATTCGCAAACTCGGCCCCGGTCTGCTGCAATTGCGAGGTATGAACACAGCGCAGCAATCACAGCCCGACTTTGGCGTCTATATCCACGTGCCGTTTTGCGCGACACGGTGTGGGTACTGTGACTTCAATACCTATACGCCGACGGAGGTGGAGAGCTCCCACGCGGAGTACCTAGAGTCGCTGGAAAAGGAGCTGCAGCTGGCGGCACACCAGCCGGGCGTGGCTGAGGCGAGCACAGTGTTTATCGGGGGTGGGACCCCCTCGCTGTTGGGGGCGGATGGACTGGGCAGGGTGTTGTCGATGGTGCGGGACACCTTCGGCATCCGGGCGGGGGCGGAGGTGACGACGGAGTCGAACCCGGAGTCGACGGATCCGGCGTACTTCGCGGGGCTGCTGGAGCACGGCTTTACGAGGGTGTCGTTGGGGATGCAGTCGGCGTCGGCGTCGGTGCTCAAGGTGTTGGACCGGAAGCACACGCCGGGCAGGGCGGTCGCGGCGGCCAAGGAGGCCCTCGACGCCGGCTTCGAGCACGTGAACCTGGACATGATCTACGGCACGCCGACGGAAACGGACGACGACGTACGCCGCACCCTCGACGCCATCCTGTCGACGGGCGTCGACCATGTGAGTGCTTATTCGCTGATCGTGGAGGATGGCACCGCCATGGCGCGCAAGATCCGCCGCGGTGAGCTGCCCGAGCCGCAGGAGGACGTGTACGCGGACCGCTACGAGATGATCGCTGAGACCTTGGAGGCGGCCGGGTTCGGCTGGTACGAGGTGTCCAACTGGGCGCGGCCAGGTGGGGAGTGCCAGCACAACCTGTTGTACTGGCGTGGCGCGCACTGGTGGGGCGCGGGCCCGGGGGCGCACTCGTTTATTGGGGACCGCCGGTTCTGGAACGTGAAGCGGCCGGAGCGCTACAACCAGTTGCTCGCCGACAGCACGCTGCCGATTGACGGCGGGGAGACGCTCACGCCGCAGGAGCGGCACGAGGAGCAGGTGATGCTGGGGTTGCGTCTGAAGGAGGGTGTGCCTCGGGGGATGATTGGTTCGGGGGCGGAGGGGGTCGTCGAGAAGTATGTGGCGGCGGGCCTGTTGACTGCGGGTGAGAGCGTGGCCGTGACTGATGCGGGGCGCTTGCTGGCAGACGGGATTGTGACGGACATTTTGGCTGCCGAGGAGGCAGAGTAGTATGAGTTAGCAGTCGACGAAGGAGAGTGCTAATGAGTGCAGCGAATGATCGCAGACAGCGGGTGCTGCGCGCAATCGTCGCCGACTATATTGCGCGGCAGGAACCCGTCGGATCGAAGATGCTGGTGGAGCGCCACGGGCTGAAGGTCAGCTCGGCGACCATCCGCAACGACATGAGCGTGCTGGAGCGCGAGGGCTACATCACGCAGACGCACGCGTCCTCGGGGCGCATCCCGACGGAGGCCGGGTACCGCGCGTTTGTCGACGCCCTCCACGACGTCAAACCGCTGTCCACAGCGGAGCGCCACGCCATTTTGGACTTCCTTGAGCACGGCGTGGACATGGAGGACGTGCTGCGCCGCAGCGTGCAGCTGCTGGCCCAGCTGACGAACCAGGCGGCGGTGGTGCAGCTGCCGACGCTGAACGTGTCTCGCGTGAAGCACTGCGAGGTGGTGGCGCTGGCTCCAACGCGACTGCTGCTGGTGCTGATCACGGACACCGGGCGCGTGGACCAGCGCAACGTGGAGCTCGCCGCGCCGCTGGGCACCGACGGGGTGTTCCTGCTGCGGGACCTGCTCAATACGGTGCTGGTGGGCAAGACGATGCGCGATGCCTCCGCCGCGCTGAAGATGCTGCACGCGCAGGCGCCGCCGGTTATCGCGGATGCGGTGGAGCGGGCGACGGCGGTGCTCATCGAGACGCTGGTGGAGACCACAACCGACCGGCTGCTCATCGCGGGCGCCGGGAACTTGAGCGTGAACCGGATGGTGGATCTGCACAGCGTGATTGAGGCGCTGGAGCAGCAGGTGATCGTGCTGAAGCTGTTGGCGAACGCGCAGCAGCTGGAGCACGTCTCGGTCAGTATTGGCAATGAGAATGAGGAAAAGGAATTTTCTCAGGCCTCCATTGTTAGTACTGCATATGGAGCTGGCGACGAGGCGCTCGGCGGCCTTGGGGTGGTCGGTCCGACACATATGGACTATCCGGGTACCATGCAAAAGGTTGCCACCGTGGCTCAGTACATCAGTCGCATTTTGCGGGGCGAATAACTTCGAAGTGTTGAAAGGGAACTAACTAGTGGCTCGTGATTATTACGGCATCCTCGGCGTTGACCGAGAGGCGACCGAGCAGGAAATTAAGAGGGCGTACCGGAAGCTCGCCCGCAAGTACCACCCGGATGTGAACCCGTCTGATGAGGCGGCTGAGAAGTTCGCCGAGATCTCGCTGGCGCAGGAGGTGCTGCTGGACCCGGCGAAGCGCAGCATCGTGGACCGCGGCGGCGACCCGATGGAGCAGGGCGGCATGGGCGGCGCCGGTGGCGGCGGCTTCGGGGGCTTCGGCGACATTTTCGATGCCTTCTTCGGCGGAGGCGGGCGCAGCCACGAGCCTCGCTCGCGCGTTCAGCCGGGCAATGACGCCCTGCTTCGCACCCAGATCACGCTGGAGGACGCCTACGCGGGCGTGACGAAGGAGGTGACCGTCGATACAGCAGTGCTGTGCCAGAAGTGCCACGGTACCGGCTCCGAGTCTGAGGCGAAGCCCGTGCAGTGTGACTACTGCGCGGGCCAGGGCGTGGTGCAGGAAGTGCAGCAGTCCTTCCTGGGCAACGTGATGACCACGCACGACTGCCCGAAGTGCCACGGCTACGGCGAAGTGATCCAGGATCCGTGCCGCCAGTGCGCCGGCGACGGTCGGGTGCGCGCCACCCGCGACCTGAAGGTGAAGATCCCGGCGGGTATCGCCAACGGGATGCGCATCCGCATGGCGGGGCAGGGCGAGGTCGGCCACGGTGGCGGTCCCGCCGGTGACCTCTACGTGGAGGTGCAGACCGCGCCGCACTCGACGTTCGTGCGCGACGGCAACGACTTGCACCTGCGCCTGAACGTGCCGATGTACGACGCCGCGCTGGGCACCAGCATCGACGTCGAAAACCTTGCCGGTGACACGACCACCATCGAGATCCCGGCCGGCACCCAGCCCGGCGACGAGGTCCGCCTCGAGGGCGAGGGCATGCCACGCCTGCGCGCCGAGGGCCACGGCGACATGATCGCCCACATCCAGGTCGTCGTGCCGACGCACCTCAGTGGCGAGGAGCGCCGCAGCCTCGAGCAGCTTCGCGACGCCCGCGGCGACGCCACCGGCGTCCACCACGACGACGAGCGCGACGAAGGCTTCTTCTCCCGCATGCGCGACAGGTTCCGCCGCTAAATGAGCGTTCCGTACTTCCTCACCCCGAACCCCGCCAGCGGCACCCTCGACGGCGACGAGGCGAAGCACGCCTTCGTCAAACGCATCGAGCCCGGCGAGCGCATCGCGCTGACCGACGGCGCCGGCACCGTCGCGGACGTCATTGTCCGTCACAGCGACAAGCAGCAGCTGCGCGGCGACGTCACTGAGGTACGCACCGTGCCCGCGCCCGAGCAGCGCGTCACCCTGGTGCAGGCAGTGCCGAAGTCGGAACGCGCGGAGCTCGCCGTCGATCTCGCCGTGCAAGGAGGTGTCGACGCCATCGTCCCCTGGATCTCGCACCGCACCATCGCGCGCTGGCCCGCCGCCAAGCAGGCCAAGCAGGTGGAGAAGTGGCAGCACCAGGCGATCGCGTCCGCGAAGCAGGCGCGCCGGGCCTGGGTGCCGCAGGTCGCAGATCCGGTGACCACGAACCAGCTGAAGGACCTGCTTGCCGAGGTGGGCGAAGGGGGCGTCGAAAAGCAGGCGTTGGTGCTTCACGAAGACGCGGCCGTGCCGCTGACCACCGTCGAGTTCGGACGGGACATCTGGCTCATCGTGGGGCCTGAGGGAGGCATCGGCGAGGATGAGCTCGAGCTCATCGGCGCCCGCGCTGTCACCCTCGGGCCGGAAGTGTTGCGCACCGCCAGCGCCGGTTTTGCTGCACTATGCGCAATCGGCGCGCTAACGACGCGCTGGTAGGGTTAGGCGACATGGAACCTTTGGTCACGCGCAACATTGAGCTTGACTCTGTATACACCCAGGACGTGCTCGGTATTAATGACACGAACCTGCGGGTGCTCAACCAACACTTCGGCGCCGACGTGCACGCCCGCGGCAACGCGGTGACCGTGCGGGGCCCGGCCGTGGTGGTCGCGCACGCGCTGCGGGTGCTCGACGAGCTCGAGTCGATGGCGCGGCGCGGCGTTCCCATTACCGCGGATACCGTCACGCACGCGATTTCGCTGATGGAGGTGGAGTCACCGGAGTCGGTGGCGGAGCTGCTCGGCGCGGAGATCATCTCGCGGCGCGGCAAGGTCATCCGGCCGAAGACGGCAGGCCAGCGGGCCTACGTCGACGCGATCGACGACAACACCATCACGTTCGGCATCGGCCCGGCCGGCTCCGGCAAGACGTACCTGGCCGTGGCGAAGGCCGTGCAGGCGCTGCACAATAAAGAGGTCAAGCGCATCATTTTGACCCGCCCCGCCGTCGAGGCAGGGGAGAAGCTCGGCTTCCTGCCGGGCACGCTCAGCGACAAGATCGACCCTTACCTGCGGCCGCTCTACGACGCGCTGCGCGACATGATGGACCCGGAAGCCATCCCGAAGCTTATCGAGGCCGGCATCATTGAGGTCGCCCCGCTGGCGTACATGCGCGGGCGCACCCTCTCGGACGCGTTCGTCATCCTCGACGAGGCCCAGAACACCTCTGGCTCCCAGATGAAGATGTTCCTCACCCGCTTGGGCTTCGGCTCGAAGATGGTGGTCACGGGCGATATTTCCCAGGTTGACCTGCCGCGCGGTACGGTCTCCGGCCTGCGCGTCGCCCGCCGCATCCTTGGCGACATCGAGGGCATTTCCTTCCAGGACCTGCGCGCGGAAGACGTCGTGCGTCACCACCTGATCTCCCGGATCGTCGCGGCCTACGACGAGCACGACGCGCGCAACGCCGCACGCTACGAACGAAAACAACGCGAAGAAGAGGCAAGACAGTGAGTATTGAAGTCCTCAACGAATCGGGGGAGGCGGACGTCAACGAGGAAATGCTCGTCGATGTCTGCTCCTTCGCCCTGCAAGCCATGGATGTGCACCCAGACACGGAGGCAACCATCACACTTGTCGACGAAGCCACCATGGCTGACCTCCACGTCCGGTGGATGGATCTGGAAGGGCCCACGGACGTCATGAGCTTCCCGATGGACGAGCTCACCCCAGGCGGCGGACGCCCGGACGCGTCCCCGTTCGGCGCGGCGATGCTCGGCGACATCATCCTGTGCCCGGCCTTCGACCGCAAGCAGGCGGAGATGGCAGGCCACGACCTCGGCCACGAGCTCGCCCTGCTCACCGTCCACGGTGTGCTGCACCTGCTCGGCTACGACCACGTCATGCCGGACGAGGAACGCGAGATGTTCTCGCTGCAAAACGAGCTGCTCGCGGACTGGTACGACTCGCTGGCGGCACGCGGCATCGAGTACCAGCCCAAGCCGACCGGTGCCCATGCATTTCCCTCAGCCGCCGACCGCGAGGAGCTCGACCGCATGATGAAGGGCCGCGACTAAATGGAATTCACCGTTGCCTACGGCCTCGTCGCCGTGCTCGCGCTGCTGCTTTCCGGCCTGTTCGGATCGGTCGAATCGGCGCTGACCCCGATTTCGCGCGCGCGCGTCGAGACCATGGTCAAGGACGACGTCTCAGGTGCCAAGGCGCTCGCCCGGGTTGTCGACGCCCGCGCCAACCAAATCAACATGCTGGTCATGCTGCGCACCGTCCTCGACGCCGTTGCAGCGGTCTTCGCCGCCATGCTGGCGATGGATCTGATCCCCTCCGACGCGTGGGCGATCATCGCCGCCGTCGCGTCGGTTACGCTGCTGCAGTTCAGTATCATCGGCGTATTTGCGCGCACCGCTGGACGCCGCAACCCCTACACGATCTCGCTGAAGGCCGCGCCGTGGCTGGTCATTGTCAACCGGGTCCTCGGTCCAGTTTCACGCCTGCTCATCTGGGTGGGCAACCTGTTCCACCCCGGCGAGGACTTCCGCGACGGCCCGTACTCCACCGAAGTGGAGCTGCGCGAGATGGTCGACATCGCCCAGGAGAAAGGCGTGGTGGAAACCGCCGAGGGCCGCATGATCCAAAACATCTTCGATCTGGCCTCTACCCACGCCCGCCAAATCATGGTGCCGCGCCCCGAGATGATCTGGATCGAGGGGGAGAAGACGGCCCGCCAGGCAACCACGCTGATGGTGCGCTCCGGACATTCCCGCGTGCCCGTGATCGGGGAGAACGTCGATGAGATTGTGGGCGTCGCATATTTGAAGGACATGTTCGGCCCCACCGGCACCCCAGTGGCGCCGGACACCGTGCTGTCCACCCTGATGCGCGACCCACTGTTCATCCCGGACTCCAAGCCGCTCGACGTGCTGCTGCAGGACATGCAGCGGGTGAACACGCACATCGCCATCGTGATCGACGAGTTCGGCAACGTCGCCGGCCTGCTCACGATGGAGGATCTCCTCGAGGAAATCGTCGGCGAAATCACCGACGAATACGACGACGACGAAGACGCCCCAATCGAGTTCGTCGCCGCGCGCACCCTGCGTGCCCAGGCACGCCTGCCTCTCGACGACCTCGTCGACTTCCTCGCCGACAACCTCGACTACGAGCTCACCTTCGAGGAGGACGTCACCGACTCCGTCGACACCGTGGCAGGCCTGCTGTCCTACGAGCTGGGCCGCGTGCCGCTGCCGGGCTCCGCCATCGTTCACGACGGCCTACGCTATACCGCGGAAGGCGGCCGCGACCGGCGCGGACGCATCAAGACCCGCAGCGTGCTCATCGAGGTCCCCGAACCCGCCGAAGCACCCATGGAAGATTCGGACGGGGGTTCTGAAGACAAGTAGCTGTCAGGTTTGTACGCTTATCCCCATGAGCAATATCTTGTCGATCCAGTCCGCCGTCTCCTACGGCCACGTAGGCAACTCCGCCGCAGTCTTCCCACTGCAGCGCATCGGCCACGAAGTGTGGCCCGTCTACACCGTCAACTACTCCAACCACACCGGGTACGGCTCCTGGAAAGGCCCAATGATCCCAGCCACGGAGGTTGCGGCCATCATCGACGGCATCGAGGAGCGCGGGGCCCTCCCGCGTGTCGACGCCATCCTCTCCGGCTACCAAGGCGGCGACGACATCGCCGACGTCATCATCGACACCGTCGCCCGCGTCAAAGCCGTCAACCCCGACGCCATCTACGCCTGCGACCCAGTCATGGGCAGCGCCAAATCCGGCTGCTTCGTCTCCGACAACATCCCGCCCCTCCTCCGCGACCGCGTCGTCCCCGTCGCCGACCTCATCACCCCCAACCAGTTCGAACTCGGCTACCTCGTAGAACAAGACGTCACCGACCTGGACTCCACCCTCCGCGCCGTCGACGCCGCCCGCGAAATGGGCCCCTCCACCGTCCTCGTCACCTCCGTCGAACGCGCCGACGCCCCCGCCGACACCATCGAAATGATCGCCGTCGACGACCACGGCAAGTGGATCGTGCGCACCCCACGCCTGCCATTCAAGCGCAACGGCTCCGGCGACGTCACCGCAGCCCTCTTCACCGGCCACTACCTGCGCGGCGGCAACGCCGCCGACGCCCTGGCCAAGACCGCCAGCTCCGTCTACGACCTACTCAAGCGCACCTACGACTCCGACTCCGCCGAGCTCCTGCTCGTCGAGTCCCAGGACGCCTACGCCAACCCGCAGCTGCAGTTCGAGGTTGAGGCACTGTAGCCGTTTGCGCCGGCAGTTCCGCCGGCGTTTTCGCGCTCTTTTCGCGCTCATTTTGCTAAAAGCGTGCGCTTAGTAGCGTGCGATGCAGGTCGCGTGTTTTCATCCTGCCGGGCCGATTCTCGGCGACCAGCGTCGCACGCTTTTAATACCTCCACCGGAGCGAAAACTGCTGGAGAAAGTACTGTAAACAGCTCGTTTTTGGCCAAAGCAGGGTCGCAACTGCCTTTAATTTGCGCCCATTTCGCGCCCGTTTTGCTCAAAGCGTGCGCTTAGAAGCGTGCGATGCTGGTCGCGTGTTTTCACCCTGCCGGGCCGATTCTCGGCGACCAGCGTCGCACTCCTTTAACACCTCCACCGGAACGTTTTCGAGGTGGTATTTGAGGCGTTTTCGAGGCAGCGCTCGCGGCCAGGTCGGGTGCCCCCGGATGCACACTATGGTGTGCAAAGCCGAAAAACCCTGGCGCCGGTGACCACATACCTGCCACAATGAGGCGCATGGATACGGGGGACTGGAAAACACGGTTGCGCTCAGAGTTCGTTGACGTTCGGAGCTGCGTGAACGTGAGCCGCGAGGTGCGGGAGCGCTTGGACTCTGGCGAGTTAGTGAGGTTGTCGTCGGGGGTGGCGGTGCCGGCGTCGATAATTGAGGAGGTCCCGCAGTACCAGCGTGACTGGGCGCGGAGCTTCGCTGTCGGTGCGGTTGCGCAGACTGCGGTGGTGACGGGGCGGGCGGCGGCGCACCTGCTGGGGATGTGGACGGTCAATCAGCCGATGCCTCAGGTCTCGATGTTGACGCACAACCCGCCGCCGAAGCCGACTCGGCAGCCGGATGTACGCTACGTGCGGTCGCGATTTCGGCCGGATGAGGTGGTGCAAGGCCAGCATCTGAGCACAACAACTCCGTACCGGACCTTTTTGGAGATTGCCCGCGAGGCAGGGTTTAAACACGCACTCGTAGCCGCGGACTGGCTGCTCTATTCGCGCACGCTCATCGCGCCACAGCTGCAGTATTTAATGCGCACGACTCCCCGGTTTCATGGGATTGGGGCAGCTCGGAAGGCTGTTCAGTATGCGGTGCTCGGTCCGGAGTCTGCGCCGGAGTCCTATACCAGAGCAGTGCTATTAGACGCGGGCTTCAGGAATGTGTTGTCCAACGTATGGATAGACTCGACGCGCTACCGTGTAGACCTTCTCGTGGAAAACGCACTGATCATCGAAATCGATGGGAACATGAAGTACATTGGCCCCGACGTGGATACGGCAGATGTGCTGCTGAAGGAGAAGCGCCGCGCCGATACTCTGCGCAATCTCGGCTATGAACTGATCCGTTTTTCTCCCCACGATGTGGAAAGCAACCCCGCCTCTTTCTTATCGACGGTCCACTCCGCCCTGAACCGCGCCCGCCGGTAGCTCGCGTCCGTTTCGTTCCACGTTTCGCTCTGGTTTTCGCCACGTGTTTCGCGCCCGTTTTGCGCCGCTTTCGCAACCTGTTTCGCGCCGCTTTCGCGCTCAAATTGCGCCCGTTTTCGCGCTCATTTGGCTAAATGCGTGCGCTTAGAAGCGTGCGATGCAGGTCGCGCTTTTTCACCCTGCCGGGCCGATTTTCAGCGACCAGCGTCGCACTCCTTTAACATCTCCACCGGAGTGAAAGCGGCACGAGAATCACGCGAATTCAGATGGCAGCACGCCATTTCCGCACCGTCGTAGACACCCAGCAGCGCTACAACTTGCCTCCAGCGCACACCAAGTTGCTAAAAGCGTGCGCTTAGAAGCGTGCGATGCAGGTCGCGCTTTTTCACCTTCCCGGGCCGATTTCTGGCGACCAGCGTCGCACTCCTTTAACACCTCCACCGGAGTGAAAGCGGCACGAAATCGGAGCGAAAGCGGCACGAAAACAGCACGAAAACAACAGCACGACAACAGCGACAACACTGCACTGCCAACAGCGCAGGGTAGACTTCTGCACTATGAGCGAAAACTTCCCGGAGTTCCCGGACCTGTCTAACGCACCAGCTGACGCAAATGCGAGCACCCCCGACTACGCGGGCTTCACGCAGACACCGGAGGGGTTCCGGTCCGGCTTTGTGAGTTTTGTGGGCAGGCCGAATACGGGCAAGTCGACGCTGATGAATGCGTTGGTGGGCGAGAAGATCGCGATTATGGCGGATCAGCCGGAGACGACGCGTCGGCCGATTCGTGGGGTGGTGAATCGGGAGGATGCGCAGGTGATTGTGGTGGATACGCCGGGGGTGCACCGGCCGCGGACGTTGTTGGGGCAGCGGCTGAATGAGATCGTGAAGGATACGTACCAGGATGTGGACGTGATTGGGTTTACGGTGCCTGCGGATGAGAAGTTGGGGCCGGGGGATCGCTACATTTTGGAGGAGATTCGGGCGGCGAAGCCGAAGACGCCGATCGTGGGCATCGTGACGAAGTTGGATAAGGTGCCGAAGGACGTGGTGGGGGAGCGTCTGTTGGAGATGCACGAGTATCTGGGGCAGGACGTGGAGTTGGTGCCGGTGTCTGCGAAGGACCGGGTGCAGCTGGACGTGCTGATGGATGTGTTGGTGAGCAAGCTTCCGGAGGGCCCGCGGTTTTATCCGGTTGATCAGGTGACGGATGAGGGCGTTGAGGCGCGGATTGAGGAGTTGATCCGTGAGGAGGCGCTGAGTGGGCTGCGTGAGGAGTTGCCGCACTCGGTGGCGGTGCAGATTGATGAGATGCATCCGGATCCGGAGCGTCCGGATCGGATGATGATTTACGCGGTGATGTTTTTGGAGCGCCCGGGCCAGAAGCGGATTATTGAGGGGCCTGGTGGGCGTCGTTTGAGCGGGATTGTGCACCGTTCGCGGAAGCAGATTATGGAGCTTGTGGGTCAGAACGTGTACCTGGATGTGCGTTTGAAGGTGTTGAAGAATTGGCAGGAGGACCCGAAGGCGTTGGGGCGTCTTGGCTTCTAGGAGAGGTCGCGGCGCGGGGAGGCCGTCGTGGCGTGATCGTGCGTTTGTGGTGCGCACGTACGATTTCGGGGAGGCGGATCGCGTTGTTGTGTTGTTGACGCGCGATCATGGCTTGGTGCGGGGTGTGGCGAAGGGGGTGCGCAAGGCGCGGTCGCGGTTCGGGTCGCGCTTGCAGCCGTTCGTCGAGGTGGATGTGCAGGTTTATCCGGGCAGAGGCTTATCGACGATCACTAGCGCCGATACCGTCGCGTTTTATGGTCACGCGATCATTGATGACTTCGATAGGTACGCGGCGGGTTGCGCGATGTTGGAGGCTGCGGAGAAGCTGTCCTTTGACCAGGAGGATCCGGAGTTATTTGCGCTGCTGCAGGAGGGCTTTGAGCGTCTGCAGTCGCCGACGCACCCGACCTTGGTGCTGGACGCGTTTTTGTTGAAGGCGGCGGCGCACGCGGGCTGGAAGATGAGCCTGTTTAACTGCGCGAACTGTCAGGCGCCGGGGCCGCATAAGGCGTTTCACGCGGCGGCTGGCGGCGCGGTGTGCACGCTGTGCAGGCCGCCGGGGGCGATGGATGTGGACCCGGAGGTGCTGCATTCGATGTGGCTGTTGGAGCATGACCATGTGTGTTCGGAGGAGTTCGCGGAGCAGGTGCACCGGGCGACGTCTGCTCACCTGCAGTTTTATTTGGGGGCGGGGTTAACAAGTTTGCGAGTGATGAAGCAGGCATAATGTTTCCCATGAGCAGACCGCAGATTTCCCCGGAGTTTATTCCTCGTCATATCGCGTTGGTGATGGACGGTAACGGCAGGTGGGCGCAGGAGCGCGGCATGAAGCGCACCGAGGGCCACAAGCGCGGTGAGGCGGTGCTGCTGGACTGCGTGGATGCCTGCATTGAGATGGGGTCGGTGGAGTGGCTGTCGGCGTACGCGTTCTCGACGGAGAACTGGCGCCGCGCGGCCTCGGAGGTGCGGTTCATCATGGGCTTTTCGCGCGATGTGTTGCACCGCCAGCGCGAGGAGCTGCACGAGAAGAACGTGCGCATCGTGTGGGCGGGGCGCCGCCCGCGGCTGTGGCGCTCGGTGCTACGCGAGCTCGAGGCCGCTGAGGAGCTCACGCAGGACAACACGGGGCTCACACTTGCGATGTGCATCAATTACGGTGGTCGCGCCGAGATTATCGACGGCGCCCGCCAGCTTGCCAAGGACGCTCGGGACGGCAAGATTGCGCCTGGGGATATTACGGAGAAAACGTTCGCGAAGTATATGTACCGGCCGGATATGCCGGACGTGGACCTGTTCTTGCGGCCGAGTGGGGAGAAGCGGACGTCGAACTTCTTGCTGTGGCAGTCGGCGTACGCGGAGATGGTCTACCAGGATAAGCTTTTCCCGGACTTCACTAAGGACGACATGTTCGACGCCGTGTACGAGTATGCGAAGCGGGACAGGAGGTTCGGAGGGGCCGTCGATAAGTTTGATTAGGCCTGGCAGGTGCTGCAGATGCCGTAGATTTCTGCTTCGTGGGCGACGAGCGTGAAGCCGTGCTCTTTGGCGGTGGCCTCAGCCCAGGACTCGACGGGGCCGCCTTCGATCTCCTCGCTGGTGCCGCACTTGACGCACACGAGGTGATGGTGGTGGTGCTCGGTGAGGCAGTGCCGGTAGAGGGTTTCGCCCTCTGGGCTTTGGATGACGTCAACGGCGCCGATTTCTGCGAGCCCCTGCAACGTGCGGTAGACGGTGGTGAGACCGACTTGCTCGTTGCGGTCGACTAGCGCTGCGTGGATGTCTTTGGCGGGGCTGAACTTGTCAATGTCTTTCAGCGCGTCCACGACGGCCTGGCGCTGGCGGGTCATGCGCGGGCCGAGTTTCCTGACGGGGTTATTCGAGCTTGGCATAGTGCGTCCCAGAGTAGCGGACGGCGCCAATGTGGTGGGGTAGATGCTAAGTGTCTGGGGGATTGGCTACACTAAGCGGGTAGTTTTTGCATCACCCATATATGAGGAGTGTTCATGTCAGCCAGCAAGATCGATACCGTTGTTAACCTTTGCAAGCGCCGTGGCCTTGTGTACCCGGCCGGTGAAATTTACGGCGGTACGCGTTCTGCATGGGACTACGGTCCGCTCGGTGTCGAGCTGAAGGAAAACATTAAGCGCCAGTGGTGGAAGCACATGGTGCAGTCCCGGAAGGATACGGTCGGCGTGGATACGTCGATTATTCTGCCGCGTCAGGTGTGGGAGGCTTCGGGCCACGTGGAGGTGTTCACGGACCCGCTGGTGGAGTCGCTGTACACCAACAAGCGCTACCGTGCGGACCACCTGCTGGAGGCCTACGAGGAGAAGCACGGCCACCCGCCAGTAAACGGCTTGGCTGACATCAAGGACCCGGAGACGGGCCAGCCGGGCAACTGGACTGAGCCGCGTGAGTTCTCGGGCCTGATGAAGACGTACCTCGGCCCGGTCGACGACAAGGAGGGCCTGCACTACATGCGCCCGGAGACGGCGCAGGGCATCTTCGTGAACTTTAAGAATGTGATGACGTCCGCGCGTCTGAAGCCGCCGTTCGGCATCGCCAACATTGGTAAGTCCTTCCGCAACGAGATCACGCCGGGCAACTTCATTTTCCGTACCCGCGAGTTTGAGCAGATGGAGATGGAGTTCTTCGTCAAGCCGGGTGAGGACGAAGAATGGCACCAGTACTGGATTGATAACCGCCTGCAGTGGTACATCGACCTGGGCGTTAACCCGGATAATCTGCGCTTGTACGAGCACCCGAAGGAGAAGCTGTCGCACTACTCGAAGCGCACTGTCGACATCGAGTACGCCTACAACTTCACCGGCTCCAAGTGGGGCGAGCTCGAGGGCATCGCGAACCGCACGGACTACGACCTGCGCACGCACTCCGAGAAGTCCGGCGAGGACCTGTCCTACTTCGACCAGGCAGCAAACGAGCGCTGGACGCCGTACTGCATCGAGCCAGCCGCTGGCCTTGGCCGTGCGATGATGGCCTTCCTTGTCGACGCCTACCATGAGGAAGAAGCCCCGAACGCCAAGGGTGGCACGGATACCCGCGTGGTGCTGAAGCTGGATCGCCGCCTGGCGCCGGTGAAGGTTGCTGTGCTGCCGCTGTCCAAGAAGTCCGAGCTTGCCGAGCCCGCTGAGGAGCTCGCCGCGAAGCTGCGCCAGCACTGGAACGTCGACTTCGATACCTCCGGCGCGATCGGCCGCCGCTACCGCCGCCAGGACGAGACCGGTACGCCGTTCTGCGTGACCTTCGACTTCGACTCGCTTGAGGATGGCGCCGTGACCGTCCGCGAGCGTGACACGATGGAGCAGGAGCGCGTCAAGATCGACGAGCTCGAGGCATACCTGGCTACCCGCCTGATCGGCTGCTAGGGGGCACTCGCCATGCATTACGTAAGCTGGGACCGCACGCAGCGCGACGCCCCGAAGCTGTTGGCTGAGGCCGGCCCGGAGGTACTCGGCGAGTTCACGCACGAGTCCGCAACGGTGGGCGGGCAGCAGTGGGACCTGCTGGTCGCCCCTGAGTCCGGCGCGGTGGCGAAGTGTAACGGTGAGACAGTGGTGGAAGCCACCGCTTCCTTGGCACGCGCGAAGGAGATCCCTGTACACATCGGGGAGCGCTCCTACGTGCTGGTCAACGAGTGGGGCAAGAACTGGGTGGTCAACGACGCCGCCGGCGAGAAGGTCGCGCAGTTCACCCAGGACCACAACGGGGTGCGCAAAGCAATCCTCGAGTTTGAGGGCGAGACCACCCTGCCTGCCACTGATGTGGCGGGGTTGGCGTGGGTAAGCCGCGAGGTCCTGGAGGCGAAGAAGCTCGGGATTTCGAACGCTCTGATCGGCACGCTGTTGCTGTTCTCGGGAATCATCGTGCTGGTGATGTTCCTCTAATGACCACGGTGTGGTGGCGCGGTGCGGCGCTCGAAGGAACCGATGCGACGGTGGCAACCCTGGAGGGCGCCACGATCACCGCGGACGGCCACCGCATCACCATGGTGTCGACGTCCCCCGCGTCCCTGCGTGCAGTCGACGAGCGCGGCCAGCGCTACCAGCTGCGCAAGACCAGCCTGACCGTGGCGCGCTACACCGCCGAATGCGGCGGCAGGCCTTACACGGTGCGCAGGACCCGGGGGCGCCGCCGCGACATTATCGACGCCCGCGGCACCACCGTCGCAACGACAAACGGCCACCTCAACGGTGAGTTGGAGGTGACCGTTCTAGGGGACTGCGCCTCCGAGGCGCTCGTGGGGGACCTGCTGTTTATAACGTGGGCGCTCACGTACGTGGATACGCCCACGCGTAGGCTGCGCTACTAGCCGGTTAGAAAGTGCCGCCGCGGGTGTTCATCCCGCCGCCGCCACCGCCGCCACCGGAGAAGCCGCCGCCTCCACCGAATCCTCCGCCCCCGAAGCCGCCCCCGCGGTTGCCGCCGCCGGACAGGATCGAGCCCCACAGCACGGCCTGCGCCATGGAGTTCGCGGTATCGCGGGCTTGGGCGCGGCGGTACTGATCCAAGTCGTCCTTGGCGGCCTGGATCGCGCGACGCGCGGTGGTGGTTGCCTGGCGGGCGTACTCGATGGCCTCGCGGGTGTTGCTGGTGCGGCGCTGCTGGGCCTCCGCGTACTCGCGCTGTGCCTGGGCCAGCAGGGTGCGCGGCTGCGAGCTGATGATGCGGCCGCGGGAACGAATCATGTCCTCGGCGGACTGGATCTGGGTGGTGGCCACCTGCATCTGCTGGTCGAACATGGTCAGCGCCCGCGACTGGTCGTGGGCGGCGCCCTCGGCGCGTTCGATTTCTGCGTCGAGCTGGGCGTCCACGTCGCTCAAGTCGGCGTACAGGCTCAGTGGGTCGGTGGTGTTGCGGTCGCCGATGTTGGCGATGGCCTCGCGGGCGGTCGCGGTGACGCGGTCGAGGGCGGTCACGTCAATGTCGGCACCCTGTTCGCGTGCCCCCTTGAGCTGCGCGATCTGCTCGATCTCGTCGCGGATTTCCTGGATGAGCGAGGACAGGTTCTCCTTCGCTGTCCGGATGTTCGCGTCGGCGTGTTCGATGGCGGACAAGTTATGGTCGGAAAGTTCGACGGCGCGGGTGGCGGCGGAGAGGACGTCGAGAAGCGGGCCCTGCTCACCGGCCGGACGCGCGGCAAGACCGCGGGCCTTGTCCAACTGCGCCTCGGCCTCGTCGAGAGACTCGGCGGCGAGCTCCACGTTGCCGTCGATGGAGTGCAGCATCTGGGCGGGGTACTGCTCCCGCAGCGCCACCAGCTGCTGCTTCGCAGGCTCCAGCCGCGAGCGCAGATCCACGGTGCGCTGCATCACCTTCTCGATCTCCTCCGGCGCGCGCATCAGCACACCGCGCATCGAGTTGAACTCCTCCGTCTTCGCGCGCAGCGACGCCTCAGCCGTGCGGGCAGACGTAATGATGTCGATGAGCATGGCGCGCCGCTCCGGCTCGGTCTCCGGGATGGCGTCGTGCAGCGCCTGCTGGGTGCGAAACGCGCGCTGCAAGGCGGTGGTCGCCGAGTTCATCGCGGCAGTAAACGGCCGCACGCGGTCCGCGCCGAACTCGGAGGTAGCCAGGCGCAGCTCCTCCTGACCCTGCTGTACGGATTCGTCAGCGGCGACGAGCGTCTCCTGCGCCACCGCGTCCAGGGTGGCGGTAGGCAGGCGGTTCAACGAATCCGCATCGCCGGGTGCCAGCTCGCGTGCCGACGCCACCTGCGCCTCCCGGTGCTGCTTGTTCTTACGACGCGACACAGCCCAGTACCCGCCACCAGCAACCGCGGCGAGCCCGGCACCGCCAGCAATCAGGCCGGTCGCCTCGCCGCCACCTGAGCCCGAACCCGTGCCGCCCGAACCAGCACTAGCGCTGCCGGCCGCCTCAACCGCGGCCAGCGCGGCACCCGCCCAGTCAGACTGCACCAACCTCGCGTACGCAGCCTGGTCAATCGCGTCCGCCTCCGCTGACGACCACTGCTCGCCAGTAGTCACGCTGTAGGCGCGCTCATTCGGCGAAATCGCGATGACTGCCGTGTTCGGCCCGTTGGCCCGCACCGCGTCCTCCGTCCACTCCGACGGCGGCGTTCCCTCAAAGGAATCTAGGAACACCACCCGCACCGAGCGACCCTTCTGCGCGCTGACCTGCGCGATAGCGTCCTCAACCTGGGAGACCTCCCCAGCGGTCAGGACGCCAGCTTCGTCGGTGACTGGCGTCGTCAATAAGCTGGGCTGAAGTGCCAGCACAGACACGGACGGCGCTGCAGCCTGCGCCACCGGAGCGACGGCCAGCAACGCGCCCCCAACAAACAGCGGGGCAGCGGCCAAGAGACGGTAATTGCGCTTAGTCATGCCAATGAGGGTAGTCGCTCACACAGAAACGTGCCGGAAACGTTTACGCTCAGTAGACGTGTACACCTATAACGCCGCAGACGTCGAACGCCGCGCCCCCGAAGCCGCAAAAGGCGCCCAAACCGCGCCCCAGGCGGACACCCGCGACGCGTTTGCCCGCGACCGTGCCCGCGTCCTCCACTCCGCGGCACTGCGCCGCCTCGCCGACAAAACCCAAGTCGTCGGCCCCCGCGACGGAGACACGCCCCGCACACGCCTGACCCACTCGCTGGAAGTCGCACAGATCGCGCGCGGCATCGGCACCGGACTCGGCCTCCACCCCGACCTATGCGAAATGGCCGGCCTCACCCACGATATCGGCCACCCGCCCTACGGCCACAACGGCGAAAACGCCCTCAACGAAGCCGCCCCCTGCGGCTTCGAAGGCAACGCACAAACCCTGCGCATTCTCGCGCGCCTCGAACCAAAAATAATTATCGACGCCACCACCTACGGCCTCAACCTCACCCGCGCCAGCCTCGACGCCGCCACCAAATACCCGTGGACCCGCACCAACCCCGACGGCACAGTCAACCGCAAATACTCCGCCTACGACGAAGACGCCGACGTCCTCGCCTGGGCGCGCGCCGGACACACCGATTCGCGCCCACCCATGGAAGCCCAAGTCATGGACTTTTCCGACGACATCGCCTACTCCGTCCACGACGTCGAGGACGGCATCGTCTCCTCGCGCGTGTCACTGCAGGTCCTTTGGGACTTCGTCGAGCTCGCCGCCCTCGCCGAGAAAGGTGCCGCCGCGTTTGGCGGCACCGCCGACTCCCTCATCGACGCCGCCGACCGCCTCCGCGCCTTGCCAGCCATCGCCGCAGCCGCCGACTTCGACTTCACTCTCCAGTCCTGGACCCAACTCAAAGCGCTGACCTCGGAGCTGGTGGGCCGTTACGTCGGTGGGGTCACGCAGGCCACGCTCACCGACGAAGCAAACAACGTGCTGGGCAGACAGCACGGCAACCTCGTGGTCCCGCCTGACGTGGAGGCAGAGGTCCGTCTTCTCAAGACCGTCGCCGTGCTCTATGTGATGGACGAGCCCGCGCACCTCGCTCGCCAGGACCGGCAACGCGACCGCATCTTCCACGTCCACGAGTACCTGCGCGCCGGCGCGCCGGGCACCCTGGACACAATGTTCCAGCAGTGGTTCGAGGCCGCCGAGACAGATCTGGAGCGCGAGCGCGTCATCGTGGACCAGATCGCTTCGATGACGGAGTCGCGCCTCGAGCGCACCGCGAAGAAGGCCGCCGCATTCGACGGCTTCTACTAGAGGTATGCCTCGCGAGATTATTCGGGAAATCGTGAACAAAAGTGCAGTTTTTGTGACTCATCACACAAGCAAATCTGTTCACAAAATTCCGACTCCGCTCGAGACGACACCTTCTACCTCTACGTGGAGAGGAATCCAGCGATCTGCTCGAGCGCACCCCGCGTGCCAATTTCGCCCGGAAGCCACGGAAGCTCAAGGATCGGCACTGGCAGGTCCAGCAGCTCCAGCGCTCGCGCTTCCACCTCGCGGCGTCCCGCCAAAAAAGAGCCGGCCTCATCTGGCGTGCGGCGGTTCACCACGGCCCCGCCGACGTGCACGCCGTGGGACGTGAGCTCCTCGTAGAACTCCATCGACTCCATGACCGGCAGGCGCTCCGCGGTCAGCACGATGTGGAAGACGCACTGGGCGGGATCGGTGAGGACAGTGCGCAGGCGCTCGAACTTGCGGCGGCGCTTCAGCAGTGTGGAGCGGATCTGCTGGTTGCGGCGGTCGACAGGGGAGCCGCTGTTCCCGGAAGTGCCGCCCATCCCGCGGACGAGCTCGCTGAACTTATCGGACTTATCGCGCCGGGCCAAGAGGCCGTCGGTGTAGGCGGCCATGACCTCGGGGAGCGCCATGAGGCGGGAGGTGTGGCCGGAGGGGGCGGTGTCGAAGATAATGTGGTCGTAGTCGCCGCGCTCTGCGACAAGGTCCGCGATGCGCTCGAGGAGGGCGGCCTCGTGCATGCCGGGGGAGTGTCGTGACATCTCCAGGTGGCGGTCTACTTCGCGGTGGAGGCGTTCGGGCATCATGGCGCGCATCGATTCGCCGACGGCACGCAGGTGCTGGTCGGTGATGGTTGCTGGGTCGAGCTCGATGGCGTGGAGGTTCGGTTCGAGGGCGGTGGGGGCGTCGTGAAGCGAGGTGTTCCAAATGTGCCCGAGGTTGTGTGCGGGGTCCGTTGAAACTAAGAGGACGCGGTGGCGGCGCGCGGCGAGGCGCACGGCTGTGGCGGCGGAGATGGTCGTCTTGCCGACGCCACCTTTCCCGCCGAAGAACATGACTGGGGCGTCTAGCAACATGAGATTCCGTCGAGTGGTGAGTGTTCCATGCCCATGCGGGTGTGCCAGGCGTGGAAGTCGTCGTAAAGCAGGGGGAGGAGTTCGAGCGTGTAGTAGCTGGCGGGGTTCGGGATGCCGAGCATTTCGGAGGCGACGAGCATGGTGAACAGGTCGTCCTCCTCGCGTGCGGCGCGGGCGAATTCGCGGCGGTAGGGCGCCTGGTAGAACTCGCTGAGGCCCGCGCCGAGCGCGGCCAGCTTACTGCGCAGGCTCATGGACCGGCGTGTCCTCCCAGTCGACGGCTGGCTCGCGGCGCGCCTTGCTGATCGCGGTGATCGCCTCAACGATGACCCAGATCGCGCAGATAATAATGACGACGTCGATGGCGAGCAGCAGCCAGTTGCCCGCCTCGAAGAGGGTGCGCAGCTGCAGCACCGCCGCCCACAGCGACATCAGCGTGACGAACGCCAGCGGGATCAGCAGTGGCAGCGTCGGGCGACGCAGCCTGGTCAGGATGACCACCAGGACTGCCAGGGTCAGCCCGGCCATCAGCTGGTTCGTGGTGCCGAACAGCGGCCAGATGATCATGCCGCCGGAGCCGTCGAGGCCCGTGGAGAACGTCAAGCCCAGCGCCGCTCCCACCGCGATGATCGTGGCTGCCAGGCCGGAGAGCTTCACACCCATAATCTGGCCGATCTCGCCGACCACCATGCGCTGCAGACGCACACCAGAGTCCATCGTGGTCGCAGCGAAGAGGACAGCCATGGTGGCCAGAATCGTGGCCGACAGGGACGTCGGGATGCCCAGGCCCTGGTTCATCAACGCACCGCCGCCTTCGACGAAGGCGTTGACGCCACCGGCGTTCCACTCGTTGTACACGTTCTCCCAATCCGCGATCGTCTTGTAGCCGCCCGTCGTCGCCACAATCGTGCCGAGGGCCAGCAGTCCCTCACCAACCGCACCGAAGTACCCAACGAAGCGCGCGTCCGTCTCCTTATCCAACTGCTTCGCCGACGTACCCGAAGCAACAATGCCGTGGAAGCCAGACACCGCACCACACGCAATCGTCACGAAGAGCAGCGGGAAGATACTCGGCGTGCCCTCCGGCACCGCCTCATTAATCGACGGCGCCACAATCTCCGGACGCACAATAAAGAACGAAGCGTACAAAATAATCAGACCAACAAACAGCTGCAGCCCATTGATGTAATCACGCGGCTGCAACAGCACCCACACCGGCAGCATCGACGCAATGAACGCGTACACGAACAGCAAAATGATCCAGATACCGCGGTCCGGAATACCCATCACCGTCTCCGGCAGCGCGAGCGGCACGCGGTCACCAATCACCATCAGCGCGTACAGCGCCACAACACCAACCACCGACACCAGCGGCAGATTCCACTTCAGGCGGTAAATCGCCTGCCCAATCAGCACCGCCACCAGGATCGCGCCCCACGTCGGAATCACCGCCGACGGCGTCGCAATCAGCAGGTTCGAAATCACCACCGCGAACGCAGTATTCACCATCAGCAGCAGCAGGAAAATCACCACGAGGAAGAGATTGCGCCCACGCGCGCCGATGTAGCGCCCAGACAACGTGCCAATCGACTGCCCTTTATGCCTTTGCGACGCCCACAACGCCCCCAAGTCGTGCATCCCCGCAAAGAACACCGTTCCCAAGGTCACCCACAGGAATGCGGGCAGCCAACCCCAAATCACAGCGACTGCCGGGCCGATAATCGGCGCGGCGCCCGCCACGGAAGTGAAGTGGTGGCCCCACAGCACGTACTTGTTGGTGGGCACGTAGTCCACACCGTCTTCCATAGTGTGCGCCGGGGTCTCATAGCTCTCAGAGAGCTTATAGACCCGCTGGCCCAGGAACTTTGAATAGAGCAGGTACCCGGTGAGCAGCATCGCCAGCCCGATGAGTACGAGGAAGAGCGAGTTCATGCGGTCGCCTTTCTGTCAGTGTCTTGAGTCACAACTGCGGAAAGTATGCCACACCTCACAGCTCATTTCCGGTGTTTTCTGAACACTCCCGGAGGTTCTCGTCGGCGACGACTCGCGTGGGGTGGGGATATGCCTCGCGAGATTGTTCGGAAAATCGTGAATAGAATTGCGCATTTTGTGACTCCAACCACACGCAATTTTGTTCACAAATTCCCGACTCCGCTCGAGAGCACACATGCCACCCCAAAATCACCACGCAGGAAGAAGGCCTTCGGGCCGCTCATCGTCGGGGAATCTGCTAATCCTTGCGATGTAGGCTTCAATGCTTGCATCACGGAGGGGGTCGTCGGCGTATTGCAGTGGTTCGCGCGGGCCCCGGCAGATGTCGCAATGCGGGCGGCCGCGGTAGGTGGCGCGCACGGTGTCGGCGATGAGGTTGATCGTGCCGCGGAGGTCTCGGTGGAGTGCTTCCACGGGGACGTGCAATGTGCGGACCCAGCTGGTTTCGGCGGGGGCGCAGTGGTCGTCGAAAAGTGGGGCGTCGGTGAGTGCGAGGGCGAAGTGGGTGCCGTACATGACGCGGTGCGGTTGGGTGTGCCAGTAGTGCGCGGGGAGTGCGTGGTGGGAGAGGAGGGCGGTGGCGAGGTAGCTGAGCTCGGGCGCGATTGGGTGGTGGGTGGCGCGCTCCCAGCAGAGTTGGAGGGTGTTGCGGTCGCGTTGGTGGGGCAGGGCCCAGATGGCTGCGGTGATGGTGTCCTCGTGGCCGCCGACGTGTTTGAGGTGGTTGAGGACGGGGTAGAGCTGCGCGCGTGGCTCCCATTTGAAGATGCCCGCGATGGTTTCGGGCAGGGGTGCGACGCGGATTCCGGCGATGGTGTCGGTGGTGTGGAGGATTTGGCGTCGATAGTGGAGGCCGGGGCGCCATTTGCTGCGGGTGATGGAGGTGCCGTTGGGCAGTGCGACTTCGGTGAGTTCGGGCTGGCGGCCGAGGTGCGGCACGGGGAGGCGGTGGAGGCGCGCGGCGGTGCGCCCAACGATGGCGGCTTTGCGGTTTTCGCGGCCGTGGATGAGGGCTCGTGCGATGCGGCGGGTGTCGGGGTCTAGCGTGCCCCACCACTGCTTTTCGACGGCCCCATACCTCCCAATCTGCACCATAGTCCCGCTCGCGACGGCCTGTTTGTGCCGCTGAGCTTGTACTGTGCGTCCCCGAAGGCTGTGAATGTGTGCGTTGAGCGCTGCGAATTCCCCCATGCGTTGGCAGTGTAGCAATTTTGTTCACAATTTCCCGAGTGTGCTCGAGACGCCACCTTCCCCCCAGTTAGTTACCTCGGCTGCACCTCGCAGAAGGTGTCGTAATGGTTGTCGGTGTAGTACCACTCGTCGACGACGCCGTCGGCTCCGCCGCCGGTGACGATGCGCCGCAGCCCGCGGTGGTGCACGCCCGGCGTGTCCACGGTGTATTCGCGGTAGTAGCCGAGTGGCTCCTCGGGGAGGGTGCGCTCGTAATTACCGAAGCGCGAGTCGTCCTCCGGGTGTGGGTAGGGTCCGCCGGATTCGATGAGGTCGATGGTGTCCCAGGCCTCTGCGGGGAGGTTCGGGCAGGAGGTGGGGTCTCCCGACGCGGCGCCCTCGTTATTGTTGGGCAGGAACGTGTTGATCAGGAGCGCCGCGGCGACAACGACGGCGCCGACGGCGGTGTTCTTCGATTTTCGGCTCACGCTGAGTCATTGTGGCACAGGCTCCGCAGAACAGTTAGGAACTGCCTTGCAGAAGTCGTAGTGGAAGCTGTGTATTTGTTGTAGGCTGCTTTCAACAATTGAAAAGACTTTGGCTTTGCGCTGGTTGCGGAGCTATTCGCTGTAAAGGGGAACTCATGAGAAGAAATGTGAGGGGCTGGCGTCGCGCGACCGTTGCGGTGGGTGTGTCGTTGGCATTGGGGGCGGGCTCGATGACCGCTCCGGTTCAGGCTGCGCCAAGTGAGCCTGAGTTTGGTTCGAGTGTGGAGGATCCGTATGCGGCAGGTGTGCAGCTGCCGAAGATGCAGCCGTTGCGGATTGGGAAAGTTGTCTTGCCTGGGGAGCTGGTCGGTGTTGCCTCAGTGCTTGGGTTGTTGGCGATTATCGCGACGATTGCAGCAACGGTGACGAAGGCCCAGGGCGGGCAGGGCGGATCCTCGAGTGGTGAGGGGAGCTCGCGGTTGGGGTTGAAGCCGGATGAGTACCGGGCGGATAACGGGGCCGTCTATAAGGTGAATCCGCAGGCCCGGAACTTTTCGACGCAGCAAGCCACAGAACTGTTCCCGAGAGGCGCCGGGCAGATCGGTTCGACTCTCGAACTGAGCAAGCAGGCATTCGAGCAGTTGCACCTCCGCGAGGGCGACGTGCTTTCGATCCCGCCGAGCGCGAAGTTCCCGGGGGCGGCGATGGCGAAGATCGTCAAGGTTGAAGAAGGGACGACCGCCGTCACGGTGGAGACGAAGCCTGCGATCCTGGATGACATCATTGAGTACACGAAGGGTGATGTGAAGTTCCAGGGCCGCCTGATGACTGCCGAGCCGATGCCGATCATCGACCCAGTGACTGGCGCGCAGATCAATGCGATGCCGACCGCGGATTCCGAAAAGGAAGCAAAGCTTGAGCTTACAGCTGATCTGAAGAAGCTTGCGGAATCGAAGAGGCTGGTGAAGAAGGATGCCTTGTCGAAAGCGGAACTCACTGGTGGTGTCAGCGTGAGCCCAGAGTTGGGCATCAATAAGGAAGCTGTCGAGAAAGAGGCAGATAAGAGCTTTGAGCTCAAGACGAAGGTTTACACCAAGTTCGAGGTAAAGACTGGGTCAAAGATTGACGTGGGCGAAGACTTGGGTAAGGCGGCGGAGGAGTACTTGCAGAAGCGGTTTGGCAAGAAGCGACCTTGGCTGTTCCCAGTGGGACCGGTGTGGGTGTATATGGACACTGGTGTTGAGCCAACGTTTGAACTTGAACTGTCAGCTGAGCGGGCCAGGAGCTTCTCATTAGAAGCTTCGAAGGAGGGCGTTATCGGGTTTAAGTATGACGCAGATAGTCGGAGTTTGAAACAAATCTCCCGTGAAGCTTCCCCGGGGACGTTCAAACCAGAATTTAGCGAGGTTGAGAGCACGTTAACCGCACGGCTTGAGCCCGGTGTGCAGGCTACCGCAGCTTTGTGGAAGACATTTAATGGCGCGCTTGGCGCAAGTCTGGCGGGTCAGGCCGACCGAAAGAACGACACATGCACTGGGTCGTTGGCCCTGAACGCGCCAAAGGGTGAGATCACTGTGGAATCGCCACTCGGTGGAGTACTCGGCGGTTGGTCCAAGATGGAGTTCTTGAGCCTGGAACTGACTAGTGAATTGGTGAAGAAGGAGTGGGACCTTGGCTGCGGTAAAGACCCAGACACGGGCAAGGACCCAGGCAAGAACAAGGATCAGGACAAGGGTAAGGATCAACCCCAGCACACACCCGATATTTCGGCCGACCTAAAGCACAAGATGCTAAACATGAAAATTCCGGCGGTGTGCGGACATTATGGTGGACGCCTTACTAACGGGCGCCTGGAGGAGTCTGCTGTCCGGTATAAGTATGGGTTTGTAGACATTAATACCCGCATCGGGGAATCATTCGACGAGCCATTAGGCGTCAATGCGAAGTGGCTCAACGTCGATGGGAAGGATCGCATTCTGCTGGTAGCGCAGTGCTATGCAGGAGGCACTGCTTGGCCACAGAGCCTCTTCCTGCTGGACGAAAACCTCAATTTTGTAGAAACCGGACCTTACGGGAATGGCCTCACCATTGAGCCACAGCGACCAGAGGCGCGCAGGCCGTTCTACGTCTTCGAAACGGAAGGCGACAAGGTCATGCTCAAGTACGGCGCTGCCGATGAGCGCGACGCGATGGCCGCGCCGTCGCTGATCATCGAGGGCACGTACCGTGTTGACGGCCAGCGGCTTGTGCCGGTCGGCACGCCGCGTGTGGAGAAATTGTTCTAGGAGCGGTACGCACATCCTGAATGTCGGAGCCGGGGGTTAGGATGTGCGTATGGCTAGGGGCAGAATTCCGGATAGTGACATTGAGGCTATTCGTGAGCGGGCGGCGATCGAGGACATCGTTGGCGAGTATGTGCAGCTCAAACCGGCTGGGTATGACTCGCTGAAGGGCTTGAGCCCGTTTAAGGATGAGAAGACGCCGTCTTTCCATGTGCGTCCGGCGCGTGGTTACTACCACTGCTTTTCTACGGGCAAGGGCGGGGACGTCTTTTCCTTCCTGATGGAGATGGAGCAGATGTCCTTCCCGGAGGCGGTGGAGGCGGTTGCTCAGGAGATCGGCTACCACATTAATTACCAGGGCGGCACGACTGGTGGGCGTGATGTGAAGCCGGGGACTCGCGCGCGCTTGTTGGCTGCGAATAAGGCGGCGCACGAGTTTTACCGTGAGCAGTTAGAGACGCCGGAGGCGGAAGTCGGTAGGAATTTTTTGCTGGAGCGGGGGTTTTCGAAGGAGCTGATTTATCACTTCGAGTGTGGGTACGCCCCGGATGGTTGGGATACGTTGACGAAGCACTTGCTTCGCAAGGGTTTCGACGCCCAGGAGCTCCAGGATGCCGGGATTTCGAGTATGGGGCGTCGCGGGCCGATTGATAAGTTTCGGCGCCGCCTGATTTGGCCGATTAAGGATGTGGCCGGCAACGTGATCGGGTTCGGGGCGCGAAAGCTCTTCGAGGATGACCCGATGGGCAAGTACATGAACACCGCGGACACGATGTTGTACCACAAGTCGAAGGTGCTTTTCGGGCTGGATTTGGCGAAGAGGCACATCGCCACGGATCACCAGACGGTGGTGGTGGAGGGCTACACGGACGTGATGGCGATGCACGCCGCTGGGGTGAAGACGGCGGTGGCGTCGTGTGGTACGGCGTTCGGTAAGGATCACATGGCGGTGATCCGTCGCCTCATGCTGGATGACAACTACTTCCGCGGCGAGCTGATTTACACCTTCGACGGCGACGAGGCTGGCCAGAAGGCGGCGATGCGCGCGTTCCAGGGGGATCAGCAGTTTTCGGGGCAGTCGTTTGTGGCGGTCGCCCCCGACGGCCTGGACCCCTGTGACCTGCGCCTCGAGCGTGGGGATTCTGCGTTGCGGGACTTGGTGGCGTCGAGAATCCCGATTTTTGAGTTCGTGATTGAGTCCCTGCTGAAGGACTACTCGCTGGACACGGCGGAGGGGCGCCTGCAGGCGTTGCGACGCACCGTTCCCGTCGTTGCCGGTATCAGCGACAAGGTGCTGCAGACGGAGTACGCACGCAGGCTCGCCGGCTGGGTGGGCTGGCCGAACCCGGACGAGGTGCTCGAGCAGGTCCGCGAGGAGGCGCGTCGGCCGAAGAAGCAGCAGCGCACCTGGCAGAAGCCGCAGCGCAACCAGCAGCAGGCCGCGCCGGGCCAGCCACCCGCGTTGGTGCCGCCGAACCCGCAGGATCCGCTGCTGTGGCCGCAGCGCGAAGCGCTCAAGATTGCGCTGCAGTACCCGGAGAAGGCCGGTAGCTACTTTGAGGGCATTTCGCCGGAGGCGTTTACGAACCCGGCGTATCGCCAGGTGCGAGACGCGATCGAGAAGGCTGGCGGGGTGACGGGCGCGCACGTCGGCCCGCAGTTTTTGGCGAAGGTCGCGCAGGAGATGCTGGACCTGGTGGGCCGCAATTTCGTTTCAGAGTTGGCGGTTGAGCCGATGCACCCGGACGGCATTGACCGTTACGTGGACTCGGTGCTCTCACGCCTACAGGAGACCCGCGTGGGGGATCAGATTGCGCTGCTGAAAGCGCAGTTGCAGCGCATGCGCCCCTCCGACGACGAGGCCGCCTACAACGCGCTGTTTTCCGACTTGGTGGCGCTGGAGCAGGCGCGCCGCGAGCTCAACGACCGCGCCCTGCGCGGCGGGGCCTACGGGCCGCAAGGCTAGTTGCCCTTGGCTTTGGCCTCCTGCCACAGCCGGTCCTGGGTCTCGGCGTCGATGGTGCCGGTGCTGCCGTCGAAAAGGTAGGGGGAGCGCGCCTTCATCTTATCGACGAACCCCTGCGCCACCTCCGCGAACCCGAACGCGCCGCGCTCTGCCGCGATTTCGGCGTGGAAGAGGACTTGCAACAGGACGTCGGAAAGCTCTTTGCGCAGGGCTTCGTCGCCCTCGTTGTCGGTGATGGCGGCGGCGAGCTCCTCGGTTTCCTCGTGGAGGTAGGGCAGCAGCGTTTCATGCGTCATGGAGCGCTCCCACTGCCCGCGCGTGCGCGCCGCGTGCATGACGGATACTGCCTGGTGGACGGGGTCCTCGAGCGAGGGCACCCGCTCGAGGTGCTCACCCTTCGCAATGCGCTCCCGCACCACCTCGTCGTCCTCGTTCGTGGTGAGGAGCCAGGGGGAGGGGCCGTCGGGGGCGTCGGCAAGGTCCCAACGCACGGAGACGGGAACTTCCATGGTGAACTCCACTGGTCCGCGGATGCGCTGCGCTACCGAAACGGGCAGCATGTCGGGCCAACGAGGGTCAAGCACGAGGATGGTCATAGTGTGTAACAATAGTCCGCATGACAAACCAGATTGCAGAAGCCATCAAGGCCGTTTCCCCAACCGCGGAAGCCGTCGCGCAAGAAACCGTCAGCTTTTCCCCGATCCGCTGGAAGACTGGCTGGCCGCACAACCTGCGCCGCGTCCCACCCTTCCGCGACGACGCCACCGCGACCCTGACCCGCCGCGAAGTCTTCGCCTTCGCACAGGATGTGGTGGACTCCGAGTTTGCTCGCGACCAGATCATCGACTTTCTGGGTGCGTCCTTCGCGTTCCAGGGCGGCAAGAACGCGCAGGCACAGCTGAAGCTGCAGCAGTTCCTGCGCAACAAGGGCAAGGCGAACGCGCTGCTGCAGGCGCTGCGCAAGGTCGGCTCCGGTGAGCTCACGCCGGTCCAGCAGTACGAGGCCGTCGTTGCCACGGGTCTGCCTGCGAAGTTCGCCTCCGGCCTGATCTACTTCCTGGCCGGCCCACAGGAGGCCGCCGACGAGAAGCCGCTCATCATCTGCTCCAACCGCGCGAAGGGCGCCGGCCTGGACGTAACCAGCGACTGGTCTGCCGAGGAATACGGCACCTACCTGGCAGCCATCAAGGCCGGGCGCGACGAGCACGCCCCCGAGCTGCCACTCGACGCGGTAGAATTCGCACTACGCGAGCACGCCCGCCAAGGATAGGAGATTTTTATGCGCATCAACGTTCTCGCCGCACTTGCTCTCGGGTGTCTGGCGCTAGCCGGGTGTTCGACAGGGAAGTCGACAGACCTGGGTTTCGCAGCCGCCGCGCAGGACGGCACGCCGTTTACGGTGTCGCAGGTTGCCGGCGAGCACGCCGAGCGCGCCTATTTCTTCTGCCCGTACACAGACAAGGCGCAGGCGGAGGCCCTGGGCTTCAACCCCGACGATGTCTACAGCATCAACGACAATTCACAGCGCTGGGAGACCTGGAGCGGCATCGGCGTCATCTTCAGCGATGATCGCACACCCGCCATCGAGTGGTTCGACCCCTCAATTATCGACGCCTGCCCCGGCGCCACCACCGGCGATCCCGTCGATGTGCACGCCCCGATTACCCCCACCGTCCAGCCCGTCGAGTTCGCGGGCGACGAAGGCCCGACCGACGTGATCAAGTTGGTAGTGGAGTAGGGCTTCTTTGGGGATTGCACGCTAGCGGGGGTGCGCACCACATTCCCTCACAGGTTTCGCCCGAACTGGGCTTTTGCCGCGCTCGCCGGTCGGAATCGTGGAATGTGGTGCGCGTGCTGCTTGGACTGACACCAAATTCCCTCCCGTGCTTTACGTGACCTGGGGAAATGCAAAAGTCGGCGAAGGAAAACGGGAATGTGGTGCGCAAGCAACGGGGCGAGCGCCTAAAACCTAGCGGGCCAGGAGCTGGCCCAAGTCCAGGTTGGAGGACAGCTGCTGCAGCTGTGGCGGGATGTTGGTCTGGGAGCTGCCGAGGAGCTTCGCCCAGTCCTGTACCGGGTCCGGCTTCACGATGCCGCACTCCAGCGCGCGGTCCGCAACTGCCTGGACGGTGCCGCCGGACATGACGCGAAGGGCGATGGAATCGCCGATCTTGCCGTTGAGGTTGTTGACCAGCTGCTGGCGGGTGGTGTCCTTGCCGGCGACGCCGGTGCCGTTGAGGGTGACGCGCAGGGTGCTGCAGTTCATGGTCTTGACGTTGCCGTTGACCAGCTGCAGGAGCGAGGTGGCGTCCTGTGCCTGTGCTGCTGGTGCTGCGAGGCCTGCCAGGCCGGTCAGGGCTGCGACGCCGATGGCTGCGATACGGGTGGAAATGCGCATAGGGTGCTCACTTTCAGGTTGTAAATAGGTGCTTGAAAAACAGAACGGGATACACCATACCTGTTACTGGTGTGACGCAAGTGAAAATTGGGGATTGCGGGGGTAGTGTAGGATCTTCTGCCATGACGTTTTCTGGCCGTCCCGGCAGGCGTGCGCGCGGGTGTGGGTGTGTGGCGCTGCTTGTTGTTGTCGGCGCGGTGGTGATGGTTGTCGCGTTGGTGGCCTTCCTGCTGAGCGCGCTCGGCGGCCCGGAGCAGTTCGTGCAGCGCCAACCCGTCCCGGAAGACGTGCCCCCGGCCGCTGCCGCGCCACCGCCGACTATCGACGTCCACGCGCCCGGCCGAACCGCCAACGAACTCCACGCGTGGGCTGCCCCTATCGCGGAGGAGATCGGGGTCGACCCGCAGGCGGTGCGTGCTTACGGTAACGCCGCGCTGATCGCGGCGGAGGCCTGGCCTGCCTGCAATCTGCAGTGGAATACGCTCGCCGGCATCGGTTGGGTGGAGACCCGCCATGGCACCTATACGGGCAAGAAGTTCGACGCTGGTCGCCTCGACGAAAACGGGGTGGCGCAGCCGCCGATCATCGGCCCGGCGCTCGACGGCACGGGCAACTTCGCGCTCATTACGGACACCGACGGCGGCGCTCTCGACGGCGACACCGAGTTCGACCGTGCGGTGGGGCCGATGCAGTTCATCCCCGGCTCGTGGGCGATCTATGGCCGCGACGCCGACGGCGATGGGGTAGCAAACCCGCAGCAAATTGACGACGCCGCCCTGAGTGCCGCGAACCTCCTCTGTGCGAACGGGCGCGATCTGTCCACTGCGGAGGGGTGGTCGGATGCGGTGCTGACGTATAACCACTCGCGCGAGTACCTCCACAACGTCCGCGATGCCGCTGCGAACTACGCGCTCACCCAGCGCGCCGCCCGGTAGGCGTGCCGCAGCCATGCCGAGAAAGCCACAAAAGTGGGCGAAACCGGGCATGGACAAAAGGTTTGACGAAGATCACATTCCGAATGGTGTGACCTTAAATCGCGTGGTTGTGGGCCTATCTCTGCACGGAAACGCAGGGAAAGCTCGAGTGTGACGAACGCCAACAAGCATTTTTTGCTGCGATCTGGAACAATCGGTAACGGAAATTTGGTTTGGCCAATCTCAAGGAGATGAACTGTAGTGGCTGATATTATGCACGTCTTTGCTCGTGAAATTTTGGACTCTCGCGGTAACCCAACCGTTGAGGCTGAGGTTTTCCTCGACGATGGTGCGCACGGCATTGCGGGTGTTCCTTCCGGTGCGTCCACTGGCGCACACGAGGCGCACGAGCTGCGTGACGGTGGCGATCGCTACGGCGGCAAGGGTGTCCAGAAGGCTGTCAAGAACGTCAACGAGGAGATCGCTGACGCACTGGCTGGCATCGAGGCTGACGATCAGCGTCTGCTCGACCAGGCGATGATTGAGCTCGACGGCACGGACAACAAGTCCCGCCTCGGCGCGAACGCAATCCTGGGCGTGTCCATCGCTGCGGCGAAGGCTGCTGCTGAGTCCGCTGGCCTGCCACTGTACCGCTACATCGGTGGCCCGAACGCTCACATTCTGCCTGTTCCGATGATGAACATCGTCAACGGTGGCGAGCACGCTGACTCCGGCGTTGACGTCCAGGAGTTCATGATTGCTCCGCTGAGCGCTGAGTCCTTCGCTGAGGCTCTGCGGATGGGTGCAGAGGTCTACCACTCCCTGAAGTCCGTTATTAACGCAAAGGGCCTGTCCACCGGCCTTGGTGACGAAGGTGGCTTCGCTCCTTCCGTCGACTCCACCCGCGCAGCGCTTGACCTGATCGTTGAGGCAATCGAGAAGGCTGGCCTCAAGCCTGGCGAGGACGTCGCACTTGCTCTGGACGTTGCTTCCTCCGAGTTCTTCGAGGACGGCGTGTACAAGTTCGAGGGCGGCGAGCACTCCGCTGAGGAGATGGCCAAGGTCTACGAGGAGCTCATCGCTGAGTACCCGATCGTCTCCATCGAGGACCCACTGCAGGAGGATGACTGGGAGGGCTACGCAAACCTGACCAAGACCATCGGCGACAAGGTCCAGATTGTTGGCGACGACTTCTTCGTCACCAACCCTGAGCGCCTCGCACGCGGCATCAAGGAGCATGCTGCGAACGCGCTGCTGGTGAAGGTCAACCAGATCGGTACCCTGACCGAGACCTTCGACGCTGTGGACATGGCTCACCGCGCTGGCTACCGCACCATGATGTCCCACCGCTCCGGCGAGACCGAGGACACCACCATTGCGGATCTCGCAGTGGCTCTGGGCTGCGGCCAGATCAAGACTGGTGCACCGGCTCGTTCCGAGCGCGTTGCTAAGTACAACCAGCTGCTGCGCATCGAGCAGGAGCTCGGCGACGCCGCTGTTTACGCTGGTCGTTCCGCATTCCCACGCTTCAAGTAATCGCTTGATTCGTACGCACCCCCTGCCGATCGCGCGCTCGCGCGTGGCAGGGGGTGTCGTGTTTTTCCCTGCTGTACACTGATGGACACTATGAGCACCGGCACGCCCCAAGACAAGCACACAGTGAAGCGCCGCAGGAAGCGGCTGGCTCGCACTGTGCCCGTGGCGTCCCGCGAGCAGCGCAAGCAGCAGCTCGCCGAGCAGAAGGCAAACAGGGAGTCGCGCTTCGCCGCCCCCAATTTAGCGACGCTCGCCCTGCTCATCATCGTGCTCATCGCCGTACTTGTGGCAGTAGCAGCCCCACTTCGTAATTTCTACGAGGGCCGCAACGAGATCGCGCGCGCCCAGGCAAACATCGAGTACTTGGAGCGCCGCCAAGCGGACCTCGAGCGCGAGATCGCGAAGTATGAGGACCCCGAGTATCTCAACCAGGTCGCCCGCCGCCGCCTCGGCGTGATGGAGCCCGGCGAGTCGGCCTGGCGAGTCATCGACCCCCGCATGACCCACGGCACCACCATCACCTCCGACGAAACCCCCGACGACCGCGGCTGGGCCGTATTCCTCTGGGATTCCCTGCGCGAGGTCCCCGATGACGTCCCCGCTGACGCTCCTGAAGAATCGCCCGCCCCGGCAGAATCGCCTGCTCCCGAAGCGCCCGCGGAAGCACCTGCGGCGCCTGAAGCGCCTGAAGCGCAGTAGCCCGAGCCTAAAAGGTAGCAACAGGATTACTGCAATCCACTTTTTGCGCGCTCCCACCTGGATTATTCCAATCCTTTTACTCCCATTTGGAGAATCACCAGGCTGCCAGCTCCACGCCACCCCGAGCGCTCCCGTCGACCGATTAGCAGCGTGCTATTAGCAGCGTGTGATTAATGGAGTGCGACGCTGGTCGCCGAAAACCGCCAAGCCCGGCCCAAACAGCGCGACCTGCATCGCACGGCATTTAGCGCACGCTTTTAAGTTCCGGTGCCGCCACGCGAGTGCCTACCTACCAGCAGATGATCTCTCACTGCCTGCTGTACTCGTGCGTCACCCAACATGTAGGCGTCGGCCAGCGCTTGGATCTCGCTGAGATTTTTCTTGCGGATCACGAAACCATAGTCGGAAATCTCATCAGAGCATTCGGTCACACCCGCGCCCTGGAGCTGTTCGAGGCACTCTACTTGGAACAACTCCCTTCCACCAGTAGCGATGCCAAGGTCACTCGGACCCAGGAGACTCCAGCCTGCCAGCGCAATGTTGTCACGGCTGAAACTGATCGCTTCTGAATAAACAAGTTGGCTTCCCAAGAAGGAAGCTTCAGAGCCAAACATGTTCTCGAATTCGTCTGAAACAAATCGGGATAATGCTTGGGCAAGCATCAGGCTCAAGGTTCCCGCAGTATCGAGTTGAACCACCCCTTCATCGAGGGCCCGTTGCAGTGCACATTGGTCAGTTCTGAACCCGCTGGCAATCTGCTCTAGAGGTAGCCTCATCGGCTCTGCCTCCCAATGATTTCCCGAAATGATAACGTCGATCCTATTCAGATCAGGAAGCTATTCCTATCCAGACGAACACAAAATGAGCAAAGTTCATTCTCCACCGACGAGGTAAAACATGCGTCCCGAGGGGCCTAGTCGCATCTACAGCCTTTTTGAAGCAGGTTGCCTCGGGGCTAACGCCCGCTAACGATAGCGAATATCACGCTATTTTAACGCTCACGCCGGATCCCAACGAGCACAACCGAGTACCAGAACCATGTAGTCTGAAACAAACACAACGGCCTGCGACAATGAGAGGAGCACGACCGATGAATTCCAACACACCGGATCAACTCCCGCCTAAGAACACCCGCCCCAAACAGCAACCCATCGACCAGCAGTGGCTGATTGATTACCTCACGCTCCCGAAGAGAAAGAAGCGCTCGAAGCTCACTGAGTTCTTCGGCTGGGTCCTTGGGTTTTAACGTTTAACCAGGCAAGTTAAAGTATTCTCAATTCTGTTGCGCCGTTTTCATTACCAAGATTGAAAGGAGGGAAGCGATGGGGGTTCTGCGTGTTGATATCGAACCGTCTGTGCTGGACTGGGCGCTGCGACGTACAGGACTCAGTGACGAAAAGCTCCGTGCCACGTTTCCCAAGGTAAACGATTGGCGCTCAGGGGAGGAGCGTCCGACGCTCAACCAAGCGAAGGAACTAGCGAAGAAGGCACGAATCCCATTTGGAAGGCTCCTTCTTCAGGCGCCTTCTGGCGAAGAGACTGATTTACCTGATTTTCGTACTGTCAGAAATGAGCGTCTCGATGGGTTGAGTCCTGACCTGCAGGAAGTTATTCACTCCGCCGAGGCGCGCTTGGGGTGGTACGCGGATTACGCAGAGGAAGTTGGAATTCCCGGTCCTGAAATTCTGCGCTCTGCCCAAGATTCCACCAGTCCCGTCCTGGCCGCTCGCCAGGCTCGCATCGCTCTGGATCTTGATGAGACTTCTCCTATTGCTGGGCCAGAAAAAGTTACGACACTAACGCACCACATGGAAGATACAGGGATTCTAGTATCCCGGAATGCCATTGTTGGAAACTCTACTCAACGTCATCTGAGTATTGATGAGTTCCGTGGATTCACCCTGATTGATGGGGAATACTGCCTGGTGTTTGTGAATACAAGTGACGCTAAAACTGCGCAGCTCTTCAGTCTCGCCCACGAGTTGGGTCATGTTGCTTTGGCGAAGGCTGGTATTTCTGACCACAGCGACCACCTGCGGGTAGGGCGCTGGTGTAACGAGTTTGCAGCGGCATTCATCGCCCCAGAGACTGCAGTGAAGGAACGGTACAACAAGAAGTGTTCTTTGCTCGACAACGTCACGTCTCTGGCAAGCGTGTTTGGCATCAGTAGGGAAGCGATGCTGTTGCGCTTGAAAGATATTTTCCTGATCGAGCAACAAGAGTTCGACGAAGTTATGCGATTGGTCCGTGTCAGGAAAGAAAAGAAAGCCACACAAGAGGGCGGCGGCGGTCCTTCGTTCCATGTTCTCGTTCGGTCTCGAGTCGGCGGACGATTCTTTGAGACGATCACCTTTGCCGCAAAGTCCGGACAAATTCCTGAGAGAGATGCTGCGCGGCTTCTTGGTGCTGCCTCGTATAAGTCCTTTGAGAACTTGGTGAAGAAAAGCGATTGGGCTAGCAGGGAGGCAGAGTACTTAGGAAGCAAATTTCAGCTGATCGGGGATTAGGTTTTAGAAAGCGCAGGCAGGACAGGGTGCGCAGCGAAACCAAAGGGATCGATATTAGAACGTCTTTGCGCATCGATTCGAGTAAACTTTGGTGATATGTGTATCGATGAAGGAAACGAGCAGACAATTACCCGCTTGCTGGATAAGAGTGAGGAGGCGTTTGTTCTTGCTGTCGAACTGTACAATCGACCGAGCTTAAAATACGGTGCGGAAAGTTGTTCGATTTTGTTGTGCAATGCTTGGGAGCTGATGCTGAAAGCTCACATGATCAGAAAGTGGGGCATTGATTCAATTTACTTCAAAGATGATCCTAGTAGGACTCTTGCTCTTTCCGATTGTTTGAAGAGGGTTTTTACGAATGAGAAGGATCCTCTTCGGGTAAACATGAAGAATGTGATGGAGTTTCGTAATACGAACACGCACTTCATTACAGACGAGTACGACTTGTTTTATGGGCCCTTCTTGCAGTCGTGCGTGGAAAACTATGCGGACAAGCTTTGGGAATTGCATAACCGTTCGGTAAGCGAGCTCATCCCAGACAATCGGTTGGCCTTGGCAATGAGAAGAGGTGCAATCGTTCCTGACGTTATTCGGACAAAGTATGACGCTGCAGTTGCGCAGGAACTACTTGCCCGGCGGAAAGATGTTGCGGATGCTATCGGGGCTGAAGGAAATCAGAGGATCGCGGCGACTTACGAGACCTCGTTGAGGCTGGTTAAAAAGAAGAATGATGCAGATTTGAATGTTTACATTCAAAACGGATCGGAGCATGGCATCGCCATCGTCAAGGATGTGAAAGATGCCGTTAGCTTTTATCCTTATACTGCTGGTAACGCGACTAAAAAGATCGATTCTTTGTTAAAGAAAAGAGGCATTACTTTTTGCTTCAATGGTTCAGTGAAAGAGAAGTTTACTACGTATGCTTTCCAGCTCTTTACCAAAGCGTACGAGATGAAAGGCGATGAGCGCTTCTCCTACGACCGTAAGACTGCGGGAGAGAAAACGAGCAATTGGATATATTCCGAGGCAGCAGTCGAATTTATCGCGCATCAAGTTGAAAAAGACCCTGGTCACTGTCTTGATCAGTTAAGAAGGAAAATTAATACAAAATAACTGAGCCGCAAATCGCCTTCGAAAAGTAAAACACCAACCCTTGGAGCAAAGGAATTCTCAGGTCGTTTGACCCTACTCCCATTCGGGAACCCAGCTGTATCCTTCTCGGGTTGGTGCTGTGATACACATTCTACGCAACCTTAGTCAGTTAGGCAATGCCCCCATGACTGATTGTGCAAGAAGCAGCTGAAGCCTCAACCCACCTCCGCCGCACCGTTCCACCGCCGCCCACCCCGTGTGGAACAATGTTGCTCATGCAACCGACTCAAGAGGATCTCAATATCATTCAGGAGCAGCTCGGCCGCGCGCCCCGCGGTGTGCTAGAAATTTCCTACCGCACGCCGGACGGCCAGCCTGCGGTGGTCAAGACTGCACCCAAGCTTGACGACGGCACTCCGTTCCCCACGCTCTACTACCTGACGGACCGCCGTCTCACGGCCGAGGCTTCGCGTTTGGAGGGCGCTCAGGTGATGAAGTGGATGGAGGCCCGCCTGGCCGAGGACGAGGACTTGCAGAAGGACTATCGCCGCGCCCACGAGTACTTTTTGGCGAAGCGCAACGAGATTGAGGACTTGGGTACGGACTTCTCCGGCGGCGGTATGCCGGACCGCGTGAAGTGCCTGCACGTGCTGATTGCGTACGCGTTGGCGGAGGGCCCGGAGCACTTCCGGTTCGGTACCGAGGCTGTGGCGCTCGCTGCCGAGCACGGCAACCTGCGTGGCACCGCGATTCCTGCCGACTGGCCGACGCTCGAAGACCTCGGCATCACGCTTGCTGAGGCGGGGGAGCACCTCGCATGAGCCAGCCGGTAACGCTTGCAGCGGTCGACTGCGGCACGAACTCCATCCGCCTCCTGATCACCCGCTTCGACTCCGAGACGAACACGTTCGAGGAAGTCTGCCGCGAGAACATCATCGTGCGCTTGGGGCAGGGCGTGGACGAGACGGGCGCGTTTAACCCGGAGGCGATTGAGCGCACCCGTAAGGCGCTCGCTACCTACACTGAGCGCATGCTCGCCGAGGGCGTCCAGCGCGTGCGCATGGTCGCTACCTCCGCGACCCGCGACGCCTCCAACCGCGACGTCTTCTTCGACATGACCCGCGTGCTGCTCAGTCGGATCCAGCCCGGCACACAGGCTGAGGTGATCACGGGGGAGGAAGAAGCCCAGCTTTCCTTCATCGGCGCCACGATGGACCTTCCCAACGACGACGGCCCCTTCTGCGTCATCGACTTAGGCGGTGGCTCGACCGAGTTCGTAGTAGGCAACGGCGACACCATCGAGGGCCGCATCTCCACCCAGATGGGGTGCGTGCGCCTCACGGAGCGTTTCTTGCGCTCGGACCCGCCAGCGCCCGAGGAGCTGCGCGCGGCCCGCGACTACGCCCGCGAGCAGGTGCAGCATGCGGCAGCGGTGGTCAACATGGCGAAGGCCCGCGCGGTGGTCGGCTGCGCCGGCACCTTTACGACGCTCTCCGCGCTCACCCAGCGCCTTCCCGAGTACGACCCATCCCGCATCCACCTCTCACGCCTCACCTTCGACGACCTACGCGCCACCATCGCGAAGATCCAGGCTCTGAGCGTGCAGGAGCGCAAAGATCACCCGGTGATCCACCCCGGGCGTGCCGACGTCATCCCCGCCGGCGCCGCCGTCGTCGAGGAAATATTAAAAGCCGCCGAGGATCTCACTGGTCTTGACTCGATTGTGATCAGTGAGAAAGACATCCTCGACGGCATCGTGGCCTCGTTGGCTAATTAGTCTTCGTCGGGTTCCAGGATCTGGTTTTGGTCCCCCCGCTTACCGCGCAAGTCCTTGATTTCGCGCATGCGGGGTTCCGGATCGATCTTGTTCGCGATGGCCTTACGGGTGGAGGACACTACTTGTTTGGCCACCGGCGAGTTCACCGCCTTTTGCGTGGCGTTGACAATCTGGTGATAGCGCTTGCGACCGGCTTTCGTGCCGAACACGTACCCGGCGGCTGCTCCGACAACGAATTGAATCATGGGTGCCATAGTACATTTTTCAAAAGTGACAGTGGTGAGTGCGGGGGATTAATGGCCTAAGTCTGTTATCTGCACTAGATTAAAAGGTGTTCTTGTAACTACGAACCGCATTGAGGAAGCTGTGTCTGAAGCAAAGCCCAAAGTAATGACGATTTACGGGACCCGTCCGGAAGCGATCAAGGTAGCCCCGGTAGTCAAAGCGTTCGAAGCTGATGACCGCTTCCAATCCGTGGTGGTGTCTACTGGTCAGCATAAGGAAATGCTGGAACAGGTAAACAAGCGATTCGACATTCACCCCGACCATGACTTGGGTCTGATGAAGCCAGGGCAGACTCTCAACGAGCTTGTATCTCGTGCGATGCAGGGACTTGACGCAGTCATCGAACAGGAGCAACCGGATGTCATCATTTCTCAGGGTGATACCTCTACTGCGATGACAGCAGCATTGGCTGGATTCCATCGTGGCGTAAAGATCGTGCACTTAGAAGCAGGTCTTCGAACTGGCAATATTTTTTCGCCATTCCCAGAGGAAGCGAACCGTAAGATTATTGGTCAGGTGGTAAGTTTGCACCTGGCGCCAACCGAGGAATCTCGTGAAAACCTGCGCCGTGAGAACTTCCGGACGAAGGACATTGTCGTTACAGGCAACACCGTCATCGATGCTTTGCTTGTCGCATCGGGCTGGGATGTGAACTTTGACGACGCCCGCCTCCAGCAGCTCACCGAAACTGATCAAAAGGTGGTCCTAGTGACGACCCACCGACGTGAAAACCTCGAAGCAATGAAGGAAATCGGTGGCGCGGTGCGAGATCTGGCGTCTGAATACACGGACCACGTCTTCACGCTGCCTTTGCACCTGAACCCAAAGGTTCGCAATGCCGTGTTGCCGCTTGTCGAAGACCTGCCAAATGTGATCATTACAGATCCACTGCCGTACGATCAGTTCACCGCATTGCTGAACCGTGCCTACCTAGTGCTGACTGACTCCGGCGGAGTCCAGGAGGAAGCGCCTTCGCTAGGAAAACCAGTCCTGGTCATGCGTGAGAATACGGAACGCCCTGAGGCAGTAGTCGCAGGTACCGTCAAGCTCGTGGGAACTGACCGTAAGCGCATCGTGGCAGAGGCCAAGAACCTGCTCGATCAACCCGCTGCCTATGACGCGATGGCAAATGCAGTGAACCCATACGGTGACGGTCACGCTGCCAAACGCGCGGTAGCCGCGATTGCGGAGCTAGTTGGCGTTGGTGAACGAATCGCGGAGTTTACTCCGGAAGTTCAGGCGTAAATAGCTCATCAGCTAGCAAGGTTGGCCAGTCGCCTCCGAGGGCTACTGCGTATTCCAAAATGCCACGAAGCAAAAAAGCCGGAGGCGGAGCGTGACCCGCCCCCCAGTCATCGACGATAAATGCGCGTCGGTCTGCGTATTTTTCAGTTGCCTTGGCCCAGGGGCGCGCGTGCTTCTCTAAATGTAGGGTGTCATTGACGCATTGCAAATACGCGACGTGGTTAGGGAAAGAGGTTGTGTACATCGGTAGCAAGTTGGTTGTTGCAGGAATCTCTGAAATGGATGCTCCGGCCCAGCTGCTATCCAAGAACTCTTTCACTTTGTTCGCCTGATAATTACAAATATTAGTTTGAGGGTTAGCCGATATCGCTAGTGAATGCGGAAAATGATGGGAGAAGTAAAGGGCTGCAAAACCTCCTGCTGACGGGCCGTAAAAACAAAGATGGTTTGCATACTTGAGTCCACTTTGAATGTGCTTGATTAGTTTGACAAGTTCGTCTTGCAGCGCTAAGTCAGGGGCGCCAGTGAACCAACCGATTGGGCTATCACGGCCTAAAAGTGGATCGGATACAAAAATGATGTTGGCGTCTAGATCGTTCGTCAACTGCTGGCCTACGAATAGGGGGAGCTCAGTGTCTAGGCCGGCTGCTGCATGGAAAATAACAATAGTTGTGGTGGCACCACGATCGGATAGCATCACTTCGAGCAGGTGCTTCCCACACGGTATTACTTGAATTCCAGGGGTAATTGGCGAATCATAAAACTCAGCCAAGGACCGGTAAAGCACTGACGGTGTGCGGTAGCGATGATAATTCCGGACAAGGACCATGCAAAGCAGTCTAATCACGGCGACCGCAATGTGGCATATGCGACCTCCCGCCGCTGGTTATACGGGAATAGCAGGTTCTATACCTACATCGTGATTAGGTTGGGTGTATGACAAATTAGTGTGATTACATACGCAGTCTAGATGTGTTATGTCCATAGGGTTTTTGGACACGGAGTCCGGTGTCTTTTTGGACACGGAATCCATGGTGTTCTTGGGCACTTCTAGCGGCTTACGGTTGCAGCCTGCGTTTCGGCCGGGGCTTGGATAATTTCGGGTTCATCCGCGGTGGTTGGCGATGTTTCATTCCTTCGACGAGGTTAATGTTGATCTGACCACCTGGCGGCCTGTGGCTCAACGTGATCGGAAGGGGCACGCTGAAGAGGAATTCACCAGCATGGGCCGTGTAGAACTCCGCAACATTATCGACTGTGACTGTCGAGTAGAGCCGACGGTTTTTAAACCTCAGACCAATGTAGAGACCGAAACCGCATACGCGTACAACGCCGTCTTTGCTCACGCAGAGCTGGTCTGGGATGCCCCAATGGTTTGTTGATTGTGGCGTCGGCGCCGTTAGTGTGGAGGTGTCGGTGGGAGGTATGCCTTGCTGAGCTGCCATGTCATCGGTGTTGGCCTCGTGTGAAGTTGCCGCTTCCACGGGGCTGTTTGGCATTTTGGATATAGCTTGAGGATTGTGTGCTTGGTTATAGGCAACTACGCGGGCCCAGATTTGATCAGGATCGAGTGGATGCGTAGGCGACGGTGCCTTGGGGAAGGTATCGAAAGCCTGGCGTGGTGTGATGTGCATCTTGCCGACCAGCAGTGATTGGTGCCGTCGTTGTTCGTTGTATACCTGGCGATATTCGGCCAGATAGGTGTTGACCTCAGCAAGGCTTGCTGGGTGGCGTGCATCGAGGAACTGGGTCAACGTACGGTGAGATCGCTCGTCTTTTCCCTGGGTTGTCGGTGCGAATCCAGCAATAGCAAGTACGCCTTGGCTGGCGAGCCAAGTTTCAGTAGCAGAGAGAAAACCCCGGTGGTAGGTGGCGAACGCATCGCCATTGTCAGAAAGGATTTCTTGGGGTTTGCCGTAGGCGGCGAACGCTGCGGCCAGCGTAGCGCGCGCATCAGCACCGTTTTCCGGTAGAGCGAATGCTGTGGTTCCGACATCAAATCTGCTGGCATCATCGATGATCTGGTAAATCGTGACATGCGTGTGGGCATGGTCGAAGAGGCGATTGTTTAGAAGACTGAAATGGTAGCGGCGTGGTGAGTATCCGGTAGCACCTGAGTGAGTACCCGGTAGCGCAGGGATCACCCAGGGGCCACGGAGACGTTGGAGGGTTACTCGTTGGCTTCTAAGCGCATATTCGGTCCTTCCAGCGTGATGATCTCAGCACCAACGACAAGCCGGTTGAGAATCGACTCTGCAATGACCGCGTCAGGAATCGACGCATACCAGTCTTTCGGGGTGAACTGGGAGGTCACAATCGTCGAGCCGGTATGTTCGCGCGCGGCGAGGATATTAAATATCTGATGCGCCGTGGCAGCATCAATCGGCGTGGTTAAAAAGTCATCCAGGACAAGTACGTCCACGTTGTGGAGTTGCTCAATGAACTTCAACCGGGTGGGGTTATCGGGCTGTAAGACTGCAAGTTGTGCTGCAAGCATGTCCGTGCGGTAGAAACTCGCGGAGTAATCGTTGCGGCATGCCGCGTTGATTAATGCTTGGGCCAGGTAGGTCTTGCCGACTTCAGGATTTGCCCAGGATGACAATGTTTTGTCCCAAATGGCACCATTGACCATGAGCGAGTCGGCTGATTTGCTCCGGGTTGATGTTGAGGGCAGGTGTGCACACCACGTTTTCAAGACAAGCATCAAGGTTTGGCGATCGGGATGCTTTCAAAAGTTTGTTGATGCGTCGTTCACGCCTGGCCGCGACTTCCTTATCTAGTGCGTAGAGCACCTTTTGTGAAAACGTCCACGTGTCGAATGCTGGGTCATTAGCAATGTCGATCACGGTTTTACCGAACGCGGTCATACGCAACGCTGTGAAGTCAGCAAGGACAGATTCATCAAGAAATCGATCCATTGGCGGGGTTGAGTTTGTCATGTGTTTCGGGTTCCTTTCTTCATAAGGTTGTCCATGCTGAACTGGTCTGCGCCGCCAAGTAGTGCCCCAGTGGTATCGCGATGTTCAATCACAGCCGAATCAGGCAAGATTGGTGTAGTAGTGCGTTGTGCTTGGTCGAACCCGCGGGGTCGGGTGGTGTGCTCTTTGCGTACCGCGGCCATCATGTTTTTTACTGCGGTATAGGACACGGCACGTCGGCTGCCATCATTGGCTGTCAGGCGCAGGCAGGCCTCTTCCAAAATGGGTTTGTTGGCGTGTTTGCCCATCGACAACACGTTGCGACACGACTGATAAGCCTGGGCCGGGATTGCTTTTGCTGCGATGAGCTCTTCGATGACTTTGCGTGTTGCCGGCCCAACTTTGCTGGCTTCACGGTAGAAGTACTCACTCGTCCACAACCCGCGTGTGGTATCCATGCCTGAGGGAATGTGGTCACAGTCAGTGACATAGGCCCCGCGTGTATGTGAAACCCGGTGGGTTGCAACGGTTTGACCTGCATCAAAGACTGTCAGTACCTGGCCGGTGATACGCACATCGACGGTGCGCCCAACGAGTTGATGCGGTACCGAGTAGCGCACCGTGGCAACAATGATGTGGAAATCTGGTGCGGCTTTCGCGCGTTTCCATTCGGTGTGCTGCCATGGTGTTTGCGGCAGATCGGCAAGAAGATGCTGCTCATAGGTTTCAAACAGGTCCCGGCGGCTTGATTGCTGACTCCGAAACGGCGTGGCATCGTTCATTGCATCGACAAGGCTGACAATCTTGTCATTGAGCTCGTCAAGATCAACACACTGGTGACCATCGAGTGCATGGATGATCTTGTGTGTGACGATTTTGACTGCGGCTTCCACATTCGCTTTATCTTTCGGTCGACGCGGGCGGGCAGGAAGAGCTGCAGTGTTGTAGTGCTCCAAGAACTGTTCGTAGGTGTCATTGACCTTCCGGTTTCTATCTGACGTACTGATTGCGTTCGACGCAGTCGACGCGTTATCAGGCACGACGACTTGGCAGACACCACCGAAGTATTCGAATGCACACCGGTGAGCATCAAGCCAGGCCTGTTGGCGTTGGTCAGCACACGCACAGGCAAACAGCATCCCTGAATATGGAAGAGAGGCAACAAAGATACTGACTCTGGCACCCGGTTTCCCGATTGGGTCAAACAGTCGCATCTTGGTGCCTGCCCAGTCGACTTGCATGGTGTGTCCTGGTGCATGGGTGATGCGTGCTGAAAGCCCGGTCGCGTCGACATGTGCTGCGACAAGTTGACGGAACCTGTCGTAGCTGTAGTGACGCTGCCCCGGACCGGCTGGGGCGGTGGTGTAGCGTGCCCATAAGACTTGCAGGGTCTGCTTTGTACGTCCTGTGCGGGCTTTGACGACTTTTTCGAAGTCAATCGGGACGAATTCACCTTGCCCGGTACTTCGTTTGTCAACGAACAACTCGTCTAGCTCGTTGTCTGTCAGCGCTGCGACTTGTTCAACGGTGCTAAATCCACAGGTTCGCAGTGTGTGGTTCGCGCGTGCGATTGCACGGTGCGAGCACCCGAGTTGTTGTTCTATTTGGCGATAAGAACGCTGTTTGATCAGCAACGTCATTATCGCGCGGTAATCCGTCATGAGCGGACTCCTTCCGGTTGATGCCACACCCGTGTGGTGTGGCTACCGGAAGTATGAACGTGAGGAGATGTGCAGCGCTACCAGATACTCACTGTCGTGCTACCGGATAGTCACGACACTGCTACCAAATAGCCGGTCGCAACAAGGCGATAGACCAGTCCATCGATTTGCCAGAGTTCACCGACGAAATCACGGGCGAAGCGCTTATAGGAACTCCGCGGCCGTTTGCGGGCATTGGCATCAACAAATCCCAGCTCATACAGCCACGAGGCGATTGTGGACCGCGATGGGGTGCGATCTGCACCGACAGAGTCGAACAAGAAGTAGTAGATCGACCAAGGGCCATAATCCAAGCCTTGTTCCATCAACTGTTGCCTGGCGTGAATGACTGCGATTTTGTCGGCCTCGTCAAATTTCTTCATCGGATTCTTCGGGGCAGTCGAATCCGGCACGATACCTGCTCGGCCTTTCTGCGCTATCCGGTTTTTGATGTTGTGGTACGTCTGTCGCGAGATCCCCAATTCTTTGCAAAACTGTGTGACCGTCTTGCCGTCACGAACGGGATCGAAATCTGCGACCTTTCTACGTTTATGCAATGGAATAGCCATCCGGCTATTCCACCGCCGTAACCGTCCAAAAAGCCACTAGACATCCCGTCCAAAAACATCCTGGACTCCGTGTCCAAAAAGTCCCTAGACATCACATACGCAGTCTAGATGTACAGTGACCCAAATAGCTTTTGGGCCCAACACGCGGGAGAAAGTCGAGAGTCTGGATGCTATGGGAGATACAAGGGAAATAACGTTTGCAAGGCCTACATATGTAAGCTGAATGTCAGAATTTTGGTTATGCCACGCGAAAGAATTTTAGTGCATTGAAGATCCTCATCTTGTCTCAGTATTGGTATCCAGAAAATGGGGTACCACAGCGACGCTGGGCGTGGTTGACAAAGATTTTAGTCCGTAATGGCCATCAGGTTACCGTTATTGCGCCTCCTCCACATTATGAGAGGAAAACCTCCTTTAAGTATTGGAAAGATACTCAAGGATGGCGGTCTCACGCCACGGAGGAGACTGGTCCTTCCGGTGAAAGAATAATTAGGTCCGGGTTTTTTCCGGCGGGTAATTCCCTCACGCAACGTATTTTTAATCAAGCCTTTGTCGCGCTCTCGATGATCGCATTGCATGTTATGCCTGGCAAACGCGCTAGAGAGCTTCGTCCAGATCTCGTAATAGGTACGGTGCCGGCGTTACCTACTTCTGTCATTGCTGCTTTGGTCGCTCGATTGCACGGTGTGCCGTACGTATTGGACTTAAGGGACGCATGGCCCGATCTTCTAAGGGAAAGCAAGAGCTGGAATTCCGGGGTAGGTAAAAGGACGCTACGAGAAAAATTGTTGAGTATAGGACCGCTACAGCTTTTGTCAAGTGCGACGGAAAAGTCCATGAACTTATCGTTGAAGAACGCTAGCGGTATTATTGTCACATCACAAAAGGAAGCTGATCATTTATCTGAAACATTCACGCATCTTCCGGAGTGCCAGCGCCCAGTTTTGCGAGTTATCCGGAACGTATTTCCGCCTAAGTCAGACTCGGAGAGATCGGTAGAAAGAAGTAAGAGTTCCTCCCTCCGAGTCTTATATGCAGGAACATTAGGGCGTGCGCAAAAACTGGAGAATGCCTTGATCGCTGCAAGAATGGCAAGAGATGCCGGAATAGATCTGAAGCTTCGATTAATCGGAGATGGAGCTGCGTGGTATGCCCTGCATGAGAAAGCGGAGGAGCTTGGTCTGGATGTTGAGTTTCATCACCGTTTACCTGCTGATGAGCTTCGCGAGTATTACGACTGGGCCGATACGGGGCTAGTGCATTTGACCGACTGGGGAGCTCTAGAGCGCGCGATACCGTCGAAAACATATGAATTAATGGAGCTCGGTGTACACATTAGTGGCGTCGTGACTGGAGAGGCACGTGATCTAATAACGGAGCTCGGGGCAGGGCACGTGGTCGAGCCTGAAAAACCAAATGAGCTTGCAAATTTGTGGGCGGAATTATCAAGGCATCCAGAGTTGTTGTCGGTTTCCGATGCGGGCCGGAAATGGGTGAGGCGTCAACGTGACGAAGAGGTACCGACAAATTTGCTGGAAGTTATCGATGAGGTCGAACGAAAGAATTGTAGATGATTACTGTTCTCAGTGCAGAACCTTATAACGTTGCAGGAAGTGCTAAGAGGGAAGATACGTGCGTAATTCTTCCACGTGCTGATCAACCAATAGTCCTGGGTGAGGATCTTGGGGATGCGGAGTTCCACAAATCCGTTCGCTTCGAGGAAGTTCAACCCGGTGCGCGGACTATCTTTGTAAATGCTCCCGCGGAAGAAAGCGTCCTGCGGCCAGAAATCAAGAATCTTGCAAGTTTTGAGTACTGGGTCGATTCTCAAAATCTATCCAACTTGTGTGATTGCTTGCGTAATGGGAGAGCTTTGACAATTGTAGGCATAAACTCAGATGGAAACTGGCTGAAACTATTGATGCAGCCAGAAGAGAACAGGGGAAGGCCTGCCACTGATCTGCTACGGGGCATCGAGTTGGCTGTCTATGTTGCGGAAGCAAAAACGGAGACGGCACCCCCGGTGTTGGCTCAACCGCCACGTAATGCGTCTGGCTTTGGGACATTGTTTATTAACGTCATCACTCCTTACGCGAAACCGTTGAAGGAGTACCTACCAAAAGGTGTGGTTGCTGTTTTGTACAAATTGCTGGAGAAGATTCGCTGATGTCATTGCGAAGGTTCCGACCAGGAATAAGTGTTATCGTTCCAACATACCGAGGGGGAAAAAGACTGCCCCGGGTTCTGGAGTCTTTACTGAATCAAACACTTGACCATAAACTCTTTGAGGTGCTGTTCGTTCTCAATGGACCCGATGACGGTAGCAGGTTGCTCATCGAAAAGTTCCGTGAGCAACATCGTACGTTAAACATCCGGGTGCTTACTAGTACCCGATCAGGAGCTGGCATAGCCCGAAATATTGGTTTAGCGTCCGTTTTAAGACAATATGTGACATTTCTCGACGATGATGATGCATTTGAGCCTAGGTTCTTGGAGGTTGGACTGAAAGCTGTCCGGCCGAAAGTATGTGCTTTGTTACCCATTGTTGATGTTGTTAGCGATAAGCATTTGTGTTCGTCAAGCCTGGCGTTGCGGACTATGGCTTTGAAAGGAACTGTGCAATCAATTGCCAGCATACCGTGGGTATTGGGATTTAACGCCTGTAAGATCATCTCAAGTGAGACCTTATTGGCATTTAGGTACCCGGAAGATCTTCAGTCAGGCGAAGACGTTGTCTTTTTTGCTCACTTACTGGCGACGCCCGACCTGAAAGTGTGCATTCCTGACGACACTGAAGACGCTGGATATCTGAGAACACAGCGGGAAGGGTCCGTCTCACGGCAGAATTTGACTTTCGACTTCTGCGTTGCCCAACGGCTGAAAGTTATTAGCCGACTCCGGTCAATTGAGATTCCTGCTGCGGGTCTATCGGCTATGGAAGCTCTGGTTCGTGCACAGTTTAGTTTTATAGAACGATTTCTCACTCAGCATCCTAACCAGTTGGATGAGGCGATCACGCTTGCAGTTGCGCTGAAGATCGATAGTTTGGACTGGGAGGGGCTGCGAGCAGATAGATCGAAGAAGCTGGTTATTTCCTATTGTTTTCCTCCGTACGCAGATCCCTCCGCAAACGCTGTCGCCAAAACAATTGCGAACCAAGGTGAGCTCGTCGACGTAATACATGCGGATATGTCTCAAGTGCGCAAAAAAGATGCTTCAACCTCACTGGTTGTCGAACCCTTTGTGGGTAGAAGAGCTGAGATTGCAGTCGCTCCCTCGTTTTCTTCATGGCCATTGATATGTGCTTTCGCACGAAGGGCCGCGAAACAAGCAGAGAGCTGGTCTAAGACGAATAATGGTTATGAAAAGCTGTATTCGCGTGCGTTATGGTCTGCTTCGCACGTTGCGTCGTGTTTGGTGAAGTTGCAGCACCCGGCTATCTCGTGGGAAGCTGAATTCTCTGATCCACTTCGGTATGGAATTTCTGGGGATTTACGAGTCGGAAAAATAACGCCGGGATTCGTTACACATAAGTTGAAGAAGGCTATCAGAGAAAGCGATTGGGCTGGCCTAGCGATACCCAGCCACTTTGTTCTGACAGAACTTGCAACATTCATCCTTGCCGATCGGATAGTTTTTACTAACGATAATCAACGAAGCGTAATGCTCTCACCGTACCCGCAGGATCTTCAGGAATTTGTAGTAGCTAAATCTGTTATTCGAAATCAGATTAAGCCGTCGAGAGAGCTTTTCTCGCTGGGAACCCAACAATCACAAGTCGTCCCAGGCAAAATCAATATTGGATATTTTGGAAGCTTTTACAGGAACCGCGGCATAGGTGGCGTCGTACAAGTACTTGAGGGGCTTGACGAAGAAATCCGAAATAGCTTTGTACTTCACGTCTACTGTAGTGACCCAGAAAGCGTGAACCGAGTGCTCTGGGAATCAGAGAGCACGATTGATGTTCGACCGTATCCGTACTTGAATTACTTGGATTTTCTTGCGAGCTCCGATCTGTTCGACGTGCTTCTCGTAGCGGATGCTTTCGTAGGTCAAGTAGCGTTCGGAAAGAACCCGTTCCTACCGTCAAAATATGCTGATTATTGCGCCTCCAATGCTCCGGTATGGGGAATCGTGCAACCAGGATCCCCGCTGTCGGAAATGCCTCTGGACTTCGTGAGTTCCGTGGGGGATGATGCCAGCATTCGGGAAGTGCTTTTTCAGCTGTACGGTCAGCTGGGGTAACATACTTGTAGTTTTATGCCGTAACAGTTGGTACAAATTGGAGGGACGCGATCTCAGTGAGCGATTCAAACCCTATCGTGGTCCCGCTTGAGGGATTGAAACCGCTTAATCCAAGGCCGAGCCTGATCGAGTATGTGCAACAGCTGTGGGTAAGACGCTTCTTCATCATCGCCGAGGCGCGGTCTAAAGCGCTACGCTCAACCCGAGACTATCGGCTCTGGAAGCTTTGGCTGATTGTGAACCCGATTTTGGGTGTCATTTTTTATGGTTTTCTGTTTGGAGTGCTGTTTCGGACATCTCGTGGAATCGAAAATTTTGTCGGCTACTTGTTCCTAGGCATGATATTTATGCAGATGATGACAGGGCTATTTTCAGCCGGTAGTGGACTCATTCGAGGCTCTAGGGCTATGATCCAAGCGTTCGCCTTTCCTCGCGCTGCACTTGTTTTTTCCCAGACGCTCCGCGCGGCGATTGACAATTTGCTGCCAGCGTTAGTGGCAATTGCTTTGGCTTTTCTTACGCAATGGGGCAAGCCTCCGACTTGGACTACACTTCTTGTGATTCCGCTCTATGTTATGATTCACCTATTTGGTTGCGGATTGATGTTTCTCACCGCACGAATTACTGCTGAGTTGCCGGACACAAAGGCACTAGTTGGAATAACAACGCAAGCTTGGTTTTTCTTATCTGGAGTGATGTTCTCACTGGATCGTTTTGATCATGTGCCCTTGATTCAAAGTGTTATGTTTCATAATCCCGGATATGTTTTTCTCACTGCGATTCGAGACACTACTATTTACGGGACAGTGCCTGACTTTCAGGAGTGGGGGATAATGCTCCTGTGGACGATGGGTACTTTGCTGGTAGGGTTCCTGTTTTTTTGGAGAGCGGAGCAAAAGTATGTCCGGCTTGCATGATGACGCACGAGAACCGCTGCAAGAACCGGTCGCTAATGTCGTTGTTCAAAACGTTTCTAAGCGTTATGTAATTAGTGAATCCCGCTCTGATGATGCGAATACGGTTCGTGTTGGGAGAAACAAACACATTGTTGATTCATTGGTTAACGCTTCATTAGTGGCCCGAGCAGGAGAATCTATTGGAATCATTGGTGTCAATGGCTCGGGCAAGTCAACTTTATTAAAGCTGATTTCTGGAGGCGAAGTCCCCACTGAAGGCCATATTCTAGTCCGCTCTCAACCGGTGCTAATGGGTGTTGCACCTGCATTGCAGGGGGGTCTTTCGGGTGAGTCTAATATCTATCTGGGCTGTCTTGCATTGGGAATGTCGCCTTCTGAAGCGAGAGCTCAGATTCCAGTAATTGCGGAGTGGACTGAGCTAGAAGAAGCTATTGTGCGACCTATGTCTACGTATTCCTCAGGAATGGCTGCGCGATTGGGATTTGCGATCTCAACTGCGGTTAAGCCCGATATCCTCCTTATCGACGAAGCATTGTCAACGGGAGATGCAGCCTTCGGGGCTAAAGCCGCCAAACGGATGGAAGAGGTCCTTGATCGGGCAGGCAACCTATTCTTAGTTTCGCACTCGATAGGTCAAATTGAAAAAAATTGCGAGCGGTGCATCTGGATACACAAGGGGAGAATTATTGCTGATGGAATGACCGAAGAAGTATCGCCTCAGTATCATGAGTGGGCTCGTCTGTTAGGGAAGGACAATAAAGCTCCAGCGGAGGTGTTTCTGCAGGAAGTCATTTCTCGATATGTTGCGCCAGAAATCGAACTGATAGATTGATGACAATCCTCGAGAGTGTAACTGCAGCCGTCTCAAGGACGAATTTCGGCGTGTTTGCTTTCTTGTCTTGGTTTCGTATCCCTAATGTCAAGGCAATGGGTGCATCGTCTCCGAACTAGCGCGGAAACTAATTTCTTATTGATTTAGTTGGAACTCAAGTTCACGAAGTCAGGTATTCACCGATACGGTGACAGTGAATACCTGTGCTGGATTACTTACCAAGTACCAAGTTCCCGATGGCGTTTGGATTGTTGCATGTCGGGAAGGACTAAAATCGACATATCTATCAAGTCACCGTTGACCCAATCATCCCACACAGAATGAGGCACGAGGGCTCCGGTGGTTCTGCTTGTTACGAATGATTCAGAGTCCTGAACGATAGCATCTGGGGTGCATGATAGCCAATGGCTCAATAGATAGTTCTGCTCCAACCTGTCTTGACCAGAGATAATTACTGCAAAATCGGTCGAAAGCGCGTCTCCAGCTGGTACCGCTACTACTTGTGGCATTAAGTTGAGACCAATGTTTGAAGGAATCCTGACTTTATGGGGCCCTACTACGCAGATCTCAAATAAATTTTTTGGCAATGACTGATTAGCCAGGTCCTGCCATAGCTTTTCGCTGGGCGATACAGAGGAAGCGTCAATTAATACCGTGATGGTATCGTGCTTCGGCAACTGTTTGTCATTGTGCGGAGCTTCCCAGCCTTCGATGAACGCATCGAACTCATTATTTGGAGAAGACATGGCTTCACTAACCAAAGCTCGTTGAACTATCGATTCTATTTCTACATTTACGTCTGAGCCTCTCAGTAAGATTGGCCAACGTAGGGAAGACGGAAGCTCAGGATCCCAATAGGAAACAGTTCGAATGGAAATTGGATGTTGTTCGAGGAGCTGTCGGATCGTTCGAACAGATGTCGTGGCTATCGCATCCGCCTTTCGAGCAGTGGCAAATAGTCGCTCCGGGAGCGAGCGCTCTGCCCCAAAATTGTTTACAAATATTGTTGGTATACCGAAGAGGCGGGCACGATCAAATATCCTTGCAACCAATGTCACCTGAGTGGGGTTCGATGACGCAATATGGTTTGACCATTCATTAGTATCGGCGATGTCCGAGTGCACAATCACGGCGTCTAACTCCGGTGTCACTTGAGTCTCAAAGTCGGTTGGCGATATTCTGCGAACAGATTGTGTCACGTCATGTAAATCTCGTTCCACCTCCGGTGGAGCGATTAGGCCAATCCTTAACTTACTGAGGGGCTGAAGTAACTCGAGCGGCACATTCGTCGTGCGAGAGGAAGGTGTCTTAGCCAAATGCTGCTCTATTTGGTCAGCAGACCAGCAGGGTATTCCGGTGGAAGTTGGTTCGCCGCCCTCAAGACAGGCGTCAAAAGTCCAGAACGAATGTATAGAGTCGATTAGATGACGATTTGTTGCTATAACTAAATCAGCTCGTTCGAACGCACTCCGCACTAACTGCGTGACGAAATCATTTGAGCGAATATTGCGCGAAACTGCGTCTATTGAGTCTGCGGTTTCAGCATCATCAACGAACCAGACGAACCGAATTCCCATTACATCCGCAGCAAGAGCTGTTGGCAACGCTGTCCACCAAGGGCCGACAGCCCCAAGTACCGTCGTACCTCTACGGATCCCAGACGCAATGATGCGAGCTTTAACAACGTGTATCCATCGGTCTACACGCAGCTGTCCATCCTCGACAAAGGTCTCATCCGCCACGTTGGGTTGAATTTCGAGGACCGTTGACTCAGGAATGTACCGGCCATCTAGGCGCAAGTAATTCGGAGGAACCAAATCGATTGCCTCGCGATCGATGCCTGAAAGCGACAGGTTGAGATCAGCTGAGTTCTGCGGTTTGACTAATGTAATCTTCTCGTCACGATTCGAACGGTATGCGCTAAACGGCCTGAAGTGGGTGAACCGCCTTTCGTCGAGCGCAGCTAAACCGCGAGTAAAGAGCTCGATGTCTTTCAGAGGACCAGTGGCTGATCGAGTTGTGGGAATATGCTCGTCCAACACGGCCAACGCTGCTTCTGAATCGTGCTCTGATAGTGCGCGTTCCACCGTCACGAACAGGCCCTCTTGCTCGGGCAAAAGATGCGTCAGCGTGCGCCTTTGGGCGGAGCGCGAAGAAAACAGTGTTTGGATCAAATCCAGCCATTGCGCACGGACAGAGTCGTTTGAATACTTACCCGCAAAAGCGATAGCATTCTGTGACATTTCTTGGAAGCCTTTGAGAGTTTGGCCGCGAAGTACGAGTTCAACGGCTTCATCAAGGCTATCAACATTGTGAGGAGCTCCCAGGATTTCATCTGAACCGTCACGCCGCCAAGCAATCGGGATTGCACCACTAATTGCGCCCTCTACGGCAGCCATATGGAAAGTCTCCCGAGTTGAAGGAGAGAGTAACCAGCCGATTTTCGTTAGCCAGTTTCCCATATCAGGCGAGAATTTCTCGAAAGCAATGTGCTGAAGTAACTGAGGATTGTCCCTAATACGTGAAAAGAATTTGCGATAAGAATCTTGGTGGGCGGACTTCTTCCACTCCCAAGCATAGTTCCAAGGCGCATGGCCTTTGATATGCAGTGTATATCTTGGGTCGATCTTAATGAGCGCTTCCAATAGATCCAAGGCTCTGTCTGGCCGTTTAAGAATCGGCACAATTCCTACAATCCCGAGATGATAACGGGCATCAGCGACCTTGTCCCTGCGAATATCGGCGGGATTTACGCTGTTAGGTATGACGACAACTTTGTCGGCAGGCCAACCTTTCAATAAGAGTGCTTTTTGGCGGTAAAAATCTGAAGCCACAACGATTGCTGCGCAGGCATCGATGTTGAGCTCATCAATCCAGTCGGAAAGAAGTTCGTATCCGTGGAGGTGGACAATTAATTTTTGATGGGGCCGTACGTTTTGTGAATACCAAATAGCATTCTTCGATGCGAATTCTGCGATGATTACGTCGGCCCATGCTAAATGAGGCGCACTCTTCACAGGTTGCGGTTTTGCGTTGGCCTCGAACAGATCAACTCTAGTATCCAAGTCGCTTCTTTGGATCAGCGCATCAATAATGTCGCCTGCAAACTTAAAATCAGCACCAGCAAGTAGGACCTTTATCTTTTCACTGGTCGGGGGTGTTCTTTTATAATCAGGCAGGTCAAACTGCCAATACTCTGCAAAAGATGGCAAATGTTGAGGAGCGTTGTCTTCCCATTGTGATGAGGATAAACACGTTAAGTCCTTGACAATCTGAGTGCCTATCGTTAGCGGGTTCGCGCCCCTCATGCGGGCGATTGATGACGTTACAATATTCTCGAGCTTTTCTTGTGAACCAAAAATGAGGACCCGTGACTTATTCGTCACAAGGGGGCTTGATAGCAGTGGTTCATGCTCAAGACGCACGTTAGGCACTTTAGTAAGACCCGTTGCGACGAGGATTGCTGATTCTTCATCGGTGGGGTTTGTCGGCCAACCACAGACCACAATTTCCGGTGGTGTCCGTTTTTCAATGTAAGAGTCTGCAAGTGCATCGAAATTGTGGAGTCGAAGACTATCAGCACTACGTGAAAAATCGATGATAAAATTGTTCCGGCCTGGAGACTTCACGTCGCTCGACAAAGTTAGGTCAGAGAAGTCTGGAACTGGAAGAAGCCGCGTTTTAGATGTCGCAGCAGGAATTCTTGAGTCTAATTGCGCTCGAACAATTGAGGACGTGGTAAGCAGTAGCTTTCCGCGTTCAGCGACGAGGGCCGCCTGTTTTAATTCAGAGTCAGTGAATACCTGGGGTGCCAGCGGGTGGTCATCTAAAATGCTCCAGTGGCGCGTCATGAGCGAACCATTGCCGGCAACTTGGCGAGATAGTGCAAGCCCCTGCGTTAGGATTATGTCGTACTCGTTTTCTTTCGCGACAGAAATCACTTGTCGTGCCCGAAAACGTGGCGCCACACCGCCCTCGTCGTATGAATTTGGTTCAGAGAACTGTTGGGCAGGAATGAGCTTTGCACCGCGTTCGACGAGTTTTGAATGTAGCGGGCACTCTTCTGGACTTTTGGCGAGGACATCAACTTTTGTATCCTCGCTCAGCAACCACCGGGTGGTTGCATCGACCCAGAAAGCATTTTCTGTGTTTGACAAATAATCTACATCGGGAACGAAGAGTATCCGAAGGTCGCCTTTTTCACAATGCATTAGTTTACCTCTCGCTCCAGAGCAACATCGACCAAAAATTTCCACAAATCAGACTGTGGCGCTTTTTCTTCCAAATCAACTTGTGGGATGTTATGAAGGTCCACGGTGGAGGTTGATTTTAACCATTTTGTATCTGTTTGGTCCGGACGTATGGGATTTCCTAGCCAATATACGATGGACCCTTTTGCTCGAAGTTCGCGGCCAGCGTCAAATATTTCCTGTGCCAACGGTCTGTTTCCGCCGTTGTCAGCTGAAATCCAGGGACCTTGATCGAATGCATCTGTATCAATCAGCAAAGAACGGATGTGATTCTGTTTGGCTTGAGATATTGCGGTGCCAGGCATAGCAACTTCAAAAGGAATTGTTGTTGGCCAGTTTACAATCATTTCTTGAGAGGTAATGACAAGGATCGGATCCTGAGAGTCTTGAAAATGCGAGTCCGGAAAAATCAAGTCGTGAAGCTTAATCTTGAAGTTGCTCTCACGAACTGGGGGTGTTGCTGCGCGTCCTAAGTGCCGAAGAAGCTTGTTTAGTCCAGAATTTGCGGAAACCATACTTTCACCTTTCCTCGGATCTAGCCATCAGGGTAGGAAACTTGTGAAGGATCATGTCCCATAATTGAGTCCGGGCACATGCAACATCACCAACTGGTGTTTTGATGTCTGCGGGCTTCCCGGACAGGATTGATCCCTCTTCGATAAAAGCCCAGGTTTTTGCTGATGATCCGGCATAGTCGCTCCACTTCGAAGGGAGGTATGGGTTCCTTGAGTGGTGGTCTCCAGATCGTGCATCGTTGACAATCAAGTAGTCTAGCTTTTCAGTGGTAGCGAGGAACTTGAGGTAGGGGAGTGATGGATTGAAGGTTACGTGATCTTCAATCCCGCTCGCGCCCACGCCCTCGTATGCGCGATTTACGAGCTCATCGTAGCGTTTCTTGGAAAACCCGCGCGGCCGTTGGTTGCCTTCTGATGCCGGAATATAATTTGTGAAAACATGCAAATGGACTCGCTGTTTTAGCGCTTCCGGTAGCGTGCGCATCGCAGCCGTAACTTCTGTAATTGACCTGCTGGAATAGAACTCGCCAAAATAACCTAGATTCAGCACATTATCGTCAACTGCATACTCGGATTCTTCGTGCAGGTAATACGACCTGGGTAACGTTGGGTGATTACTGACGATTGCGCGATTCTGCACGCGTTCCCTCAGACGCTGTGATGGAACCTGCTCGAGCATAGTTTTCATTTGGTTTTCGTTAGTGAAGTAGATTTCGTCGGCCTGTGTGTAGACAAGATACTCCGCCAATGAAAACACTGTCATGGAATCATAGGCTAGTTCTGGGTATTCTTCTGAAACTAGTTGAAAGTAGAACTCACTTAGCTTGTCATGCGGTACAGATCCACCGCGTGGAAGTCCTTCTACATCTAAAGAAAGTGGGTCGGAGAACTCTGCAATCCACTTAACTGAAGGGTAACGACTCTTGAAAAGCGCGCCGGCGTATATAGACGGTGCCCACATTGCGCGAGAATAGAGGAACTCGTAATTAGCCCCGGTTTCCATTTTTTGGGAGGCAAATTCTGTTGCTTTCACCGCAAACCCCCGAAATGGCTCCCAAGATGCCCAGGACGGAGCGAGTGGGAGAAAGTATCGGCTTGCCACATATGGCTCCGCGATTGCTTCGATCGTATTGTCGACTTTCTTGCGATGAAGAAAAGAGCATGCAACCACATCCACAGTAGTGCCAAAATCCCGAAGGCGCTTGGATGCAACTGTGGCGCCGGTATCCTGGAACGGAGAGAAATTGTAAAGCATGGCTAGACCACGAGCCGGAGGCTGGACAGCGTTCCATGGGAAGGCCCGCTTTGATGTGGATTGTACCTGATCTGATACTTTGATCCGTTCGTCTGGATGCGTAGCGAGGTATTTAGCGAGCCATTCGACTGCGGTGTTCCTGCCTGCCAGAATTTTCTTTCGAGATTCTATGTCGCCAACTATTTCGGATAGATGGATTGCCGCGTCGTTAATAAGCGCACACATTTCGACCAGAGAATCACGCTGGAGATCTTCGTCGGCCGAATTTGTCATTGAAGCGTCGTTAACTGGGAATTCAATTCCAAGCGAATAACCAGTGGCCTCAAGGATCTGTTGAGCGCCCTTTTTGATTAGGGGGGACCCGCTTGAAAGCCCTGTCGAGATGATCCCAACGGCGTGATCTGTGAGTGGCTGCATCTTTTTAGCTTTTCTTAGTTTGAGCGTGGAATGGACTTTTGGGCTTCGCTCGAAACTAGACGTAGCATGCGAGCTTCCCTCCGTAGTGCGTTTATAGCGTTATTGAGGTCTTGTACGTCAGTAGTGTCAGAAAGTTTGGAAGACAGTAACTGCGTGGAATCACTAAGCTCCGAGAGTTTGGAGTCGAGTGCGCCACGCCTGTCATTGAATGCTGCATAAACTTCGTCAAAGTTGCCTGACTGTATAACGTGCTTAATTGCATTCAAGCTCCTACGCATCCTCAAGTGGCTAGCAAATGGCAGGATTGCAAGTGAGAGTGCGACGAAAGCTAAACCAAGGTTGAATTGATTGGCGAGAATCGCGACGCAGCCTATTAAGGCAACTAACGACTGGACTGACATCGAGGCAATGTAGAGTAGCCGGTCATTCATGTTCTGTTCTTTCCTGTAGTTAATGTCTTGGTGTCTAAGGGTATCTTAGCGACAGATGGCAATACGTCGAATTTATTGGCTGATTGGCTCTCATTGTTAAAAATAGGTTAGGTCAGTTCGATTTCCTGCCGGTGATCGGCTACTAGTTCTGGATTGTTGACGAAGCAACGCTCTGCAGTTGGGTATCAGCTGAGCTGTTGCAGGACTCTTGGGGATTTTATTGTTTTTGGAATTAATAATGTGATTGTAGTCTGCCGAATATGGCAGCCAGTCCTTTATGGTTTTGTGGCTAAGCACCCATTCGGCAACCCGAAACTTAAATTTATTGTTCCCCGATAGTGTTTTTTCGCGCTTTCAGGCTTTATGTCACCGTGGTGACGTTAAGATGCTTATGTCAGGTGATAAACACACCCTGCATAGAACGCGGCGGATCGCCAGCCCCACTTTGGTAATCGTGTTTGTTATAACGAACGGATTGTTACGACCTCTCATCATTGATATCGCCCATTTATTGAGCTGCCCGTAGTCGGGAGTGGTGGGCGAGATTGCGTACGAAAGGGCTCTGGCAAGTTTGGTTAGAGATTTGCGCTAAAATCATGGCATGTTGCGGATTGTCTTAGGTTAGTGTCGGAATGTGTGGGCGGATAGCTGCCTTGCTCGAATCGAAAGGAATTCTAAATTGGTAAAATTAATTATTTGGGACTTGGATGAAACTCTTTGGCGTGGAACCCTGGCCGAAGGGGATGATATTCAGTTGTTTGAACAACGGAGCCGGTTCGTAAAACAGCTAAATCGCAATGGAATTGTCAGCTCGATTTGTTCGAAGAATGACCGGCAAGATGCTCTGAAAAAATTAGCTGAACTCGGTATGGGGGAACAGTTTGTTTTTCCGGAAATAGCCTTTTCTGCTAAAGGGCCCTTGGTCGAGAAGATTATCAAAGACATGAACTTGCGGGCACCAGATGTCTTGTTCATCGATGATAACGTCCATAACTTAGAAGAAGTGCGATCCGTAGTTCCGGGCATTCAAACTATGGATGCTACATCTCCTGAATGTGACGATTTTTTGGCTCAGCTAGTTGCCGAGTCTGAAGGCGGAAAATCACGTTTGGAAAAGTATCGCATCATGGAAAAGAAACGTGAGGATCGTGCACTGATAGATGGGCCAAATGAAGAATTCTTGCGGCAGTCGGGAATCAGAATGACTGTTGTGAGGACACACGAGAACTTGCCCTTTGCTTCACGGATAGAAGAACTAATAAATCGTACCAACCAATTGAATTTTTTGAAATCAAGGGTAGAAACGGGGTTAATGGCCCCTTTTATCGTAGATCTCGGTAAAAATCTAACGTATTCGCTATTCGTTTGGGATAAGTACGGCAATTATGGTCTAGTTGGATTTGCGTTTGTTCGGGCTAACACAAAAGCACTTCAGCATTTCACCTTTTCTTGTCGGATTATGAACATGGGTGTGGAGGAGTCTTTCGCGTACTATTTAAGTCATGATCCACTGGGGCCCCATGTCCCTGAAGAGAATCTGCCTGTCAAATCTAATCTTCCAGATTGGGTAACCTTTGTTTCTTCAGAGTCTGATGAAGCAAAAGCTGCTATCGAAGAAGCGGGTATATCTGAATTTAGTGGCGACTCTAGGATGCGGATCATGGCCAATTGCCAATCCGGCGCAATTGCTCACTATATGCACAACACTGAGCCTGTTGTGATCGATAACTGGCCTCACGCATTCCGGCTTTGTGATTGGATTTCTACCGGAGATATGAAAGGGCCATGGAAAGCATTAATGGTTTACGGTGCGTTCGTCGATTACCATGAAGCGGTCTGGGAGGGGGACGGAGGGGTGGCCAAGTATCGACTAGCCGTGAGTGAATTTCTTGCCGAATTAGACAGAGCCGGTTCTAACCTAATCGTTTTATTGCCAGCCGATGTCTCGAGAAATTCTGCTGACGTGGTGTTTGACTACCGTAGACTCAACGACACTTGGAGGGAAGAAGCGGCCAAGCGCTGGAATGTTGTTGTAATGAATCTAGAAGAGTACTCAACGGGCATTGGAGCGGACCCGCGACATTTTAATAGAGACGCGATTGTTAGTATTGCCAAAGGTCTGGCAACAACTGCTGATGCCTGTTCCCAGTGGGGGCAATAGCATCTGTTATAAGCACAAACCTGTACGGCATCCCACTTAAACGGTGTAGCCATAGAAGTCAAAAACCGCAGCAGGTTCACGCTATTGTAGTTTTCCGCGTCCCCGAGCTGCCGCCGGTATTTTTACTGTTTTGGGCGGTAGCTACGGTCGGCATTTTGAGAAATTCGTACTGTTTTTACAAAGTGGTACCAATTTTGTAGATATTGTGCTCTTTCGGCAGTCGATATTGCTTGTCGAAAGAGGGTTCAAATGCGGTAGCTTTGCAAATATCGGACTGGTGAGTGTTCGTTTCTGTAAGCGATGCTGAAAACGGTAATTCTTGAAGCCCCATTTGTTAGTCAGTGTCTCACGGGTCGTCACCAAATGGTAAAGAATGACCTATGCGGTCCTGCAAATTTGTATCGTTCCAAAAGAGGCTGGCAGTGCTCTGAAACAACGAGCAATTACGGAAAATACCCAACTGGACTGTTCTGTGGAACATTTTGCTTCGGAAGAGACTAGCTGAGGGAGCTCAGCAACTACAGTCTCTACTAGCACGAGGTAGTAGTTAATGTCATGAAGTTTGCTTTATGCTCTCCTAAGCCGAATTGTAATCTTTTGGAGTATCCGATCATCGGTGTAGGGTCACCGTTGTTAGGACCACGGATATAGTAACGCCGTGGTGAGCAACCAGTAACGCCCGGGTGAGTATCGAGTAACACCCGGGCGCAGACCATCTGAGCAACTACTCCGTGTTGGTTTCTAAGCGCATGTTCGGTCCTTCTAGTGTGATGATCTCAGCCTCTTCAAGGCACATCGCGATGATCTGTTTGAAGTTCGCCACAAGTTGGCCCCTTCCATGTCGAAGATGACGCGACACCATCGGGTGATGGGTCGCCATCTTTTACTATGGAAGAAAACAACGCTGCGGTACCAGGTACGTGGAACCCGGTACCAACTACGCGGACACACGGTACCAACTACCCCGAATCGACATTCAGCCGCGGGCGGAAACGCTCGTAGCTGTAATAACGCTGGGACGGGTTGGCGGGTTGGGTTGTGTAGCGGCCCCACAAGACTTGGAGGGTAACTTTGTTGCGCCCGGTGCGTGCTTTGGTCACTGCGTCGAAGTTGATGGGTACGAAGTCGCCTTGGGCTACACTTCGACCGTCAACAAACCATTTGGTCATTTCTTCGTCGGTGATAACGGCGAGTTGTTCCTGAATTGTGATTTGGTGCGCCGCCATTGTGTGGCGCGCTTTTTGGACTGTGGTGTGTGAGCATCGCACAGTCGAGCAGATTTGACGGACGGACCAGCCTTGTAAGACTAGGTCCATCATGGCCCGGTAATCAGTCACGATCGGACTCCTCTGATGATGCCGCGTGCCCTGTTATCACGCGGTCAGAAGAATCTTCTCTAAAGCGTTACTCGATACTCACCATTGCGTTACCCGATAGTCACCACGGTGTTACTAGATACCCCCGCGCAACAACCGTCGCTACCATTTCAGATTATTATGTCTCTGCGACCTATTGGATGAAAGCACCGTACCAGACCGCAGGAAACTAACATGGGAGAAACGTTGGGATGTGCCGAACCTAGAAGTGATCGGCACAGGTTGCGTCAATTTGGGGGGGATTGTGGGTGACCTGGAACAATTACTATGTATGGCAAGCCGCTTATGGCTACCCCCAAATCCCTTTCGTATCAATTACCTTCTTGCCTTCCAGGCTAGCAGATGGTAATTCTTTGAACTCTTTATGGTCTACCAAAAGGGCCACGATGTCTGCCGCTTGTAGCGCGCTTTCTAATTGCGTGTAGACAGCATTGGAAGTGGAAGCCAACGACCCGGGAAGCTTGTTTATGTTGGGCTCTACGATAAGAAATTTGTTGTCTGGGAATGTGGCCACCGTTTTCTCGGTGATTGCCAACGCAGGGGACTCCCGCAAGTCATCAATATTAGGCTTGAAAGAAAGTCCGAGGAGGGCGACAGTCGCGGTCGGATTTTCGTTAATTGCAGAATTGATCTTGTCCAGCACCCACTCTGGCTTAGAGTCGTTTACTTCGCGAGCTGTCCGAATAAGGTTCGATAGGTTTGGTGACGCAGCCACGATAAACCACGGGTCAACCGCAATGCAGTGGCCGCCAACTCCAGGACCTGGCTGCAAAATATTCACGCGGGGGTGATGATTTGCGAGTTCAATGAGTTCCCACACGTCGATTCCGAAGTCATCGCAGATCATCGAGAGCTCGTTTGCGAATGCAATATTAACGTCGCGGAAGGAGTTCTCGGTTAGCTTGGCAAGTTCTGCTGTGCGGTCGTTGGTCTTGAGCAGTTCTCCCTTGCAGAAGCTTGCATATACAGCCTCAGCGCGTTCCGCTGCGGCAGGGGACATGCCACCAATAATCCGGTCGTTCGTGCGTAGCTCTTCCATCGCTTTGCCTGGCAAGATGCGCTCTGGGCAGTGGGCGAAGAAGACAACAGGCTTAGAGGAATCCGAGTCATCGCCATCTGCACGAAGGTCAGGGCGGAGTTCAAGAATTCGAGCGGCCATCTTCTCAGTTGTCGTTGGTGGAGAAGTGGACTCGAGGATAACCAGCTCGTCACCCTCGAGCTTTGGTGCGATAGCTTCAGCGGCTGAATAGATGAAGCGCATGTCAACGCTGTGGTCGTCGTTAAATGGGGTTGGAACCGCAATCACATAGTTCTTCGCGTGAGGCATTTGAGTGGTGGCCTTGAAGTTGCCGGACTCTAGGGCGTTCTTGAGCTCTTCCTCCAGCTCCGGCTCAACGATAGTGACTTGGCCCGCATTGACTGCGTCCACTTTTTCTTGGACCACATCAACGCCCAATACCTTCAATCCGGATTCCGCCATTACCACGGCGGTTGGGAGTCCAATGTATCCAAGGCCAACAAATGCGACATCTGCGTCCATCTTCATTGCCACTTTCTGATAGGTAGTAGTTTAGTTCCAGCCGAGACATTGAGACCTACGGCATATTGTTTGAATTGTACTAAATCTGTCCAAATCAGTGTGATTGGGCCCCCGTAGATTGGTCGGTTATACTGCACCGAGTTCCAATTAGTTGGAGCAACTGGGGCTATAGCTCAGTCGGTTAGAGCCGCGGACTCATAATCCGCTGGTCGCGGGTTCGAGCCCCGCTGGCCCCACTATTCGCAAGCGATGCCGTCGCCGTCCCGATCGAGCTTCCTGCTGTACCCGGGTTGTCCTTCATAGATTGGAGCGGCCCCGGCTGCGCGTGCTTGGGAGCAGTTGGCGTAGTAAACACGGGCTGGCGCTGGGGCAGGCGCAGCCGGCATTGGTTGTTCAATTACGGGCTCGGGTGCAGGAGCCTGTGCAGGTTCTTCGGCTGGGATGTCGGCGAATTTGGCGATGCTTGCTGTGGTCTCCTCGGTTGTAACACTGCTCGGGGAAGAGCCGTTGTGAGTAGAGCTCGTCGTCGACGTGTGTGTTGTAGTGGTTGCTGCTGAGGTGGATTCACTCGCGGCAGAAGTAGTTGTCGGTGCAGTGCTAGTTGGCATGGGCTCTGTATCTGGAGTGGATTCAAGTTCAGGGGAGAGGTTGCCACCAGCGATAAACAAAACGAGCGCAGCCAGCCAAACCAAAGGCCACCTGCGGTTCACCGGGGTGAATTGAGGTGCGTCGCCCATGCTGTTGAGCACCAACGCATCACGTTCGGGATCGAGGAGCTTGCGCAGCTGCTCGTGATTCGTGGCGGCTTCTTGTGACTCTTTGTAGTGCTTTTTGTCCTGGGCTTCGCACCACATCCACCACGAGCCGGGCACAATGAATGCCGCGGCAAACAGGACACCGCCAATGCCGCCTGAGAACAACATGATTGCGCCAACAGCTAAAGCGATCCAAGCGAGAATTGTTTTAATCTTTGAAGAGGACTGGGTAGGCATTGCTGACCTCTCACTGCAAGGTGACGGAACCTATTCAGAATAAGCCAAAGCCCGAGGATGCGGAAACCTCGGGCTTTGTGCTCCTCCAACTGGGCTCGAACCAGTGACCCTTCGATTAACAGTCGAATGCTCTGCCAACTGAGCTATGGAGGAATACGCACTAGGTGCGAAAGACACTCTAGCGCATGTTACAAGGCAAGGGAAATCTGCAGTCCGCATAGACTGGGAACTGGCGTAAAGGCAGATGAATGGGCGTCGAAAAGTGGGAAGAAGCTGTAGCGTGGGGCCATGGCTACGACATATCGAGTACAAAATCCGGCGACGAATGAGATCGTCGCAACGTATGAGCAGACCACCGACCAAGAGCTGCAGGACACCCTCCAGCGCGCCGACGCTGCGTACAAGACATGGAGTGCTCTCAGCTACGAGGAACGCGCCGCATACCTGCGCAAAGTCGCCCAGCTTTTCGACGAGCGCCGCGACACCCTCGTGAAAATCATCGCCGAAGAGATGGGCAAGGCCATCAACCAAGGCGACGGGGAAGTCAGCGAATGCGTGGAAATCTGCAACTACTACGCAGACCACGGCGCCGAATTCGGCGAGGACGAACCGCTGCCACACGACGGTGGGGACATCGTGATCCGTAAGGTGCCGCTCGGCGTGATCGTCGGCGTGATGCCGTGGAACTTCCCGTACTACCAAGTCGCACGCTTTGCAGCGCCGACGCTGATGGCGGGCAACACCATCATCCTCAAGCACGCGTCCATCTGCCCGCGCTCCGCCGAAGCAATCCAGCAGATCTTCGACGACGCCGGCGTGCCCGAAGGCGTGTTCAACTACCGGCGCATCAGCCACAGCCAGATCGAAGACCTGCTCGCGGACCCACGCGTGCAAGGCGTATCGCTCACCGGTTCCGAGGGCGCAGGCAAGGCCGTGGCGAAGGCCGCAGGTGCCAACCTGAAGAAAGCCCTGCTGGAACTCGGCGGTACCGACGCCTACATCGTCCTGGATACTGACGACATTGATCGCGAAGTGCGCACCGCCATGAAGAAGCGCATGAGCAACGTCGGCCAAGCATGCACCTCCAACAAACGCATCATCGTCATGGACGACATCTACGACGAGTTCGTTTCCAAGATGGTGGACGCCGTGTCCGCCCTGCGTCAGGGCGACCCGTTCACGCCGGAGCGCGGCCACTACTACCCGCTGTCCTCCCGGGAGGCCGCCGAAACGCTTCGCGACCAAGTCGCCGCAGCCGTCGACGCCGGCGCCACCCTCCACTGCGGAGGCGAACTCACCGGGGAAGGTGCTTACTTCACCCCGGCTGTCATCACCGACATCCCAGTTGGCTCCGACTCCTACTACGAGGAGTTCTTCGGGCCCGTCGTGGAGATCTACAAGGTGTCCTCCGATGAGGAAGCCGTGGAGCTGGCAAACAACTCCCGCTACGGACTCGGCGGCGCCGTGTTCTCCGCCGATGAGGAGCGCGCCAAGAAGGTTGCGAACCAGGTTGTCACCGGCATGATCCACGTCAACATTCCGCAGGCCCGTGGTGCCGGGCTGCCGTTCGGCGGCGTGAAGAACTCCGGCTTCGGTCGCGAGCTGGGGCCACTTGGGATGGACGAGTTTGTGAACAAGCAGCGCTACTTCGTGGCGAAGTAGCGCTGGGGGACGGGGTCTCGCGGGAATAGTCGGGATTTTGTGAACAGAATTGCGTCTGCTGCGGGCGGGGTTAACCTCGCTTCAGCGGGCGCACTTCCAGGTTGACGCCGACGGGGCCTGCCACGGACTCGATTTCCACGGTGCGAGGTCCCTCGCCGCGGAAGTCCAGGGAGGAGAGCGTCTCCGTGGCGTCCGCGGTGAACAGCTCGATGGAGCCGCGGTCCAGGTAGATGTCCAAGGTATCGCCCGGAGTCCAGGGCATGGACCGATAGCCGCTTCCGGCGCCATTTCCTCGCTCGAGCACCAAATGGATGCGCTCGGCGAGGGTGTCGAACACGATGTGGGCGCAGCGGGCGTCGTCACGAATGAGGTGGACGGCCACCTGCTCGCAGGTGTTCGTTTGCAGGGGGACGGGCTGATCCAGGTCGGGGGTGACGCGCAGCCATGCCTCCTCGAGCGGGGCAAGGATGGTTGTTTCGCCTGCTTGGAGGGTGGCGTCGTGCGTCTCGGCGGGGCCGAAAAGCTCGGCGATTTCGGGGGCGGGCGCGCAGTGGAGCGTGAGGGCGTCGCTAAGCGAGAGCTCCCGAGGGAGGCTGAGCTGGCCCGACCAGCCGTCCTCGCGCGAGGCAAGCGGGTGAGCGAACTCGCCCATCCAACCGAACGCCAGGCGGCGGTTGTTGGGGGCGGCGAAGGACTGGGTGGCGTAGAAGTGGTGGCCCCAGTCGAGAAGCCGGAAGTCGGTTTCGGGCACGAACTGCGCGCCGGGCTCCCACGAGCCCACAACGTAGCCGACGTTGTGGCCATTGCGCAGGCTGTACCCGGAGCGGATCGGCGTGCGCACCATCGGGCCGTAGATGAGCACCCACTTGCCGTCGAGGAAGAAGAAATCGGGGCACTCGACCATGAAGACGTTCGGGTCTGGGTCGATGAAGAGGGAGCCGGCCTCGGACCAGTTGTAGAGGTCCTCAGAAGTGTAGAGCAGTACGTGGCCGCGACCGTCGACTTCTGCGCCGATGGTCATGTACCAGCGGCCGTCGTGGGAGAACACCTTCGGGTCGCGCGCGTCCGCCTTGACGGGCGGGACCACGGCGCCGTGCTTCTCAAAGTGGACGCCATCGGTAGAGGTGGCCAGCATCTGGGTCTGGAACTTGCCGTCCTTGTCATCGACGCCGTTGACCCAGCGGTTGCCCGTATAGAACGCATACAGCGTGCCGTCGTGGACTACAGCGGAACCGGACCAGATGCCGTCGGCGTCGTCGGAACCGGGCTCGCCCGGAGCTAGCGCGATAGGCTCTTCGCGCCACTCGAGCAGGTCCGCAGAGGAGGCATGGCCCCAGTGCATCGGGCCCCACGCCGGGCTGTACGGGTGATGTTGGAAGAAAGCGTGGAACCGGCCGTCGAAAAAGCAGAGGCCATTCGGGTCATTGATCCAGCCGCCAGGGGCTGCGACGTGGAACGCGGGGTACCAGCGGTCGTTGGTGTGACGGAGGGGTTGCATGATGAAACCTTTCTAAAAACGTTGCGGGCTAGCGGGTTGGGATTTCCTCGGGGTTGACCACGGCTTCGTCGTCGCGCTTGAGCGCGAAGACCGCAATGAGGCCAGCGACGAAGACCACGCCGGAGATGACGAAGAACGTTGGCTGGTAACCAATCTGGTCACGGAGCGAGCCCAGCGGCGTCGACAGGATCACGTTGCCGAGCTGCGAAGACAGCTGGAATGCCACCAGGTACAGGGTCGCGGAGAGTGCCTTGTTGAAGTGGATCGCGAAGTACTTGAAGATAGCCAGGATGCACAGCGGAACCTCAAACGCGTGCAGCATCTTCGCGATACTGATCAACACCGGGCCGGTAAACGCCGCGCACAGGAAGATACGGACAAACATGACGCCGATCCCCAGCAGCAACGTATTGCGGGCGCCTACCTTGCGCATCAACAGTGGGATGAGACCCATCATGATCGCCTCAAGGAAGACCTGCACCGAGTTCAACGTGCCGTACGCACGCTGGCCGACCTCCGGCGAGCTAAACAGGGACGTGTAGAAGTCCGGGAACATCTGCTGGTCAAATACGGTGTAGAACGTCCAGGACAGCAACACAATCACGATGACCTTCCACACATGGCTGTCCTTGAGCAGGCCGAGCATCTCAGAGACCGGCGGGGTCTTCGCCGTGACCTCCTCAATCGAGGCTTCCTGTGCCGTGCCCTTCGGGTGCCAGAACAGCTGCGTGCACAGCAGCAGCGCGCCGAGCGCGGAACCGATCCAGAAGTTCAGCATTGGGTTGATGGTGAAGAAGATACCCGCGAGCAACGCGACAATTGCGTAGGCAAACGAACCCCACATGCGGGCCTGGCCGTACTCGAAGCCAGTGCGGTTTGCCATCCTCTCCACGAACGCCTCCAGCAGCCCGGCGCCAGCCACAAACCCGGCCGAGAGCACCACGCTGCCCAGGATTGCGCCGACGATGAAGTGGTCACGCAGCAACGGGTGGTAAATGAACTGCGTGAACGGCCCGATGAGGGTTGCGCTCGCGCCGATGAAAATGGTCAGTGGGCGCTTCAGGTCCAGCTTGTCCTGAAGCACGCCGTACACCAGCATTAGCGCCATCGTGATCGCGCCCTGGATGGCGTACACGGTACCTACCTGCGCGCCGTTGAGCTGCAGACCGCCAGCCTCAGACGTGAGCCAGATCTGGTAGAAGGACCACCAGATTCCCCACGCTGCGAAGAACAGGAAAATCGTGGCGGAACCGAAGCGGTACGCGGGGTTTGAAAACTGTGATCGAAGCATCTCCATCGCCGAATGTCCTTTCTGTGAGGCCCGGGGGTAGCCGGGCACGACAATGGCTTCGCAGGGATATGTGCAGTTGCGCGTGCTGCGCTTCTCGTTCTTGGTCCTTGCAGCGACCCTGCTTAAACCTTTAAGCACATAGTATGTCGGGGGTGTGCGAAAGGTGGGGAAGGTGCTAAAACGATTTAGCGAGCTTGGGAAACGCTCCCACGCTCAACCACTTTCAGGGGGAGCAAGGTGGGATTCTCGGTACCGGGCTGTTCGCCGGACAGAAGGCCAACCAGCATGCGCGCCGCCCGCGCACCCATCTCCTGATACGGCAGCCGGAACGTCGTCAGACCCGGCCGCACCAACGCCGCCAAATCCTCATCATCAAAGGACAACACCGAAATTGTCGACGCCACATCCAACCCCGCGTCCTGCATCGCCTGATACACGCCCAACGCCAAACGATCGTTCGCCGCCAGGACCGCGGTGGGGTAGTTTGTGGGGTCGTCATCAAGAATCTCCGACATCCGCGCATACCCCGACGCCGGCTCCCACACCGACGCGTGGCCCTCCGCGTGCAGACGGATCCCGTGGTGGGCCAGGGCGGCGTCGATACCGCGCATGCGCTCGCTAATGCTGAACGAAGGCGTCGCGGCCTCTGGGAACCTGCCGATCAACGCAATCGAACGGTGCCCCCGCGCCACCAAATAGTCAATCGCGTCCCTGCCCGCAGCAAAGTCATCCGGCAAGATCGCAGGAAGATCGCCCGCCTGACCGTTGCAGATCACGAGCGGCAAGTTCGTCTTTGGCAGTCCAAGTTCACGCGACGCCATCAACCCGACCACAACGCCATCCACGTTCCGCGACTCCAACGTATGCAACGCCGGAGCAAACCGATCCGAACGGTGGCCGGTCTCCGCCATCATCACCGCGTGGCGCAGCTGTTCAGCCTCGTCCACGATGCCCGTGATCATCGGGGACGCGAAACGGGTAGTTGTGACCTCGTCGGAGAGGAAACCAATCGTGTGCGTGCGTCCAGTCTTCAGTGCCCGCGCCAGCGTATTCGGGCGGTAGCCCAGTTCGCGCGCGGCCTCCCGGACCTTCCACGCCGTCTCCTCCGGGATGCGTGAGCCGGGCTTGCCATTGAGCGCGAGGCTCACCGTGGCCGTGGAGACGCCGAGATGCTTCGCGATATCCGCGAGCGTGACACGATGCGAACTTCTGGACATTTGAAGCAGTATAGCCGGGACGGTCTGGTCTTAGTTGGGATGGGCGTGATGGGATGCGGTGGGGTGGAAGGTGTCGTCGAAAGCTGAGTCGGGATTTTGTGAACAGAATTGCGTCTGCTGCGGGTCGGACTACTCGCAGGCGACGCCGTCGCCGTCACGGTCGAGCTTCGAACGGTAGCCAGGCTCGTGGCTGTAGATGGGGGTGACACCCGCGCGGCGAGCTTCTGCGCAGGACTTGTAGTGGCCATTGGCAGGCAGCTTGCCACTGCGTGCCGGCGCGGGTGCTTGCTTCGGAGCTGGAGCCGGGGCTGGCTTTGGGGCAGGGGCCGGCTTCGGTGCCGGTGCGGGTTTCGGTGCTGGTTTTGGAGCAGGAGCTGGCTTCGGGGCAGGATTCTTTGCTGGTGGTCCAGGGATAATGCCTGGCAGTGGATTCGGGATGATGCGTTGCTGGACCGCCCAGAACGTAGCACCAGCGCCGATGCCCAGTACCGCGAGGATGCTTGTGACTGCGATGGCGGCGATGGCGCCGTCGGAAAGCCCTTCTGAAGGGGTCTCCGGCTTGGAGGTTGTGGTGGTTGTCGGGACAGGACTTTCAGGAGCGGCGTGTGCTGGTGCTGCGACACCGAGCGCGAGCGAGCAGGCGAGGGCTGCTGCGATAGTTGTTTTTCTCATGTGTACAGCATGTCATAAACATTGGAAAAGCCTGAAATGGCATGTTGCAAGAGGGTGGTTGCAATCCCTCACTCGTCGCCGTGGAGGTATGAAGCCTGTGGGCTTTTGTAAAAGCTCTTTACATGTTTTTCGCTAATTCGCTGTCTTGCAAGCTTTCCCCTGAGCCAGTCAATGGCGGCTTCACCTCGTTTTAGTCGTTCTTCGTTTTCACCAAGCTCTGGTCCACCGCACGAGGTCGAGCCATCCTTATCAGCGATGGGGTGTGCGAACAACCTGGAGCTCGGAGAGTGATTTCATGCAGATGGAAAAGGCGAAGCGGTTTGTGTATGAACCATCACATAAAACTCTTGAATCGGTGGACATTATTGGTTATGATCAGGGCAATGCTGGCGATAAGTCCTCCAGGGGAGGACTTCTTACCCCGATAGGTGAGATAGCCAGCTTCTCTATGTTTTATGGGCGCCCCCATGGAAGGAACAAACTCGCAAGCGTCGGTTTAATGCACGGCTCAAACCATGTGCATTTCTTACCTTCTAAATGCCGCTGCACAGCCCAAAGACCGTAATCAGCTACTTGCAATCCCCACGCTGAGGGCGCGGTCCACACACATAGCGTGATATTTCGCTGTATCTGACTGCACACTTCTTCTACTGCTTGTCGCGCAGCTTCTCTGATTCCTTTGGTACCGAACTCTGCCACAATGACGAACAGCTCGTCTTGAGGCTCGGAAACTTGGAGGGCGATTTCTTTGAGGTGTAAGTACCAGGCTGTCTTGTAGAGACCCATTGGTCCAGCGTCTTTGATGTGCGGGTATGCGTTTGACTTGTACAGGAAGGTTGTATCGAAGCGGGGCGCTTGCTTTTGGATGAGGCTGAACATTTCGTTTCGCGTTCTAGCAGAGTCGTCGACGGCGTGGAATCCGCGGGTGAGCTTAATTCCTTCTTTGGAGCGACTAGCGCGTAGGTGGAGACCCTGTAGGAGGTCGTCTCCGTGTGTGTCGTGCTGGAATGTGGCGGTTCCGAAGCCGAAGTAGGTTGATGCTCCGCCACCTTGTGGGTTCGGTGTCCCGTCGTAGTCAAGGTTTCCGGTTTCGTCGGCGTAGAGGTAGATGCGTTTATTCATGGCTTTCAGAGAAGTATTACAGTTTCGATCAAGTAGGCAGGTTTCGCGGTTATGCTTGTTGTCTTTGTCTGATTGCGTGGTCGCTATCAAGGTCTTGCCAGGTGGTGACAACGTAGGTTGTGGCGTCTAGTTTTGTGCGAGCAGGTTCGGGTTGTGCCGATAGAGGCGTTCACATAGCTCGGCCTCTAGCGGGGAGACAGGCAGGGGTGCAACGAATTGGTCAGCTTGTCGTTCTCGGCGGGCATGGAGCGACTCGCTCATCCCTGCGTGGCGCCCGTGGGTAGCGTGCCCCGACTCGTGTGCAAGTGCGTAGCGCCGTTCGATTGGGCGCAGACCGGGCGCAAGCAGAATCAGGTCGTAGTTGGGGAACTAGCCACCAGCGTCACCTGCGAGCCATACAGCGTCATCGACATCGACCTACACGCCGAGCTCGCTAGCCATGTCCAGCAGCGCAATGAAATCAGACGTCAACGGTATCTCCTTATTTGCGGTGCGTGGTTGGCAATTGCGTCACGCTCGCAATCTGTGACTCCACGGGCGCCGCCTCAGCGCTAAGGCGAGTCAACTCTGTGAGATCAACCGGATCGACGAAGGTGTTCTCCATCAGCACGTGGACAGGCTCGTGAACTTGCCAGCCGCGCCCGGAGATTTGCATGCGCAAACTCCGGTAGCGCTTGTAGTCAATCAGCTCGAGCTCATGGGTTCGTCGCACAATCGCTTGAATAGAACAGCCCCACTGCGATTTCAGGTGCGCATAGTCAGACAACGTCGCCTCTGGTGTGACGTTGTCAGCGACAAGCTGCGGGGGCATCAGCAATGCCCCCGCAAATTGGTTGGCTTCAGTCTCAATTACAGGGAGGTCGCGCCGGGTTGTTGCGGTGTGCAGGATGAGGTGGCCGAGTTCGTGGGCAAGGCTAAACCTGTATCGGTCGCCGCTACGTTGCCGGTTGAGGGCAATGACGCGCAGAGGTGCTGCTGTGGGGGTGGAAACGCCGTCGAAGTTGGTGCCGTCGACAACGTCGTCGGGAAGTGATGTGACGATCACACCGCATTGGTGCAGTGCTGCTGTCAGGTTGCCGATAGCGGTATCGGGTGCGAGTTGTAGGTGTTCGCGGGTGCGGGCGGCTGCTTCCTCGATGACGATCTGGTCTAGTGGTTGATCAGGCAGGTCTAGCTTTGGCAGGCTGCTGGTTTGGTCGGGGAAGCGGCGTTTGAGGTAGTGCTCGGTAATCGAGAACGCGGTGGCGATTTTCTCCGATTCGGGTTGCCCTAGTCGTGCTGTTCGGAACAGGAGGTCCGGTGAGTCGTAGTAGTCGATGGGTTCTTCAAAGAACTCGCGGGGAACCTTGGTGACAAACTGCGCGGTAGTCAGGAGCCGTGGCGACAGGTTGCGTCGTTGGCGTTCGACGCTACTAAGCGTTGATTGCGAAACCCCGAGCTCTGCGGCGAAGGCTCCTTGCGTGTAGCCAAGCAGAATTCTGATGTGTTTGAGGTTTGTGCTTGCAGTGGACATGTAGCTGGTGCTTTCTAGGTGCCGAAGTTGAACTCTTGTTCGTCGGCGCGTGTTGGGTAAAACTTGTCTTCGGTGATCTTCTCGTTAGGAGTAAGTAGCTGGAATTCTTGCGATAGTTTCCTTGCCTCTTCAAGGGTGCCTTCGCCGTCGAAGAGTTGTATCGAAAACTTGGTAATCGAGTCCGTCTCCGGCTTCGGGAACTCCCAGAACAATACGATACGGCGTTTGTTTTCGATTAAGGGTTGGTCCGGGGTCTCTATGGGGGAGTTGCGGAATCCTTTCTTGCGGCGCACCACCAGGAAGGCGTCGTCGTTCTCAAACCATAGGCGGGTGGGAAACCCTGATGCTTCGCAGAGTTTAAGACCTCCGAGTCCGCTCTCGCGGAACTGCCGATGCAGTGCTACGAGCATGGCTTCACGGTCTAACCCTGGGTACTCATCGAGGTAATCGACGTAGGGCAGATTTCGGCGGTAGTCCAGCGCGACACCGACTGCTTCGCGTAGCTCGTCGTGCTGCTTTGTTAGCTGCTTGTGGATACGGCGCACTAGTAGGGCGTTGTCTTGGCGGGGATGGGGCATCGTTACTCCTTTATGTAACATTCCGTGTGATATTTTCACACTTTAGTAATAATATCACTCGAACTGTTACATCGGTCGGGGTAAGGGGGTTATCGCGGTGACTTTTATGAAAGGGTGCCCGTTGCTGCCGTCGACCTCATAATGTCGACCAACGCAGGTCAGCACGATTTAGATGATTTGGGGCTATTCTGTCGATTTTACGCTGACCTGCATTGGTCAACCGGAGTAGGTCGACGGGACGATGTCGACGGGGGCGGCGCCCCGGCCGCCCGTCTGCCGACCCGCTAGTCTGAAACGCAAAAACCCGAGGCAACGCCTCGGGTTGTAGTTGCTCCTCCAACTGGGCTCGAACCAGTGACCCTTCGATTAACAGTCGAATGCTCTGCCAACTGAGCTATGGAGGAATATGTGCTTGAAAGCAACGAGCAATACTTTAACCCGGATGTTGGAAATTGAAAAATCGCCAGGTGGGGGCATGTTTCGTGGACATGGAAGGTGGGCGGTATGTAGGGTGGGCGCTATGAAACACTCACTGCTTGCACTCACTGTTGCTTCGGCTGTGTCCGTGACGGCCGTCCAGGCGCCTGTCGCGTGGGCGGAGGAGAACTCGGCGGACGGGAATGCGCAAGGGGCGCAGCAGACGACAACGAAGGACGGCAGCTCCGGGAGCTCCGACGGCGAGGAACTGAGCCCGGCTGCGATTGCGGGGATCACGCTTGGTGTGCTGGCCGCGGTTGGTGCGGGCGCTGCGTTCGCGGCGTCGCAGGGCATGATTCCGAACGTGGACCCGAAGATGGTTGCTGGGTTGACGGGGTTGTCCTCGACGGTGCCGGGGTTGGCGGCGTTGGGGTTCGGAGGGGCGTCGATAAATAGGTGCTCGCCGCAGGCTTTTGATGCGGTGATGCCGGGCTGGCCAGGCGTGACCGGGACGACTGTGCTGTACTGCGAGGGTCAGTGGGCCGTGGCGGGGCAGAAGCAGTCGGATTGGATTGTGCCGTTTGAGCGCAAGGGGGATCGCTGGGTGGCGCTGCTGCCGGATGGGACGTCGAAGCGCGGGCTGAACTCCGCGTGCTACAACGGTGACGCGCTGCGAGGCCGCGGTGCGCCACAGCAGTTTGTTGACAAGATCCGGGTCTGTGCCCCCGATGAGATCGGGCGGTAACGTGCCGCTGTAGTCTTGCAGCGTGGAAAAAAGAGGATTTCGAGTAGGCGCGCTGGTGCTTACTGCGCTGGTGATTGCGCTGGTCACCGCGTTTGCGGTGTTGAAGTTTGTGGTCCCGAACGGCCTGCAGGTCGGTCGGGAGGAGATCAGTGAGGCGTCGATAGGGGCGTCGTTTAGGCAGGTGGGGGAGCTCTCGGTTGAGGAGTATGCGTACTCGAACGTGGGCAACTACGACAATAAGGGGCTTGAGCTCGCGGGTGTGAAAGTGCCGCTGACCGGGCGCAACTTCTTGCTGAGCTACAGCGGGACCGTCAAGGCGGGCATCGCGGACGTCGAGGCGATCGGCGTCAACATTGACGACGCCGCCCAGACCATCACGGTGCGAGTCCCGGAGGTGAGCGTGACCTCCTCGGAGATCGACGATAAGAGCGTGCAGGTGTACAAGCAGTCGATGAACCCGCTCAACCAGGTCAAGGTGGAGGACGTCACCGGCTTCCTCGCCGAGGAGAAGACGCGTGCGGCGGACCGCGCGGTCAAGGAGGGGCTGCTGGATCGTGCGCACACGCGCGTGGAGGAACTCATGACATCGCATGCGGAGGCGCTCAAGCAGGGCACCGCGATGCAGGACTACGAAGTGCGCGTCGAGTGGGTGCGCAAGTAGCTATCATGTGGGCATGATTTTAGAAGAGCACCTTGCATCCTGGCCGGTGAAACACTGCGCGGCGGCGCTCGTCGGTACGCATGGGGAAACCTACGGGGACCAGCACCGGGTGTTTGAGCTGGCGAGCGTGACCAAGCTGCTCGCCGCGTACGGGGTGCTGCTGGCGGTGGAGGAGGGAGCCTTCGAGCTGGACACCCCGTGCGGGCCGGATGGCTCCACGGTGCGTCACCTGCTGTCGCACGCCAGCGGCGTCGGGTTTGATAGCAGGCGCCCGCAGAAGCCAGTCGGGGAGCGGCGGATTTACTCGTCCGCTGGCTACGAGATTCTTGCGGACTTCGTGGAGGAAACCACCGGCATCGCGTTTCCGGAGTACCTGCGCGAAGGAGTCTTTGCGCCGCTCGGGATGGAGACGGCAGTGTTGGAAGGCTCCGCGGGCCACGGGGCGCGCGCGAGCGTCGCGGACCTAAGCAAGTTCGCCGCGGAACTGCTGCAGCCCACGCTGCTGCACCCGGACACCGTCGCGGGGGCGTTCCGCAACCAGTTCGGGGATTTGCGTGGGGTAGTGCCCGGCTACGGGATGCAAAAGCCATGCCCGTGGGGTCTCGGATTTGAGATTAAGGGGGAGAAGTCCCCCCATTGGACGGGGGACACCATGCCGGCCGACACGGTGGGGCACTTCGGTATGGCGGGGACCTATCTGTGGGTTGCGCAGGGCCAAGCCATGGTCGCGCTCACTGACGAGCAGTTCGGCGAGTGGGCGAAGCCCTTGTGGCAGGAAACGAACACTGCCATCTGGAACGCCCTGCTTTAGACTCGGGGGCATGCACGATACACACACGCCACCCCCGGAAGCAGGCCACCGCCTGCCGCCCGGCCAGGTTTGGCCACTCATGCTTGCCCTGTTAACCGCCGTCTTCGCGTTCCAACTGAACGCGTCCATGCTGGCGCCCGCGCTGGCGACGATGGAGCGTGAACTCGACGCCACCACTTCCCAGATCGGGTTGACGCAGACCGCGTTCTTTACCGCTGCGGCACTGTTTTCCCTGTTTATGCCGCGGTGGGGAGATTTGATTGGGCGTCGAAAAGTGCTGGTGGGCATGATGGTGGTCACCGCGATTGGCTCGGTGGTTGCGGCGCTGGCGGCGAATGTCACCATGCTGTTCATCGGGCGCGTCATTCAGGGCGTGTCGGGGCCGACGGTCGCGCTGACGTCCGTGATGCTGCGCCAGGAGGTGCGCGAAGAGAAGCAGTTCGCGCTGCTGATTGGCATCTTGACCTCGATTAACGGTGGTATCGCGGGTATCGACGCCATTATGGGCGGCTGGCTCACAGCTGCCTTCGGCTTCCGCTCCCTGTTCTGGGTGATCGGCGTCTTCGCGGTCGTGGCGGTGTTTGCCGTGCACTTCGGCGTGCGTGAGACGAAGTCCGACGCCGGCTACGCCATGGACTGGAAGGGCGTGGTCCCGCTGGTCGTGGCCGTCGGCGCGATCCTGACCGCGCTGAACGAGGCCGGTGCGTTGGCCGCCGCGAACTGGTTCATGGTCATTGTCCTGCTCGCGGTCGGCGCGGTGGCGCTGGTGGTCTTCTGGCGCATCGAGTCCTCCACGGAGCACCCGCTGGTTGCCCCGCACCTGCTCAAGGAGCGGCGCACGTGGGCACTCTTGACGACGACCACCCTGACTATGACCGGCATTTTCGCCGTGATGAACGGCCTGGTCCCGAACCTTGCCCAGGACGAAACGTTTGGTCCGGGGATGTCGGCGGGCGTGGTGTCCTGGTGGACGCTGACCCCGTACGCGCTGGCTGGTCTGGTGTTTGGTCCGATCGCCGGGTTCTGTGCCGGGCGGGTGGGCTACAAGCTCATGCTGCAGATCGGTATCGCCGGTGCGTTCCTGTCGGTGGTCTTCGGCACGTTCGTGGTGTCTAACCCGACGAAGGGCTTGCTGTTGGCGCTGTCGGTTGCCGCTGGTGTGACCTACGCGGGTATCGCGAACATCATGCTCGGTTCGCTGCACGTGGTGCTGGCACCGAAGACGAACCAGGGATATCTGCCGGGCCTGAACGCGGGCGCGTTCAACCTGGGTGCCGGGATCTCCTTCACCGTGATCTTTGCGGTGGTGGCCACGTTCGCCGACCAGAACGGCGGCTACCGCGCCGGCATGATCGCGGGCGCAGTCCTGCTCATTGGCGCGTTCTGTACGTCGTTCCTCATCCCGCGCCCCGAATCGCTTCCGGACACGATCGCCGCAGAAGACGCGGCACGAAAGAAGGTGCAGTAAATGACAACCAAGATCATCCTCGACTGCGACCCAGGCCACGACGACGCCGTCGCCATCCTGCTCGCAGCTGGAAACCCAAACATTGAACTCCTTGGCGTGACCACCGTTGGTGGCAACCACACGCTGGAGAAGGTCACGCGTAACGCGGCGCAGGTGCTGACCGTGGCAAAGCTCACGGACGTTCCGCTGTACGCGGGTGCGACCCGGCCGATCCTGCGCGAGGTAGAAACCGCCGAGGGCATCCACGGCGACACCGGCATGGAAATCCACGGCTTCGAGCTTCCCGAGCCGGCGCTGTCGGTGCAGGAGACGCACGGTGTGCAGTTCATCATCGACACGATCATGAGCGAGCCCGCCGGGACCGTCACCCTGGTACCAACCGGCCCGTTGACTAACATCGCGCTTGCAGCCCGGCTGGAGCCGCGCATCGTCGAGCGCGTCAAGGAGGTCGTCCTGATGGGTGGGGCGTATGGCACCGGCAACTGGACGCCAAGCGCGGAGTTCAACATCATCGTCGACCCGGAAGCCGCCCACATCGTCTTCAACGAGAAGTGGCCCGTCGTCATGGTTGGCCTTGATCTGACGCACCAGGCACTGGCGACGAAAGAGGTCGAGGAGCAGTTCGCTGCGTTGGGCACGAACGTCGGCGACTTCGTAGTGGGGCTCTTCGGTGCGTTCCGCAAGAACTACCAGGACGCCCAGGGCTTTGATGACCCGCCAGTCCACGACCCATGCTGCGTCGCCTACCTCATCGACCCAACTGTGGTGGAGACGGTCAAGGTACCGGTGGACGTCGAGACGCAAGGGCTGCTCACCACCGGGCGCACCGTGGCCGACTTCCGCAGCCCCGCGCCCGCGGACTGCCACACCTCCGTGGCCACGAAGCTCGACGCCGAGCGGTTCTGGTCCATGGTGCTCGACGCAGTAAAGGCGCTGGGGTAGCAGCCAGGTAGCTCCTGACCCTCAAGTAGAGCTTCAGTAAACAGGGGGATCAACCAGTTGTTGAGGGTTGCCCGGTGTGTCTCGTGTCATGCAAAGTGATGCGAGAGGCCGTTGGGGAAGACGAACCTCGTCTCGCACGAAGATGCGCCCGCCTAGTCAGCGGGCGCGGAACCGGCTAGTCACCGGGCGCGTGCGCCGCACTGTCACACACAGAAGGGTCCCCACAAATGACAACAACTCTCGTTGCCCCGCGTACGTGGCGCTCTGTCTGCGCCGCGCCGACGACCTCCGTCATGAGCATCCAGGACATGCCCGCCGCAGCGCGTATGCGCGTCGAAGAGCTCCTGCTCATGCTCCCGGACGCGCCAGTCAACCAGGAAGCACTCTGGGACGACGCCTGGTTCACCCGCTGGCGTCGCGACGCCTCCGGCACCTACCAGTGCCGCGAAACTTTCCGCGCGACCCCGGACGTCACGCGCAGCTTCGCGGACGCGCTCGCGACGCTAGCCGCCGAGTACGGCTTCAGCGCCAGCATCGAAGCGGCAGGATAGGGCTAGCTGTACGCGCCGTCGCCGAAAGGATCGGTGATGACGTCCACAAGCTGGGCGACGGAATCGATCACCTTCGTTGGCCGGTACGGATAGCGGGCGATCTCGGCGTCATCCGAAATTCCCGTGCGCACCAGCAGCGTGCGCATGCCGGCCTCCAGGCCGGACTTCACGTCCGTATCCATCCGGTCACCAATCATTACCGTGTGCTCCGAGTGCGCGCCGATATTGTTCAGCGCCGAGCGCATCATCACCGGATTCGGCTTGCCCACGTAGTACGGCTCCATCCCAGTCACCGACGTAATCATCGCAGCCACCGCGCCCGTCGCCGGGAGAATGCCGTTCGGGCCGGGGCCCGTCAGGTCCGGGTTCGTGCCGATAAACCGGGCACCCTTCAAAATCAGGTTGCAGGCCGTCGTGATCGCCTCAAACGAATAGGTGCGCGTCTCGCCCAACACCACAAAGTCGGGGTCCTGGTCGGTCAGGATCCACCCGGCCTCGTGCAGCGCCGTGGTCATCCCGGCCTCACCAATCACGTAGGCCGAGCCCTCGCCGACCTGCTGCGACAGGAACGTCGCCGTGGCCGTGGCGGACGTCCAAATCCGCTCCGGCTCAATCTGCAAGCCCATCCGGACCAGCTTCGCCGAGAGGTCCCGCGGGGTTTGCATCGAATTGTTCGTCAGCACCATAAACGGAATCGATTCATCGTGCAGGCGCTGAATGAAGGCGTCCGCGCCGGGAATCATCTGCCCTTCCTTGTGCAGCACGCCGTCCATGTCGGTGAGATAGGAAATAGTCACGCTACGCTCCTTTGTAGTCCTCGTGCCCTTCAATGTAGGCGCTGAGCTCACCCAGCGTCGAGTGCTGCCGGTAGGTTTCCTCGTCAATCGGCACGCCAAGCTCTTGCTCGATGCGCACCGCAAGCTCAATACGATCTAACGACGCCACCCCGGCCCCATCCAGCGTGGTCTCCCGACTCAGGCCTTCAGTGTCCTCGCCGGTGACACGCTCAATGAGGCGCGTGAGCTGAGCGAACGCGGAGGCATCCTCGGTGTTCGCGGTGGGGTCGGAGGGGGCGGCGTCAAGCTTGAGAGCGCTTAAATCTAAGCGTTGTGAGAGTTCCATACCCACATAATAAGGTGGAAGCATGCTGCAAACAGTTGCCTACCTCCGATCGCTGACGCCGAAAGCGCGCCGACAGCTCGTGGAAACCCGCGAACTGTTGCACACTGGCGATGGCGAGTACGGGCTCAAGCCGGACCGCGAAGGCGTGCTCACCGTCGACGCCGGGGGAGAGCGCGTCAACATCCACTGGTACGAACTCGGCCCCGAGGATCCCGACGCCGTCACCGTCGTCTACGTCCACGGCTTCAACATCGCCGCCGAAGAGTTCTTCCTGCAAACCGAAGCGGTCGCAGGCCACGGGGTGCGCCAACTGCTGCTTGACCTGCGCGGGCACGGGCAGACCGGCAAAGTCGACCCCGAACTCTTAACTATCGACGCCGCCGCCGACGACGTCGCCGCCGTCATGCGTGAGCGCAACGTGCGCGGACCCGCCATCGTGGTTGGCCACTCGCTCGGCGGACCGATTTCGCTTTCGATGATGCGGCGCTACCACCACGAATTCAACCTCGCGGGCTCGGTGCAGATCTCCAGCGCGGTCGAACCCTTTACCGTCCAAGGCCTGCCACAGATCCTGGCAGGGCCGATCGGCCGCTTCATCGAAGGCGTCGTCGCCGTGACCCCGCACTTCGCGGAAGGCGTGCGGCAAGTCGTCACCGACATGCTCACCCCGATCCTCGCGCTCGGGTTCTACTTCCGGCCGATGAGCTACCAGCTGGTGCAATTCCACGCCGCCATGATCCGCGAAACCCCGCTGGAAACCTACGCAGGCTACTTCGAGGATCTGCTGCACCACTCGGAACTCGACGCCGGCGAGGTGCTTGGCACCATCCCCGGCTACATCCTCGTCGGCGACCACGACGCCGTCACCCCGGTGTCCCAGAGCGCGAAACTCCACGAGATCTGGCCGCGCGCCTACATGCAGGTGCTGCCTGAAAGCGGCCACATGCCGCCTCTCGACGCCCCCGGCGCCGTCAGCACCGCCATCAACCGACTCATCCAACGCATTACCGAAGACGTGAAGTAACCCATGAATTACAAATTGCTCGCCGTCACCACCGCCGCAACCTGCGCCATCGCGTGCGCCCCGCACGCAACCGCTGCGCCTACTGACGCCGAGAAATACCAGCCCAGCTTCCAAACCGAGGCGCGCTACCTGCCGCTGGTCGAAGGCCAGCTCTACACCGAAATGACACGCTTCGCGCCAACCGGGGCTCCAGCCGGGACGACCTTCCGCGTCATGGGGCAAGAAGAAGAGGAAGGCGAGCCAGTCGTCGCCAGCATCGACGATACGGACCACAGAACGCTAATGGCCCGGCTCCGGTTCCTCAACTGCGACCAGGTCGAAGCCGGGCAGCTGTACGGCAAACACTGCCGCACCGTCCAGCGTGGTGAAAACACACGCGACGCCTACATCGAGGTGACCTACCCGGACGGCTCCTCGGAAGACATCCGCACCAAGGTTTCGCTCATTGCCGACCAGCGCCTCATCTACGAGCCCGTCTACAAACCAGTCGAGGTCACCCACGGCGCATCGTTCACTGCGACCCCGTTCAACTTGCGTGAGCGAGTCGAACTCCCAACCGACGCGAAGTTCGAGCTCATCGATCCACCAGCCGGGTGGGACCTCTCCATCGACCCCGTCACCGGCACCGTCAGCGGCACCGCCACCGACGCCGCCCGCACCCCCTCGACCGTCGAGGTCCGCGCCACATTCGAAGACGGCACCGCCCGCACCGCTGACCTCCGGCTCAACCACGACGGCCCCAACCTACCAGCACCGGCGCAACCACAAACACCCCCAGCGGACTCGAACGGCTCCTCGGGTTCGAGGGCGCTCGTCATCACGCTAGGGGTGCTCTCTACGCTCGCGGTGGTCGGGGCGCTGTTCGCAGCGTTGGCGCCGAACATTCCGGCGCTCGCCCCGTACCTGCCGCGCTAGCCCTTAGGCTTCGGTTGGGTCGTCGATCTTCAGGTCCTTCGCAGCCTGCGCGGCAACATCCATCTCGATCTTGCCCTCGTTCGCCAGACCCATCAGCGCTGCCACCACCATCGACTCGGCGTCAATGTTGAAGTAGCGGCGTGCCGACTCACGCGTATCCGAGAAACCGAACCCATCCGCGCCAAGCACCAAGTACTGGCCCGGCACGTACGGGCGGATCTGCTCCTGCAGGTCCGTGGCGAAGTCGGACGTCGCAACGTACGGGCCCTCCGTCTGCTTCAGCTGACGGGTCACGAACGCCTCGCCGACATCCTCGCCCGGGTGCAGCAGCTGCTCGTTGGCCACACGCGCACCGTCGCGCGCACACTCCACCCAGGACGTCACCGAGTACACCGAGGCGCCCACGTTGTAGTCCTCCTGCAGGATCTTCTGCGCGCGAAGCGCCTGCTGCATACCAATACCGGACGCCAGCAGTGACACGTTGTGCTCGTGCTTCTCGCCCTCGTCGAACAGGTAGATGCCCTTGTGCAGGCCCTCAACGTCGAGGTTCTCTGGGCGCGCCGGCTGGTGCGTCGGCTCGTTGTAGACGGTGATGTAGTACATCACGTCTTCGCCGTGGCCGTCGCCGTACATACGCTCGATGCCCTTGGAAATCAGGTACGGCATCTCGTACGCAAAGGCAGGATCGTAGGTGACCACCGCCGGATTTGTCGACGCCAAAATCGGCGAATGACCATCCATATGCTGCAAGCCCTCACCAAACAGGGTGGTGCGTCCCGCAGTCGCGCCGATGATGAAACCACGCGTCATCTGGTCGCCAGCGGCCCAGAAGTTATCGCCCGTGCGCTGGAAACCGAACATCGAGTAGAAGATGTACATCGGGATCATCGGCTCGCCGTGCGTCGCATAGGACGTACCGGCCGCGATGAAGGACGCCGAGGAACCATCCTCGTTGATGCCCTCGTGCAGGAGCTGGCCGTCCGACGCCTCACGGTAAGACAGCTGCAAGTCGTGGTCCACCGGGACATAGTTCTGGCCCTGCGGGTTGTAAATCTTCAGAGTCGGGAACCAGGAGTCCAGGCCGAACGTGCGCGCCTCATCCGGAATGATCGGCACCACTCGCTTCCCGATCTCCTTATCACGCATTAACGCCTTAAACGTACGCACCAGCGCCATCGTCGTGGCAACTTCCTGCTTACCCGAGTCCTTGAACATAGCCTTGTAGGCCTTCTCGAAGTCCTGCTGCTGCTCCAGCGGCGTGAACTTCACACGACGCTCCGGCAGGTACCCGCCGAGCTCCTCGCGGCGCTCCTTCAGGTACTTGATCTCCGGCGCGTCCTCGCCCGGGTGGTAGTACGGCGGCAGGTACGGATCCTTCTCCAGCTCCTCGTCGCTGATCGGCACGCCCTGCTTGTCGCGGAAGCGCTTCAGGTCCTCCAGCGTGAGGTTCTTCATCTGGTGCGTCGCGTTACGACCCTCAAAGTTGTGGCCCAGGCCGTAACCCTTAATCGTGTGCGCCAAAATGACCGTCGGCTTGCCCTTGGTCTCCAGCGCACGCTTGTACGCCGCATAGATCTTGCGGTAGTCGTGGCCGCCGCGGCGCAGCGCCCAGATCTCCTCATCCGACATGTCCTCGACCAGCTTCAGCGTCCGCTCGTCGCGGCCGAAGAAGTGCTCGCGCACAAACGCGCCATCATTGGCCTTAAACGTCTGGTAATCACCATCCGGAGTGGTATTCATGACGTGGACCAGCGCACCGTCCTTGTCCTTCTCCAGCAGCTCATCCCACTCGCGGCCCCACACAACCTTGATCACATTCCAGCCAGCGCCAATGAAGAAGGCCTCCAGCTCCTGGATGATCTGGCCGTTGCCGCGGACGGGGCCGTCGAGACGCTGCAAGTTGCAGTTGACCACGAAGGTCAAGTTATCCAGGCCGTACAGCGACGCCATGTGCAGTAGACCGCGCGACTCCGGCTCGTCCATCTCGCCGTCGCCGAGGAACGCCCACACGTGCTGCTGATCCGTGTCCTTAATACCGCGATCCTGCAAGTACTTGTTAAAGCGAGCCTGGTAAATGGCGTTCATTGGGCCCAAGCCCATCGACACCGTCGGGAACTCCCAGAAGTCCTTCATACCGTGTGGGTGCGGGTACGACGGCAGACCACCCTGCGGACGCGAATGCTCCTGACGGAAACCATCCAGATCATCCTCAGTCAGACGACCCTCCAGGAACGCACGCGCGTACATGCCCGGGGAAGCATGACCCTGGTAGAAAATCTGGTCGCCGCCCTGCTCAGCGTCCTTGCCGTGGAAGAAGTGATTAAAACCAACCTCATACAACGCCGCCGCCGACGCATACGAGGAAATATGGCCGCCAACCTTCACACCCGGACGCTGCGCGCGGTGCACCATGATCGCCGCGTTCCAACGCATCCAACGGCGGTAGCGCTTCTCAATCTGCTCATCACCAGGGAACTCCGGCTCCATCTTCGTCGGAATCGTATTCACGAAATCCGTCGACGACAACGCAGGCAAATCCACCCGCTTCGCCGACGCCCGCTCCAACAGGCGCAGCATCAAAAATCGAGCACGCTCCGGCGTGGACTGGTCCAGAATCCCATCAAACGAGTCAATCCATTCTTGGGTCTCTTCCGGGTCCGTATCATGCAGATACGAAGCGACACCCTCGCGGATCAACGGGATGTTGGAGTCATTATTGTGTTCAGCCAAGGAACGTCCTCCTAACGTTTCGGGCCTGCAACCAGCGAGGCACAGGCGGGAATGAAAACCTGCAAAACAGGATACGTGGTTTCAGCCAATTGCGTTGAACGTCACAAAACTCGAGGGCCCCCGGAGGCCGTCGCATATTTGTCCGGTAATGTGTAACCCGCAGATGTAAACTAAACGGCATATTTGCATACAACACTCATCTCATTGGGAGGAATAAGAACGTTGGGCGCCAACGGTGTCGATACATACGCTGACCGACTAGGGGTCAATCAAGGCGAAATCGTCCAAGAAATCGGTTGGGACGACGACGCCGACGCAACCATCTCCGAAGCGATCGAAGACCGCATCGGCGACCAACTCCTCGACGAAGACGCACAAGACCTCTGCGACATGATCCTGCTCTGGTACCGCGAAGACGACGGCGACCTTGTCGACGTCCTCGTCGACTGCTCCCGCAACCTCGACGACAACGCCCGCATCTGGCTCATGACCCCAGGCGCCTCCAAGCCCGGCGGCGTACAACCCGGCGTCATCTCCGAATCCGCCCAACTCGCCGGCCTGGTCCAAACCACCGCCGACCGCTTCGGCGAATGGCAAGGCTCCTGCCTCCGCTCCGCCGGTGTACCAAAATAGGCGTTTACCTGCCTGTTTGTTGTTAATTTTGCGATCGGTAGAAGCTTTGTTAAAGTCTCTACCCAGCGCGCCGTTAGCTCAGCTGGAAGAGCAACTGGTTTACACCCAGTAGGTCGGCGGTTCGAGCCCGTCATGGCGCACCAGGTCAAAGGCCCTTTCCGAGGAATCGGGGAGGGCCTTTTTCACGTCGCCACGACATTTCCACGACATTTTGAAAAAGTGTCGTCGAGTCGTCGTTCCGCCACGACATCCAAGTCACCATCAAACAAATCAGCGTAAACGTTGAGTGTCATTGCTGCCGAAGCGTGGCCCAATTGTCGTTGTACGACCTTCACGCTCGCCCCGGAACCAACCATGAGCCCGGCGGCGACGTGGCGTAGCCCGTGTGGGGTGAGCTTCGACGGGAACGACGTGTCCTTGCCTTGGCAGCGTTTCACTGCGTGCGCGAAGAATGATGTGTGGCCCAGGGGTCGCAGTGGCCCGCCGTTGGTTGCGGTCCACAGCAGGGCGTCTTTCGTTTTGCCGCGCGTGCGCTTCTCAAGCAGACCGGCAACCCACTCGGTGATCGCTACGGTGCGTTGCTCGCCGGTTTTTGGGGTGCCGTAGATAGGGCCGGCCGTGGTGTGGCGGGCGTTGCGTTCGACGCGTATGCGGCGGCGTAGGAAGTCGATGTCGCCGACGCGCAGGGCGGTGGCTTCGCCGTAGCGTAGCCCGGAGGTGCCGAGTAGGGCTATGAGGTCACCCATGTCGCCGCATTCACGCACAAGGGCTTGTAGCTGGCCTGGGGTGAGGTACACCTTTATGCCGGGGCTCTTTTTGGGGAGTTTCACCCCACGCGCCGGGTTTGATGGGATCATGCGGTCTTGTACTGCCAGGTCCAGTATTTGGGCGAGGACCATGTGGCAGTTGCGTACGGTGGTTGGGGATGCTGGTTCGTTGGTTGGTTCGGGGTGTTTGCCGGAGGTGTGTTTTTTGATGGTGCCGAGCCATACCTGTATCTCGGATTGGCGGATGGTTTTGATTTGGCGGTCGCCCCACATGGGTTCGACGTGGATGCGCCATGTTGATTCGTTGATGCTTTTGGTGGCGGGTTTGAGGTGCGCCCAGGATTGTTTCCATGTGTTGGCGAGGTCGTTGATGGTGGTGGTGCCGAGTTCGGGGGCGATCCAGTCACCGTCTCCCATGGCGGTGGTGTTTTTCGCGGCCCAGGCTTGGGCGTCTGATTTTCTTGCGAAGCCTTGTTTGGTGCGGCCTTTTCCGGTGGGGTCTCGGTATTGGACGCGCCATTTGCGGCCTGTCGTTGTTTTGTATGGGGTGATGCTTGCCATAATGGGTGTGTCCTTCCTTTGTTGGGTTGGATTGGTGGCCCCCTGGCACTTCTGGTTTTTCTGCATGGCCACATTGGGAAAACCCTTCGGCCATACCTGAACCGCAGGATTGGGAACACTCAACCACATGTCCAAACTGCGGCAACAAACTGACCTGGGATTTTAGCGACCCCATAGCAACAGTTATCCATACCGGATATACGGAGGAAGAGATTAGCTAAAATCGGCTCTAGTACACCCAATTCAATTAGAGACGAAACATGGCCACGAAGAACCGGACGATTTTCTACTACTCACCAAAATGGTGGGATAAGGACGACCAACCTATCGATATCCCAAGTACATTTTGGAACGATATTTGGGATGAGATTAATGCTTTAGATGGGTCGAGCTTTTCATTTAAGCACTATGGGAGGGACTATATTGTCCAGGCAGCAAGTATAAAATCTCCTTCCGTAAAGTTCCTGTATATTGGAAAGGTTCGTTCTAAAGACGATTGGCCTGACCATCGAGACCAGGGCAGCGACCAAATTGAGAGGCTCGCTCAAACTGGTATCGGTGGTCATCTCATCGAAGGTGCCTACCTGACCGCATCAGGGCACGAAAACGTAGTAGCAATATCGAGAACTCAGAATGGAGCTACAGTCTCCGCCATTAGCGCAGCAATTTCTCACCATTTCAATACTCTTCAAAGCGGAAATCGCTTCGAATTAACCCCGTTTGTCCGTAGGGACCAACTCAGACGTCTGCAAGAAGCTGATGGTGCAACTAGACTTCAGCTCACGCTCGACAATGATGTAGACCTTGCAGAACTTGATGGGGATGACAGTGTGAGTAAAGCTTTGGCGAAAGCTAAAGAAATCGACACCGGAAATCAGATGACGGTAGGTATCACTCTAAGCTTTGGCAATTATACGGTCTCCCCCTCAATACAGGATGATATTAAGACTGCGCTTGTCAACCTGTTTGGTAAGGAAACGGATATTCAGAAATTCAAAAAAGCTGAGGCCACCTTGACCAATTGGGACAAGGATGGAAAGCTGCGCAAAGATTCGATTGACTTCATCTCCGATCGAATCACGATTAAAGAATCGTTCCAGAACGAAGAAAATGAGCAACCAGGGCCCGAGCATATTCTTCAGGGAATGCTTGAAGCAAACAGTAAATTTCGCGAAAAACTTCGTAAACTTTAGAAGTTATCCCATAGAAGGCAGAGAGGCATACAATGAAGTGGGGAAAGACACGGAAGGAGATACTTCGTTCTTATCCACGTCTAATTGATGCAACGCTGCTAACACTCACTATGTTACATGCGCTGCTTGCTCTGACGGGTCAAATACCTGATATCTGGCATGCGTTGTCAGACTCTGCGACCCCAGATCGAACTGAGTCCCTCTATACCGGCGCGCTTGGGGCTGCAGCTACAGTATCGGGTTTTTCTGGTGTAGTAGTAATATTTGCTCTGACTGCCAACGGCAAACGCTTTCAAAATCTCCGAGTACTTGGAGGGAAAGCATTAAAGTCCAATTGGATAAGTTCCACATCATCTGGATTTTTCGCAGTCCTTGCTTTCACACTTGCTAATCTTCTTAGCCTTCTCAATTGTCCGAGTATTGCCCCATACATATTTCAAGCAGGATTCCTGTTACTCGCGCACTCTTCAATTCGTTTAGTTTGGCTACTTGGAGAACTCACCGAAATTGTCATTGCTGCAGATCGCGATGCTATTAAACAAGCTCGGCAAGTTTCCTCTACCCGTGAATTGCATGGCTGACCGGATAAAATAAAGAGCTCTATTATTGAGAAATCGAAGTTTCTCAGTCTAGCTGGAGCATTAAACATGCTGCGCCGCCTGGCCCCGCACAACCTCGTGCAGGGGCCATTTTTAATACCCAAAACCACCCAACCACTGAGGAGAAACCACCCATGAAAAACTGCGAACTCAAAATCGCCACCGCCACCACCCGCACCTCCTCCCACTGAACCAACCAACACACCACCCTCCAAGACCTACAGACAATCATCGGCTTCTACAAAGGAGAAGGCAATGACAGATGAAATGATGACCGCGACCGTTTACAGCCGCCCACACTGTGTGCGGTGCACCACCACGATCCGCGCACTCACACGCTGCGGGGTCGTCGTGCAGGTCTGACAGCTCGACGACTACCCCGTGAAGATTGTGGAGATGGAAATGAAGGGCTGGCAAGAGCTGCCACTAGTGGAGGTCCACGACGCACGTGGTGAGCTGGTGGGCATGTGGTGCGGGTTTAGCCAGGTACACATCGACCGACTCAAGGAGGGGCAATGACCAAGCTCAGGGCTTTAGCCCGTGAGAGTATCTGGTGCCGGGTTCAAAGCATGGGCTTTAAGGAGTGCGATGCTGGTCGCTGAAAATCGGCCAGTCTGGGCAGAAATGGTCGACCTGCATCGCACGCTTCTAACACCTCGACCGGAACGGAAACTGACTGGTAGTTCATCAGTGAAACCGGGAACAATCTTTGTGGACATCCGTCGCGACCTGGGAAGACGTGAGTGGTGGTCGACGGGAACAGGCCCAAAACGAAAAATAGTTCCCGAGCCCGGGAACTATTTCAGTGGTAGAACGAGAGCGCAAGGGGTGGCGCACCAAAATCTAGGATTTTCGCGACGCACCTTTGCATTTGCTCAGGTCGTCAGGGGTCGTAATGGATTGTGGTGCACAGCGAATGCCCAGGAACGTGCAGGACCTTCTCTAGTGGTCCGCAACCGCCTCAGTAGCACCAGACTCAGCAGCGCGACCTCGCTCCAAGAACAGGAGCAGGAGCCCAACCACGATCCAGATGAGCAATACCCACCAGCTCTGGGTTGCTCCGAGGCCATCGAAGTAGGAAAGGGAGCGCACGAGGTGTCCGGTGGCGCCGATTGGCATCCACTGGCCGAGCGTCGACCAGCCGACGGGGAGGAGCCACGGCCCGGTGGCCAGGCCGGAGAGCGGGTTGGCGACGAAGATGGTCAGGATCGCGCCGAGGCCCACGCCGGGCAGCCCGATGACTGCGCCCAAACCGGCGGTGAGCAGCGACGTCGCGAGGATGCCGCAGCCGATGCCGAACCACTCCATCCCGAAGCTGCCGGTGAGGGTCCCGTAGACGGAGTGCAGCATCCACGTCGCGACCAGCGACCCGAGCGCAGCAATCCCCACGAGAACGGCGAGTTTTGTCCACTTCTTTCCGCGGAATCCGAGTGTCGCGATGACGGCGGAGACAATTCCGCCGAACGCCAGCGGCAGTCCGAGCAGCGCAAGGCCGGTCGCTTGCGGGTCGTCCGGGGAGGTCGGCGCGAGGTCTTCGCGAGTCACGTCCATGCCCTGAGCTTCGAGTTGTCCCGCCATGCCCTCGATCATCTGCGCATACGGTGCGCCGTTGCCGGAGGCGGTGTATGCCGTCGCACCCTGCGGGGTGACCACGAGCCCACCCACCGCTTCACGCTGTGCGATCGCATCGCGCACTTCCTCGTCGGAATCGCGTACGAGGAGGGTGGGGCCGTCCTCGCTTAGTGTTGCTTCCATCTTTTCGACGAGCGGTCCCGGCGCCGCAACCGCCAGCGGCACATTGCGCGGGCCTGATGCGAAGGTTGGTGCGAGGAATGCGAAGAGCATGAGCCCAATGATGATCGGGATTCCAATGACGGCGCCGACCGCCTTGACTGTTGAGTTGTTCGTTGCGTTCACGGGAACCTCCTATATGGAACGCAGTGTTTCACTTACACAAACCGAACATAGTGTTCCATTTGTTAAGCTGTCAAGCATGAGACAAGACGCACGCGACAACCGCGAGGCCATCGTCACCGCAGCCCGCTCACTTCTTATCGACGTCGGCCCCGGCGTTTCCATGCGCGCCATCGCGAAGGAAGCCGAGGTTGGAGTGGCGACAGCCACGCGACATTTCCCGGAGCGCATCGACCTCCTGGATGCCATTGGCGAACACGCGGTGGAGGACATCAACCACGTCATCGATCGCCACCTCGACGAATTTGCCGACGTCCCCCGCAACGCCTGGCGCCAAGCCACCCACGAAATCGGGGACCTCAAACACGCGGCGCTTGCGCAGGCGATCTTCGCCGATTCCATGAGTGACCCCGCGACTATCAAGCGGCGCGAACCCATGATCGAGAAGCGGATTAGGGAGATCCGTGCCTGCTACAACCGCCTCCTCGACCCTGCCAAAGCTGCCCACCTATGCCCCGAAGATCTAGACCCCATTGAGTTCCACATCGGCCTTGGTGTGGTGACCCGTCCACTGCCAGCCGGGGTGCCGGTCAATAACGTGGCAAAAAACCTGGTTCCGAACCTCATCGATTTATTGCTGGACGGTCTCGAGCAGCGCGCGCAGGGGTAGGAGGGTGAGCTGCCTAAAGGTCCGAAAGAAGTTCCGGTCGAGGTATTCAAGGAGTGCGATGCTGGTCGCTGAAAATCGGCCAGGCTGGGCAGAAATGGTCGACCTGCATCGCACGCTTCTAACACCTCGACCGGAGCAGAATCGGCATGGTAGCCCAGGAAAGTTCCCCGAAGGCGAACGCCCAGAAACCCCTACAGCTCCGCCTCGATGGCGGTGAAGACGGCCTGCATGCTGGCCTGCGGCGTGCCGGGGACGACGTCGGCGAGGACGACGCCGACTCCTTGCGGGGCCTGGAAGGTGACGGCTTCGGCGTCGAGGGGCATGAGGGCGCCGATGATGGCAAGTTCGGCATCAGCGATGCCAGCAGAACCAGAAGAACCGGCCGGGATGTCGATGTCGGTGACGTCCCATTCGCCGACGCGCAGGCGGAGGGAGCCGGTTTCGATGTTGTCGGGGTCGGGGAAGACGGCGACTTCGCGCAGCTCGGCGCGCAGGGCTTTGGCGGCGAGGGCGATGTAGTCGAGGAGGTGGACGAAGGCGTTGTCGGTTTGGGGGACGCTGTGGACGACGGAGTCGATGAGCGGGGCGTTGTGGGGTCCGCGCAGGCCGAGCAGCGTGGTCATCGGGGCTTCGCGGAAGGCGTCGAGGTCGTCGAGGATGGCGTCTTCGATGTCGGCGGGTTCGGCGGCGGCGTCGAGGTGGATGTTGGCGTCACCGAGCAGCGTGAGGCAGCGGGCGAGATGTTTGACGTCGCGTTGGGTCAGCTGGTGGGGCATTAGCGTTCTTCTTCCTTTTCGTATGATTTGGCCCAGGGGTTGCGCCGTTGGGTGCCGTAGCGGGACCGCGCCTGAGCGGGAGCAGCGGGAGCAGCGGGGGCGGAGGCGGGAGCAACAGGCTCGGCGGGTTCGGAGGGGGCGTCGAGAAGCTCGGCTTGTTCTTCTTTGAAGCGGCGGCGTTCGCGGGTTTCGGCCCAGATGAAGTAGATGAGGCCGGCGGGCGCCATGATGCCGAAGGCGATCCACTGGAGTCCGTAGGAGAGGTGGTTGCCGGTCTCGAGCATGGGTAGGGGGATGGCGGTGAGGACGCCGGGGGAGTCGCTCAGGAGTTGGACGTAGGGGCTGGCCAGGGCGGTGTCGGTGAGTTCGCCGACTTGACCTGGGCTGATGGAGTAGACCATGGTGTAGCCCTGGTCGTTGAGGGGTGCGGAGGGGTGTACGCCTTCGTCGACGCGCATCATGCCGGAGATGGTTTGTTCGCCGGTGGGTGGGGCGTCGATGTCGGGGACTTGGGTGGAGCCGATGGCGGGGACCCATCCGCGGTTGACGAGCACGCTTTGTCCGTTGTCCAGGCGGAATGGGGTCAGTACTTGGAAGGATGGGGTTCGGTCGATGGGGCGCAGGCGCAGCAGCACATCGCTGTCTTGGGCGTAGGTGCCAGTTGCGGTGACGCGGGTCCACTCGGCGCCGGGCGCGAGTTCGCCCTGCTTGTCGACGACCTCTCCGATCGGCACCGGGTCATGCTCGAAGGCGGTCTTGATGTGGTCGTTGCGCTCCACGAGCGCTTCGTTCTTGTTGAGCTGCCATGGCGCCAGCAGGGTGAACGCGAAGTAGGAGAACAACACGATCAGGATGGCGACGATGACCCATCCGGGGGTCAGAAACGTTTTCCACCATGGTTGTGCACCTGTTTCAGGTTGCATTGTTGCTCCCGCTTTCACAGATTCCGTACTTTCTCCGGCTAGTCTAGCTGCGCTTTGACCCAGCTGATAATACCTGGGGCGGCGGCTTCGATTTGTTCGCGTGTGGTTTGGAAGCCGTCGGCGCCGCCGTAGTAGGGGTCTTCGACGCCGGCGCCTTCGGGGGCGGCTGGGTCGAAGGAGCGCAGCAGGCGGATGCGGGATTCGGGGACGCCGCGGGCGATGAGTTCGGAGACGTGGTTGGTGTCGAGGGCGACGATGAGGTCGGCATCGATTTGGTTGGCGCCGAACTGTTGGGCGCGGTGGCGGGTGCCGTCGTAGCCGTGGTTGGCGAGTTCGGCGACGGCGCGCGGGTCGGCGGGGCCGCCGACGTGCCAGCCGCCGATGCCGGAGGAGGTGACGCGGACGTCGTTGGCGAGGCCGGCGTCGGCAAGTTTGGCGGCGATGATGACTTCCGCCATGGGCGAGCGGCAAATGTTGCCGGTGCACACGAAATCAATATGCATAGAGGATCTCCTTGAGCTCGGTTGCGGTTTGTGCGGTGTGGGTGGCCTGTGCCCACTCCTCGGCGTCGCCGTATCCCCAGGTCACGGCGACGGACGGGATGTCGAAGTGGGCGGCACCCGTGAAGTCGTGGGTGCGGTCGCCGACCATGATGGGGCGCTTTGCTGCGAAGGTGTTGTGGACGTACTCCAGCACCGCGATCTTGGTGCTGCGGCCGCGCTCGTGGTCGGCGGCGCCGAGGAAGTCCAGGTGCGGCCAGATGCCCGCGCGCTTCAGCGCGAGTTCGGCGAAGGTTTCGCTTTTGGACGTCGCCGTACCGACACGGAACCCATCCCGGTCAAGCTGGGCGATGAGTTCGGCCATGCCGTCGAAGACGGTGAACTGCTGCCACCCGTCGGTGCTCATGAAGTCGGAGTAGACCTGCATCGCGGCGTCGACTTGCGCGGGCGTGCACCCGGCCTTCTCGTAGGACTCGCGCATGGGCGGCCCCGGGATCTTCGCGATGAACGCTTCGTCGGGCGGGGCGACGTCGATGGCGGCGAGCCCCCGCAGGAAGCCTTCGCGGATTCCTGGGAAGGAGTCGAGGATGGTGCCGTCGACGTCAAAGAGCACGGTCGGGCGGTTTGTTTGGAGTGTCACGCCCACCAGCATTCCAGGTTTGTAGGCTAGTTGCCATGACGACGAAGACTGTAGGAGATATTGTCGCGGCACTCGAGGCCGCCTACCCGCCCGAACTCGCCGAAAGCTGGGACCAGGTCGGCCTGATTTGCGGCGACCCGGACGAGCCCGTGCACAAGGTGGCGTTTGCCCTGGACTGCACGATGAGCGTGGTGGAGCGCGCGCTGGAGGAAGGCGCGGACATGCTGGTGGTTCACCACCCGCTACTGCTGCGCGGGGTGCACTCTGTTGCGGCGAATACGCCGAAGGGCAAGGTCGTGCACACGCTGATCCGCGGCGGCTGCGCGTTGTTCGCGGCGCATACGAACGCGGACTCGGCGCGCCCGGGGGTCAATGACAAGTTGGCGGAGCTGGTCGGGATTCGGCCCGGCAGGCCGATTCGCCCGGTGGGGGATGTGGACGTCGATACGCCGGGGGCGCTCGAGCGAGCCACCGGCCTTGGGCGAGTGGGCACCCTGCCTGAGCCGATGACCCTGCGCGAGTTCACCCAGCGCGTGGCCGACGCCCTGCCTGAGACCGTGTGGGGCGTGCGCGCCGCAGGCGACCCGGAGCAGATGGTGCGCACCGTCGCCGTCTCCTCCGGCTCGGGCGACAGCTTCCTTGACGATGCGAGGGCGCTCGGCGTCGATGTCTATGTCACCTCGGACCTGCGCCACCACCCAGTCGACGAGCACCTGCGCGCTGGTGGGCCCGCCGTGATCGATACTGCGCACTGGGCGAGTGAATTTCCGTGGACGCAGCAGGCAGAGGGTATCGTGAACCCGCTAGGCGTGGAAACGTGCATCATCCCGGTGCGCACGGACCCGTGGACCGTTTCCGCCCACCCGAATCAAGCCAAGTAAAGGAGCAGTGCTTCCCCGTGAAACTTGCCGTAGAACTCCAGCAGGTACTACTGAATCTTGCCAAGGCTGACCGCCAGGCCGCCCACCCCGAGGCCACGAGCGAGGAGGAAAAGGAGCTGCAGCGCCTCACCGCGGAGCTCGAGCGCATGCGCGGTGCGGCGTCTGCGGCGCAGCTCGCCGTCGACGACATGGAGCTGGAGATCTTGCGCATCCAGGAAGACGAGCGCAAGCTCAAGCGCCGCGACCTGGACAACAAGCGCATGCTCGGCGCGGAGACAGACGAGGAGCGCCGCAAGGACCTGCAACACGATCGTTACACCACGAAGTCGCGCATCGCGGATTTGCAGTATGAGCTGAAGGAGGCCCACAACGAGATCGCGGCGCTGCGCAACAACCGCGACAACCATGGGGCTCGCCTGGACGGGCTCGAGCGCAAGGTCGAGGCCGCGCAGCGCGCCGTGGACGCTCTCCCGGCACGCGAGCGCGTGGACACCGAAGCACTGCGCAGCCAGCTGCCCGCGGACGTCCTCGAGGCCTACGACGAAATCGGCGCCGCCGCGTTCAACGGCCGCACCTGCAACGGCTGCTTCATCGCCCTGCCCGCCACCGAGCGCAACCAGGTCAACGCCACCCCGGCCGACGAGGTCCCAATGTGCCCGAACTGCGGCACACTGCTCGTGCGCACCCAGGTACAGGAGTAGGCGCATGAAGGTAGCCATGTTTTGCGACGGCGGCTCCCGTGGCAACCCCGGCGTCGCCGGAAGCGGTGCCGTCGTCTACGGCCCGGACGGGGAGACGCTGGCGGAAGTCGTCTACGCGGTGGGCAAGAAGTCCACGAACAACGTCGCGGAGTACCACGGACTCATTGAGGGTTTGAAGGCCGCCATCGACGCCGGCGCCGACGAAGTCGCGGTGTCCATGGACTCCAAGCTCGTGGTCGAGCAGATGAACGGGCGCTGGAAGATCAAGCACCCCGACATGCAGCAGCTCGCACTTGAGGCGAAGCAGCTCGCACGCACGTGCACAAAGGTGACGTACACGTGGGTGCCGCGCGCCAAGAACAAGAAGGCCGACGAGCTGTCCAACGTGGCCATGGACGCCGCCGCGAAGGGCAAACAGGGTCTCGTTGCACACGAGGCGCCCGCGCAAGCACCGAAGCAGGTCGCCTCGGCAGCACCAAAAGAGGCACAGCCCCACGAGACGGCCAGCCCCGGCCACTGGTCCGGCACCGACGCCCCACGCACCCGCTTCGTGCTGCTGCGCCACGGCCAAACCGAACACTCCGCCCGCCGCGTCTACAGCGGGCAAGCCAACCCGCCGCTCACCGAAATCGGGCAGGCGCAAGCGCGCCGGGCCGCGGCCGCGCTCGCCGAGATGGGGCACATCGACGTGATCGTTGCCTCACCGCAGGCGCGTGCCCAGCAAACCGCGCAGGCCTGTGCGGACGCACTCGGGATTGCGCACGAGGACATCGTCACCGAGGAGGGCTTCCGCGAGGTGGACTTCGGCGACTTCGAGGCGCTCAGCAGGCAGGACGCGCAGCAGCGCTACCCCGAGGAGTTCGAGGCGTGGCAGGCCTCCGCCGCCACCGCGCCGCCGAACGGGGAGTCGCTGGCATCGCTGCATCGCCGCGTCACGCGTGCCCGGCTGCGCGTCCAGGAACGCTACGAAGGCAAAACCATCCTCTTGGTGGCGCACACCACGCCGATCAAGTCGGTGATCCGCCAGGGGCTGAACGTGAGCGCTGAAGTGTTCAAGCACCTGTTTCTGGACTTGGCGTCGATTTCTGTGGTGGAGTTCTACGGGGAGATGGGCGTGGTGCGCTGCGTCAACGACGTCGCCCACCACCGAAAATAAAGCGCACCGGCCGCTGTGTTGTAGAGTGGCACAGTGCGAATGAGCCGGCCGGGCGACCGCGTCGCCCCGAACCGCCACACGCGTTGTGGCTGGCGGGGACCGAGGAAAGTCCGGACTCCACAGGGCACGGTGGTTGCTAACAGCAACCCGGAGCGATCCGCGGGCAAGTGCAACAGAAAGTACACCGCCAACCCAGGCAACTGGGTAGGTAAGGGTGAAAGGGTGCGGTAAGAGCGCACCGGCATGCACAGTGATGTGCGTGGCCAGGTAAACCCCACCGGGAGCAAGGCAAGAACCACAGCCGCAAGGCTGGGGTCGTCGGACGTGATGAGGCTGCCCGCCCAGTCCGAAGGTAGCTGCTTGATGCGCCCAGCAATGGGACGCACAGATGGATGGTTGCCGCCCGCGCCTACGGGCGCGGGTACAGAATCCGGCTTATAGGCTGGCTCATTCGCCTTACACTTCGATCCTGCCAACCTCACCCGTCGTGATCGGGATGACCAGCAGGTTCTCCTTCATTCGGGAGGCAAAGTTTTCGGCTTTCGACGTCGGCACCAGCGCCAGCACCGACTGGGAGACCCCAGGTGCGGCTGGCCTTGCGACGCTCGCTCCGCACTCGCACGCGAGCTGGCTCAGCAGCGCCGGGGTTGCCAGGGCCTCATCGGCGGCGTCACCCGCGTGGGGGCTTAGCGCGTTGACCAGCGCATCGATCTGCTGCGAGCGCAACGCCTGCGCCACACCCAGTGCGCGTGCCGTTTCGTCCTCACAGCGCTGCAGCACTGCGCGTGCGCGCCGCGGATCCGGTGCGGAACTATCGCCAACGGTGTGGCGGGCCTCCACCCACTGGACCACGCGCGCGGTCGCGTCCGGTAGTTGGCGCAGCGAGGCCACGCCGAAGTTTGCAGCTGCCGTCTCGATGAACTCCTGGCGCCGCCGCATCGACTCCGCGAACGCGTCCGGCTGCGCAGTCTGCTCCTTGGCCACCACGAACATCCGCAGACCAAGGCGCTCGGGGTGGGTGATCTGCGTGACCGAGCCGTCCGCCTGCTCCACAAGGTTCAGCGTGGTGCCGTGGCCGCGAAGCGCCGCGGTGTAGCGCGCCTTCAATGGGCTGGACGTGGCGTACGCGGTGGCGGACTGTGCGCAGACCTCCGCAAGCTTCGTGCGCAGGGGAGGGGCGTCGATATCGTCGTGGGCGCCGGCGCACGCCAACGTGATGGCGGCTTCTGCCGCGGCAATCTCGCCGAGGCCAACTCCGTGCGTGACGTGGGAGACCACCGAGATGTCCATTCCCGTGGTCTCGCGGGAAAGCACCTGGCGGTGGATCAGCGTATGGATCAGCCCGGTAATCCGGTGCGCGAGCTGCGCTTCCTCGGTGCCCGCGGTAGGGGCGTTGAGTGCCGCCAGCGTGCTGGTCGCGGCGAGAATCCGGCCGTCGACACGCGTGAACTGGAGCGAAATGACATCGTCCGACCTGCGGCTCACCGCGGCACACACCCGCTGTGGGCCAAGCCCGATGATGCTCGCCCCGCCATAATTATCGACGCCATCACCAGCCACCACCACCGTTGCCGGCGCGGAAGCGACGTGGTCGGGGGCGCAGCCAGCATGGTGGGCATGTGCAGCACGCATCTCCTGTTGGACATTCATAGGGCACAACCATACCCGCGGCGCTAAGGTGGGCGCCATGAACGGAAACTTCTACTACAACCCGACCACCGGCGAGATCACCGAGGGCAAAGTGCAGTCCTGGGAAAACCGCATGGGCCCCTACAAGACGCGCGAGGAAGCCGAGGATGCGCTGCGCATCGCGGCCGCGCGTAACCAGCAGGCGGACGCGGAAGAGGCCGCCGAGGACAACTGGGGCACCCCACCTTCCTGGGAGAAGTAGCCCCTACTGCGCGTACAGGACTTACAGGACTTACAGGGCTTTCTGTGCCGCCTTCTTTACTTCGCGGATCGCGCCGAAGTAGCCGCGCAGTGCCTTTTCACCGTCGCGGAGTTCGCGTTGGAAGCACATGCCGTAGGCGAACACGTCCTCGTCGCGCTGGCGCGCCAGCTTCGCAAGCACCAGCAGCTCCTCGCGCGAGGTCGCGCAGTCCTGGAAGTCACCCAGCATTGATTGCAGGCGCTTGCAGGCCTTGATAAGGCGCTTGAACTTCGGGTCGCCGGTGGCTGCCGCTGCGTAGCGCAGCCGCTTGGCGGCCTTGCGTACGTCGTGCACGTAGGCCTCGCGCTTCGCGCGCGGCAGTGACGTGTCGTGGTAGCGGTCGTCGACCTTGGCGTGGCGCTTCATCAGCTTCTTATATGCCTTGCGCACGTGGCGGGCCAGGGCCTCGTCGTTGTCCTTGATGCCCTCGCGCACCTGGGGAGGGTTTGCGATGAGTCCATCGATGGCGTCGAGAAGGTTGAGGTAGGCGTCGCTGTTGCACATGTTGACGATGTTGCGGTGCGCGAGCTTGTACACGCTGTGCATATCCTCGCGCAGGTGGGCTGCGGCAGCATCATCCATGCAGCCGGAGTCGTCAGTGTCGAGCAGCTGCAACCACCGGGCGTGCACCACCTCAGCGTCGCGCGCCACCCCGAGCACGCCCGCGACGTGCTTGAGTTCCTTCTCGATCTTCGAAAACGCATCGCCCTGCACGAGCCCGTCGAAGGTGCGCAGGATGGAGCGCAGCTCCCGGATTGCCACTCGCTGCTGGTGCACCGAGTCCCACTGGTCGGCGCGTACGGCGCGGTCGCCGTGGACGATGGTGTCGCGAAGCGTGCGTACGGAAGTTAACAGGGAATGCAGCGGGGAATCCGCAGGCAGGTGTGCCTCGGTGAGGTGCGGAGGCAGCGGAGCTTTCGCCAACGAGTCCCCGAGCGCGGACGTCAGCTTCGACGGCGAGGAGGACGGGCGAGCGCCGGAGGAGAGCAGGTAGCGCTCCGCCTGGCGCAGCAGGGACGCACCTGCGTTGGTGCCCGCGACCTGCTCCGTGAGTTCGAGTTCCCACTCACGCCAAGTGGTGTGCGAACCCCCTGGTAGCAGGGAGCGGGCGGAGACGTGGTCGTCGCAAAACTCGGCGACGGGCGGGCCTTCCTCGTCGGCGAGGATGGTTTCCACGCGGTGGTTGTCCACCTGGGCAATGGGCTGCAGCGGGTGGCGGCGCACGATGGCGCGGACGGCGTCGACAAGCTCCTGCGGGACCGTGTGCGGGTCCTGCAGTGGGCAGCGTAGCTCGGTGCGGCCTTGACCCGCTGGAATCTTCATGTGCCAGCCGTCGTCCGGGCCTCCCGTGCGGCGGCGCAGCGTGATCTTCTCGCGTGTCAGGCGCAGGTCAGCCGTGTCGTAGTAGATTGCGGAGAGCTGCTGGTGGCTCGTGCTCGCGAGTGCGGACACCCCCGGCAGCTGCCGCATGTCGGGGACGGCGGTGGAGTCGTCGACAGCTAACTTGATCTCAATTTCTACGTACTCATGTGGTGCAGCCACGGCGAAGCCCTACTTTCAACACGAAGCATGTGCGGTCACCGCAAAGTCTAACGCGTTCGCCCACTTTCGCGGCGGCATGAGCGCAGGCGCAGTAGGGTACAACACTATGGACACGCAACAGGAAAACGTACTTCGCATGGTTGAACAGCGCGACATCGCGTTCATCCGCCTGTGGTTCACTGACATTTTCGGATCCCTGAAAACCGTCATGATGAGCCCCGCCGAACTTGAGGCCGCCTTCGACGAGGGCGTGGGCTTCGACGGCTCCTCCATCGAGGGCTTCTCCCGCATCTCCGAGTCCGACACCTTGTTGCGCCCGGACCCCTCTACCTTCCAGCCGCTGCCGTTCGACGAAGGCACCGGCCTGCAGACCGCCCGCATGTTCTGCGACATCACCATGCCGGACGGCGACCCGCTCTACGCGGACCCGCGCCAGGTACTGCGCCGCCAGATGACGCACGCGCGCGAGCTCGGCTTCGAGTTCAACGCCAGCCCCGAGATCGAGTACTACGTGCTCAAGCAGAACATGCCTGGGGAGGACCCGGTGCCGGCGGACAAGGGCGGCTACTTCGACCAGGCGAAGCGCAACGAGGCGCCGAAGTTGCGCCGCCAGGCGATCGCCGCGTTGGAGTACATGGGCATTGTCACTGAGTTTTCCCACCACGAGGCCAGCGCCGGCCAGCAGGAGATCGACCTGCGGCACACCGACGCGCTGACCATGGCCGATAACGTGGTCACCTTCCGCTACATCGTGAAGACCGTCGCGGAAGCCAACGGCGTGCACGCCACGTTCATGCCAAAGCCGTTCGCGGACATGGATGGTTCCGCGATGCACACCCACTTCTCGCTGTGGGAGGGGGAGACCAACGCCTTCCACGACCCGGACGATGAGATTTCGCTGTCCAAGACGGGCCGCCAGTTCGTCGCGGGCATCATCGAGCACGCCAACGAGATCTCCGCGGTGACCAATCAGTGGGTCAACTCGTATAAGCGCCTCCAGTTCGGCTCCGAGGCGCCGACCGCGGCGACGTGGGGCGTGTCCAACCGCTCCGCGATGGTGCGCGTGCCCACCTACCGCCTGCACAAGGCGGACTCGCGCCGCATCGAGGTCCGCTCGTTGGACTCCGCCTGTAACCCTTACCTTGCGTACGCGGCGGTGCTGGCAGCGGGCCTGCGCGGCATCGAGGGCGAGTACGAGCTCGACGAGCCAAGCCGCGACGACGTATTCGCGCTGACTCGCCGGGAGCGCCGCGCGATGGGGTACCGCGACCTGCCGAACTCGCTCGACCAGGCGCTGCGCCACCTGGAGCGCTCCGAGTTTATGGCGGAAGTGCTCGGGGAGCAGGTCTTCGAGTTCTTCCTGCGTTCGAAGTGGGACGAGTACCACGCCTACACCTCCCAGATCACCCCGTGGGAGATCGAAAGCGGCATCGACCTTTAAGGAAACACCATGTCTGCAGATGCACCCTTGCCGAACCCTGCGAAGCTCGGGCTGACCAGCCCCCGCGCCGCCGAGGACTTAGCCACGCTCGGCATCACCGACGCGAAGGTGCTCGCAGCGCTTGCCGACGCCGGCGATCCAGACCTGGCGCTCAACACGCTCTACCGTCTCTTCAGCGCGCTTGACGACGCCCCATCCTGGCAGGACGTGCAGTCCCACCTGGCGGCCGACGGCCAGTTCCGCACCCGGCTGTTCGCGCTGCTCGGCGGCTCCACGGCGCTGTCCGACCACCTGGTGGCGCACCCGCAGCGCTGGTGCAGCCTGCTCGAGCCGCTCCCAGGCAGTGAGGAGCTCTTCCGCACGATGCTCGCGGCCGTCGACGCCGCGCCGGCGGGCCTCGAGGGCGACACAGCAAGCGAGGACCTGACCACCCCCGGCACCTACCGCGCGGGGCAGGAGTGGTCGCGCCACGCCAGCGCCACCGCACCGCTTCGCGAGCACTACCTCACCCTCATGATGCGCATCGCCGCCTCGGACCTCGCAGGTGAGGTGGGCTACCGCGAGGTGACCGAGTACGTCACCACGCTTGCCGACGCCGCCCTGACCGCAGCGCTGGCCGTCGCCATCCGCGAAACCTACGGCGACGACGACCCCGACTCCCGCCTCGCGATCATGGCGATGGGCAAGTGCGGCGCCCGCGAGCTGAACTACATCTCTGACGTCGACGTCATCTTCGTCGCCGAACCAGCCACAGCCCCGGCAACCAAGACCGCCAGCACCGTGATGCAGCTTGGCACCGCGTGCTTCTTCGAGGTCGACGCCAACCTCCGCCCCGAGGGCAAGTCCGGCGCGCTCGTGCGCACCGTTGACAGCCACCTGACGTATTACAAGCGCTGGGCGCAGACCTGGGAGTTCCAGGCACTGCTCAAGGCCCGTCCGATGACAGGCAACGCCGAGATGGGGCAGCGCTACATCGCGGCGTTGCGCCCATTGGTCTGGGAGGCGTCGCAACGCACAAGCTTCGTCGAGGACGTCCAGGCGATGCGCAGGCGCGTGCTCGAGCACGTGCCGAAAGACCTGCGCGAGCGCGAGCTCAAGCTCGGCAGCGGCGGGCTTCGCGACGTCGAATTCGCCGTCCAGCTGCTCCAACTCGTGCACGGGCGCATCGACCCGAGCATCCGGGTGAAGAACACCGTCGACGCGCTCCAGGTGCTTACCGACGGCGGCTACATCGGCCGCGAGGACGGCGCCAAGCTGATCGACGCCTACGAGTTCCTCCGCCTGCTCGAGCACCGACTGCAGCTCACCCGCTTCAAGCGCACCCACCAGCTGCCCAAACCGGACGACGCGAAGGCGATGCGGTGGCTCGCGCGCACCTCGGGCTTCCGCACCGGCCCGCGCGCGACCGCCACTGAGGCGCTGCGCGCCCGCCTCAAGCAGGTCCGCTTCACCGTGGCCAACCTGCACGAGCGCATCTTCTACCGCCCGCTGCTCAGCGCTGTGGTGAACCTGAGCTACGGCGAGGCCACCTTGAGCGCCGACGCCGTCAAGGCCCAGCTCGCCGCACTCGGCTACCGCCACCCGGCCCGCGCCCACGACCACCTCACCGCGCTGGTGAAGGGCACCTCGCGCCGGGCGAAGTTGCAGGCGATCCTGCTGCCGTCGCTGATGCACTGGCTGGGTGGCACCGCGGACCCGGACGCGGGCTTGTTGAACTACCGCAAGCTTTCGGAGGCCGCGGAGGACAAGAGCTGGTTTTTGCGCATGCTGCGCGACGAGGGCGTGGTTAGCCAGCGTCTCATGCAGATTTTGGGCACCAGCCCGTACGCCTCCGAACTGATCATCGCGGCCCCTGAGGTGGTCAAACTCTTTGGCGACGGCTCCTCGGGTCCGCGCCTCATCGAGGCGGCGCCCGACCAAGTGGAGAAGGCGATCGTCGCAGCCGCCGGGCGCTACGAGGACCCGGACCGCGCGGTGTCGGTGGCGCGTTCGCTGCGTCGGGCGGAGCTCGCGCGCATCGCCGCTGCCGACCTGCTCGGCTTCATGGAGGTGCGCCAGGTCTGCGAGGAGCTCACCTACGTGTGGGACGCCGTTCTGCGCGCCGCGCTCGCCGCAGAGATGCGCGCCCAGCACCAGGACCCCGAGCGCCCAACGCCGGCGCGCATCGCTGTGATCGGGATGGGCAGACTCGGCGGGGCGGAGCTCGGCTATGGCTCGGACGCGGACGTGATGGTGGTTGCCGCAGCCAACGAGGGCTACAACGACCACGAAGCAACCGTGTGGGCCGCCAAGGTCATTGAGGCGATGCGCGCGCGCCTGGCCAAGCCGAGCGCCGACCCACCCCTCGAGGTCGACCTCGGACTGCGCCCCGAGGGGCGCTCTGGCGCGGTGGTGCGCACGGTGGAGTCCTACGAGCGTTACTACACCGAGTGGGGCGAGGTGTGGGAGCGCCAGGCGCTGCTGCGCGCCGTCACCATCGCCGGTGACCGGGACCTCGGCGCGGACTTCCTCCGCGTCATCGACCCAGTGCGCTACCCGCCGGGGGGTGCCAGCCAGCGCGACATCAGGGAGGTCCGCCGCATCAAGGCGCGCGTGGATAACGAGCGCCTGCCGCGCGGGGCGGACCGCGCCACCCACACCAAGCTGGGCCGCGGGGCGCTCGCCGACGTCGAGTGGACCGTGCAGCTGCTCACCATGATGCACGCGCACACCCACCCGGCCTTGCACACCACCTCCACGCTGGAGGCCCTCGACTACCTCGCCGACCCAAACGACGACCGACCGCAGGTCATCGCGCCACAGCAGGCCCGCCAACTGCGCGAGGCCTGGCTGATGGCCACCAGGGCCCGCAACGCCATCGTGCTCGTCACCGGCAAGCGCACCGACCAGCTGCCCGCGCCGGGCACACAGCTCGGCCCCGTCGCAGGCTCCGCGGGCTACAGCCCGGAGCACCAACAGCAGTTCCTGGAGGACTACCGGCGCACCACCCGCCGCGCATACCGCGTGGTCGAGGAGGTGTTCTGGGGCGAGGCCCCGTCGCACGAGTTCGAATAACTTATGCTGGTGCCCATGGCTGTACAGATCTCAATTGACCTTCATAATGCAACGTTCGCGGACCTCGTCGCGCTTGTCGACGCCGCCCGCGTCGCCGGCGTCACCTCCGACACCGCACTCGAGCTGGAAGATTCCACGCTGAGCATCGCTGTTGAACCAGATAGCGCGGATGCACACCAGCAGCGCGTGCCCGAGCGCGCCCACGAGGAACACCCGACGACCTCTTCTCCGGGCGCCACGGCGCTGCCGCAGCTTGGCGACGCCGCCATCCGCTCCGTCGTGGACATCCTGACCGGGCGTCAGGAACCGCCGCGGCGCTAGCGGGGTGTTCTTAGTTCGCAGCCCGCGGTGGCGCCTGCTCGACGATCTTGAGTCGGCGCATCTGCGGCTGCGCCTTCGCCCGCGCCACGAGCAGGCCCACCATCAGCAGGGCCGCTAGCACGTAGACCGCGATCCAGGCGTACTGGAAGTCCTCCCACGTGTACTGCACCGAATCTGCCGAGTGGTCCAGCAAAATCCCCACCGCCTGGGCTGCCACCATGGAGGATGTGAACCCGCCCATGTTGGCCAGGCCGGTGCCGGTCGCCACCATGGCGGGTGGCACGTGTTCGCGCACGTTATCGAAGCCGAAGTTGGACGCGGGCACCACCGTGCCCATCACGATCACCACCGCCAGGATCGCGCCGAAGCCGCGCGGAGTGGACGTCGAAAAGAACCACAAAAACATCAGCGGCGTCAGCGAGCACAGCACGATGACCGCCATGTCACGGCGCACGCCCAGGCGTGCAGAGACCGCACCGAGCACCGGCGACGCGACGATCATGCACACCGTCAGCACGATGAGCACCGTGCCGGCCTCCTGCTCGTTCAGGCCCATGCCGAGCGTCATCATCGGCACACCCCACAGCAGGGTGAAAGTGACCATCGGGAAGATGGAGAACCCGTGGATGAAGAAGGCCTCCCAGCACACCGGTGAGCGCACCACCGTCGAGAGCGTGGTGCGAAGCGGCACCTTTGCACTTTTTGCCGCAGCCTCCTCGCCAGGCTTCGTGGGAGCGTCCGCCACTGCGACCACCGCGGCGAGCGCCACGAGCACCCCGACCGCACCGAGCGAGACGAACGCGACCTGCCAGCCCTTTGCATGCAGCAGCGCCAAGAACGGCACCGCGGACAGGAACTGACCCATCTGCCCAATCGCAGTGGACAGCTGCGTAAACAGCGGCGTCTTGCGGGGAGGGAACCAGCTCGGCAGGATACGCATCACCGCCAGGAACGCCGTGGCGTCGCCCGCGCCGATGAGCACGCGCGCCGCAAGTGCGACAGGGTAGGAGGACGTAAACCCGAGCAGGATCTGGCCCACCGCCATCACGAGCGCGCCGACGATCAGCATGAAGCGCGGACCCTGCCTATCGATGAGCACCCCGGTCGGGATCTGCGCCAACGAGTACACACCAACCTGCACTGCGGTGAACACTGCGATCCGAGAAGCGTCGATACCAAAGCGGTCGATCGCCTCAACACCCGCGACACCGAAGGATGTGCGACCCAAGATGGCGACCACGTACACCGCGACCGCAGCGAACCACACAAAAAGGGCGCGCCGGGTGACGCGCTGCTGTGGGTCGTTGGTCTGGGAGACAGGGGAGTTGGAATGGGGCATGCGGTATAACGTACTCCTTTGGCTGTGCAATCCGGCATGCGGGTCCGGTGCGTCACGTAGACTGTGCAACCGTGGATTACATTTCAACGCGCGATACCGCAGGCACAACCTACAAGTTCACCGACATCCTGCTCACGGGCTTAAGCCCGGATGGCGGCTTGTTCCTTCCCGTGGAGTACCCGCAGCTGAGCCCCGAGCAGCTCGACAGCTGGCGCACACTGCTCGCCGAGCGCGGGTACGCGGCACTCGCCGCCGAGGTGCTCAAGCTCTTTATCGACGACATCCCGCACGCCGACATCGAAGCGATCACCGCCCGCGCCTACCGCACCCCCGTATTTAACGACGCCGCCATCGTCCCCGTGACCAAACTCGAGGACGACCTGTGGCTGGCACACCTCTCCGAGGGGCCAACCGCGGCGTTTAAGGACATGGCGATGCAGCTGCTCGGCGAGCTCTTCGAATACGAGCTGGGCCGTCGCGGCCGCCACCTGAACATCCTGGGCGCTACCAGCGGCGATACCGGTTCCTCTGCCGAGTACGCGATGCGCGGCCGCGACAACATCCGCGTGTTTATGCTCACCCCAGCTGGCAGGATGACGCCGTTCCAGCAGGCCCAGATGTTCGGCCTGGACGATCCGAACATCTTCAACATCGCCCTCGACGGCGTCTTCGACGACTGCCAGGACGTGGTCAAGGCCGTCAACGGCGACGCCGACTTTAAGGCGAAGTACGCCATCGGCGCCGTCAACTCCATTAACTGGGCACGCCTGTTGGCCCAGACGGTCTACTACATCTCTACCTACCTGCGTGTGACCGAGAGCAACTCGCAGAAGGTGAGCTTCTCGGTGCCAACCGGCAACTTCGGCGACGTGTGCGCGGGCTACATCACCAAGCGGATGGGCCTGCCCGTTGACCGCCTGATCGTGGCTACCAACGAGAACGACGTCCTCGACGAGTTCTTCCGCACCGGCCAGTACCGCCCGCGCAGCGCGGCAGAGACCCAGGCGACGTCCTCGCCGTCCATGGATATCTCGAAGGCGTCGAACTTCGAGCGCATGATGTTCGACGCCGTCGGGCGAGACGCCGCGCTGACCGGCGAGCTCTTCGGCACCAAGGTGAACAACGGCGGCTTCGACGCCGAGGACTTCGGCGGCGCAGACGTCCTGGCCCGCATCCGCGACGCGTTCGGCTTCTGTTCCTCCTCGTCCACCCACGCTGACCGCGTGGCGACCATTCGCGAGGTCCAGGAGCGCTCCGGCGTGCTGATTGACCCGCACACCGCCGACGGTGTCCACGCCGCTCGTGCTGTCAGCGGTGACGTCAACACTCCTGTCGTCGTGCTTGAGACGGCGCTGCCGGTGAAGTTCGCCGAGACCATCGTCGAGGCCACCGGCACCCAGCCGGAGGTGCCCGAGCGCTTCCGTGGCATCATGGACCAACCACGGCACGTCACCGAATTGCCGAATGACGCCGACGCCGTGAAAGCCTTTATCCAAGACTCCATCGAAGGGAAGTAGCACATGGCACAGGAACAGTTCGCAGGCCCGGAGTACTTCACCGAGTTCGACCCCGAGAAGTTCATCCGAGACATGAAGATTCAGAAGGAAGAAGCTGCCAAGGGCGACCCCGCCTTCGCTGACGATGAAGCGGGCGATGAGCAGTAGCGGCGACCTCGCCAAAAAATACCAGCCCGAAGACGGGCAACAGTGGACGTTCCCGGAGCCGGTCGCCCCAGTAGGGCAGTCGGCGCCTCGTCGCGGGCTAGGTGGTGCCGCGTGGTTTACCGTCATCGTCACCGCGCTGTGCTTGGTCGGGATGGCGGTGTGGCTGGGCCTGCACACCTCTGAAATAGACACGCGCACCGCCGAGGAGCGCCAAGCCCAGGAAGCCGTCCAGCGACCCGGGGAGCAACCGCCTGCCGCGGCAACGGGCAACCGGATCCTGGTGCCCGAGTTCGCACCGTGGGCGCCGGGCTCGCTGATCCAGTCCACGGACCACTACCCGGAGCCGGGGGAGCGCTTCACCGCGCAGTCCTGCACCGTCGCGTTCACGTTCTCGGGTGCCGACGGCCGCTCCTACGCCGTCACCGCCGGGCACTGCGGGCGTGAAGGCAACCTGGTGTGGCCGAAAGGGGCCTCGGACACCAACGACTATTCGCAGGAAGTCGGTAGGTTTATCTACTCCGGGCTTTACACCCCTGATGTAGAGGACCCAGAGGCGGAGCGCATCGACGTCGGCATTATCGAGATCTACGACACGGACCGCGCTGTGCCGCTCGTCGGCGACCCGATCCCGACAGGCGTCGGTGCCGAGATCGGCCCCGTTGACCGCGTCTGCAAAACGGGCGGGACGACCGGCTACACCTGTGGCCACTTCGAGGCCGCGAGCCGCGTCCAGATCGTGACCGCCCACGACGACGAAGAACAGCGTGAGTCCCGCGGCGACATCGCAGGCGTCTGCGCCTCCTCCGGCGACTCGGGCGGCCCCGTCTTCGCAGACGTGAATGGGCGCGCCACCATCATCGGCGTGGTCTCCGGGACGGAAGCCGACCGTTCAGGAGAGGAGTGCTGGGAAGGCATGGAGGACCCGATCATGATGTCCTACTCCAACGTTGATCAAATTCTGAGCGTCATCGAGCGCGTCGTGCCGGACGCCCAGTGGGTCGAACAGCAGTGGTGAGCTACTGCGTATCGGGCGTCGGGTTCGTCTGCAAGTCGTGCTTGCCCTTGTCATCAATCTCGAGCGTGGTCACTTCGCCAGCTCCGTAGGCCTGGTAAATCACCTCGACGAAGCCGTCGGGCAGGCCGACTTCCTCCCACATTGCGATGAGGCTGTCGCGATCAGCCTCGTCGGCCACGTTCATCCACGTTACCTTGACTTTCTGTCCGAACGGGTAGTGCAGGAACCCGACGAAGTCGGCGTCGTAACTCAGCGCGAGGCGCATTTGCTGCGCAATCGATTCTGGTGCGGGCGCTTCGTGGCAGTAGTCCCACAAACTCACGTTGAGGTTGCTGCCCGTGCGCAGCTCGACGCCGGGGATGCAGTTCTGCTGCAGCAGGCGTGAGAGGTGGCCCGAGAACGAGTCCACGTCTTGCACCGCGGTATCCGTGATGTTGCCGCGCAGCGCTGCGCCGCGGTGTGCTTCGTGCACCTCCGCGTTCGCGATCAGGTACGGCCGGATGCTCGCTTCTATCGACGCGATGTCGGCCTGCGGTGCCTCGGGCTGAAACACTAGTTCGCGCTGCAACCGAGTCTCCTGTGGAGCGTTGTGCTGGTAGGCGTACAACGCGACTGCCAGCGAGGCCAGCACCACCACGAGCGCTCCGTACACCGCCACAAACAGTGCAGTTGGCACCCGGCGAAGCAAAGCGACAGACTGTGCGGAGTCATCAGTGGTGGTGTGCAACATGCCGTAAATAGTAACCGAAGTACACTTGAACCCATGCCTATACCCGAGTTCATCGTGCAGACCCGAAAGAAGATCGGAACCGACCCAATGTGGGTTCCCTCCGTATGCGCCGTCGTGCTGCGGGATTCCACCGCGGACACCCCGTGGGCAGTGCCCGAAGTGCTCCTCGTCCGCCGCGCGGACAACGAGGAGTGGACGCCCGTGACCGGCATCGCCGACCCGGGTGAGGACGCCCACGACGCCGCGGTGCGCGAGGTTCTCGAAGAGACCGGTATCAAGGCCACCCCGGCAGCGATCCTCGGTGTCGGCGCCATCGGCCCCGTCACACACGACAATGGGGACGTCGCAAGCTACATGTCGACGCAGATCCGCCTCGAAGCCGTCGACCCCTCTCAGGAGCCAGTCGTCGGTGACGACGAATCCATCGACGTCGGCTGGTTCCCGCTCTCCCACATGCCGGTCACGGACGCGAAGTGGCGCCTCGTCATCGGCGACGCCGCCGCCCAACGCAAGCGCCCCGAGGGCTTCCAGCCACGCATGGGCTTTAGCAAGCGCAACTAATGCGGTTCGGCGTCGACGTATCCGAGCACCAGGCAGGCTTTGAGTTCACCGCCTGCCCGCTCGACTTCGCCATCATCCGCACCACCGACGGCACCTACCAGGACCACGCGTTTTCCGACCTCTTTATCGACGCCCACTCCGCCGACCTCAACGTGTCCACCTACCACTTCCTGCGCAGCCCTTCCGAGGGAACCAGCGTGGCCGAGCAGGTGGAGGCCAGCGTCGAGGTACTCCAGCGCGCCCCCGGCGCCATCAAGTGCCCGATGTGGCTCGACGTGGAAAGCCCCGCTGGGCTCACACTTTCCGACGTCCGCTGCGCCTACGACACCTTTCAACGGTTCGGGGTGCGCGTTGCTGGCGTTTACACGAATGCCTGGTATTGGCGTCGATACATGCGCTTGGCCAGCCCCTCCCAGTTCGGCGCTCTCTGGCTTGCCGACTGGGGCTCCAACGACCCAGCCTTCCCCGGTGCCGACGCCTGGCCGTCCCCGCTCGGCATGGGCACCCCCGAGGTGTGGCAGTACACCTCCCGCGGCTTCATCGGGGGATTCACGGTGGACCTCAACGCATGGAGGCAAGCATGATGAAGGGTGTGCGCGCCGTGTTGGCAGTCGTGGTGTGCGTCGGATGCGTTGTGACACCACCCGCCAACGCGCAGCTGCTGGGGAAAGGGGATAGCGAGCCCTTGCCCACGGCCCCGCTCGAGGCCTTCGAGCGCAACATCTCGGCCCCACCTTCGCGCTGTACCGATTACGAGCTTGTCATCGCCGCCGGCACCGGGGACTCCAACCAGGGCGACGACCCGCTACGCGTGCGCGGGCTGCGACCGGGGTCGACCCTGCTCGCTGACGTCGAAGCAGCTGGCGGGAGCGTGTCCACGTGGCAGGTGCCGTACACGGCGTCGGTTGGCGTGCTTGGGACGCTGGGGGAGACCAGGACGAACATGGCGTTGCCGTACGGGGCATCGCTGGATACGGGTAAGCAGGCGGTGCGCACGCACCTCGCCACGCTCCACGACGCATGCCCGGACACGAAGGTGTTGTTCCTCGGGTTTTCGCAAGGGGCTGGCCTGCTCGGGGACCTCGTGGCGGAGTCCCCCGACCCGAGCCTTGTCGCGGCCTACCTTATCGCGGATCCGGGGCGCAGCCGCACCACCTACCACACGGCGGAAACAGTCACCGGCGCGCGTGGCGTCCGCGGCGAGAACGGCGAAATCCTCATCCCGCTCGACGGCGTACGCCTTGCTAGCGACGTCTCGGGTCTCACCGGGCCACGCCGCACCAGCTTCCACGACGCTGAGGCTGAGGTACTCACGTTTTGCCACAGCAACGACCTCGCCTGCGCCACGCAGCACGACGGGTTGGCGCAGCGCGTCGGCGTGCGCCTCGCCCAGCCCGCCGCAGCCCCGCTGCACAAACTTGCCGGGCGTGGCTTCAAGGACTTCGGGCACAACCCGATTGCTACGCTGCTTGCACTGGCGTGGGAGTTAGCTGCCGTGTCTCATGTAGTACAGGAATATGCGGGGGAGACACCGCCGTTTTCGGGAGAAGACATCACCGGGTTGGGCGTGCTGCTCCACGTGGCCGCGCAGGAACTGCTGCCGATGGCCGCCGGGCTAGGCGTTCCTCAGATCCCGATGCCACTGATTGACCTCATCCCGCACGTGATGAACATGATGCCCCACCACCTGTCCTACTTCGAGGGCGGCGACCACCCCGCGTGGACCATCGACGGCGAGTCAGTAGAGTCGTGGATCGCCCACGACATGGTCGCCCGGATGCAGGCGAGCTAACTATTCCTTATGGTGTACGTCTTACCGGACACCGGCTGCGGCACCATCTGATCCAGGCTCGCCGGCCGCAGCCCCTTCGCCCGCAGGCCGTCGATCACGCACTCCACGGCTTGGGCCGTCGTCGGGTGGATGTCGTGCATCAACACGATCGACCCGGCCCGTGCCTGGTCAACCGCAGTCTTGCACGTCCGCGCCGGGTCGCGGTGCTTCCAATCCAGCGTATCGACGTCCCACAAGACCACCGCCTGACCCTGCACCCGCGCCGCCTCGGACACCGTCGCGTTGAGCGCCCCATACGGCGGGCGGACAAACCGCGGGGAGGCACCAGTGGCATCAGCAATCGCGCGGGAGCCCTCCTCCACTTCGCGACGCACCTCCGGCTGCGAAAGCCTCGTCAAGTCACGGTGCGTGGCAGTGTGGCTGGCTACCGTGTGACCGGCAGCCCGCATCCGCTTCACGACGCCCGGGTTCGCGCGGACCTTCGGCGCCAGCATGAAAAACGACGCCGTGGCGTGCTTGCGAGCAAGGATATCCAACACCTGATTCGTGGAGGCAGCCGGACCGTCGTCGAACGTGACGGCCACGCAGTTGGAACAGTCCGCAGGTTGATCCTGTGCAGGCGTCGGCGCGCTAGGCGCAGGTGCCGGAGCAAGCTGCTGCGCCCACGGATGGCTGCGCGCCTGCGGAGGCAGCGCCCGATAGATAGCCGTGCGGAGCTCCTCACCAGCCTGGGAACTGGACTGCGAGAACGCCTGTGAGCTGCCCGCGAGCGGGTTCGCGGCCGCGTGCGGTGCTGTGAACAGTACCGCCACCGCAACGAGCGTGGATACGACTTTGCGCATTGCTTACACCACCATCCAGAGTTAGTACGCGTGTCAGAGTACCCGGTTTGAAGGACTCGCGAAATCCTGACGCAGGTACTCGACAACGGGCACCACCTTGAACTCTTCCAATTGTTGGCCGTGCTCGCCACGGTAGACCACCCAGCGCTGCGTCGGTTCAATGTCCAACTGGCTGCCAACCGTGGCGAGGTTTCTCCCGTGGCGCGAGCGAAACGTTGCGGAGGACTTTATTTCAACAGCGCGTGGCTCGTGCGTCATGTCAAGGAGGTCTACTTCAACTTTGCTGTCATCGCGATAGAAATACAGGTCAGGGGCTATCCCTTGGTGGTGGTAGCACTTGGCTGTTTCTGCCACGATGAGGTTTTCCATCACCGCGCCGAAAGCCGGGGAGTTCACGAGGTCTATTTTTGTGCGGATACCGAGGAGGTGGCAGAGCAGTCCAGTGTCGTAAAAGTACAACTTAGGGGTCTTCGTCAGCGTCTTACGGGAATTGATGTGAAAAGGACGCAGTGTGAACACGATGAAGCTGGATTCCAGGATGCTTACCCAGTTCTTCACGGTCGCAAACGCGACGCCGAGTTCGCGAGCCAGTCCGGTGTAGTTGATGAGGTTGCCGGCATTAAGGGCCATCAGTTTCATCATCATTTGGAAGGCGTCCGTGTTCTGAGCATTGAGTAACTGTGTGACGTCTCGTTCGACGTATGTGCGGAGGTAGTTCTGGTAGTAGATCTCCGGTGGCATATCTACTTGATAAAGGCGCGGATACCCACCGTGAACCATGAAATCTTCAGCGCTCATGTCGGGTCGTGCGGTGAGTGCCTCCCGGAAAGAGAGTGGAAGCAGGTGGGTGATGCCGACTCTTCCGGCTAGACTTTGCGAGATCTTCTCCATGAGGAGGAAGTTCTGCGAGCCAGAGAGCACGTATTGTCCAGGTGTGCCTCGTTCGTCCGAAATGACCTGCAGGGCCGAGAAAAGCTCGGGCGCATATTGAGCCTCGTTGATGATGAGGGCAGAGCCACGATCATGGATAAAGCCCGTGGGATCCTCGGTGGCTAACGCGCGTAGCGTTGGGTCTTCGAGATTGAGATAGGTGAAATCAGGGAACTGTTCACGAATCAACGTCGATTTTCCGCTTTGCCGTGGTCCGGTCACGCTCACGATCGGAAACCACGAAGCCAGTTGCTCAAGATGCTGTCCCAATTCCCTCGGAATGAACACTATTTCACCAAATCCCTAAAGTGCGACTTACCAAATCCCTAAAGTGCAATCTACCAAATCACTAAAGTGCGACTTACCAAATCCCTAACATGTTGACTGTTATTGTTGGTCATTGCGGTAGTTCTGAGATCGGTGGACCTTCCTGAGATGTGCTACCTCCAGAAGCTGGTCATGCCACGTTTGGTGGCAATCTGGTAGTCAACGAGCTCGCCGAGCAGCTCGAAGTTGAAAGGGGAGCCCCAAGGCTGGCGGATGATATTCTTCGTGAAGTCTGCGCCCAGGGCTTCGAGCTCTGGCTGGAAATGCGTGATCGTTGCTTGCTCAGGTGCGATGGCCATGTGTTTCGACGCCACCGAAGACCCGACGATATACGTGTCGCCGAGCGTAAACATCGGCTGGCTCCATTTGATCTGTAGCTCGAGATCTGGGTAGTTACTGTGCGCCCAGTCGATGACGTCGGTCATCCGGTCGCGCTTGTCGCCTTCGGGAACGGTTGCTAGAAATTCGTCAAGTGTTTTCAGCACCACCAGTCCCAACATAGGCGATGGCAGTGCCGTGCACGACACAAGTCCGCCCAGCAACCACCCAAGCAGTGTCAGGCAGCCTGCTCCATAACCCCGATCCAAGGGACCGCTGCGTCACGGGAGTACCCGACGCGTGCTTACCTACAGGCTTTCAAAGACCAGGGTTGCCTGCACGCGGTCGCCTCCGAGCAGTCCTTTACTGCCAGATGAGGTGGTGGTGATGGTGTGCAGGCGATAGCCTTTCGCGCACTGGGTGTTGATGACGTCTTCGAGTTCGGAAAGATTTCTGGAGGCAGTGCCCATGAGCTTTTCTTTGAGCACCACTTGCAGTACAACGTAGGTTGGATTCGTGCACGTAATCCTAATGTGATTAGCTCGTGAGTTTTAGGCATTTCGGGGGTATCCGAGCGCCGGAGAACACAGCTTCACATAACAAGCCTTCGTTCTAAGAAATCAAAGCGATCCCGGTAATTAGGCATCGAACTCGGGCAGACGAAGAATATCTGCGACCACATGGGTGCGAAGGTACTCGCGCAGATAGGGGAGAGCGAAGTCTGCGGTGCCGCGGTCGTAAGTGATTAAGTCGGCTTCGCTAAGGCGGCGTCGATAGTTGTACGCTTGTTGTTCGCTCACTTCGAGGCGGCTGGCGACGTCGCTGATTTTCGAGGCACCATCATCGAGCGACATTGCAGCAAGGAACCTACGATCCTCCGCAGAAAGATCGTTGAGCGCTGGTTCATGAACAAGTTGCCCGAGTTTCTTCCGTGCACGAGTAATCGCCTTCTCCGTAGCCTCCAATTGAATTGTGTCAGAGGATTCAAAGCGCCAAGCGAAGTTGCCAATCAACTGGATCATGAACGGATAACCTCCAGTAGCTTGGACAGCTGACACAAGGGCTCCCTCGTCCCACGAGCGTCCGGCCTGTTGGACGGGAACTGTGAGCCCCTCACGGACCTCTGTACCTCTGAGTCGGCCGAGATCCACGCGATTTGCACGCCTTAAGAAAGTGATTGGATTGCGCCCTTCGTCACTGGCAAGCAGAGGTCTCACCGAACTTGGAATACCTGCCATTACGACGGCGATTTCCCTGTTTTCTCTAACAAGGTGTTGAATAGCCGTCGCGAACTCAACAATTTCATCATGATGTACGAAATGAAGCTCATCGACCGTAATTAAGACACCACTTGCAGAGCGGTTAAACCTGCTGTGGTTCGCGAGCGTGTCAAGGACCTCCGTGAGTAGAGTACGGAGTGAACGTGGCCTTTGAGCAGGCCGTTCGAACTCATGCTTGAGACGCAAAGCACTCGGACCAACTTGAAAAGAGGTTCGGGTCGGCGCATCGCTCTCGAGAAACTCTGTAAGCTGGTCTCTCAACTTATCGACGAACCCCTCAGTCGCCGTTTCGGAAAACGTTAGCCACCCAGTGTCTATTGCGGTGTCTTCTAACTCGTTGAGTAGGGCAGTTTTTCCAATACCTCGTGCGCCAACGAGGAGTGAGATGCGTTCGTGTGCACCTGGTCCTTCTTCAAGCCCGAGTCTGAAGTCATCGATTACTTCGTCGCGGCCGACTAGGAGTGGAGGGCTAGTCCCAAGCGAAGCACGGAAAGGGTTTTGCGTGGTCGTCATAGTTACACATTAGCGCTCTTGTGTGGAGTTGTGTGGTTTGTGTGGAAATGTGTGGTTTGTGTGGAGGTATGTATAGCGGGGGATGTCGCTGGTTCTTGCGAGTGAGCTGTGCACCACAATCCGTCCGCGGACTTCGGCCACCTGGGGAAATACTCAAGTCTTTCTGGGGGAAATGGGGAATTTGGTGTCCGGGCCTGAAGCGTAGTGACAGGGGGCGCAAGTTTGAATTTCGACCTCCACGTTCCTGCAGGTCACAAAAGGGCTAGATGTTACGTGTTGTGTCTTTTGGCACTGGCACGAAGCGGCCCGCACCAGATTCCTGGGTTTGGGAAGGGGACGTCGGCAAATGCGCAGGTCGCCGATTTCGCGTGAGGGAATGTGGTGCAAAAGTCCGCTGCACAGGAAGAAGACAAAGAAAAACCCACGGCAACCGTGACGGAAACCGTGGGCAAGAGGCCAGGACGAACCTGGGCTCAGAGGAACGTTTGGGAAACCGCGTGGTCAGCCGCTGTGACGTTGGTTCACAACCCGTTCCCACCGGACCCCGCCCGGTTTTCCCGCGCGTTACTTGTACGCACGGCCTTCCCGCTCATAGACCTCGGCGGCGGTCTCGGCCTTGTCAATCACCGCGCGAACGTCGGGGTTCTTGAGGTCCACCGACCGCAGCGAGTCAACGTCCTTGCCGGAGACCGCAAGAATCTGGACGAACTGGTCACCGAACTCGGCTGCGTAGTTGGACAGTGCGCGCAGTTTGTCGAGCGCGTCGCCTAAGTGGTGCCCGTGCGGGTCGATAATTGAGGGACGAACCGTATCACCCACTTCGCGGAAGAAGATGAAGTCCGGCTGCATGTTGCGCCACCGGTTAGCAGTGTCGTCGAGGTACACCGCAGTCAGTGCCTCCGCACTGGAGCGCGACGGGTTGCGGTACCAACCAACAGCACCGCTGCGGCCGGACTCGGTGGAAACGACGTGGGCCTCCCACTCGTTGAGGTTGAACGGGGCCGTACCGTCGCTTGCGGTAAGCAGGTGGCCGACGTAACGGGTGAACGGGACCAGGTTGTTGTCCTTGTCCGCAGTGCCTTGTGGCACCGTCCGGTTCGCGGGCTTGATCAACGGCTCGTGGCTTGGGTGAATCGCCATTTCACGCAGCGGCTGGTACGCGGCCTTGCGCGAATCTGGCAGCACGGCCAACTCGGCGTTGTAGGTGTCAAGCCAGTCACCCGCCACGTCGTCCGCGTTGTCCGACACCGACTGCGCAATACCCGCGACACCGGCCAGTGCCGCCAGTTGCAGCCGGGCCTCGTCGATTAATTCCTCCTCGTCCGCGTCCGGGTCCTTGTCCACGAGTTCGTCAGTGCGTGCGTCCACCCACATATCGGCCAGCGCGCGGGTGAACACCGGAATTGCCGCGCGGTAGGCCTCCTCAATCACGCGCCGGTCGGCGTACAGTTCGTCTCCCGACTCGTCCGTTGTCAGGTCACGGTCCGCATAGTTGAACACAAGGCGCTGGGTTTGGACTTTCAAAATGTCTTCGCGCTTGTCGGCAACCTGTTTTTCGTAGCGGGTGAGGTAGCCGTTGACAATGGCGATAAGTTCGTCCTCGGCCTGTTTCATGCCGTTTTCCATAAGCCCGTCGCGCTGCAACTCAATGCCTAAGTTGAGCAGCATGGAAATGGGCTTATCCGAGCGCGTTGGTGCAACCATGCGTGGCAGCGCACAAAAGGCGTCCCAGACCTTCTCGTTTTCCACGGGAGTAAGCGTCTCGGTGTCAATCACAATATCGACCACAGGCACATCGCCACCGTCGCCTGTATCGTCCTGCTTGCCCTGGTTGATTCTCTTCACCGCGTCCTCGGCCGCCGGGCGGTCAAACTGCGGCAGGACACACAGCACCGAGTTCAACAGGTCGTTGCCCTCAATACGGCGCGCGAGCGGGGAGCGCACCATGCGTCCAATGACCTGCGTGATGTGGGCTTCATCGCGTGCCGTGCGGTACGACACCATGACTTCGGCGCGTGGGCAGTCCCAGCCGGTCGAGATAGCGGTCTTGGCGAACAGGACGCGAATCTCGGTGCGTTCCTGCACGCGCTGCGGTTCGATGTAGGGCACTAGCGTATCGCCGGCCATGATGTTGTCGTGCTCGCCGTAGACGTTGGCAAAACAGTCGTGCGGAATCTGCGGCCAGCCTTTACGGATAGCGGAAATGGCCTGGTACATGTCCTCGTCCGTGGCCTTGTCCTTCATCTGCACGACCATGAGCGGTACGACGCGCTCGCCGTCGCCGCCCTGGTCCTCGTGGTAAGCGTCCCACCGGGCCGTGGTTTCAGCCAGGATACGCGCTGCGTCCTGGACGAACACACCGTCAAACGACTTGCCTTCTTCGCCTGGGATACGTAACTCGACAATGTCTTTAATCAGGCCGGACTCCTGCACGTCGGCCACCGGCACCTCCACGTCGTCGAGCACCAGGCGACTGCCCGACATGCCGCCAATCATCGTCTTGAATGCGCCGGGGGTTGCCGAAATACCCACCACCGTCGGAATCGGTGGCACCGGCTCCGCGTGGCCGTCTGGGGTGTGGCCTTCAATCAGACGGCGTAGAATCGTGGCCTTGTCTTTGCGCTGCTTACCCGCGCCGCGGTGGGCTTCATCGACGACCAGAATCAGGTTGTGCTGGTCCGAATGAATCGTATTGCGCAGCGTGTCCCAGAACGTCACCTGCGTGGTATCCCCGCGCGCAAACAGCGGGTCCTGTGTATCCCTGCGGCCGCCGGTGAGTTTGGTTCCCTTGCCCAACTTCTGCGTGTTCAAAAAGTAAATGCACCCGCGCTCGAAGGTGGGTAGGTTGAAACTACTGTCCAACGTCACCGTTCGCGTGGCAAGGTCACTCGACGCGGTTTCGATACGGTAGCGCGACTGCTCGTTCAAGTCCGGGTTGTCGGAGAGCCACAAAATGACGGCGTTTTCGTCTTCCACGCGGTCGTCGCTGGGAATCAAAATGCGCTCGAACACGCTGGTCGCAATCACGGTCTTGCCGGCGCCCGTCGGGGCAGACAGTGCGAACACGGCGGGGCGGCCTTTGTCGCGTGACTCGGCCACCTCGTCAAGGCGCTCCATAATGGTGTCGGACGCCGTTTCCTGGTACGGCATGAGCGTGTACTTCATTAGTGGTTCTCCCGTGTCTGCTGGAAAGCGAAGTTGTTGAGATAGGTCGAGTAAAGACGAACCAGTTCTGCTCCGGTGCCCGCCAGTTCGCGCGCCATAGACTCGAATACTAGGTCGTCATTGGTCACGATATAGACCACGCGCACCGTTTCTCGCTGCTGCACAGCGGCGACGAACTCCGCCGACGCAGCCACGTTCTCAATCACACCGTAAGCGTCGGTGAGGTCCCAGCCCCGCTGCGGTATCTGGTCGATAATCCGACCAGTCTGGCCCGCACGCAGCCACAACATCGGCGCAATCTCTTTGAACGCGCGGTTGTGCCGCACGCGCGTCGGCGGCTCGTAGGTCAGCGTGAAGAACCGCGCGTTGGCGTCGAAGCCGTCGGAAAACTGGCTTCCGTCCTCGCGCTTGCCGGTCACCACGGTCCTGATACGTGGTTTCGTCACGTACTCGCAAACGCCCCACTGCTCCCACTCGGGGTCGCCCTTGCGAATACCTTGCTTGGACAGCGCCGCAGCCTTCTTACTTCCTACCTCGTTGTTCGTCACCACAATCGCGCTGCGCTTAGAGTGCGACCGCTCGTTTATCAACATGACGGCTTCCAGTGTGGAACCGGAGCCGCCGAAGAAGTCCAAGACCACGCCGTCTTTCGGGGTACAGACCTCAATCCAATCCGCAAGCACAGTGACGTCCTTCGGGTTGGGAAAACGGTTCTCCGCGAACACACCGCGCACCTCGCCCTTGTTGTTCCAGTGCAGGTGCCGCGAGCCGTGCGTTCGCTGCCGGTCAAACGTGGACATTGGGACGATTCCGCTGGAACGTTCCAAAGGGTTCTTCAACCTAATCGGCCTGCTGTGGTCTTTACGGAAGATAACCTGTCCCGCGTTAATGACTTCCCGCATACGCTCCGGGGTGGGGAAACGCCAGCCAAGGTCGGGAATGGGGACGGCACCTCCTGTATCTGGGTGGTACACGTCGTATCGGGGACCGCCAGATTTAGGCCACGAAATATCGGAATCGCAGCAAAGGGTTCCGTCGGGCAGGAAATAGTTGTACCTTCCGAACGTCTTTCGTATGCGGTCGTCAGTGGGGAACTGCCGGTAGAACGCACGCATACGCTGTTCTCCGTCCAGTTCCGCGCGTCGAAACAGTTGCTTCTGGTCGTCGGCGGGCAACGCCTCGTTAATCGACGCATACATAGTGTCGAAGTCGGTGTCGTCTCCCGCGCTCGCTAGGCGTGAGAACTCGGTGCTATCGGAGCCGAACTGTTGCTCAACCGCAGTAAGGCGTGCCTCGCGCCAGACCTCGGCGCCCTTCTCAAGCACGGCCTCGTATCCCTCTTTCGGGGCGCGCCAGCGGGCACCATTGGCCGCAATATCCGCTGCTGTTTCAAGACTGCTCACGTCGGGAGCGTCCTTGACTTTCACGCCCTCTTTAATCCACGCAGTCTTGTCGTTGGCGTAAATGAGCATGTAGTCCTCGCCATTGGAGACGAACCGGGAATCGTTCTTCCGCCCACCGTTCCAAGTGACGTTGGAGATGAAGTTCGACTCCCCAAACACATCGTCCATCAACATTCGCAGACGGTGTTGCTGCTCGTTTCCAATAGCCACGATGATGATTCCGGTCGGGCTAAGTAGGTTCCGTGCCACCCGCAGTCGCCGCTCCATGAACGCGAGCCACTTGGAGTGCCTGAATACGTCGTCTGCGTCAACGTACCGGTCACTGTAAATCCAGTCGTCTTTCCCGGTGTTGTACGGCGGGTCAATGTAAATGCAGTCGATGGAGTGGTAGTGCGTGTAGGTCAGCATTTTCAGCGCGTGGTAGTTCTCCGCGTTAATCACGCTGTGGAACGGCGCGCCGGAGTCCTCACTGCCAATAACCTCGCCGGTCTGCACCAGGCCGGGGTAAATCACATCGTCGTGTTCGGCGGTGACAACCAGGTCCACAACTGGCACAGCGTCCTGCGTCTCCGGCTGCTCGTCCACCTCCGGGTGGGCTTCGACCAGGCGGGCAACACGTTCGTCGTCGGTGCGGGTGATACCGGCAACGCGCCAAATGCGTGGGTCCGGCTTGTCGCCCGTCCCGCGCGGCGGGAGTACATGCACGTTGTCGCCGCGTCGCACTGGCCGGCCCGGTAACTCGACTTCTTCGGGTAGGTACTGCTCAAACACCAGCCCAAAGGTGCGCGAGGTCCGCGCGTGGAACTCTTGCTCTAGGGCAGCGCCAAGGCGCGGGTTTTCCTTCTTGGCCTGCGTAATCAGGTCGTTGAGTCGTGACATTGTGGTTGTTCTCGCTTAGTCGGTATCGGTGTCGCCGGAGCGGGCGGGGGAGGACAGTTCGGGGGACGTGACGGAAATCGGCCCGTTCCACAGCCGTCGGCCAGCCAGGTGCTCGAAGCGGGCGACGGTGACAGAATCGGGCCACACTTCGCCGCGTAGTACCTTGCTCAAGGTGGCTTTGGCTACGTCGGCGCGGCGAGCCAGTTCGGCCTGTGATACGCCGTGGCCTGCTTGTTCGTTCACGTACGCGGCCAGGTTGCGCACGAACACCTGCACCAGCGCGTGCGCACCAATGGCGGCGGGGTCCTCGGGCCATGCGGGGTACAGCGCGCGTGGTTTTTGCCGTGCCGCGCGCCCGTGAGTTGGCTTGGTTTCCGTCATGTCCCCAACACTACCGCTCGTGTCCCGAAAGAAACGGGGTGGCGGTTGTGGCGTGGCTGTGGGCAAGAGAAAACCCCGCTGCGTTGGGCGGGGCTGCGTTGCTCTAGTCGATTGGTGCTACTCGGAGGAGATTGCCGTCCGGGTCGGTCGCTACGAATGTAGTACCGAAAACTTCCTCGTACGGTTCGCGGACAATGGTGACTCCCTGCTCTTTCCATCGCTCGAACACGGAGGATACCTGGGCGGCCGGAACGTTCATGCACACTTCCGATGTGCGTCCTACCGCTCCCTCCAGGGCGTCTGCGTTGCCGGTCCACAACGCGAGCGACACACCATCGCCCAATGAGAACGTCACATAACGCGGAGAGACGAAGTCGGTCTTTAGTTCGAGTAGGTCGCTATAGAAACCGACGGAGGTGTCTATGTCTGATGCGTAGATGATAAAGACGGTTTCGCGGTTCATGTTTTCCTTATTTGAGTGTCGGGGCCGTGGGTGAAACCCAGGATAGGTCAGTTATGTAGCACAATGCTTTCCGGCTCGCCGGAAGGTGGTCGTGTGTGCTAGTTATCTCGCGGCTCGGCGGTCACTGTGGGGGTATGCGAAGTTTCTTCTCCCGAACCCGCCACAGGTGGTGGCCGGTGCCGTGCTCCAACTTGGCAAGCGTGAGCGTGCTCGGCCACGCAGCGCCGCGCACCACGCTCGATACGGTGGCTACCGGCACGTTGCACTTGCGTGCCACATCATTTGTCGAGGTCTGTAGTGTCAGCCGTTCCACAGCGCGGGCAAAGCGCTGTACGACCTCGTGGGCGGGGTTGGTCACGTGCTCGTCATGCGGCCACGCCGGGTACAGGGCGCGGGGTGACTTCGGTGACTCTGGCACGGCCACTGATTATGCCTCGGGGGACACGAAAACGACTGCCAACACGCCGAATCGGGTGCGAGTATGTCAGAACTAGGAACCCTGGAACAACAGGCCCGTCGTTACCGGCCACGGCGCAACAGGGTCACCGATGATGTGGCCGAGGTGATACAGCACGTGCTGCTGTGTGGTGTGGCCTTCGGGCATGACGGACCCGTACGGGGGATTGATACCCGCAAGCGGTTGCAAACCGTCGGTGGTTTGCTTGCGCGCTATTTGACCAGCGTGAAGCAGGTCTGGGGCAGTGTCAATGAGGGCGACGTACACGACCTGTTTGGCCACGACCTCGTGGACTGGTGGGTGGCCGAACAAGTGCGAGAACACCCAGCGTCGCGGCACGAGCGCTCCCTGCTTCGGTTGTGTTGGGCGTGGACATCGCCGGACCCGCGCATGGCAGCACGCGAGTTGTCGGAATTGCCGCGAACACGCCCGTTTCAGGTCCACAAGACGGTGCCAGAGTCGCGGCCGCTTTCGCCTGACGAGTTGCGCAAGGTCTGTGACTGGTTGGAAGTCGCACCGACGATACAGAGCCGCGAGCGGGCCACGTTTGCGGTGGCACTGACCATCGGCGCGGGCTTGCGGACCTCGCAGCGTAGAGCACTTAGGACCAGCGACCTCGACCCGCACGGCGAGTTCGTGCGCGTGGACGGCGAGCAGGTCCCGGTTCGTCCCGAAGCACGTGCGGCCGTGGCGAGTCTGTACGAGCGTGGGGTCAATGGTGCCAGCCAGGCGTTTCCATTTACGAACATGCAGCCACTCGGGTTCGACCTGAAACCGACAAGGCTCATTGACACGTGGGTGGTCATGCAGTTGCGCGATGGGGTGGAGGTTGCCGAGTTGGAACCGCGCTCGAACTACGCGCAGATTTGCCGGGCCGCGATTGTGGCCTTGCGATTCGACGCCGACTACTCCGGCATTGTCGTCCCGCCGTTGGAGGGCCACACGCGGCCCGGTTATGGGCACCTTCGCGTGGTCTCCGACACAGGGGAGGTTGGCAAGTGACCCCGTTGAGCAGGCATGTTCTAATCGGTGTTCGAGTAGGTCGTCCGGCGTCGGGGTTGCCGCGTAGTGTTTCTTTTAAGAAACGTTGCAGGGCAAGGGGAGTGACCAACATGGGAACTAGGGACGAACTACGCGACGCGGCGCTGCACTACACACCGCGCTCGATGAACAAGGACGACTGGGTACAGGTCCGCGACTTCACGCAGTCCGTGACCCTCGAACACGTGATACCAACCGAACCGGACCGGGCCACGCTGCGATTAACCATGCTGGCGGTGGCACAGGCAGCACACGTGACACTCAACCAGGTCGGTGGGGAACTGACCTACGCGGACGTGTTCGACCCGCTGGTGGTGGAATACGTCGTCTCGCAGACCGGATTGACCGACAGGGCCAAGGGCGTGCGCCGGTCCCTGCTGTACCGACTGGGCCGCGAACTCAACCCGAACTGGCCGTTTGACGACCGCACCACCAAGTACGGCTACAAAGCACCAGACGCGCCCTATACCGAGCAGGAACAGCACTTCCTGGCTCAATGGGCACAGGGGTTGTCCACTGACTACCAGCGCGCCGGTGCCACGCTCACGCTCGCACTCGGCCTGGGTGCCGGGCTTCGCGCCGGTGAAATGGCACGGCTGTGCGGGCGCGACGTCACCGTCCACAGCGACGGCGGTGTCACCATCACCGCCCACGGCTACCGCGACACCGCGCCGCGTGAGGTACCGGTGTTAGCCGAGTGGGAACAGGTCGTGCGCGACGCGGCGGGCAACGTCGGCGTGCACGGTCTGGTGCTCTGGCCGAACCGCGCGCACGCCACCACGGAGTCCGTGGCCGCGATTCTTGGCCGTATTGGCAAACCGCACGCGGTGGCACTGGATACGCGGCGGCTGCGCACAACGTGGATTGTCGGCCACCTCCACCACAACGTGCCCGAGGCCGTGGTCTGCCAGGCAGCGGGACTGACGGACCTACAGCACTACGCGCGGTGGTACCACACCGCCGAGGTGCCAGCCGAGCAGGCGCGTGCGCTGCTGCGGCGAACGCCGTACCCAAGCCTCCACATCGCCGAATAACCGAACACAGACCAGGGACGAACCACACAACCGAGGGAGGTGAACACCATGACAACGCACAACCCGGCAACCTACGAGGGCACCATTTCGCTCGATATGCTGAAAATTGCAACCGACGTGGTGGACACCTCCGGTGTGGTTGAGCAACTAGCCGAATGGGATAGCGCGGACCGCGCCGGGCGTGGCCTGGGTGGCCGACCCGCGCACATTCCGGTGCGCGCCGCGTTGATTCTGTTCATTCTCCCGGCACTGCTGGGTAAACCGATGTTCGTCCGCGAGTCCTCCGAGATTCTGCGCTACCGTCTCGACGGCAAGGCGTGGAATGCCCTCGACATTGACCTGCGCAAGTGGGACTCTCGCACTGCGACCACGTGGTACGACCGGCTCTGGCGGACCCTGCGATACCGCGTGCGCGACGTGATTGACCCGTTCCCGGAAACACCACACTGGCGCCGGTTGAGCAAGGAAGAATACGCCGAACTTGAGGCCAGCCGGGACCCCGAGTTTGTGGCGTCGCGCCACGCACGTACCTCGATTTTCATGTCCATGCTGGCACTGGCGAGTGCGAAGGTGCTCAACGAGAACATGTTTGACGGCTGGGACGGGGATATTGCCATTGACGGCACACCAATTGAAGTCACCGGCTACGGGCGCACCGCTCGTTCTCGCCGTGAACCGTCTACGCCGGAAGCAGGGTGGTATATCCGCAATGGCGACCACAAGGGCGATGGTGTTAGCGGTGTTGAGAACATCAAGAAGTCTGCCTGGGCGTTTGAGGCCACCGCCGTTGTTGCTGTCGGTGGGGAGTTCGGCAAATCCCTGCCAGCGCCTGTGGTCGGTCTGTCGTTGGATAGGCCGGGCTACAAGCCGGGCTACAACGCTCGTGTGGCGCTGGCCCATTTGGAAAGGACGAACCTGCCCCGGCGCTATGCAGTCACCGACATGGCGTATTACCCGCTGTCGAAGGCCGAGCATTACCAGATTCCTATGCGGGAGAAGGGCTGGAAATTGGTCGGTGAAGTACCAAACAGGGCGGAGACCAAGGGTGTGTCCGCTGCATATCGTGGCGTGACACTGGTGGACGGCACTGGGTATTGCCCGGCGATTGCCAAGCGCAAGGACCTACTCGACCCAAAAGGCGAGTTCGATAAAGGACACATTACAGAGGAACAGTTTGCGCAAGCACTAGAGCAGCGCAAGCGGTTGCAACTCGACATTAAGGAAGCCGAAAAAGACGGCACCGTGCGGTTTTCGTGTCCCGCATTATCTGGCAAGGTGGCGTGCCCGCTGCGTAAAAACGACGAGCAGGCGAAAAAGAACGCGGCACGAAAAGGTGCTGCCGGAAACCCGGCGCTACCACTGTCGGTACGCCAGGTACCAAGCCAAAAGTCATGCGGTGATGTGTGCCGTCAAAAGTCTGTCTCCGTAGGTGTCAACGACCCCGACGCCACGCGCTTTAACAAGTACCACCAGCAAGGACCTGCCGCGTATACCGAGGATTGGAGGGCACTGTACAAGGTCTACCGTGCAAGGAATGAGGCGGCGAACGCGTTTATCAAGGGCGAGTCGCACCTTGGCACAGGGGATAGAACCAAGAAGGCCATGCGTGGTTTTACAGGCGTGGCGCTGCGTACTGTGCTGGCGGTGGTGGCGTCGAACGTTCGTCTTTACATCAACTACCTCAAGCGGCTTCGTGACGGGCTTGTCACACCGCCACCGACAAATCCGGGCGGTGGCAAACCGTGGAAGAAACAGGCAGTGGACTTTATCTCCATTGCCGGACCTAACGCGCCGCCGAATCCAGGCCGAGAAGTTGCCTAAGACCGTCGCCCACTAAGGCCACGGTCTCGAAGTGCTGGCTAGGTACTGAAAACAGCCCGGTTCGTCCCAAAAACCTCCCCGTTTCCACGGCCAGAACACAAGAAAACCCCCGGTTTCCGTGTTGGATACCGGGGGTTTTGGTTTTCGGGTCAGTTTCGCAAATAACACCAGGTCAGTTACGCAAAAGTCCCTCAGAATCTAGCAGTCAAAGTACAGCTCAAACTCCAGCGGCGTCGGGCGCAGGCGTGCCGGGGTGATCTCACTGTCGTACTTCAGCTTCACGTACGTGTCGATGAGGTCTTCGGTGAAGACGTCGCCTTCGGTGAGGAATTCGTAGTCGTCCTGCAGCGCCTGGAGCGACGCCTCGAGCGAAGTCGGCGCCTGCGGGATGTCCTTGGCTTCCTCCGGTGGCAGCTCGTAGAGGTCCTTGTCCACCGGAGCGTGTGGCTCGATGCGATTCTTCACACCGTCGAGGCCTGCCATCATCATGGCAGCGAAGCCGAGGTACGGGTTGCCTGATGGGTCCGGTGCGCGGAACTCGATGCGCTTCGCCTTCGGGTTGGTGCCAGTGATCGGGATGCGGATCGCGGCAGAGCGGTTGCGCTGGGAGTACACCAGGTTGATTGGGGCCTCGAAACCTGGCACCAGGCGGTGGTAGGAGTTCAGCGTCGGGTTGGTAAACGCAAGGACAGCGCCGGCGTGCTCAAGGATGCCGCCGATGTACCAGCGGGCGATGTTGGAGAGCCCGCCGTAGCCGTTCTCGTCGTAGAACAGTGGCTTGCCGTCCTTCCAGAGGGACTGGTGGGCGTGCATTCCGGAACCGTTGTCACCGGCCAGGGGCTTCGGCATAAAGGTGGCCGTCTTGCCGTACTGGGTGGCGGTGTTCTTGACGATGTATTTGAAGTCCTGCAGGTCGTCAGCCGCGTGCAGCAGGGTGTTGAAGCGGTAGTTGATCTCCTGCTGGCCGCCGTTGCCTACCTCGCGGTGGAAGCGTTCGATTTCGAAGCCGGATTCGCGCAGGTTCTTGACCATGGCGTCGCGCACGTCGACGGTCTTGTCGTGTGGTGGGACGGGGAAGTAGCCGCCCTTGACGCGGTTGTGGTAGCCAAGGTTCGGGCCGCCGACTGCATCTGTTTCCTTGCCACGATTCCACCAGCCTTCTTCGGCGTCAATCTCGTAGAACGCGCGGTGGCCTTCGACCTCGTATCGGATGGAGTCGAAGAGGTAGAACTCGGCCTCGGCGCCAAAGCTACAGGTATCGGCGATGCCGGTGGAAGCCAGGTACTGCTCCGCCTTGCGCGCAACGTTGCGCGGGTCGCGGGAGAACGCTTCGAGGGTGAATGGGTCGTTGACGAAGAACTTCACGTTCAGGGTCTTCGCTGCGCGGAACTGGTCCAGCTTCGCGGTGGCGAGATCCGGCATGAGCGTCATGTCGGACTCTTCGATGGTGGTAAAGCCACGAATCGATGAGCCGTCGAAGGCGAGGCCTTCTTCCATGACGGTTTCGTCAAACATGGAGGCAGGGATAGAGAAGTGGTGCTCGATGCCGGGGACGTCGGTAAACCGGACGTCGACAAACTCCACGTTCTCGTCCTGAATGAACTTCTTTACGTCTTCGATAGTTTCGAAAGACACGACCTTTTCTCCTTCGGACGGCGTTGGGAACTTCGCACAATTCTAGCGTGTAGCTCCCGCTCTGTAACAGCTTTTCGGGAAAAGAGGATAGGCTATGTCGCATGTCTGCACCCCAAGGAAAACGATGGCTCGACGGCCCGGAGCTTCCCGGCCAGTTCAAAGGCGATGATGCGATCCCTGACTACCCGGGGCAGTTTCTTGGGCTGCCGAAGGAGGGCGCGGGCGCGCAGGCGTCGGTGGCGCGACGCATGGGAGGCGTCGCGATCGACTGGGCAATTGCCTGGGCGGCTGCAGCGATCATTCATGCCAACACCACCGTTTTCGGTGGCACGTCGACGTTGACGTATCTGTTGTGGATCGTGTTGGGCATCATTTGCGGTTGGCTATTTGCACGCACGCCGGGCATGGCGATCCTCGGGATGGGGGTGGCCCGCGTCGACGCGGAAGAGCCCGTCGGGCTGTGGCGCGCGGCAGTGCGCACGCTGCTCACTGCGTTCATTCTGCCCGCAGCGCTTGTCGACGCCGACGGCCGCGGCATGCACGATCGTGCGACCAACACGACCGTGATCCGCAGCTAGGGTTCCTCCAACGGGCGGAATTCCACGGTGCGCTGGAACGCCCAGTTCTTGTCAGTGAGCAGACGGGCCACCGTCAGGCCTCCAGAGAGGAACAATACCGTGAGCACGACGGCGGTAGTCGAGTCGATTGCCGCGGAGATATTGCCGTTCGTGATCTGGTGCAGCGCCGCGTAAATGGTGGGGCCGGGGATCATGACCACGGCTGCGGGGATGGTCACCGTGGTGCGCGGCACCCGAAAGTGCTGGCCCAGCCAGGACCCAAGAATGCCGATCACAAGGGTCCCCAGCAGGCAGGCGAGGAAGTATTCCACGTGGGCGTCGACAAGCATGAGACGCAACACATTGGCGACAGTGCCGAGCGTGGCTGCCAAAAGTGTCATCCTGCGTGAGGCATTAAACAAAATGGCGAACCCACCCACGGAGACGAAGCTGGCGAGCGCCGCAGCCCCGTAAAACGCAGGATCCGGGGTTGCGCTGACCGTACTGGGGGCGGGCGCATCGGTGACCATCGCGATGACCGCAACCGTCAGCATCATGGTGAGGACCACTTCGAGCGCGAAGAAGAGCCTCGGCAGCCCCGAGGTGAAGTCGAAGCGGGAGAGATCCATCAAAGAAACGAACAGGGGAAAGCCCGGCACCAGGTACAAAATAGCGGGGACGAAGCCCGCGGAGAGCTCAAAGTCGGAGTGGGGAAGCGCCCACGCGAGCGCCAAGAACAGCAGCGTCGAGACGAGCGCCGCAGCCATTACCACACCCAACTGCAGGAGGTGTTGACGCGCCAAGCGCAGCCGCACGTACTGGCCCACACCAGCCGCAATAATCACGAGCAGCGCGGTGAAGTAGGAAAAGTGGTTCAGCACCGCGAAGCCGCCACATGCAAGGCCAGCCGCGCAGCTGGAGGTCAGCGGACCCCAACGAGGGGTAGGGATTGCCTCAATCTCGTCGATGGCGGCGTTGATTTCTTCCGCGGTGGTGTAGCGGTGCATCTCGTGCTTGGTCAGATTCTCGAGCGCCTCGATGCGCGACGCGTTCACCCCTGGCAGCGGAAGATCAGCCACGAGCGTGCGGAAATTATCACCGCGGTGGACAGTGCACGTGATCGTGTCGAAGCCGACGACCACGTCGGCGTCGTCGAAGTGCATCGCGCGGGCACAACGCTTCACGGCCCGTGTGACGCGGTAGCCGGGAGCACCCGCGGACAACAAAAGAGCGCCGAGGCGCAGCGCGGTGCTGGCCTCGACGCCCATGTCGAAGGAAGACATACTTACTTGCCTTGACGCTGCTGCATTCGGCGCATACGGCGGTTCATACCCGCCATGTTCTGGGCCTGCTTCGGCAGCGGGCCGCCAGGCAGACCAGGCATCTGGCCAGGCTGCGTACGAGCGTCCATGGCCTCGAGCTTCGCGCTCATGGAGTAGACGTCATCCTTGCGGTAGTGGCGTGGCAGCTTCATCAAGTGCTTCTGCAGGTCACGTACTGCAACCTGGCCTTCGCCTTCGCCCACGTACACCTCGTGGATCGGCACGCCTGCCAGTAGGCGGTCCACGCGGCGGGACTCCTTCTTCATCAGGGTGCGCAGGCGGTTCTCGTTGCCCTCACCGACCAGGATGACGCCTGGTAGGCCAATCACGCGGTGCACGGTATCCATATGGGTGTTGGCCTGCACGCCGGTCTTGGTGATCCACACCATGCCGATGGTGTTGCGCAGGTTCTCCAACGTCCAACCAGCAACGCCCGGGGTGTCACCGACCTCGTCGTACATCGAGCGCTCCAAGCGGCGGGTGAACATCCACATCGCCAGCACGGTACCGAATGCCAAACCGAGCGCCAGCATGTACCACTGGCCGCCCCAAATGAGGCCGATCAAGAAGAAAAGCAGACCCATGCCAAGCAGGCAGGCCAGCATAATCGGGATGAGCTTCTTATCCCGCTTGCGCTGAATCTGAAACGCCTGCCAAATCTGGCTACGTGTCTGCTTTCCCTTTGCGCGCTTCGCGGCGCGCTCCTGCTTCTTCGCAGCCTTCAGGGCTGCCTTATCCTTCGACTGAGCCATGCCGTCAACTCTATGTCACGAACATGGCCGGACCAAAGTGGCCAAAGCGGGTTAGGAACGTGTTGCTACCGGGTGATCCTTCGAAGCACCGTACTTCTCCAGGAGCGTCGAGGCTTCCTGGGCAGTGTCGCCCTTCGAGGTTTCCGCCAGGTGGCGCAGGTTTTCCGGCAACTCCAGGCCGCGGTGCTCCATCGCCTCGACGTAGAGCTTGCCCGCGCGGTATGAGGAGCGCACCAGTGGACCCGACATGACGGCGCCGAAGCCCATCTCGTAGGCCGCGTCGCGGTACTCGATGAACTCTTCGGGCTTTACCCAACGGTCGATCGGGTGGTACATCGGGCCGGGGCGCAGGTACTGGGTGATCGTGATGATGTCGGTGCCGGCGTCAACAAGGTCTTGCAGCGCCTGCAAGACCTCTTCCTGGGTCTCACCCATGCCCAGGATCAGGTTGGACTTGGTGATCAAACCGAAGTCGCGCGCCTGGCGGATGACGTCCAGAGAGCGGTCGTAGCGGAACGCCGGGCGGATGCGCTTAAAGATGCGCGGGACCGTCTCCACGTTGTGCGCGAAGACCTCCGGACGAGCTTCAAAGACCTCCTGGAGCAGATCCGGCTTGCCGGAAAAGTCCGGGGTGAGATTTTCGACGCCAGTATGCGGGTTGAGCTCGTGAATCTTGCGCACAACCTCCGCATACAGCCACGCGCCCTCATCCTCGAGGTCGTCGCGGGTCACACCGGTGATGGTGGAGTAGTTCAGGTTCATCTCGCGAACTGACTCCGCCACACGCTGTGGCTCGTTGACGTCGAGCGGCTCGGGCTTCGCCGAGTTGATCTGGCAGAAGTCACAGCGACGAGAGCAGTTCGCGCCACCGATCAGGAATGTCGCCTCGCGCGACTCCCAGCACTCGTGAATGTTGGGGCAGCCGGCCTCCTGGCACACGGTGTGAAGGGACGCGCCCTTCACCTTCTTTTTCATGTCCTCGTACTCAGGGCCGATCTTGACCGCGTTGCGGATCCAACGCGGTTTCGACTCGATAGGGGTCTGGGCGTTGCGTTTTTCTACGCGAAGTAGTTTGCGTCCTTCTGGTGCAATAGTCACGCCGTCCACCGTAACGGACAGCCCCTCCAAAGTCGAGGTTTAATGGGAGGCTCGCCTTACATCTCGACGTTTGAGCCCCTTCGTCGGATCCGGTGCCGAACCAAAGCTGTGGTCGGCCACCACGAGCTCGCCTGCAAGGGCGCGCTTGAGGGCGTCGAGCAGCGGAGCGGTCATCTCCTCAGGTGTGACGTCGCGGCCGAGCTCCAGGCTCATCGTGGTCACGTCGGCGTCGTCGATGCCGCACGCAACGATGTGGCCGTAGTGCTCCAAGGTGTTGTCGCAGTTCAGCGCGAGCCCATGCATGGTCACTCCGCGGGTGATGCGGATACCCAGCGCCGCGATCTTCCTATCGCGGTGCGACGCCGAGCTATCCGCCGCGTCGACGGTTTTTGGCACCCAGACGCCGGAGCGGCCGTCGATACGCCCGGCGGCATGTACCCCCGCCTTGCGCACCGTCTCGATGATCGCCTCCTCCAGGCGGCGCACGTAGTCCACGACGTCTACCGGTTGGGCAAGTTTGATGATGGGGTAGAGGACAAGCTGGCCCTCGCCGTGCCACGTGATGCGTCCTCCGCGATCAACGTCCACGACCGAGACCGGGTACGACGGATCCGGCAAGTCCTCCGGCTGGGTTCGCTTGCCCGCGGTAAACACCGAGGGGTGCTGCAGCACCAACACCGTGTCCGGGATCTCGTCCGACGCACGCTGCTTGGCCAGCTCAGCCTGGAGGTGCCAGGCTTCCTCATAATCAACGAGCCCCAGCTCGCGCACATCAATAGGCGCGGCTGAGGCCCGAATGGATTTGTCGGCAGGGAAGAACGGATCGCGTGGAGCTGTCATGCCTGCCAACGATAGTCGCTAGTTTTCGACACCGTTAGCGGCAGCGTACTCGTCCGCCGTCATCAGCGGACCAACCTCCTCGACCTCAACCTCGAAGAGCCAGCCAGCACCGAACGGGTCCTCGTTGATGGCCTCGTAGGCGCCATCAATGTCCTCGTTGACCGCGGTCACCGTGCCAGTCACCGGTGCGTACAGGTCAGACACCGACTTCGTCGACTCGACCTCGCCACAGGTTTCACCCGCCGTGACCTGGTCGCCGACCTGCGGCAGCTCAGCGAACACGACCTCGCCGAGGCGATCCGCCGCAACGTTCGTGATGCCTACGCGCACCTTGGTGCCAGCAGCATCCTCAGGGCGAGCGTTGATCCACTCGTGGTCCTCCGAGTAGTAAAAATCAGGGTTCAAAGACATGATTACTTGTCCTTTCGGGAATAGAACGGTGTGTCCACAATAGTAAACGGATAGCGGCGCCCACGGATATCAATTTCCACATCCGTGCCAACCTCGGCGTGCGCTGGGTCGATGTGCGCGAGCGCCACCGGACGCTGCAGCGTGGGCGAAGGCTGCCCGGAGGTGACGACGCCGATGCGCGTATCGCCCAGGTAGATCTCGGCACCCTCGCGAGCGGCGCGACGCTGCTCCGACGACAGGCCGGCAATAACCACCGAGGGCTCGCGGCTGACAAGCGCGTCCTTGCCCACGAAGTCCGCCTCTTTCTTCGCAAACGCGCGGCCCATCCCGGCCTCGACCGGGGTGATCTCGCGGGAAAGCTCGTGGCCGTACAGCGGCATCGACGCCTCGAGCCGCAGGGAGTCGCGCGCAGCCAGGCCGCACGGCGTCGCGTTCGGTGCGAGCGCGTCCCAGATCGCGCGAACGCCCTCGCGGTCGCAGTAGAGCTCGAAGCCGTCCTCGCCGGTGTAGCCGGTTCGGGCGACCAAGACGTCGCAGTCACCGAAGCGCATCGGTGCCGCCGAGTAGTACGCCAAGGCGCCGGCGTCGCCGTCGAGGTGCGAAGCGATCGTCGATAAGGAATCAGGGCCCTGCACCGCAACAAGCGCGACGTCCGCGCTACGGTTCGTCAGCTCTACATCGAAGTTCGTTGCGCGCTTTTGGAATGCCTCCCACACCGCGGGCGTGTTGCCAGCGTTCGGCACGACCAGGAAGTGATCGTCTGCGAGGCGGTAGGAGATCAAATCGTCGATGATGCCGCCATCTTCGGCCACGATCATCGAGTACTTCGCCTTGCCAACACGCAACGTAGACAGCGTGGAAATCAACGTGTAGTCCAAAAACTCCGCAGCCTGGGGGCCGCGTACATCAATCTCGCCCATGTGGGAGAGATCAAAGATGCCGACGCGCTCCCGCACCGCACGGTGCTCCGCAAGCTCGTTGTCATACTTCAGCGGCATGTTCCAGCCACCGAAGTCCGTAAAGGAAGCACCAAGCTCCTCATGCGCTGCAAACAAAGGGGTCTCAGCCATCACAATCACTCCTTACTTTTCCGCACTCGCTGAACTCTCAGAAATATCAAACGCCTCCGGCGGCGGGCAGGAGCACACCAGGTTGCGGTCGCCGTACGCCTCATCAATGCGGCGCACAGGCGGGAAGTACTTCTCGCGCACCAAGCGCTCTACCGGGTAGGCGGCCTGCTCGCGGGAAAACTCGTAGTCCCACGCAGTGCTAGCGACGCTGTGCGCGGTAAACGGCGCATGGTGCAGGACGGAGGCCTCGTAGGATACCTTGCCGTCGATGATCTCCTGGATCTCCGTGCGGATGGAACGCATCGCCTCGATGAAGCGATCCAGCTCGTCCAGATCCTCGGACTCGGTCGGCTCCACCATCAGCGTGCCCGCCACCGGGAACGCCAGGGTAGGGGCGTGGAAACCGTAGTCCACCAGGCGCTTCGCCACATCCGCCGCGGTCACGCCCGAGCGGTCCGTCAGCTCGCGCAGGTCAAGGATGCACTCGTGGCCCACCAGCCCATGCTCGCCGGTGTAGAGCACCGGGAAGGAATCGTGCAGCTCGTGAGCCACGTAGTTCGCCGCCAGCACCGCATGCGCAGTTGCGGACGCCAACCCCTCCGCACCACTCATCGCGATGTAAGACCACGCGATCTGCAGCACGCCCGCCGAGCCGAACTTCGCCGCGGCAACCGGCACGCCCTCGCCAACTGGGGCAGGGAAGGCCGCATGCGTTGGGTCGACGTTCGGGTCCGTCGGCAGGAACGGAATCAGGTGCTCCGCCACACCAATCGGGCCAACGCCCGGGCCGCCACCGCCGTGCGGAATCGTAAACGTCTTATGCAGGTTCAGGTGCGATACGTCGCCACCAAAGTCACCCGGGCGCGCAAGCCCAGTCAGCGCGTTCATGTTCGCGCCATCGATGTAGACCTGACCGCCCACCGCATGCACCTTCTCCGCGACGGCCTGCACCGTGTCCTCATACACACCGTGCGTGGACGGGTAGGTGACCATAATCGCTGCGACGTGCTCGCCGTGCTGCTCAAGCTTCGCATCCAAGTCAGCCAGGTCGATCGAGCCATCCTCCGCAGTCTTTACGACGACCACCCGAAGGTTCGCCAGCGTCGCCGACGCAGCGTTCGTACCGTGCGCCGACGCCGGGATCAAGCAGATGTCACGGCCATGGTCACCACGGGAAACGTGGTAGCGGCGAATCGCCAACAGGCCAGCCAGCTCGCCCGTCGCACCCGAGTTTGGCTGCATAGATACCTCGGCGTATCCGGTGATTTCGACAAGCCAGGCGCGGAGCTCGTCGATAAGCTCCCTCCAACCAGCCGTGAAGCGATCCGGTGTGTACGGGTGCACGTTCGCGAATGCTGGCCACGTGATGGTCTCTAGGCCCGCGGTCGGGTTCAGCTTCATCGTGCAGGAACCCAGCGGGATCATCGTGCGATCCAGCGCGAGGTCCTTGTCGCCGAGCTTGCGGATGTAGCGCATCATCTGCGTCTCAGAATGCACCGAGTTGAAATTGGGGTGCGTCATGAACTCCGTTGTGCGGCGCAGCGCCTCGGGCAGCGCGGACGGCGCCTCGTGAGCAACCGTGTCGACACCGAAGCCAGCGAGCAGCGCCGCGAGGTCGTCCTCCGACGTGTCCTCACCGAAGGAGACACCCACCGTGGTCGCGTCAATCGGGCGCACCAGGTAACCGGCATCCGCCAAGCGCTCGCACACTGCCTCGGAGCTGTCCACGACGACGGCCACCGTGTCGAAGAACGCGTCGTGCTTGACCTCGATACCCGCGTCACGCAGGGACTTGGCGAAGCGCGCCGCCCAGTCATGCACCTGAGCAGCGATAGCCTCAAGACCGCGTGGGCCGTGGTACACGGCGTACATCGACGCTGTCACCGCGAGCAACGCCTGCGCGGTACAGATGTTGGAGGTCGCGCGCTCGCGACGAATATGCTGCTCACGGGTCTGCAGGGCCAGGCGGTAGGCAGGAGTGCCCTCCGCGTCCTTCGACACACCCACCAGGCGGCCCGGCAGCTGGCGCTTCATCTTCTCCTTGACCGCCATGTACGCGGCGTGCGGGCCACCGTAGAACAGCGGAACGCCGAAGCGCTGCGTGGACCCGATCGCGATATCCGCGCCAAGCTCACCAGGGGACTCCAGCAGCGTCAGCGCAAGAATATCCGCATCCACCGCGACCAAGCCCCCGCGCTCGTGCACCGCCTCGACCACCACGCGAGGATCAACCACGTCGCCCTCGGTGCCGGGGTAGGCCACGATGGCACCCACGAGGCCCTCTCCCACGACCCCCTCACGCAGGTCAACGACCTCCACCTCGAGGTCAAGCGTGCGAGCACGCTCCGACGCGACCCGCAACACCTGCGGGTGCAGGCGCGCATCCAGCAGCACCGTCCGACCCTTGCGCACTGCGCGAGCCATCAAGCCGACAGCCTCCGCAGCCGCCGAAGCCTCATCCAGCAGGGAAGCGTTCGCAATGTCCAGGCCGGTCAGGTCCTGCACCATAGTTTGGAAGTTCAGCAGTGCCTCAAGACGACCCTGCGAAATCTCAGGCTGATACGGCGTATACGCTGTGTACCACCCAGCATCCTCGACCACACCGCGCCGAATTACCGGCGGCGTCAACGTCGACGAGTACCCCTGGCCGTAGAACGCCTTGAGCACCTCATTTTTCGACGCCAACTCCCGCAACCGATCCTGCGCCTGGTATTCCGTGAGCGGGGCGGGAAGGTTGAGTGGCCCTTGAAGTAGCAGATCGGCGGGGATCGCGGCAGTGGTCAGCGCCTCGAGTGAGTCGTAGCCGACTTTCGCGAGCATCGCCTCCGTTTCCTGCGTGTCCGGACCGATATGGCGGGTGATGTAATCCAAGATCTACTCCTTTGGTAGTTCTGAACCTGATGTCGTGAATAGTCTACGGGGCAAAACTGGCCTGGGTCGGCCAGTCAGCTGAAAATATGCAGAGGTGAAAACAGCGGTGGCCCCAACACCGTATTGGCATTGGGGCCACCGCTAAGATTCCTCATCTTGACCTGTTTTAGAGGTCTAGGTCGTCTTCAAAGTCGCCGGTTTCGATGCGGTCCTTGATCGTGGTGACGAAGCGGCCTGCATCTGCGCCGTCGATCAGCTGGTGATCGTAGGTGAATGGCAGGTAGCACATCTGGCGGATCGCGATGGAGTCGCTACCTTCCTCTGTAACGATGACCGGGCGCTTCTCAATCGCCGCGGTACCCAGGATGCCTGCCTGTGGCGGGGTGAGCACCGGCGTATCCAGCAGTGCACCTTCGGAACCGATGTTGGTCACCGTGAACGTTGCACCAGACAGGTCGTCCGGGCGCAGCTTCTTGTTGCGTGCGCGGGTCGCCAGGTCGTTGATAGCTTGCGCGATCTGCGCCAGGTTCAGGTCCTGTGCACGCTTGATCACCGGCACGAGCAGGCCCTGTGGCGTATCCACTGCGACACCAATATTGACGTCCTCGTGGTAGGTGATCTCCTTCTTCTCCGCATCGTAGGACGCGTTGACGTTCGGGTGGGAGACCAGGGCCTCGGCCGTCGCCTTGATGAAGAACGCGAGGTAGGTGATGTTGGCGTCGTGCTTCTTGATGAACTCCGGCTTCACGCGCTTGCGCAGCTCTGCGATGCGGGTGACATCGACTTCCTGAACGTGCGTGAGCTGAGCCGTGGTCTGCAGCGACTCGACCATCTTCGCAGCGGTGATCTCGCGGATGCGATTGACCTTCTGGGTGGTGCCGATCAGCGACTGCTTCTCCGGATCCACGGACTTGGTGGACCAGTTGGAGCGTGCGCCTTTCTTTTCCTCGGACTTCGGAGCCGATGCCTCGGTCTTGTCGTCGGATCCACCCTTCGCCGCAGCGATCACGTCCTGCTTGCGGATTCGGCCACCAACGCCAGTGCCCTCGACCGTGGAAAGATCAACGCCGTGCTTTTCTGCCAGCTTGCGCACGAGCGGGGTGACGTACGGGAGGGAACCGTCGGACTTGTTCACCTTGGTCGAAGCCTGCGATGCAGGCTTCTCGTCCTTCGGCTTCTCCTCCTTAGGCTCTTCAGCCTTCGGGGCTTCCTTCTTTTCTTCCTTGGGTTCTTCCTTTGTCTCTTCGGCCTTTGGAGCTTCCTTTTCAGCTGGCTTGGCGTCAGCGTCGCCGATGCGGGCGATGACTTCGCCGACCTCGACGGTGTCGTCTTCCTCAGCGAGGATCTCTACGAGGGTGCCTGCGACAGGGGAAGGAATCTCGGTATCGACCTTGTCGGTGGAGACCTCGAGCAGTGGCTCGTCGACCTCGACGGTGTCGCCGACTTCCTTCAGCCAGGTGGTGATGGTGCCTTCGGTGACGGATTCGCCGAGCTCAGGCATGGAGACGTCGGTAGCGTCGCCGGAGGCTGGCTTGTCAGCCTTCTCTTCCTCCGGAGCTTCCTTCTTTTCTTCCTTTGGCTCTTCGGCCTTTGGAGCTTCCTTTTCAGCTGGCTTGGCGTCAGCGTCGCCGATGCGGGCGATGACTTCGCCGACCTCGACGGTGTCGTCTTCCTCAGCGAGGATCTCTACGAGGGTGCCTGCGACAGGGGAAGGAATCTCGGTATCGACCTTGTCGGTGGAGACCTCGAGCAGTGGCTCGTCGACCTCGACGGTGTCGCCGACTTCCTTCAGCCAGGTGGTGATGGTGCCTTCGGTGACGGATTCGCCAAGCTCAGGCATGGAGACGTCGGTGGCGTTGCCGGAGGAAGGCTTGTCAGCCTTCTCTTCCTCCGGAGCTTTCTTTGGCTCCTCTTCTTCCTGAGGCTCCTCGTCCTTTGCCGAGTCCGATGCCGGGGCTTCGCCTTCTTCGCCGATAATCACAATCACGTCACCGACATCAACGGTGTCGTCTTCCTCGGCCTTAATCTCGAGGATTACACCGGCGACAGGGGAAGGAATCTCCGTGTCGACCTTATCGGTGGAAACCTCCAGCAATGGTTCGTCGACCTCTACCTTGTCGCCGACTTCCTTCAGCCAGGTGGTGATAGTGCCTTCCGTGACGGATTCGCCCAGCTCAGGCATCTCGACAGAGTGCGCCATAATTTAGTCTCCTCGCAGATACATTTTCGTAGAAGCTATACAGGTCAATAGCGTACCTGTCACCGAAGACTTTCGTGCCTTTCGGGGGCAACTAATTTGTTGAAGGCCACCAAACGCAGAATTGGGGCGTCGAGAAATATCCGTATGATGAGAGAAGTGTTTAACCTGTTCGGCAAGCGGAAGAAGCAGACCACCTTCAAACCCCCACGCGCGCCCGGCGAAACCATCCGGCCGGAAGACGCTGCCTACCTCCAGGAATGGGTTGCGCAGCGTGCCTTCGTTGAGGGGTTTGTTGAGCCGGAAACGATGGTCAACGAGATGTCCGTCGTGCTTGTCGATGAAGAGGGCAACTACACCCGCCGGCGCATCGGAGGTCCCAAAGGTATCGACGCCGTCGCTACGCTGCTGAATATATCTCTTTATGACGTCGAAGAGACCGGGTACCCGGACCGGATGCGTCGCAAGATGGAGCAAGAACGCATCCTGCGGAAGCGAGCGGAACAGAAAGAACGCCGCGCCAAGTTTGAGCGCGGCGAACATCCCTTTTCCTAAATCCGGGGACTAGTTGGCTTCAGCAATGCTGCGAAGCGTTGCAACGATCGTGCGCAGCGGGGCGCCGGTCGCGCGCTTCGGCGTGTAGCCGCGTGGCGAGCCACCGTTCCACGCCGGGCCGGCGACGTCGATGTGCACCCACTCGGTGTCCTCGCCGACGAAGCGAGACAGGTACAGGCCAGCGAACAGCATGCCGCCGGTACGGGCATTGTGGACGTTGCGGATATCGGCGACGGGGGACTTCAGCTCTTCTTCCTGTTCCTCCAGCAGTGGCATCGCCCAGGCCTGCTCGCCAACCTCGCGGCCCAGCGCAGCGACGCGGTCGCGGAACTCATCAGAGCCCATGACGCCGGCAGTGCGGTTGCCGAGGGCGACGAGCTGAGCGCCGGTCAGCGTGGACGTCTCAATCATGAAGTCAGGGTTATCTTCAGCCGCGCGTGCAATCGCGTCTGCCAGCACGAGGCGGCCTTCAGCATCGGTGTTGAGTACCTCGCTGGTGATGCCGCCGTAGTGGCGAATCACGTCGCCTGGGCGGGTGGCAGTGCCGGATGGCATGTTCTCCGCGAGTGGCAGCCAGGCGTCGACCGCAACATCCAGGTTGAGGCGGGCAGCTGCAACAATTGCGCCGAACTGAGCAGCAGAGCCGCCCATGTCGGAAATCATGTCCTCCATCTTTGCACCCGGCTTGAGGGAGATGCCGCCGGTATCGAAGGTGATGCCCTTGCCAACCAACGCGACAGAGGACTTCGACGCGGAAGGCGTCCACTTCAGGTGCACTAAGCGAGGTGCGCGGGCGGAGCCTTTGCCGACCGCGAGGATGCCGCCGAAGCCCTGCTCCTCAAGCTGCTTTTCGTCGAACACATCGACCTCGAGTCCAACCTGCTTGCCGACGTTCTCGATGAGCTCCGCATACACGGCAGGGTAGAGGTGGTTCGACGGCGTGTTCACAAGATCGCGCGCCAGCATGACCGACTCGGCGAGAATCACTGCCTGGTCGAATGCTTCCTTTTCGTCGTCCTTGCCTACAACGGTGACGTCGGTAAGCCCGTGCTCGCCGTCGCAGCCGCACTGGCACGGGGCCTTGAAGCCTTTGTACTTGTACGCGCCGAGCAGCAGGCCCTCCACGACGGGGGCGACGCCGAACTCAGTCGAGATCACCGCAGACTCCGTGCCATACAGTGTGCGAGCCAGGGAACCGACAGCGCGACGGACAGTCTCGTCATCAATCTCATCGGCGTTGCCCAGGCCAAAGGCGATGACCAACTTCCCATCAACGACCACGCGGGTGATCTCGCCGGCGGTGCCCTTCGCGCCGACTGTCTCCAGCGCCTCGAGTGCACCCTTCGGTGCCAGTGAGGTCACTGGGACTTCAACCTTCGAGTCATCCGAGGTCACGGGTAGCAAGAGGGCAGCGGTGTCGCTCGGAGCGGACGTCGAAAAGTTGAGGGAGACGGAGTCGCCCCGGACCGGGAGCAGCGATTCAGGAACCGAAAAAGTCATGAGTACATGCGCCTTTCTTAAGATTATTGAACATCGCCAAGGGTACCTGGAATAAGGGACGCGTGGCGCGGGGCAAGCTATTTGTGCGTGGAAGAAAATATGGAATTCCGGTTCCAAAGAGTGGAATCGGGGAGTAGGGTGGTCTGCATGACTCAAGGCACACCATTTGAAATTATCCCGAATCCGAACAAGGCAACTGACGAAGAGCGCAATGCAGTGCTCGCAAACCCAGCCTTCGGGCAAGAGTTTACTGACCACATGGTCTCCATCGACTGGGACGAGGCCAACGGTTGGCATAACGCGCAGGTCCGCCCGTACGGGCCGATCTCGCTGGACCCGGCGACCAACGTCTTCCACTACGGGCAGGCGATCTTCGAAGGCCTGAAGGCATACCGTCACCACGACGGCTCGATCACGACGTTCCGCCCCGAGCAGAATGCGACGCGTTTTGCCCATTCCGCGCATCGCCTGGCAATGCCTGAGTTGCCGGAGGATCTGTTCATCGAGTCGCTGCAGCAGCTGGTGACGATTGATAAGGACTGGGTCCCCGAAGCTGGTGGGGAAGCGGCGCTGTACCTGCGTCCATTTATGATTGGCACCGAGAAGACGCTCGGGGTGAAGCCCTCGAGCACCTACACCTATTACCTCATTGCATCCCCAGCTGGCGCCTACTTCTCCGGCGGCGTCAAGCCCGTCAGCGTGTGGATCTCCGAGGAATACGTCCGCGCGGCGCCCGGCGGCACCGGTGACGCCAAGTTCGCTGGCAACTACGCGGGTTCCCTGCTCGCGCAGGCCGAGGCAGAAGAAAAGGGCTGCGACCAGGTTGTCTGGCTCGACGCCATTGAGCGCAAGTACATCGAAGAGATGGGCGGCATGAACCTCATGTTCGTCGAGGGCAGCGGGAAGGACGCGAAGTTGATCACCCCAGCACTGTCCGGTTCCCTCCTGGCGGGCATCACCCGCAAATCGCTGCTGCAGGTTGCGGAAGACCTCGGCTACAGCACCGAGGAGCGCAAGATCACGGTGGAGCAGTGGCACAAGGGCGCTGAAAACGGCACCATCAGTGAGACGCTTGCATGCGGTACCGCAGCGGTGATCACTCCGGTCGGGCGCGTGCTGAGCCGCCACGGTGAGTTCACCGTAAACAACAATGAGGCCGGCACCATCACCATGCAGCTGCGCGAGCGCCTGCGCGGTATCCAGGACGGCTCGGTCGAAGACGTCCACGGCTGGAACCACACGCTCGTCCCAGCCGAGAACTAGAGGGATCTCAGGCCGGGGCGCCCTCTGGGGCCTCCGGCCCGAGCACTGTAGTAACGAGCTCAGAAGCCAGGTTGATTTGCGGCAGCGCTGCGAGCGCGCCCACTCCCTGGTTGAGCGACAAGTCCAGTGCCAGCACCGGAATGATATCGAGGGCCTGGAGCGCCAGCATCTGGGCGGGCTCCGGACTGAGCTGGCCCGCCATGATCCACCGCTTCGTGCCGGGTGCGAGGCGCTCGGCGGCGTAGGCGGCGACGGTGGCGTAGAGGCCGTCGAAAAGTACGGGGGTTCGACGAACCGCGGCCTGCGCGAACATACCGACAAGGAACGCGAAATCTGGCCCCGAAAGCTCGGCAAGGACGCGGGGGACGTCGTCACTAAAGGTGCGCACCCGGAACATGGCGTCCCGAATTGCCGCAACTTTCACCTTCCAGACGTTGTCGTCGATGCCCGAGCCGCGCCCGATGACCTTGACCGGCTCGGTGCGCGACAGCGCGCCATAGACGGCGGCGGCGACCGTCGAATTGCCGACGCCAATGTCTCCAGGAATGAACAGGTCAACTCCACTGTCTACGCCCTGGTCAACGACGCGAGCACCGTGCGCGACTGCCTGCTCGAACGCCTCGGGCGTCATGGCGGCTTGCCGGTCTATCGCGCCTGTCGGCAGCGTTAAGTAGTCATTAATCTGAATAATCGACGCGCCCGCGGCTTCCGCAGCAACGCGAGCGACACCGCTACCTGCCGCAATCTGCTTTACAGCGGTCCAGGCGGCGTCGTGCGGCTGCGCGGAAATACCGCGTGCTGCAACACCGTGGTTACCGGCGACAAGCACGCACTGCGGCTGACGGAACGCAACCGGGCGCGTACGGTTTTGCACCGAGGCAGTCCATTCCGCAATCGTTCCCACGCGACCGAGACCGCGCCCCTCCGGGCTGCGCAGTAGTTCGCGGGCAAGCTCGCGGCGCAGGGTTTCGCTTGGATGCTCAATCGGGTCGAATGCAACAGCCATGAAACGTCCTTTGTCCGTTTAGTTCACGGTCTCGCCGATGCGCACCTGTGGCTTCGGCGAGCGCCACTTCCGCGGCTGCGACGCGCGCGAAAACGCGTACATACCAAGACCGAAACCGGTATCTGCAGTGCCCGGGAACTTCGCGCGCACAGCGTTGTTCGCACGCTTGCCGATCAGGAATGCCTCACCAAGAATCAGCACGATAAACACCATCGGCAAAATGGCGATGGCTCCGGCAATCTCGGGGTACCAAGAACCGATAAAGAGGATGAGGAACAGCAGGATCGCCAGAGGCATCGCGTAGTTGTTCATGAAGCGGCGAGAATCCACCCAGTCGCGGACGAAGCGGCGGGTTTCGCCACGGTCGCGGTCCATGAGGTAGCGCTCGTCGCCGGCGTCCATCTTGGCTTGGACCTCACGGTTGTGCTTCTTCGCCTCTTCGCGCTGCTGCTTCTTATAGGCTTTCCACTCCTCCTTCGACATCGACTTCTTTAACTCTTTGTTCTTCTGGTACTGCTGAGCAGGAGTCGTCGCGTTGGGGTCGCGCACTACGCCGCGCTTGATCTCCTGATCGATGCGCTTCGGCGTCGGCCGCCCCTTTGGAGGGGTGTAGCCCTTCGGGTACTTTTTCGCGGGTTCCGCGTCGGTTTCGGGAGTCTCCGCTCGATTCGCTGCGGCAGCAGCGGCGGCTGGAGCCTCATCAGATTTCTGCCAAGGAAGTTTCACGCTATACAGGCTACAAGGCCGTCCCCGAAAGTGGGGAATAAGCGCCCGCTCCCATACGCTGTAGACGATGACGGTGTGATGCGAGTACGCTAGTGCCACACTCCGAAGCACGCATCTTGCGTGAAGATATTCGCTAAGCAAGGAGAAAGAATGACTGCACCTACCTCTGCCACGGGCGTGACCCTTACTGAAGCAGCGGCTGCAAAGGCGAAGGCTCTGCTCGACCAGGAAGGCCGCGACGACCTTTCGCTTCGCATTGCTGTTCAGCCAGGTGGCTGCGCTGGCCTGCGCTACCAGCTGTACTTTGACGACCGCGAGCTCGACGGCGACAAGGCTGACGTTGTCGGGGGTGTGCGCCTCGTCGTGGACAAGATGAGCGTGCCGTACCTCACCGGTGCAACGATCGATTTCGCTGACACCATCGAGCAGCAGGGCTTCACCATCGATAACCCGAACGCTGGCTCGGCCTGCGCGTGCGGCGATAGCTTCAACTAAGCAGTAGCTTTTCGACGCCAACACCCCGCGCCCACCTCATGATTGAGGGGAGCGCGGGGTGTTTCGTCTGCGCGGACTATTTACAGCCGTACTCGGTGTCGAGCCACTGCTTGGCCTCCTCGAACGGCACATCGGTTTCGACGTCGGGCTGCACCGGATCTTCGGCGAACTCCTCGCCAGTGCGTGCCTTGTCCTTCGCGATAGTCAGCATCAGCAGGCTGCCGTCCGGGAAGTCGTACACCATGTTTGCCGACGCGTAGCCCGCAGTAGGGGACCCGAAACTGCGGGAGTGCTCGAGCCCCCGGAACGACAGCATCGTGGCCTCGCCCGACGAAGCAGTGTCGCCATCGACTAAGACCGCCACCGGCGCATCCCACTTCCCGCCAGAAGTCGTGATCGGGGTGCCGCCGCCGGTCACCGAGTTCCCCTCAACCGTGACCTGGGTAGTGTTCGTCCGAGAGACGAATTCGAGCACCGCGCCATCCGGCAACAGTGAGGAGAGGCCTGAGACCATTGGACCCATGTCGCCTCCGTCGTTGCCACGCAGGTCAACGACCGCCCCGCATGCCCCGGCATCACGTGCGGAAGCCAGACCTGTTGCGAGCGTGTCTGCGTAGCCCTGCACATCATCGTGCTGATCGACGCCAGGCACGGTTGCCACCGCAACGCGGCCCTCGACGCTGACTGCGGCTTCCGACTTCTCTTCCATAGTCCAGCCGAGGTTAGGGTTACCAGGTTCAATCAGACGGGAGTGCTTCCCGCCAGCAGCTTTGACTGCGTCCTCGAGGGCGGGGTAAACGTCGTGAAGCGTATCAGCCTGCTTTGCGGCCTCCTTTGCGCGGGCCTTCGCCTCCTCGAACTCTGTCGAGTCGGCGTAGATGCCCTGCTCGGCGAGCGCGAGCACCGTCGCGCTATACCGCTTCGGCGTCTGTGTCCCCGCGAAACGAGCGGTGCCCGTCAGCATCGCGGTGAGCGTCGGACCGTAGACGAACGCCACGGCGCCAACTGCAAGCAGTAACGCGCTGAGCATCGCAACGATGGTGGTCAGTACTCGTTTCTTGGTCCACATGAGCAGGTCCTCCTTAAAGCTGAACCGGGTATTCCTTGTGCTCGATGCCCGGATCAATGCGATGCTCGACAAAAATGCCGTGCCAGATCATAAACGCAAGCACCGTCCAAAGGCGACGCGAATGATCGGAAACACCGTCACGGTGCTCCTTGAGCATCTCCAGCACCTGGTCCTTGGCGAAGATATGGTCGGTCTGCGAATCACGGATCGTGTCCTGCGCCCAACCAAAGAGCTCATCGCCGGCCAGCCAGTGGCGCATCGGAACAGGGAATCCCAGCTTCTTGCGGTGGAGAACATGCGGCGGAACGATCTGCTCCATCGCCTTACGCAACGCGTACTTGGTGGTGCCGTGCGCGATCTTCTGGTCGTACGGGATCGTCTGCGCGACTTCAAAGACCTCTTTATCCAGGAACGGCACGCGCAACTCCAGCGAGTTCGCCATGTTCATCTTGTCCGCCTTGACCAAGATATCGCCGCGCATCCAGGTAAACAGGTCCAAGTTTTGCATCCGGGCAACTGGATCCATCTCTGTCGATGTGGCGTAAATCGGCGCGGTGACCTCGCGGTGGTCCCACTCATGCTTCGCCCACGGCAGCACACGCTGTAGTTGCTCGAAGTTAAAGGAACGAGCGTTACCGTAGTAACGGTCCTCCATTGGGGTCGTACCGCGTTCGAGTAAGCTCTTGCCCTTCATGCCTTCCGGCAGCACACGGCTTAGCCTGTTCAGTCCCCGTAGAAGAGGCGTCGGCAACTTCTCGAACGGCGCGAGCGACAGCGGTTCCTTATAGATGGTGTACCCACCGAACAGCTCGTCGGCACCCTCACCCGAGAGCACCACCTTGACGTGCTTGCGGGCCTCCTGTGCGACGAAGAACAGCGGGACAAGCGAAGGGTCCGCGACCGGATCATCGAGGTACCACATGATCTTCGGCACCGCGTCCGCGTACTCTTCAGGCGAGACAATCTTCACGATGTGCTCAACACCAATCGCCTCAGCGGACTCCGCAGCCACGTCTACCTCGGAGTAGCCCTCGCGCTCGAAGCCGGTGGTAAACGTCAGCAAGTTTGGATTGTGCCTCTTCGCCAGGGCCGCAATCGCTGTCGAATCAATGCCGCCGGAGAGGAAAGAACCGACGGTGACGTCCGCACGCATATGCTTCTCGACGGAGTCTTCGAGCGCCTGAGCGATCCTGTCGTAAAGCTTCTGTTCTTGACCTTGTGGGACTTGCTGTGGTTTGAAGTGTGGTTTGAAGTAGCGCTCCGATTTGACTTCACCGCCAGGCGTCAGTGACACCGTGCAGCCAGACTCCACGCGTCGAATGCTCTCGTGCAACGTTTCTGGTTCGGGAACATACTGCAGGTCAACGTAGTGCTCGATAGCTCGCCGATCTAGGTCGAGACCAATCTCCAGCTCTGGAGCCATTTCTAGGATGGACTTTTTCTCGGAAGCGAACACAGTGCCCACTGGGGTAGTAGCGTAAAACAAGGGCTTAATGCCGAATTGATCACGTGCCGCGAACATACGCTGTGTCTCGGTGTCCCAAATGACAAACGCGAACATGCCTCGCAGGTGTTCGACAACCCTCTCTCCCCAGTGGTGGAAGCCAACAACGATTGGCTCGCCGTCCCCCGAGGTATTGAAATCGTAGCCTGCCTCCTGCAGTTCCTCGCGAAGCTCGATGTAGTTATAAATCTCGCCGTTGAACGTCAGCGCGTAGCGCTCCGGATTCTCCTTCGGGCCCCAGCGTAGGGGTTGGTGAGAATGCTCGAGATCGATAATGGCAAGGCGGTTGAAACCAAAAACGGCGTGGTCGTCGTTCCAGGTGCCGGCGGCATCAGGGCCACGGTGATACATGCAGGGCAACGCACGTTCCGCGGCTTCCACGAAGCTTGCGGCATTGCTGTTTGTGGTGAGTAGAGCCAACAGGCCACACATAGACTTGAAAACCTCTCCTATATATAAGGTGTACGCAGCCGTGCGGAGTGCTGGGCCACGAAGCATTTCTTCCAATCAACAATAGGGTTTTCTGTAGGAGATGCGCGAACCAACGAAACCAGCGCCAAAATGCGGAAATTCTTCATCCTTTATTCGGTCCCCAAAAGGGGGCCAACTTATGGTTGAGCAATTTGAGTGAAAAATAAAGCTCTTACCAGGACGTTTGTACCGTTTTATGCAAAACCCGTTGAGTGCACGGCTTTTGCATACACGGTAAAAGATGTCAGCTGACCACGAATGCTTACCTCGACTCAAAATCAAAAGAATTCAGAGGCGATGCGCCCTATCCACTATTCTGACGGAGTAACAATGCTTGGGCGCACCTGTTTGTGCGTCCTGCCGTAAACAGCGAGTGTGGACAGGAAGGCAGACACACGTGGAAAAGGTAAAGGACCGCAACTTCGCGAAGAAAATCGCAGTTGCCGGATCGCTCCTGCTGGGCGGTCTCGCGCTGACGGGCTGTGAGGTTGCACCGCCAGAGGCGCTCTCGAAGGTGCTGGATATGGGTTGGCCAGATCCTGTTACCCCTGAGGGCGAGCAGATGTACAACTTCTGGGTATGGACCTGGGTTGCAGCATGGATTATCGGCATCATCATGTGGGGCTTGTTCCTCACCGCGATTTTCAAGTGGAACGCGAAGAGTCAGGAGAAGCGCGGCAAGTCTGAGTTTCCGAAGCAGCTCCAGTACAACGTGCCGCTGGAACTTGTACTGACGATCATTCCGATCGTCATTGTTATGGTGCTCTTCTTCTTCACCGTCCAGGCGCAGACGAAGACTACAGCCCTCGGCAAGGACCCGAAAGTGACGGTTGACGTAACCGCATACCAGTGGAACTGGAAGTTTGGCTACGCAAACGTTGACGGTGAGTTCACCTCGAACGGTCAGGCATATGACGGTGTTGACACCGAGCGTCAGGCCAAGGCTGAGGCAACGAAGTACGACGACGAGAATATTAAGAACCCGAACCCAATCCACGGCACTTCTACCGGTGACCTCTCGTACCTCAATTTCAATGAGATTGAGACTCTCGGAACCACCGAAGAGGTTCCGGTGCTCGTCCTGCCAACCGATCGTGCGATTGAGTTCCGTCTCGCATCCGGTGACGTGAACCACGCATTCTGGGTTCCTGAATTCCTCTTCAAGCGTGATACCTACGCTCACCCAGAGGTGAACCAGCAGCAGCGTGCATTCCAGATTGAGAAGATCGATAAGACTGGCGCATTCGTTGGTCGCTGTGCCGAGATGTGCGGTACTTACCACTCGATGATGAACTTCGAGGTTCGTGCCGTGACCCCAGAAAAGTTTGCTCAGTACATTCAGTTCCGTATTGACAACCCTGAGGCGCCAAACTCCGATGCGCTCGCATCCATCGGCGAAGCGCCGTACGCCACCTCCACACGTCCGTTCGTGTCTGACCGCCACGGCACCCGCGACGGCAACAACACCAACGACCCTAACGCGACGGTATAGAAAGAGAAGGCAGAGAAATGGCAACTGGTTCAAAAGTTTTCTACGCAATCGGTACCTTCCTGGCGCTGATGGCAGTCTTCTACATGATCAGCACAGCGTGGATTGGTGAAGATGCTTACCTCTACGGGCTCGAATGGGTCGGTGGCGTTGGCTTGGTTCTCGCTACTGCGCTCTGCTTCATGCTCGCTGTCTACCTCGACATCACCGAGCGTCGCATGGACGTTGTTCCGGAAGACTGGGAAGAGGCAGAGGTTGAAGATGGCGCAGGCGTGCTCGGCTTCTTCTCGCCAAGCTCCATCTGGCCGTTCGCAATGTCTGGTGCGGTTATGTTCCTCGGACTCGGAATTGCATTCTGGCAGCTGTGGCTCGTCGTGTTTGGCGCAGTATTCCTCGTGTGGACCACTACGCAGCTGAATCTGCAGTACGGTATCCCGCGCGAGAAGCACTAAAGATTCGCTGACCTCCCCGCCTTCGGGAGGTGTCGGCGAAAACTGATCCCCTTCAGCTAAGGCTGAAGGGGATTTTTGCTTGCTATTTTCATCCTTTCGGTTGAACTCATTCGTAACACTTGGGGGTCATACGAAAGTAGGTCTGCAGGCGGAAACGGCAGCGGTGGAATGTGAGTCCCATCACTATTGGGAACTTTTGAAACACCGCAAAGAATCGATGAAAAAGAATCCTGGATTGCCTAAAAATCAGCCGAAAGTGAGCTGAATGAAGTCGAGAAAGTTGTGACCTGCATTGATGTAGTCGGATGAGTGGCTAGAAAAGTTCCCGGTATTGCAGAAAGTTATTTCCTTCGAGCGCTATTAGGCCAGAAAAGGCAGGTTAGCGCGAAATCTGCCGAAAAGTTTGTGGGTGAAAGGAGATGACTTTGACCCGAAAACAGGGGATAATCACATGCGTGACGACCGCAATTTCTAACCAAGGTATGGCGACACCGCAGAATCGTGTCCCGGCGCTGAACCGACCAAACATGGTCAGCGTTGGCACGATCGCGTTCCTCGCCCAAGAGTTGATGTTCTTTGCCGGTTTGTTCGCGATGTATTTCACCTCGCGTGCAAACGGTATGACCGCAGGCGACTGGGATAACCAGACGGCACACCTGAACGTGATGTTCGGCTTGATCATCACGATCGTGCTCGTGTCTTCTTCCGTGACTTCTCAGTTCGGCGTATTTGCAGCAGAAAGGGGTGACGTTTTTGGGCTCCGCAAATGGTTCACGGTAACTATCGCGCTTGGCGTTGTCTTCCTCGGACTCGTGGCTTTCGAGTGGGGAGAAATGATCATGCACGGCGTGACCATTCAGGCGAGTGTCTTCGGGTCAGTGTTCTTCATCATCACTGGCTTCCACATGGCGCACGTGACCGCCGGCATCATTGCCTTCGTGGTTGTGCTGCTCCGCGTATCTAAGTCGAAGTTCACTCCGGCACAAGCTACTGCAGCAATGGTGACCTCTTACTACTGGCACTTTGTTGACGTAATTTGGGTCGGCGTCTTCATTACTCTGTATATCGTTCAATAGGTATCTGATACGTAGAGTCGCCGTCGAAATGACGGAAGGCCATTTATCTGTATTAGACACTGACGCTCAAAGGGAACAAGATGGAAAAATCACCTAAGAAAAAGCGCAGTCGGCGCAAGGCGCAGCGCACCTTTGCTGGTGCAGCAGCCTTGACGCTCGGCCTCACGGGTGCGGGTTTCCTCGCATCGGCGCTTGCCCCGAACGCGCAGGTCGCTACTGCGCAAAAAGATGACCAGGCAATGATTCAAGAAGGCAAGGACATTTACGACGTCGCTTGCATCACTTGCCATGGCGCAAACCTCCAGGGTGTTGAAGGCCGCGGCCCGTCCCTGATCGGCACCGGCGAAGGTGCTGTGTACTTCCAGGTCAACTCCGGACGTATGCCGATGATGTCGAATGACGCTCAGGCTGAACGCAAGCGTCCTCGTTACACCGAGTCTCAAGCACTGGCACTGGCTGCCTATGTTGCTGCCAACGGTGGGGGACCGGAGCTGGTGTACAACCCAGACGGATCACTCGCGAAGGAAGAGCTTCGCGGTAAGAACTACGATGGCCAGATTCAGGCTGGCGACGTCGCACGTGGCGGCGAGCTCTTCCGCTTGAACTGCGCGTCTTGCCACAACTTCACCGGCCGCGGTGGCGCACTGTCTTCTGGTAAGTATGCGCCGGAGTTGGACCCAGCGAATGAGCAGGAGATCTACCAGGCGATGCTGACTGGCCCGCAGAACATGCCAAAGTTCTCGGACCGCCAGCTCAGCGCCGACGAGAAGCGCGACATCATTGCGTTTATTAAGTCCTCGAAGGAAACCCCAAGCCCTGGCGGTTACGCCCTTGGTGGCCTTGGCCCAGTTTCTGAAGGTATGGCTATGTGGATGATCGGCGTAACGCTCGTTGCTGCCGCAGCTATCTGGATTGGATCGCGCTCATGAGTGAAGTAAACAAGAACTACACATCCCAAGATTTGGACCGCATGAATAACGCGGAGCTCGCTGCTCTGGGCACGGAACTCGACGACGTCACCGTTGCGTACCGCAAGGAGCGGTTCCCAGTTGATGGCGACCCACGCGAGAAGTCTTCCGAACTCGGAATCAACATTTGGTTGATTATTTCGGTGCTCTGCGGAATCGCGTTCCTCGGTGTCTACCTCTTCTGGCCATGGGAGCCACGCTTCCACGGCGATGAAGGACTTTGGGTTTACACGCTTTACACGCCACTGCTCGGCCTTACTTCTGGTGTCGGTTTTGCCGCCCTGGGTATCGCGATTGTCCAGTACGTGAAGAAGTTCATCCCTGAGGAGATCTCCGTACAGCGTCGTCACGACGGCCGTTCTTCCGAATTGGACCGTCGCACGACGACCGCTCTGCTGAATGATGCCTGGGAGACTTCCACCCTTGGTCGTCGTAAGGCAATGAAGGGTCTGCTTGGCACCGCTGGTGTTCTCGCCGGCCTCATGGTCGTTGCACCCCTCGGTGGCATGATCAAAAACCCGTGGAAGAAGCGCCACGACCTTAACTACTTAGGTGATGGCACGCTTTGGACACACGGGTGGACCATGCAGGAGAAGGGCGTCAAGGTTTACCTCGGTCGCGACACTGGCGCGATCGCCGAGCTGCACGAAGGCGTAGCTGGCTCGCACTACTCCACGGCAGGTGTTTCCCGCCTGGTGCGTATGCGTCCAGAAGACCTCGCTGCTGCTTCCATGGAGACGGTATTCCCGCTCTACCCGGAGGATGTCAACGATGGTGACATTTACGACCCAGAGCGCGACGTATACGAACACCACATGCACTCGCTGCATGGCCCTCGTAACGCAGTTATGCTGATCCGCCTTCGCTCTGAGGACGCACGCCGCGTCGTTGAGCGTGAAGGTCAGGAAGATTTCCACTACGGGGATTACTACGCATACTCCAAGATTTGTACGCACATTGGTTGCCCGACCTCGCTTTACGAAGCGCAGACGAACCGCATCCTTTGTCCGTGCCACCAGTCGCAGTTCGACGCACTGCAGTACGGCAAACCGATCTTCGGACCGGCTGCCCGTGCTCTGCCTCAGCTTCCTGTGACTGTTGACGAAGACGGTTACCTCATCGCCAACGGAAACTTCATCGAGCCCGTCGGCCCGGCATTCTGGGAGCGTAAATCCTAATGAGTACTAAACTTGCACAAGCCGCGGACAACGTTGATTCGCGGTACACGGTAGCCGGTTTCCTCCGGCCACAGTTGAATAAGGTCTTCCCGAGCCACTGGTCTTTCATGCTCGGTGAGATGGCGCTGTACAGCTTCATTATCTTGCTGCTGACAGGTATTTACCTCGCGCTGTTCTTTGACCCTTCCATTACGAAGGTGATCTACGACGGCGGGTACCTACCGCTCAACGGCGTGGAAATGTCACGCGCGTACGCCACGGCTCTGAATATTTCATTCGAGGTCCGCGGTGGCCTGTTCGTTCGTCAGATGCACCACTGGGCTGCGCTGATGTTCATGATGGCGATGTTCGCCCACATGATGCGTATCTTCTTCACCGGTGCGTTCCGCCGCCCACGTGAGGCTAACTGGGTCATCGGCGTTACCCTGATTCTCATCGGCATGGCCGAAGGCTTCATGGGTTACTCCCTGCCAGACGACCTGCTCTCTGGTGTTGGCCTCCGTATTATGTCTGCCATTATTGTTGGTATCCCGATCATCGGTACCTGGATGCACTGGGCAATCTTCGGCGGCGACTTCCCGTCTGACCTGATGCTGGACCGCTTCTACATCCTGCACGTTCTGATCCTCCCGGGCGTGATCCTGGCTCTGATCGCAGCGCACCTGCTGCTCGTCTGGTTCCAGAAGCATACCCAGTTCCCAGGCCCCGGCCGTACGGAGAACAACGTTGTTGGCATCCGCATTATGCCGGTCTTCGCAGTCAAGGCGATCGGCTTCATGATGGTTGTCTTCGGTGTCCTCGCTGCTATGGCTGGTCTGACCACCATCAACGGCATTTGGAACATCGGCCCATACAACCCGTCGCAGGTCTCCGCCGGTTCGCAGCCTGACGTTTACATGCTGTGGACTGACGGCGCAGCTCGTGTCATGCCAGCGTGGGAGCTCTACCTCGGCCCATACACCATTCCGGGTGCCTTCTGGGTTGCCCTCATGTGTGGCGTCATGGTCGTCCTGCTGATCAGCTACCCGTTCATCGAAGCGAAGGTGACCGGTGACACGGCGCACCACAACCTGCTGCAGCGCCCACGTGACGTTCCAGTGCGTACCGGCCTCGGTGTGATGGCACTCGTGTTCTTCCTGTTGCTGACCGTTTCCGGTGGCAACGACCACGTTGCTCACTTCTTCCAGATCTCGCTGAATGCGATGACCTGGTTCGGTCGCATCGGTCTCATTGTCTTGCCGCCGTTCGCATACTGGCTGACCTACCGTATTTGTGTTGGTTTGCAGCGTTCCGACCGTGAGGTTCTGGAGCACGGTATCGAAACGGGCATCATCAAGAAGCTGCCTAACGGTGCGTTTGTGGAGATCCACCAGCCGCTTGGCCCAGTCGACGAGCATGGACACCCAGTGCCACTCGATTACGCTGGTGCTCCGGTTCCGAAGCGACTCAACCAGCTCGGCTTCGCTGACTCCGAGACCATCGGTAAATTCAAGCCTGCTGAGCTTGGCGTTTCCGAGCGCGTCCGGGACGAGCAGCGCGAGAACCATCATGAGGAGATCGAGACGTTGCGCAAGCTCGAGGAAACCAAACACCTCGATGACCGCAATGCTTCTGAATAGGCTCTAACACACTAGCGGTCGCTCAAGGCGCCCTGGTTGGTTGTACGAGAGTACAGCTGGCCAGGGCGTTTTTGTATGTCCGGTCGGTCCACTTTTGGAACCCAGCACCTTTATCTCGCCCGTGCTATGACACGAGCCCACTTCTGGCTTCGTTCTGCTACGGCCCGCGGTATCAACGCGCCGCAATGGCTCACCGCTTCACGTCTGAAGTCGGAGGAATTTGGAGCCATTTCGAAGCGTTATGGAAGCGTTATACAGTAGAAGTGAGTAATGTCACATAAGAGTGATTTAGTGCATTCTTACCAAATTGGCGCTCTGGGCACAGGTGGGGAAGGTTGGCAAAAGAGCAGGTAGGGGGTCATTTGTCTGGTTGGGCACATTGTGGCGCTCGGCTTGCAGTTCTCAGGAACATTCGCGCGAAATGGGGGAGAGGAAAAATAACGGAACGATAACGGCCGTGTCGTTGGACAAAGATGTTTCCGTTTCGTAACCTAATCGAGACATTGCAGCAACAGCCGTTGAAAGCAAACAGTAAGTACATATAGCGCCTAATTCCCTGAGCCTTAGTGGCTTCAGGAAGCCGGGGACCCAAGCAGGATTTTCTCTCTGGGGTGAATGCGAACGAGAGCGGAGTTTTCCGTGGAAGTCGTAAGGCTGGTTCTCTAGCCCAACCCGTCAGCTAACTCGGTCGGCAAAAGAGAAGATATGGAGTTTTACAATTATGGCTAAGCACCGTCGTCAGGCACACAGCACTGCACGTAACGTCGCGGTAGTGACCGCAGCAGCTGCAGGTGCCTCGCTGCTCTCGCCAATCTCTGCAGAGGCGGCTGAGGTTCGCGTCCCGAACTCGCCGGTAGCTGTTCAGGTCCCAGGTATTGAGAACGTGCCGGGCATCGCTGCGATTCCTGGCATCGAGGCTTGGATCCCATCCCTGGCAGGTCAGAAGTCCAATGCTGATGTCCCTACGGCAATTGCGCAGGTTCGAGCGGTTCCTGGCGTCAACAACGTACCTTCGTTTGGTGCATGGCTGGCAAACGTCGAGGCTCAGTTCAAGGCGCCAGTCGCGAAGGCATACTCCGCAAACGTTGCTGCGCCGGCAGTTGCTCCAACGCCGCAGGTCTCCGCAGGTCAGCGCCTGGTCGATATTGCACGTACAAAGATTGGTGCTGCATACGTATACGGCGCTGCGGGCCCGAACGTGTTCGACTGCTCCGGTTTCACCTCCTGGGTATATGCGCAGGCTGGTAAGTCCATCCCTCGTACCTCGCAGGCGCAGGCGGCTGCGGGTACTCCGGTTCCGCTTGATCAGCTTCAGCCTGGTGACATCGTGGCTTACTACGGTGGCGCTTCCCACGTTGGTATCTACACCGGCAACGGCACCATCATTGATGCACTGAACACCAACGCACCGGTCGCTGAGCGTCCGCTGCACATGATGCCAGTGCACTCCGCTGTGCGCTTCTAAGCACGGTATTTATCGGCCGATCCAAACGATTGTGGTGGGGGTCGGCAGAAGAATTACAAGATTGTAACTTTAAGCCCCTCTCGCTATATTGGTGATAGTTTTTCTTGCCAGCGAAGGGGCTTTAAGTGGCTAAACACTCTTTACATGCGCGTCATGTTGCAAATGGGCGTTCCTGGGGGAAGCGCGTGGCGCTGGGTGCATCGCTCTCTGTCGTTGTGGGCAGTAGCGTTGCTGCTCCGTCCGCAGTAGCGGATGATGTCGAGGAACTGATTCATCAGGTTGATGAGCTTTCGCATGAGGTCACCGCAAAGGTAGAAGAGCTCAAGGGCGTCGAGGATGATATTGCCGCGAAGTCGGAGGAACTTGAGCGCCTGCAGTCTGAGGTGGCGGATGCACGTACCCAAGTCCAAGCTGCGACAATCGCTCGTGATGATCTCCAAAGGGAAGTAGACCGCCTCGCTGCGTCCCGGTACCGCAACGTCCAGGCCGATGTGATCCTTACAACGCTGGACTCTGGTAGTCCCCAGACTGCTATTGACCGTGCTGCGTACCTGGATTCGCTGTCCCGCAAGCAGCAAAGTGTGCTCCGCGAGTACGAAGGCGCTGCCCAGGACGCGGCAACGAAGGCGAATGCTGCAAACGTAGCCCTTGCGGAAGCGCAGTATCTCCGCAATGACCTTGATTCAAAGCGTTCGAAGCTCGAGCGTGAGCGCGAGGCGCTGCAGGGACAGATTGAGGAGATTGAGGCGCGCGTCGATAATTTGTCGCCGGAGGCGCGTTCGTTGTGGGAGGGACGTCTGCACCCCGTTGATGCTGGCTCGTTGCCTCCGGTGGGGGATGGGGTTGTCGGTGCCGCGCTCGCGCAGGTTGGCAAGCCTTATGGCTGGGGCGCGACGGGGCCGTCGGCGTTCGACTGCTCTGGGCTCATGGTGTGGGCTTACGGGCAGAACGGTAAGGCGATCCCGCGTACCTCGCAGGCTCAGCTTGCTGGTGGCATGCCGGTGAGCATGGGGGACCTGCAGCCAGGTGACATTGTCGGTTATTACCCGGGAGTGACGCACGTTGGCATGTATATCGGCGACGGCATGGTTGTGCATGCCTCTGACTACGGTATTCCGGTTCAGGTTGTCCCGTTGAATTCGATGCCGGTCCAGGGCGCTGTCCGTTATTAGGCACCATGACTGTTTTATTGGTGACGAATGATTTCCCACCGACTGTCGGTGGGATTCAGTCGTACTTGCGGGACTATGTGCAGGAAGTCGTTCACCGTCGGGGGGCGCAGAGCATCATTGTGTTTGCCTCGATGCAGGATAAGGCGGCTGCTCTCGCTTGGGATGCGGAACAGCCGTACACGATTATTCGCTGGCCCTTTCCAGTAATGTTGCCTACTCCTGCTGTCCGGAGGATGATGCAGCGAATTATCAGGCAGCAGCACGTCGATACGGTGTGGTTTGGTGCTGCAGCTCCTCTTGGAGCGATGGGGGGTGCTGCGAAGCGTGCGGGTGCTTCGCGGGTTGTGGCGACGACGCATGGCCATGAGGTCGGGTGGTCAATGTTTCGCGTTGGTCGTCGACTGCTGCGAACGATTGGCGGTAGTGCCGATGTAATCACGTACATTTCGGAGTACACACTGGGGCGATTCAAGGATGCATTTGGTCCGAATCCTCAGTTCGTTGCGCTTCCCTCAGGCGTATCGACGTCCCGCTACGCGCCCGCAACGCAGCAGGAGAAGTTGGAGACCAGAGCTTCGTTCCGAATCGGCGCGGAGTCTCCGCTGATTGTGTGTGCGTCGCGTCTGGTGAAACGCAAAGGGCAAGACCGGTTGATCCGCGTCCTGCCTAGGGTGCGCGAGCAGGTGCCGGGTGCACAATTGGTGATTGTTGGGGAGGGGCCGTATGCCCGTCGGCTTCACGCGATGGCGGAGGGCGTCGACGGTGTCAGGTTCACCGGGCGGGTCAGCGACGATGACCTGTGTCGAATCGTTGCGGCTGCAGACGTGTTCGCGATGCCGGTTCGTACCCGCGGCGGAGGCCTCGACGTTGAGGGTCTCGGGATTGTGTTTCTCGAGGCCCAGGCGTGTGAGGTGCCGGTGGTCGCTGGTGATTCGGGCGGTGCGCCGGAAACGGTGACGGACCACAGCGGAGTGGTCGTCGATAAGAATGATGATGCACTTGTCGCGGCGTTGGTGCGTCTGCTGCGTGATCCCCTGCTGCGGGAATCGATGGGGGAGGCCGGGCGACGCCATGTGCAGCGGGAGTTTTCGTGGCAGGTGTTGGGGGAGCGGTGTGAGAAATTATTATTTTCTCAGGCTCTCGGCGACTAGCATGGTCATGTATGTCTACTGAATCCAAGCTGACTGTCGGTTTTGATATCGGCGGGACGAATACTCGCGCAGCAGTGGTTGATGACTCTGGGCGCATCGTTGCATCGATATCTACTGGTACTCCGCAGACTGGTGATGAGCTTATCGACGGCATCGTCGATATGGTGCGGCAGCTGCAGCGGGAGTACGTGGTTGATGCTGTCGGCTTGGCTATCGCCGGCTTTCTTGACCCGGACTGCGAGATCGTGCGGTTCGCCCCGCATTTGCCGTGGCGCAACGACCAGCCGGTTCGGGCGCAGCTTGAGGAGGCTCTGGGGCTACCGGTCCGCCTTGAGCACGACGCGAACGCGGCAGCCTGGGGTGAATACCGATTTGGCGCAGCAAAGGATGCGGATATCTGGGTGTTCTTTGCCGTCGGTACCGGTATCGGCGCAACGCTGATGATTGATGGCAAGATTTACCGCGGATCGTTCGGCACTGCCCCCGAGTTCGGGCACTTGACTGTTGTGCCAGATGGGCGCGTGTGTTCCTGCGGTAAGCAGGGCTGCTTGGAGCGGTACGCCTCGGGCACGTCGTTGGTGGACTGTGCTTTGGAGGTCGCAGCGCACGGCGGTTTTAAGAAGTGCGGTTTGTACCGGAAGGTCGTCGATAAGCGGGCGACGGGCCATGACGTGATGGAGGCTGCACGCGAGGGCGATGAGCTTGGCGTGAAGGCGCTTGCCAGTTTTGCCGAGTGGTTGGGCCGTGGCCTGTCGATTGTGGCTGACGTTATGGATCCGGGCCTGGTGGTTCTTGGCGGTGGCGTGAGCGCCGACGCAGACCTCTTTATGGAAGATGCCAAGGATTCGTTGCGTCGTAACATGGTTGGCTCCGGGTACCGTCCTGTTCCGGAGATTCTATGCGCAGAGCTGGGCCCGCAGGCAGGTATGATCGGTGTCGCAGACTTGGCTCGTGAGGATCTAGCAGGGAGACAGCGTGCATAACAAGTGGTATTCGGCGTTTAAGGCGTTGCTAGGTCCAGCGCTGCTCGTGTGGAACCGTCCCACGATTGAAGGCGCGGAGCATGTGCCGGACGAAGGCGGCGTCATTCTTGTCTCGAACCACCAAGCGGTGATGGATTCGTTCTATCTGCCGCTGATGCTGCGTCGGCAAATCACGTTTCCGGCGAAGAGCGAGTACTTTACGCAACCTGGCTTGAGGGGCAGGTTCAAGCGGTTTTTCTTTACCGCTGTTGGTCAGATCCCTGTGCATCGCGGTGATTCGAATGCGGGCGCGAACCTGCAGCAGGCTGCGCGCGAGGTGATTGTTGATCGCAACGACGTGTTCGGTATCTACCCGGAAGGCACGCGTTCACCGGATGGTCGCATCTACAAGGGGCGCACCGGTATGGCTCGTGTCGCGATGGACACGGGAGCGCCGGTGATCTTGGTGGCCATGATTGGCACCCGCGAGGCGAACCCGATCGGGTCGGTACTTCCGCGCCCGGCGAAGGTCCGCATCAAGCTCAGCGAACCTATTGACCCGCACGCTTGGGCGACGGAGCACGGATTTGATCCGCACTCGCGGGAGGTGATGCGTCCGTTTACGGACTTCGTGATGCACAAGATGTCTGCGTTGTCCGGGTACCCGTACGTGGATGTGTATGCTTCGGACGTCAAAAAGCATCTGGAAGAGACGGGGCGCTACCCTGAGGGCGCCGAGCCCGAAGAGGATTAAGTAAGGACGTTTGATGGACCGGGACCTCGTTACTCGTATTGTGCTCGTGTGCTGCGCGGTGGGAGCGTATCTCGTCACGAGTGATCTTGAGATAGCCAGGAATGTGATTTCGCCGCTACTCGTACTGTTCGTTGCAGCGGTGATGTTTTGGCCACGCAAACCTGAGGGCCCGGAGGGTGAGGCGAACTAGTGCGTTACTTTTACGACACAGAGTTCATCGAAGACGGCTCGACCATTGAGCTAGTCTCCATCGGCATCGTCGCGGAGGACGGCCGTGAATACTACGCGGTGTCCAATGAGTTTGACGCCACGCGTGCGAACCAGTGGGTGCGCGACAATGTCTTGGATAAACTGCCCGGTGCGGGTCACCCCGCATGGAAGTCGCGGGAGCAGATCCGCAGCGAGGTCTACGATTTCTTGACGACGCCCCGCTCTGCCCCGGAGCTTTGGGCATGGGTGGGGGCGTACGATCACGTTGTGCTGGCGCAGCTGTGGGGTGACATGACCGGGTTGCCGAAGAACCTTCCGCGCTTTACTCGTGAGCTGAAGCAGTACTGGGAAATGGCGGGGCGGCCGAGGCTGCCACAGGTGCCGCGCGGGAACCACGATGCATTGGTAGATGCGCGCCATAACCTGAAGAAGTACCGCGTATGCGCGGAATATTTGCCGCTTGACCGGCTTGGCCGCGCGTCTAGATCGTGAGACGCGCGTTTCACACTTTGAGTCTGTGCAGGTATTCGCGCCGCAAAGTTGTGGTATTCGTCGCAGCTTCGTGCTAAACATTAAGTGTGAGTTGGACAGTAGATATCCCCAAAGAAGTTCTCCCCGATTTGCCACCGCTCCCGGGAGACCTCAATGCACAGTTCCAGGACGCGTTGTCGCGTGACGCGAAGCAGCAGCCGAGCTGGGACCGTCATGAGGCTGAGTATGTGCGGAAGATTCTCGAATCTGTACCGCCGGTAGTTCTTGCCCCAGAGGTTGAAGAACTCAAGCAGAAAATGGCGAAGGTCGCTAACGGTGAAGCGTTTTTGCTTCAGGGTGGTGACTGCGCGGAGACATTTGAGTCCAACACAGAGCCTCATATCCGCGCGAACGTGCGTACACTCCTGCAGATGGCGGCAGTGTTGACGTACGGCGCGTCGATGCCCGTAGTGAAGCTCGGGCGTATCGCCGGGCAGTACGCAAAGCCACGTTCATCCGATCTCGACGGCAACGGCTTGCCGAATTACCGCGGTGACATCGTCAATGGCGTCGAACCGACTCCGGAGGCGCGTCGCCATGATCCCGCTCGCATGGTCCGCGCGTACGCAAATGCGTCTGCGGCTATGAACCTGGTTCGTGCACTTACTGCGTCCGGTACCGCGGACCTGCACAACATCAACACTTGGAACCGCGAGTTTGTGACCAACTCTCCGGCGGGTGCACGCTACGAGGCGCTCGGCCGTGAGATTTCGCGCTCGCTTGCCTTCATGGATGCTTGTGGCGTGAGCGACGAACACCTCCGGACCTCGGAGATTTACGCCTCCCACGAAGCTCTGCTTGTGGACTACGAGCGCGCAATGCTGCGCCTCGCCGAAGACGATCAGGGGGAGACGCGGCTGTATGACCTGTCCGCGCATCAGCTGTGGATCGGCGAGCGCACCCGCGATCTCGATGACTTCCATGTGAACTTCGCCGCGATGATCGATAACCCGATCGGCATCAAGTTGGGGCCGACGACCACTCCGGAAGAAGCCGTGGCGTACGCGGATAAGCTCGACCCGAATTTCGAGCCTGGCCGTTTGACGATGGTGATCCGGATGGGGCACGACAAGATTCGCGAAGTGTTGCCAGGCATCGTCAACGCCGTCGAGGCATCTCGCCATAAGGTGATTTGGCAAAGCGACCCGATGCACGGCAACACGTTTACGGCGTCAAATGGTTACAAGACCAGGCACTTTGACAAGATTCTGGATGAGGTCCAGGGCTTCTTCGAGGTGCACCGTCAGTTGGGCACGCACCCGGGTGGCATCCACATTGAGCTGACCGGCGAGGCGGTCACCGAGTGCCTCGGCGGTGCGCAGGACATCACTGACGTTGACCTGCCAGGCCGCTACGAATCTGCCTGCGACCCGCGCTTGAACACTGAGCAGGCACTCGAGTTGGCCTTCCTCGTAGCGGAGATGTTGCGCTACTAAGATTGCGCGCGGCGGTGGCGCCTTAGGGCATCGGTAGGAGGATCTGCGGAATCTCGCCGTACATGCCGGACCCGAGCCACCAGCCGCCCACCGCAACCAAGCCTGTGCAGATTGCGCTGAACACTAGGAAAACTGCCAGGCCGATTCCCGAGCGGTTGCTCACCGGCTTGCGAGGTCGCGCCGGGGAAAGCGGGGCTTGCGGTGGAGCCGGGGCTGGCACCTGTGGTGGTGGCGGTGCAGGCGCCGGGGGCTGGACTGTCGGCGCATCCACACGTGTTCTCGGGGAATCATCTGTTGAATTCGGCCGGAGGCGAAACTGCGTGGGGTGAGCTGCGGCACGATTCGCTGCGGAATGCCTTGGTACGGGTACCGCGTAGGGTGGTAGCTCAAGCGCGTCCGCTACGTCGTTGAGCGCAGCGAGGAACTCCGATGCGTCATGGAAGCGGTCGTGGGGGTCGGTCGCGGTGGCGGTGGCCACGAGTTCGTCGAAAAGCTTTGGTACGCCTCCGATCCGAGAGCTGGGCGCGGGCACCACATCATGTAGCCGTGCGAAGGCGTGCGCGATGGGGGTATCGCCGTTGAAGGGCTGCTGGCCGGTGAGTAGCTCAAAGAGCACGATGCCTGCGGAATAGACGTCGGAGGCCTGCGTGATTGGTGAACCGTCCACTTGCTCGGGGGAGAGGTAGGCGACCGTACCTACGATCTGGCCGGTGGAATGCGTGATGTCTGAGACCGCACGCACAAGGCCGAAGTCCGCAAGCTTGACACTGTGATCGCTGTTAATCAGGATATTGTCCGGTTTGATATCGCGGTGCACCATTCCTTTTTGGTGCGCGACCGCGAGGCCAGTGAGCACAGCCCGCATTACCTCGGCGGCGGCGTGCGGCGGCATGGGACCGCGCTCGGCGAGCAGCTCACGCAGTGTTCCACCGGTGATGAGCTCCATGATTAAAAATACTTGGTTCGTGGGTTCGCCTTGGGCAGCGAAGTCGTACACGTTGACCAGGTTGGGGTGGGAAAGCTGGGCCATCGCCCGAGCTTCTCGACGAAACCTCTCACGAAACACGCTGTCATGCACATAGGACTCGTGCATCACCTTGGCGGCAACTTCACGGCCTAAACGCGTATCGACGCAGCGGTATACCGTCGCCATGCCACCGCGTGCGATGGGGCGATCGATGATGTACCGGTTGTCCAGCGTGTCTCCAACTGCGAGCTGTGCCATGCGCTCCAGTATGGCCCAAACGTGCTCTCGACGCGTAAACTGTCGGTCGTGAGTGCTCAACAGACTATTGATTCTTTGCTCGAACACGATGAACTGCTGACCTTTCCCGAAGTTGCGGAAACACTCGGCGTTCCAGTCACAAAAATCCACGACTATGTTCACGCCGACAAGCTCCTCGTTTACCGCAAGGACGGCGTGAATTACATTCCTGCGCTCCTGCTGGCGGACGGCGAAATGTCAAAGTTCATCAGCGGTGCAATCACCGTGCTTGCGGACGGCGGCTTTTCCCCCGAAGAGTCGCTCCAGTACCTATTCACCCCCGATGAATCACTGAGCGGCCGTCCAATCGACGCGCTGCACGGCCATGGTGCCCGCGAAGTTATTCGCCGAGCACAGGCGATGGCGTTTTAGCCTGCTTAAACGGCCACACCGCAAGCACTGCAGCAAAGGCCACGAACGGTGCCGCGACGAGGAACCAGGCATCGTAAAAGCGGTGGTTACCGCCGCCTGTAAACGCCAGCACGATGATCACGCTCGCACCCACGGCGACCTGTTGCACCCACCGCGGTGCCCGGAAAGTTCCCACGAGTGCCAAAATCGACGCGTAGTACCAGGGGAGCGTGACCGCATTCGTGATGAACGCGGCGACGTACGCGGCGGTCGTGCCCTGGACAGCGCGCACGTCGTTCGCTGCACCCGGTTTCGGGCGGAACCACCACCACACAACGGCTAACGCCACCAACATCAGGATGGAAGCGGCCGCGCGCACGACAACGAGCAGGCTGTTGTAGTAGAAGTGGTCGTCGAAAAGCTGGAACCCGGGAGTGAGTATCTCGGTGACCAGCGTGGGCCCTGCCAACGGGTTGATCACCTTCGAGTTGCCGGAGATCTCGGCCAGCCAGCCCCACGACGCGCCAGACGCCGCGGTGACAACATAAAGCACCCCGCCTGTCAGCGCGATAGACCAAGCCGTGGCAAGGATGAACACGCCGCACTTCTTAAGCACAGATGCTGATGCACCCGCGAAATGGGCAACCATCAGCCACACGATGAAAGGCATCGCCACGGCAGCCGTGGCCTTGAGCGAGACCGCAACAGCCACCACAGCGATGGCGCCACTAAAAGTGGCGAAGGTTGCTGGGCGGCGTAGTGCCCACACGATGCCGACGCTGACGAGCCCCACCATCACGGCCTCGTTGTGCATGCCGCCAACCATATGCAGCAGCATCAAGGGGTTCGTCGCTCCAATCCAGAGCGCAAATGCACTGTCGCCGCCGAGCTGCTGCGCAATTTTCGGGACCGTGATGATAATCAGCGCGAAACCCGCCAGCGCTAGGAGCCGATATGCAACGATGCCGGCGCCTACACTATCGCCAGTTACCAGTGTGATCAGCTTGCCTAACCCCAGGTGCAGCGGACCGTACGGGGTGGTGGTGTTGCGCCAGTCGTGCGAGACTTCCCACAGCAGCGGGCCGGGGTTGACGGCCGCACCTTCTGAGTATGGGTCGAAGCCGTCGCGAAGCATGGCGCCTTGCATCAGATAGGAGTACACGTCGCGCGAGAGCATCGGTGCGCTCAGAGCGAGTGGTGCGGTCCACAGCCAGGTGGTGCGCCGTACCGTATCGAAGGTGGGACGCGTACGCCACAGCCACAGCCAGGCAAGCAACAACAAAACGATGCCGACGCTCATCGTGATGTCCATGAGCGCACGCCCGTGCCCGTACGTCAGATTGTCGACACCCAACATACGCATCACGCCGCCACGGTTGCGGGTGGCGCCGGCCCCAAAGGAGCCAAGGGCCACCAAGATACTTGCCAGCAGCCCTAGTCGTGTCGGCGAAAGAGACTTCATTGCTACATACGCCTAGCCGTGGCTTTGATAGCTAAGTCACGCATGAACTGCGCAACTGCATCATCAATCCCTGCGTCCGAAAGGTGCTGCAGGCCTGATTCAGTGAGGCGGTCGATGCGCGCCTCTACTGCCTCGACGGCGCCACTTTCTTGAATAAGCTCTGCGAGTTCGGAAAGCTCCTCGGGCGATGCTGCGACGCCAATCCCGTCGCGAAGGCGTTGCGCTGCGGCAGGATCGGACGCGTCCAAGTTTGCCAGCGCAGTGGCGAACAAGACGGTGCGCTTGCCCTCACGGATATCGTCGCCAGCAGGCTTGCCGGTCACCTCAGGTTCGCCGAAGACCCCAAGGATGTCGTCGCGGAGCTGGTACGCAATGCCAATATCACGTCCGTAACCACGGAACGCGGCGATCGTTGCATCCGGTGCGCCGGCAATCGCGGCGCCAAGGTGGAGCGGCCGTTCAATCGTGTACGCAGCGGTCTTGTACCGATTCACCTTGTCTGCGAGCTCAACAGATTCGCTGCCCTTAGCCTCTAACATGATGTCCAGCAGCTGGCCGCCGATCACCTCAGTGCGCATCCCCACCCACGGCTTCGCCGCGCGGTCGAGGGCATCATTCGTGAGCCCCGAGTATCGCCACATGTCTTCTGCCCACACCAGCGCAAGATCGCCAATCAAAATGGCCGAGTGCTCGCCGAACGAAGCGGCGTCACCACGGTAGCCTTCGTTGCGGTGCGTAGCCTCAACCGCGCGGTGCACTGTTGGGTTGCCGCGCCGGGTGTCGGAGGCGTCGATAATGTCGTCGTGGATGAGCGCACATGCCTGAATGAACTCGAGCGAGCTCACTGCGCGCAGCACTGCGTCGGGGTTCTCCTGGCTGTGGTCAAGCCCTCCTGCGCCGATGAAGCCAGCCCAACCGTAGAGTGGCCGTATCCGCTTGCCTCCACCGAGGACAAACTTGCGCAGGTAAGAGACTGCGTCCTCCACCGGGGCACCAATTTCCGCGACTACCGATTCCTGGCCGTCGAAGAACACGCGAAGTTGCTCCTCAACAAGCGCGGGGATGGCCTCGAGCGTTGGCCCTTGTGAGGATACTTCAGACACGTTGTGCTCCATTCCAGAATCTGTCGTAGACGTATGCACCTAGAGACTACCGAGTTACCACGACAAACCTACAACATTGGTGAGGCGCTGAGTGGCAGCGATCGCCCAAGAATCGCAAATGGCCGCGGATCAGCGGGGTAGAGGTAGTTACGTGCGACGTCGGAGAACCCAAATTTGCGGTAGAGCTTGAACGCACCGTTGTCCTCGTGCTCGACCTCAGGGGTAGACAGTAGAGCAAATTTTGCCGGCGCAAGGCGCAGGAGCTCCCGGAGCAACCTCGCGCCGATACCTCTCCCTTGATAGCTAGGGAGCACATGGATTTCAGCGACCTCAAAGTAGCTTTGGAGTAACTCCTTTTCGCTTTTCGACGGCCCCCCTTGCATGGCAAGCGCCCGCCTGAGCTGCTGATCCCACCATCGTTCACGCTGTCCCAACATTCCGTATGCAATGCCGATGATCGTGTCGTCAGCAACTGCCGCGATTGCAGTGAAGCCTGGGGAGAGAGCCTCTTGGCGCCAGGAGGAGATGCGTTGTGCCCGAACATTGACCGGGTAGTCCATGGCTGCTATATAGAGGTCGACGAGTGCAGGCGTTGCAAGAAGGTACTCGGCCGATGTGAGTCGGCGGATTTCGGTCTTCATGCCTTTATCGAACCATGAGTCCGGGAAGTTTCGCCATATTCGAACAAATGAGCGAAGTTCTGGGGGGTTTGTCGGACCCATTTTCTATATTCATCTCAAATGTGAAAGGGAAATGAAGGAGAAATCAACATGAACAGCGTTATCTCTGCGACAACGAACGAAGTTTACGGTGCTCGCGTCCGTCAATCGAAGCGTGACCAGTTTCTTGAAACCGCCGATGGTTGCCTCACGTATGCCTATGAGCGATTTGAGGAGGGGGCGTACGACGAGGCTATGGAATATGCCTACCGTGCAGCGCTGCGGACTGCGGGTGCGGTGTGTTCCGATAGTCCGGTAATTCAGAAGCGAAAGCGGCTGCCAAGTAGCGCGTGGAAGAAGCTTGCACTCACGGGGAAGGGTGGTGAACGGTGGGCGAATGTGTTTGAGTCGTTCTCGCGGGAACGCGGCCGCGTTGCCTCGGGGATTGAGCATATGCCGCCAGCTGACAGGGTTGCGCAGTTGCTTGAGCAGGCGGAACAGTTCTACCTCGAGGCACTTCCTGCCGGAAATGGTGTTGCGGCTTAGCCTGGGCAATCTTGCCCTCGTCTCCCGGGGAACAAAGGCGCTAGGATGGCCGTTGTATGGATAGCAACGTCCGCTTTGGAGCTTGGGAGTAGAGCAGTGTCACTTTCTGAACAGGAGCAGCAAGCACTCCGCGCAATTGAGCAGTCACTCATGGCAGATGACCCTTCATTTGTGCAAAGCGTCGGCCGAAACGCCGACTATGCGGCTCCTTCGTCCACAGGCCGGATTACGATGCGCAGCGTTGCGTTAATGGTGCTTGGAGTGGTGTTGTTGCTCGGCGGTGTTGCGCTTGCCTCGCTTTCCATTTGGACAGTAATCATTAGCGTTATCGGGTTCGGCGTCATGATGGCTGGTGGAATCATGGCGTTGCGCACCCCAGCGCATGGCCCATCTGTATCGCAGTTGCGGAATGTTTCCCGGAACCAGCCGAAGTCTCCTCGAGTGAGCTCGATGGAGCAGAACTTTAAACGCCGGTTCGAGGATCGGCCTTAATCCTAAAAAGGACCACGCCCCCTTTACTGGGGGCGTTTTTATTGCCTGGGCGAAACGCCCCACTTTCACCCACAGTCTCCACTTTTGCCCACACATGTATGCGGAGATGGACTTTTGTGGGTATTTCTTTGCGTATCTAGTCGACTAGTGGGGTGATTGTGGCTATTGTGAAGCGCGAAAGGGGGAGGGAGCCCCACCGTTTTCTTACTTGTTGACCTGCGGTTATGTTGAAGTCGGTAATCTTTTTTGTGTGTGGTGTGGCATTTGTGGGGCACAGTGGGTTAAAGTGGGGCGTAGCGGAAGGCGCGGTGGTGTGCTGACTACACACCTTTGTCGCACGAAGCAGAGAAAACTACATACATCACGTGTCTGACGGCGTAGAGGAAGGTGGGTCGCCCGATGTTTCTGGGAACCTACACTCCCAAGCTTGATGACAAAGGACGCTTGACGCTGCCTGCGAAGTTCCGAGAGGACCTCGCGGACGGGCTGATGGTGACCAAGGGGCAAGATCACTCTTTGGCGGTCTACCCCCGTGCGGAGTTCGCAGCGCGAGCCAAAAAGGCTGCTGCAGCATCCCGTACGAACCCGAAGGCTCGAGCGTTCATTCGTAATCTGGCTGCCAGTGCGGATGAGCAAACGCTTGACGGTTCTGGTCGTATCACGTTGTCGGCGTCGCACCGGGAATACGCAAACCTTTCCAAGGAGTGCGTGGTTATCGGTTCTGTAGATTTTCTCGAGATCTGGGATGCACAATCCTGGGCTCAATATCAAGAAGAGACTGAAGCCGCCTTCTCGGCGGCGGATGACGACGACATACTCTCCGGTCTGCTGTAAGGCTGACTACCTGACAGTGGACATCGACTACTGACGGAGAGCGTGTACGGACTCTATCCCGGGCGTGAAGCGTTCTGGTGTACTTCCCCGACATCAGAGCAGCCGCCCGGGGTAGGGCTCTATACGCTCCCCAAACATGGGTGTAGGTAATTTTCAGAACAACGCAGTGAAGGGAGTGTGCCCGACAATGGTAGAAGCCGCGATGGACTTTGATCCGGTGGCAAACCGTGGCCACGTTCCCGTGATGCGTAACCGGATGGCGGAATTGCTCGCACCAGCAGTTGAGCAATTCGGCGATCGCGCAGTGATTGTCGACGGCACCCTCGGGGCAGGCGGCCACACTGAGTACTTTCTTTCTACATTTCCAAACGCGTACGTTATTGGAATCGACCGAGACCCAAACGCGTTAGCTGCGGCAACGCAGCGACTGGCTCCATTCGGCGACCGTTTTGTTCCGGTGCAAGCCCGTTTTGACGCAATTGGCGAAGTTGCGGCTTCTGACGAGCGGGTGCCTTTCGGCATCGTCCGCGAAAATGGAGTTGCCGGGGCGCTGTTTGACCTTGGCGTTTCTTCGATGCAGCTCGATCAGGAAGAACGCGGTTTCGCGTACAAGATTGATGCCCCGCTAGATATGCGGATGGATACGACGCAATCGCTCACTGCAGCTGACGTGCTGAATACCTACTCGCACGGTGACTTGGCACGCATTTTGAAGACGTACGGAGACGAGCGTTTTGCGGGAAAGATTGCTCGGGCGATTGTTCAGCAGCGTGAACAGGAGCCATTCACAACGAGTGCGCGTCTGGTGGAGCTGCTGTACGACACGATTCCGGCAGCCACACGTAGGTCGGGCGGGCACCCGGCAAAGCGAACGTTTCAGGCGCTGCGAGTCGAAGTGAACCGCGAGCTCGAAGCGGTCGAGCAAGTTCTCCCCGTCATTACTGACCTCCTAGGAGTTGGTGGCCGTGCGGTCTTCATGAGCTATCAATCGCTGGAAGACAAAATCGTCAAGGCGGCGTTTCGGGAACTCACGGAGTCGAAAACCCCACCGGGGCTCCCGATGGACTTACCCGGTACGCAGCCGCTGTTTCGATCTATCACAAATGGGTCGGAGAAGGCGTCGAAAACTGAAATTGACCATAACCCTAGAGCGGCGTCCGTACGGGTACGTGGTGTCGAGAAACTAGCACAAGGCAACTAAGGAACTGATCAATCATGGCAGCACGAGAGCACAGCGGATCGAACATGACGCTGACGCGCGGTGATCAGGCGCGCCCGCAGACGCGGCGCTCCGGTCAGCAGCGTAGCGCGAACACTCGGCTGCTCAATCCTGGAATTCGGCCACACGTCCCACACCCGCGTACTCACGGGCGGTTGGGGTCGAAGCAGATTGTGTCCTACCGCGGCAGGAGGATTGCGCAGCCGGCCGTCGCTAAGAAACAGTTGTCGCTGACGTTCACAGTGACGGTGGTACTGCTGGTATTCGGGGTTGTTGCTGCGATGGGGCTCAGCGCTTTGTCGACGACGCAAACGTTTACCATTCAGCGCCTTCAGGCGCAGGAGCGAGAGCTGACCAACCGTGTCGAATCGCTGACCCGCGACCTTGAGGACCGCAAATCATCCGCAGAGATTGCACAACGTGCAGGTGACGCAGGCCTGTTGGTTCCATCGGCTCCAGGAATCGTTGCGGTGCATGAAGATGGCAGTGTGCATGAGCAGCGCCCGTTCGATCCGAACGCAACTGTCGGTGTGGTGGACGTCAATGAGTCTCACGCACGATCTGGGCGCGCGTCGAGTGACCAGCAAGCAACCCGCGAAATCGGTGATTCTTTGACGCAGCTTCCTGGCAATAATGTGCTTGGCAGCACTTCTCGTTTGGACAACGTGGCGCCGTATGCGCCGAATGTCCCACCTACGCTCTAAGCTCTAAGGGCACGAATCGTTTCTTACCTGTTGAATGCAATTGAGTGAGGTGAAAATAGGGCAGTGGTCGAATCGCACCCGGACCGGAGAAAACGAACTGCTCGGCCTCGTGCCCTGCAAGCACCTCAAGCGCCTAAGACACGGCGAAGTGTGTTGCACCAGCGGTCCCAATGGGCAGTAATTCTGTTTCTTGTAGTCAGCGTATTTTTGGTCGGCAGGCTGTTTCTTGTGCAGGTGGTGTGGGGCCCACAGCTGCGCGAGCAGGCGCAGTCGCAGCGCGCCAGGATTTACACTGACCCCGCGCGGCGCGGTGAGATCGTGGACCGCGAAGGTAACCACCTTGCGTACACGATGCAGGCGCGGTCGTTGACTGTGTCGCCGGTGACGCTTCGTAAGGAACTGCGTGAGCAGGTCATGCTCAATGAAGACGTTCCGAATCTCGACGATGACGCGACGCGAGCCATGGTTGACGCGAGAGTCGAGGATATTCTGCGCACGATGGCCAACGAAATTCCCGTCATGATTGGCGAGGCAATGGGCGAAGAGGACGTCGATAGGCGACGAGACAATGACGATATGCGTAGTGTGGGCAAGGTCGACGCGCGCGATATCCTCGAGAAGCTGCACGCGGATTCGAACTACGAAGTGCTTGTCCGGAACGTGGACCCTGATGTGGCGTCGAACATTGCTGCTGAGTTCCACGGCGTGGCCTCGGACCACCAGGACATCCGGCAGTACCCGAACGGGGCGATTGCTGAAAACATCCTCGGCAAGGTGTCGATGGACGGGCAGGGACAGTTTGGGCTTGAAGCATCGAGTGATGCGGTGCTCACCGGGATCAACGGGCGCAAGACAGAGGACGTGTCGAACGACGGGCAGTCCATCCCCGGTACGCTGCGCGACGTTGTACCCGCGGTGGATGGCGCGAAGATCACCTTGACGATCGACCTGGACCTGCAGTCGTTTGTGCAGCAGACTCTGGAGAATGCGAAACGGAACTCGTTGGCAAAGGACGCCGAGGCAGTAGTGCTCGATGCCCGCAGTGGTGAAGTGCTAGCAATGGCGAATACCTCCACTATTGACCCGAACGGGGACATCGAGCGCCAGCTGCGCGAAGGGAAGGACTTCAGCAATAACGCGATCTCGCACCCGTTTGAGCCGGGTTCCGTGGCGAAGATTATCGCAGCGACTGCGGCAATTGAGGAGAAGGTGACTACTCCGGAAGAAGTACACCAAGTGCCGGGCTCTATCGACATGGCTGGTATTACTGTGCGCGACGCGTGGGAGCATGGCGTGATGCCGTACACCACAGCGGGCATCTTCGGGAAGTCCTCGAATGTGGGCACCTTGCAGATTGCGCAGAAGCTGGGCGAGGAGCGCTATTGGGATTACCTGCAGCGCTTCGGAATCGGAAACACAACCGGCATTGAGCTGCCCAACGAGTCCGCCGGTCTGTTGCCAGTGCTAGAGCAGTGGTCCGGAGGAACGTTTGCGAACCTACCAATTGGGCAGGGAATGAGCTGGACAGCGCTTCAGATGGCCAGCGTCTACCAAACGCTTGCCAACGGTGGCGAGCGGATTACGCCTCGCATTATCCGCAGCATTGAAAGTGCAGAGGGCACACCGCTGGAACAGCCCGAACCTGAGCGGCATCGTGTGGTGTCGGAGGCGACGGCACGCACAGTCGTGGACATGTTCCGGTCCACGTTCCAAAACGACCCGGCAGGGATCAACAACGGTACCGCCCAGAACAGCCAACTTCCTGGCTATCAGCTTTCGGGCAAGACTGGTACCGCGCAAAAGGTGAATCCTGAGACTGGCGCCTACTCGCAAAACCAGTTCTGGATTACGTTTGCTGGCATCGCGCCTGCGAACGATCCGCGATTTGTCGTGGCCGTCATGCTTGATGAGCCGCAGCGAGGTACACGAGAAGGCGGAGCCGGTGGACAGTCGGCAGGTCCGGTGTTTACTGAAATCGCCAGCTGGCTGATCAATAGGGAGAACTTGCCGCCTAGCCCAGAAGCGGACCAGTACGTTTTGCAAGCCCAGTAGGGAAGTTTCACAATGAATGACATGACGCAGACAACACCGAACTCGCCTACCCTGGAGGCGCTCGCAGCGCTGTCTGGTGGGACGCTCCACAACGCCCCAGATCAGCCGCTGCACATTGAAGAGATTGCACTCGATTCGTCGAAGATTGCCCCAGGCGGACTGTTCGCAGCTTTGCCCGGCACCCGCGTGCATGGTGCAACGTTTGCAAAGCAGTGCCCAGCGGGCGCCATCTTTACTGACAATGCAGGCGCGAAGATCCTCGAGGGCCAAGGGGAAACGCGGCCGGTGCTGGTCGTCGAAGACGTTCGCGAAGTTCTCGGCGATGTGTCAGCCGAGGTGTATGGTCACCCATCCGAGCACATGACGCTGCTCGGGGTTACCGGCACGTCTGGCAAGACTACCGTGACGTACATGCTGGAGAAGGGGCTTGAGGCAGCAGGAGCGAAGGTAGGTCTGATTGGCACCACCGGCACGAAGATTCTCGGCGAGTACGTTCCAACGTCCCTGACTACCCCGGAAGCCCCGACGCTGCAGGCTCTGTTCCGCCGCATGCTGCAGGCTGGAGTGACGCACGTAGTGATGGAGGTTTCTTCCCACGCGCTCATGCTTGGCAGGGTGAGTGGCACGTCTTTCGATGTCGCTGGGTTTACAAACCTGAGCCAGGATCACCTGGACTTCCATAAAACAATGGAGGAGTACTTTGAGGCGAAGGCGCTCTTCTTTGACCCGACGTCGCGCAGTGCCGCGAAACGCGCGGTAGTTTGCGTCGATGACGAGTGGGGCGAGCGCATGGCTGACCGGGCACAGCACCCGGTTCGCGTTGGCACCCACGGCCAGGTTGGGGTCGACGTGAGCGCGAAGCAGCTGTCCGCAGACAAGACTGGCGCGCAAGAGATTTCCTTATCGACGCCCACTTCGACTCACACGTTGACGCTGCAAATGCCGGGCGCGTTCAACGTGGCTAACGCTGCCTTGGCAACCGCTATGGCGTACACCGCCGACGTTGATGTAGATGCATTCATGAAGGGCCTATCAAAAGCGCAGGTCCCTGGACGTATGGAACGCATCGACTGCGGGCAACCGTTTGTTGCAGTCGTGGACTACGCGCATAAGCCTGCGGCCATCGCAGCCGTGCTGGATACGCTCCGAAAGCAAGTGGCTGGGCGCGTCGGCATTGCTGTTGGCGCCGGCGGGGACAGGGATGCGTCGAAACGCGTCATCATGGGCCGCGAATCTGCGCAGCGTGCTGACTTTGTGGTGGTGACTGATGATAACCCGCGTACAGAGGACCCAGCATCGATCCGCGCGGAGGTGCTGCGTGGTGCATTGGAACTCGCGGATGCTCCCCACCACCCGGAGGTGCGTGAAATCGGCGACCGCGCTGCGGCGATTGACGCTCTGGTGCAGTGGGCACAGCCGGGAGATGCGGTCATTGTCGTTGGCAAGGGGCATGAAGTCGGCCAGATTGTTGGCACTACGACGCACCACTTCGATGATCGGGAAGAGATGCGTCGCGCCCTAGAAACTTTCGCGAGGTAACAGTAGATAATGATTGCATGTTCGTTGGGTGAGATCGCCGAGATCGTCGGGGGAACGCTGTCGAAGGAGGCGGACCCCGAGGCGAAAGTATCGGGTGGCGTCGAGTTTGATTCGCGGAAGGTGTCTGAGGGCGACCTTTTCCTTGCGCTGAAAGGCGCGAGGGTTGATGGACACGACTTCGTCGGCACGGCATTGGAGCAGGGCGCGGTAGCCGCCATAACCACGCGCGACGTGGGTGCTCCTGCGGTGATCGTTCCGTGCGCCGAGATTCGGCCAGATGACAACTCTGACTTGGCTGCGAGCGACCCAACGGGCAGTGCACTCGGTGTTGTCGCGGGCCTTTCGAAGCTCGCAGCGCACGTGGCTCGCCGCCTAGTTCGCGAACACGGACTCACAATTGTCGGCGTGACCGGTTCGGCGGGGAAGACCTCGACGAAAGACCTGATCGCTGCGGTGCTTCGCCACAAAGGCGAGACCGTGGCTCCTCCGGGATCCTTTAATAACGAGATTGGTCACCCGTACACGGTGCTGCGCTGCACACAGGAGACGGCGTTTTTGGTGGCGGAGATGTCCGCGAGGGGCATTGGGCACATCGCGCATCTTGCAAAGATTGCCCCGCCATCAATCGGCGTGGTGCTCAACGTTGGCTCCGCACACCTTGGGGAGTTTGGCTCACGCGAGGCGATTGCTCAGGCGAAGGGCGAGTTAGTCGAATCACTCCCTGATGCGGATCACGGTGGAATCGCCATCTTGAACGCCGATGACCCATTTGTTGCAGGTATGCGCCCCCGCACAACTGCGAAGGTGTGGATGTTTTCGGCTGAGGGCTCGCCCGAAGCAGACTTTTTTGCCACAGACATCTCATTGGACGAGGTTGCCCGAGCATCGTTTGTGATGCACACGCCAGACGGGCAACAGCACAGAGTTCGCCTGGGCGTGCACGGCGCCCACCAGGTTGGCAACGCGCTTGCTGCGGCGGCAGTCGGTTTCGGTGCGGGCATGCAGCCTGAAGCGATCGCGGCAGCGCTGAGCCAGGCACGGACCGTATCCGTGAACCGCATGGATGTGCGCACCCGCGAGGATGGCGTGACTGTCATTAACGACGCGTACAACGCAAACCCTGAATCAATGCGTGCCGGTATCGCAGCGCTTGCGTCGACGGCTGCCGCACACCCGGGGGCGCGCTCGATAGCGGTGCTCGGTGAGATGGGCGAGCTCGGCGAGGAGTCCGCGTCAGCCCACGCTGAGCTCGCCGGAGAACTGGTAAAGCACAACATCACGGACCTCGTAGCAGTGGGGCAAAGTGACGCGATGGAATCGCTGGCGCAAGCGGCACAGCAGCAGGGCATCGCCACACAGTCTGTTGCCGATAGTGCCGAGGCAAGCAACGCTGTTGAAGCTACGATTGCCACTGCCACACCCCCGCCAGCAGTGGTGCTGGTCAAAGCGTCGAACGCCCAAAAGTTGTGGGTGGTGGCTGAACAACTCATGCGCACCCGTACGCTTGACAGTCAAAGTAAGTCAACCAATGAGAATGAAGCAAGGTAGCAGTCTCACATGATTCAAGTAATTGTCGCAGGAGTTATTAGCTTCCTCGTTTCCATTTTTGTCACACCTTTGTTGATTCGGTATTTCCACCGCCGCGAGATCGGCCAGGAAATTCGGGAGGACGGGCCGCAGTCGCACGCGCGGAAGCGCGGCACCCCAACGATGGGTGGCATCGCTATTTTGCTCGCGATCACGCTGGGCTACTTGGCTAGCTCGATTGTCGCGCTGGCCACTAACCACGCGGCGTTTACCGCGAGCGGCGTCATCGTGCTGGGCTTGACATTGGCGCTTGGCCTGGTCGGGCTTGCCGACGACGGTATTAAACTCTTCATGAAGCGCAATCTCGGTTTGAATAAGACTGCGAAGCTTGTGTCCCAGTTTGCAATTGCCATTGTTTTCGGCCTGCTGATCACGCGATTCCCTGACGAGAACGGCTTGACGCCAGGCTCGACCCTGCTCAGTTTTGTACGCGATATCGAAACGATTGACATCGCGGTCGGCGGCGGAATCCTTGGCGCAATTCTGTTCCTGATCTTTATCTACATTCTGCTGGCTGCTTGGTCGAACGCGGTGAACCTCACCGACGGGCTCGACGGGTTGGCCGCTGGTACGACTGCTCTGGTGATGGCCGCGTACACCATGATCACGTTCTGGCAGTTCCGGAACTCTTGCGAGGCAGCGCTGGCAGCGGGCTGCTACAACGTCCGTGACCCGCTTGACTTGGCGGTGCTTGCGGCTGCAGGCTTCGGTGCCTGCGTTGGATTCCTGTGGTGGAACGCGTCCCCGGCCAAGATTTTCATGGGTGATACGGGTTCGCTGGCGCTCGGTGGCCTCGTAGCGGGCCTGTCAGTGGCATCCAAGACCGAGCTTCTGATGATCATCATTGGCGCACTCTTCGTGCTCGAGGCAGCCTCGGTGGTCATCCAGGTGGCATCGTTTAAGTCCACCGGCAAGCGCGTGTTCCGGATGGCGCCGTTCCACCACCACTTTGAGCAAGGAGGCTGGGCGGAGACAACCGTGGTTGTGCGTTTCTGGCTCATCGCTGCGATGGCGGTCGCGCTCGGCACCGCAATTTTCTACGGTGAGTGGCTCACACAGAACGGAGTGACGCTGTCATGACCGATACGAGTATGATCCCCGCAGAGATTTCCCGCGGCGTGCTGCTGGCTGGTGCGGGCGTTTCGGGCCGAGGGGTGCTCGGCATGCTCCAGCAGGTCGGCGTTCCATGCATCGTCGCGGACGACAGCGAGGAAAACCGCGAGTTCGCTGAGCGCACGTGGGGAGTGCGGGCCGTCGATACGCAGCTGGCACACGAGTACTTCGGTGAGGTCGGGGTAGTAGTGACGTCTCCAGGGTGGAGGCCCGACACGCCGCTGCTTGTCGACGCCGCCTCGGCCCAACTCGATGTCATCGGTGATGTCGAGCTGTGCTACCGGTTGGATCGCGCGGGCGTGTTCGGGCCACCGCGCGAGTGGCTCGTTGTGACAGGCACGAACGGTAAAACCACCACCACTGGCATGCTCGCAGCCATGATGCAGGAGGCATCTGCCCGCACTGGTAAGCGTGCGCTGGCGTGCGGAAACATCGGTACCGCCGTGGCTGACGCGGTGGTGGCTCCCCAGCGTGTCGACGTGCTCGTGGCCGAGCTGTCCAGTTTCCAGTTGCATTGGTCGAGCCAGCTCGTTCCCAACGCGGCAGTTCTACTCAACCTTGCGGACGACCACATTGACTGGCACGGCTCATTCGAGGCGTACGCGGCTGCGAAGGCGAAGGTGCTCAAAGCTTCCAACGCCGTGGTCGGCATCGATGACGAGCACGTGCAAGCGATCGTGGCACAGAATGACCGCAAGCAATTCTTCGGTTTTACGCTCGGCCAGCCCGAAGAGGGCCAGGTCGGTGTTATCGACGGCAAGCTCGTTGCGCACCGCGACGGCTCGGTCCTTGAACTGGCAGATACGAATGGCATTGAACCCGCGGGTGCTGCAGGCGTGCTGGACGCAGGCGCCGCCGCTGCCGTGGCGTTGCTGTGTGGTGCGACACCCTCTGAGATTCGTGAAGCACTCGCAGGCTTCCACGTTGCGGGGCATCGCGGAGCCGTGGTCCACGAGGCGAATGGCGTTCGGTGGATCGACAACTCGAAGGCGACGAACCCGCACGCGGCTGATTCGGCGTTGACCGGGGCGGGCACCGTCGTGTGGGTTGCAGGTGGTCAGCTGAAGGGCGCTGCGATTGATGAGGTCGTCGAAAAACATGTGGGGCACATGCGTGCCGTAGCGCTGCTTGGGGTCGACCGCATGGAAATTTACGACGCCGTCAAGCGGCTGGCACCTGACCTGCCTATCTTTGCGACTGACTCGACTGACCCCGAGGTGGCAATGGACGCCGTGGTTCGCTTTGCTGGAGAGCATGCGCAGCCTGGCGATAGCGTTGTGCTGGCACCGGCTGCCGCGAGCCTGGACATGTATCCGGGTATGTCTGCGCGCGGCGACGCGTTTCGTGCGGCCGCCAGGCGACACTTTTCACTACAGTAACTTGAGACACAGCAGTGTTCGAAGCGAAGGGTAATGAGGTGCCATGAAGCGAAATCGTCGACAGCAACCGCCGGCGCGTGCGCCAAAGACTGGCACCCGCGACGTGCCTCAAAGCGCACTGGGCCGGGCACATACGTCGTTCATTGCGGCGCTTGAGCAGCGGCCCCTCATTGACTACACCGTGATTCGGACCGTGGTGCTGGTGCTGGCTGCGTTGGGCATCGTGATGGTGATGAGCTCGTCGATGGCGTCATCGTTCGCTGCTTCGAGTAGCGTGTGGTCGACTGCGCTTCGGCAATCCCTGATGGTGCTGGCGGGCCTTGTCTTGTTTTGGGTTTCGCTGTTGGTCCCGCCCGAGCGCATCCGGAAGCTGGCCACGCCACTATTCCTCTTCGCGGTGTTCCTGCTGGTACTGGTGCTGCTAATCGGTACCGGACGTGAGGAAGTCGGTTCGCAATCGTGGCTGATGTTCGGCTCGTTGACGATGCAGCCTTCTGAGTTCGCCCGTGTGGCTATTGCAATTTGGGGTGCTGCGGTGCTGTCGAAGAAGCAGCCGCCAGCATCGGCGCCTGCGTGGCAGTCGCCGACCGCACAGTTCTTGCTTGGAGCGGGCGTGTGCATCCTCCTGATTGCGAAGCAGGGTGACGCCGGCATGACCATGTCGTTTGCCGCCATCGTGATCTTTGTGCTGTGGTTCGCAGGCTTCCCGCTCAAGGCCATCGGCATCCTCTGCGGGCTCATCGGTGCCGCAGCGGTCATGTTGTTCCTGCTTGGCGGCTTCCGCTCGCAACGCTTCCACGTCTACTTCGAGGCGCTGTTCGGAAACTTCAGCGATACTCGCGGTGCTGCGTTCCAGACGCACCAAGGATTCCTTTCTCTTGCCGACGGCTCCCTCTTCGGCGTCGGCCTCGGACAGTCCCGCGCGAAGTGGTTCTACCTCCCAGAGGCTCGAAACGACTTCATCTTCGCCGTCATCGGCGAAGAGCTCGGTATGTGGGGCGGCATTATGGTGATCGCCCTGTTTGCTGCCCTTGGCTACTTCGGTTTGCGCACTGCGCAACGCGCACAGACATCGTTCCAGGGACTCGCCGCTGCCTCGTTAACAGCAGGCGTAGTTTCGCAGGCGTTCATTAACATCGGGTACGTCGTCGGCCTTGTGCCGGTGACGGGTATTCAGCTGCCGATGTTGTCCGCCGGTGGTACCTCGGCAGTGATTACCTTGTGGTCGATGGGCATGCTGGCCTCCATTGCCCGCCACGAGCCCGACGCAGTCTCGGCCATGCAGAACTACGGGCGCCCACGCTTCGACAGAATGCTGTTCGTCCCGGAGCCGAAGGCGACGGCACAGCTGCGCGCGACTCGCGCGGAGCGAACTCGTACACATGAGCAGTCACGCCGAGAGCAACGGTACGGAGTGCCTGTTGCTCACCGAGTTGCCCCAGACGACCGTGCTCAGCGGCACTCGCCCCGGCCCACCAGGAATGTCGAGGTAACGCAACGGAGACCACGACCGAACCAATCAGAGCGACGCCGGTACCGTTAGGTGGCCGTCGAAAAGGAAAGGACGGGATCCATCATGGACAAGACCCAGCACACAGTGGTGCTCGCAGGGGGAGGCACCGCGGGCCATATTGAACCGGCACTCGCGGTAGGCGAGGTGCTTCGCGAACAGTACGGCGCAAATGTGGTTGCGCTCGGAACTGAGCGTGGCCTGGAAACCACTATCGTCCCCGCGCGCGGCTTTAACCTTCAACTCATTGACCCTGTGCCGATCCCGCGCAAGAAGCCATGGAAGCTTCTTGGCGTACCGTTCAAACTTGCGCGTTCCGTGCACCAAACACGGAAGGTGATGAAGGATTCAAAGGCTGAGGCAGTCTTTGGTACGGGTGGCTATGTGTCGGCGTCTGCGTACCTTGCCGCGGCATCGTTGCGCCTACCATTTTTCGTCTTGGAAACGAACGCGTTGGCGGGTATGGCCAATAAGCTTGGCGTCAAGCTAGGTGGTGTCGGGATTAACGCCGTGGCGAACTCGGGGATGCCGGGTGATGTCGTGGGGATCCCGGTGCGTCCGGGAGTGGGCGTCGATACGGATGGAGCGAAAGCGCTGCGTGGGTACAAGATGTGGGACCTTGATCCGGACAAGCCGGTGGTTCTGATTACCGGTGGGTCCCAGGGTGCGGTGAGCATCAACCGGGCTGTTGCCGGGGCCATCGAGGACATCACGGCGCGCGGGTACCAGGTGCTGCACGCCTACGGCAGAAAGAACGACGCCCCGAAGCCACACGAAGGCTACACGGCGGTGCCGTACATCGACGACATGGAAGCTGCGTATGCCGTGGCGGACATGGTTGTGTGTCGCTCCGGCGCCATGACCGTGGCGGAAAACTCAGCCGCTGGCCTGCCAGCCGTTTACATCCCACTGCCGCACGGCAACGGCGAACAGGGGCTTAACTCGGCGCACCTGGTAGCTACCGGGGCGGCAATGCGTATCGATGACGCCGAGCTCACCCCAGACGCGCTTGCCCGCAGCGTCAACGAGATTTTGGGTCGGCCAGAGCACATGCAGCGCATGCGAGAAGCGCTCGAGCACTCTGGCGCGGGTAGTGTGGCAGAAGATCTCGCTGCACGGATCATTGCGACTATCACAAAGGAGTAACACCGTCATGTCTTCCGAACACACCACCGCGCCTGGTTCTGTGGATCTTTCCCGCGTACATCTGGTTGGTATCGGTGGCGCTGGCATGAGCGGTGTCGCCCACATCCTGCTTGACCGCGGGGCAGTAGTGACCGGGTCCGATGTGAAAGACTCCCGTCCAGTGCGTGCGTTGCGCTCGCAAGGTGCACAGGTCGCAGTTGGACACGACGCCGCGAACCTCGAGCTGACGGGGCAACTTCCGACCGTCGTGGTCACCAGCTTTGCTGCGATTCCGAAAGATAATCCGGAGTTGGTGCGTGCGAAGGAGGAGGGGATTCCTGTGATTCGCCGCTCAGATCTGCTCGGCGAGTTGATGGACGGTTACACGCAGCTCCTGCTAGCAGGCACGCATGGCAAGACGTCCACGACGTCCATGACCGTGGTGGCGTTGCAGGCTGCGGGGGAGGACCCTTCCTTTGCAATTGGCGGCCAGCTCAACAAGGCCGGCACCAATGCCCACCACGGTGCGGGCGATATTTTCGTGGCGGAGGCGGACGAGTCCGATGCTTCGTTGCTTCGCTACAAACCAAATATCGCCGTTATCACCAACATTGAGCCTGACCACCTGGACTACTTCGGCACGCGCGAGGCATACTTCAAGGTGTTCGACGACTTCGCCGATCGCGTGCAGCCCGGCGGTTTCCTCGTCGTTTGTATGGATGACGAGCACGCTGCAAGCTGTGGTGAGCGCGCATTGCAGCGCGGCATCAACGTCGTCGGCTACGGCACTGAAGCAGCGGCTGCAGCGCACCCAGACATTCCGGCAGGTGCAGTAGTTATAGAAGAGCGTATCGACGGCTCCTACGTCGACGTGCGTGCTCGACTCAACACCGGCGGCGCATCTGCTGAGTACTCCTACCGCCTGTCGATCCCCGGCCGGCACATGGTGCTCAACTCCCTGGCCGCGCTGTTGTCCTCGACGCTGGCGGGTGCGGAACCTGAACGGATTGCAGCGGGGCTGAGCGGGTTCTCCGGTGTCCGGCGCCGCTTCGAGTTTAAGGGCCTCGTAGAGGACGGGCCGTTCGCAGGTACCCGTGTCTACGACGACTACGCGCACCACCCAACCGAGGTCACCGCTGTGTTGACGGCGGCGCGGGAGAAAGTCGAGTCTGAGGGCAAGGGTGCGCGCGTCGTGGTGTGCTTCCAACCGCACCTGTACTCGCGCACACAGAACTTTGCCCAAGAGTTTGCTGACGCCCTCTCACTCGCGGATGTCGTCATGGTGCTGGACATCTTCGGCGCACGCGAAGCGCCCGTTGAAGATGTGACCAGCAGGCTCATTACTGACAAGATGGATAGCTCGGTGCCGGTAGTGCTTGAGCCCAATTTCCTCGCAGTACCGGTGACACTGGCATCAATGGTTCGTCCTGGGGACGTCATCCTAACGATGGGCGCTGGGTCGGTGACAATGCTCGCCGATGAGATCCTCGCGCAACTTCGGCAGACGGAGGTTTAGCGTGACAGAGCAGACAGAGCAGGAAGCCTTCGAGTCGGACCACCTCGACGAGTTTGGTGATGAGGACGCTCAAACGCGCAGCAAGAGCAAGCGCAAGCGTCGCTTCGCTATCGCGGGAGCTGTCATCGCTGGTCTCGCTGTGTGCGGAATTGCGTTGCCGTTTACACCGTTGATGCCGGTGAAGGGTGTGGTTGTTGATGGCAACGACGTGCTCACGCCCGAGGCGGTGCAAGCCCAGTCCGACATTGAGCTGGGCACGCCTATGGGGCTGGTCAAGGTGCGCCGTGCTGCTGAGAACATCGTGCAGGACCCGTGGGTGGACGTTGTCACGGTGCACCGCGACTGGCCAAGCACTGTGAGAGTTGACCTCAAAGAGCGTGTCGCAGTGGCGTACTTGCAGCAGCCGGACGGGGCGCATCTGATCGATACTGAGGGCAAGGATTTTCTGATCGCTGAACCGCCGGTTGGGGCGATGGAGCTCGTGGGGGTCGACGTCGAGAACAAGGAGCAGATGCGGGACGCTGTGGCGATCGCGGCGTCGATAAGCAGTGGTGCGCGTGCGCAAGTTGCCGCTTTGGAGGCGAATGGCCGCTACTCATTCGTGCTGCGGTTACACGACAACCGCCGCGTGGTGTGGGGCGCCTCAGAAGACAATGCGAATAAGTCACTGGCCTTTGAAACCGTTTTGCAACGCGAGGGCGCCGAGTTCAATATTTCTAATCCGGAGCTGATTACCGCGCGGTAGCGGTGTAAAACCCCAGGTCAAAACCCTAAAGTAAAGGTTTAGGGTCGAGACACGCCGAGGGAAACAATAAATTTTTTCGTGTTTTCGCCCATGATGGGATGCGTTACCGCAATTGTTGAAGTTCTAAGAAGTTTTGAAAGGCGAGACACTACCCATGACCTCTCCCGCAAACTACCTCGCCATGATCCGCGTCGTCGGTGTCGGTGGCGGTGGCGTTAACGCTGTCAACCGCATGATCGAAGAGGGCCTGAAAGGTGTGGAGTTCGTTGCGATCAACACGGACTCGCAGGCACTGCTCTTTACGGATGCAGACACCAAGCTCGACATCGGGCGTGAGGCGACTCGCGGACTTGGCGCCGGAGCAAACCCTGAGGTTGGCCGGACCTCCGCTGAGGATCACAAGCAGGAAATCGAAGAGTCGCTGAAGGGCTCGGACATGGTCTTCGTGACCGCTGGCGAGGGCGGCGGTACGGGTACTGGCGCTGCACCAGTTGTCGCGGGTATCGCGAAGAAGATGGGTGCGCTGACCATTGGCGTTGTCACCCGTCCGTTCACGTTCGAGGGCAAGCGGCGCACCCGTCAGGCGCTCGAGGGCATCGCGAACCTGAAGGAAGTGTGCGACACCGTCATTGTCATTCCGAACGACCGACTGTTGCAGCTGGGTGATTCGGACCTGTCCATGATGGATGCATTCCGCGCTGCGGATGAGGTGCTCTACAACGGTGTTCAGGGTATTACGAACCTGATCACCATTCCGGGCATGATTAACGTCGACTTCGCAGACGTGCGCTCGGTGATGGCCGACGCCGGCTCCGCCCTGATGGGCGTCGGCTCCTCCCGCGGTGAAAACCGCGTGATGAATGCGATGGAGCAGGCGATCAACTCGCCACTGCTGGAAACCACGATGGAGGGCGCGAAGGGCGTGCTCATTTCCGTTGCTGGTGGTTCCGATCTCGGCCTGAACGAGACGAGTGCCGCAGCGTCCATCGTCGAAGAGAAGGCAGACGACGACGCGAACATCATCTTCGGCACGATCATAGACGACAACCTCGGTGACGAGGTGCGCGTCACGATTATCGCAACTGGCTTCGACGAGAAGGCCAACGCTCGCCCGGATGCCCAGCAGCCGGTCGATGCTGCAGCCGCATCGGCGGAAGAAGGCGCGGCGCCGTCTCCATCGCGTGGTTCACTGTTTGAGGATCGAGCTCCGGAGACGGAACGCGACGACTCCTACCAGGCGCGTCACCGCTACGAGCCGCACCGCTCGGGCCTCTTCACCGGCGGGGAGTCCGAATCCTCCTATGAGCGTCGTGGACGCGAGGAGCGCGGCGGCGATGATTTTGACGTCGATGTCCCTGATTTCTTGCGTTAGTCTGGGAGCATGACTGACTCTCTTCTCGACGTAGAACAACGCCCCGTCCGCATGGTGTTTACAAGCCGTGCGGGCGGGGCGTCGTTGTCCCCATACGACTCTTTCAATCTTGCGCTGCACGTCGGGGATGACCCGGAGGCCGTACGCGCGAACCGCGCGCGGTTGGCGTCGCTGCTCGGGGTAGATGCGGGGCGCTTCGTGTGGATGGAGCAGCTCCACACGCCGAACGTGACGGTCGTGGACGGGCCGCAGTCTGAGCCTGTCGAGGCTTCTGATGCCATCGTAACCACGACCCCGAACCTCGCCCTGTGCGTGCTGGTCGCTGACTGTACGCCGGTGCTGTTGGCAGACCCCGTCGCTGGAGTGATTGCCGCGGTGCACGCTGGGCGTCTTGGGGCGCGAAACGGCATCGTGAAGAAGACCGTTGAAACAATGCGTGACCTGGGTGCTCAGCCTTCACAGATGCAGGCGCTGCTCGGCCCTGCAGCTGCGGGAGCGTCATACGAAGTGCCCGCTGATATGGCAGCGGATGTTGAGCGCAAGCTGCCAGGCTCCCGGACCACTACGCATGCAGGGACCACTGGGCTTGACATCCGTGCCGGTATCCGGCGCCAGCTCACGGAGCTCGGTGTGCAGCGAATTGACGTAGATCCGCGCGATACCATCGCGGACGAGGACTTCTTTTCGTACCGGAGAGAATCCACAACTGGGCGCCAAGCAGGCGTTATTTGGCTAACTGGAGTGAAATAAATGAGCACAACTGATATTGCAAGCAACCTTGCCAAGGTGCAGGAGCGTATCCGCTCCGCGGAGCGTGCCGCGGGTCGCGAGCCGGGAAGCGTGGAACTGCTACCAGTGACGAAGTTTCACCCGTGCTCGTCGATTGAGGTACTTGCCGCGGAAGGTATTCGCCTGGTGGGGGAGAACCGCGAGCAGGAAGCGAGCGCCAAGGTCGCGACTCTGCGCGAGCACGGGGTCGACTGTGGTATCGCGATGATCGGGCAGATCCAGTCGAAGAAGGCGAACGCAGTGGCGCGATGGGCGAGTGAGGTTCACTCGGTGGATTCCTTGAAGTTGGCGAAGGGACTCGAGCGTGGCATGGCGCTCGCCCTTGAGCGGGGTGATCGGACGTCCGAAATCCTGCCGTGCCTTGTTCAGGTTTCTGCAGACGGCGACGAAAGCCGTGGCGGTGTCGCGGTGGAGAAGATCGCCGAGTTGGTTGAAGCGCTCGAGGGGGCTGAGCACCTCCAGTTCGACGGGTTTATGGTTGTGCCACCGCTAGATGCAAACGCCAGCGAGGTATTCGACCAGGTCCGCGAGCTGCGAGACACCTACGCGGCCAAGCTTGGGCGGCCCCTGCGTTTCTCGGCGGGGATGTCCGCGGACTTTGAAGAAGCCATCGCGCATGGCTCGGATGTCGTGCGTGTCGGAACGGCGGTGATGGGGCCGAGGCCCGTAGTCTAAAAACCTAATCCGGAATTACATAGAGGTAATTTCTGCCCCGTCAGCACAGGCAACAAACGAGGAGCACCCAGATGTCTATTATCGGCAGCGCGAAAGAATTTTTCGGTCTTGGCCCGTTCAACGAAGATGACCCCTACTTCGATGAAGTGCAATACGACGAGCGCGAGAACACTCGCGAGGAATCGACGAGACCTTCGCGCACATCTGAGTACGGCAGCGAGGACCGCTACCGCTCCTCAGCTACCCGTGACTACGCGGATCGCGCACCGAAGTCCTACACTCCCCAGGTCGTGTCCACTGCTCCGCGCAATTACAACGATGCGAAGGATATCGGCGAGCCGTTCCGTGATGGCGATGCCGTGATTATGGAGCTGACGGATCTCGACCCCCACGATGCAAAGCGCATCGTCGACTTTGCCGCTGGTCTGTGCTTCGCACTTCGTGGCAACATGTACAACCTGAGCAGGGGCGTTGAGACCCGCCGACGAGTCTTCGCGATCGTTCCGGAAAACGCCCGTTTGACCGAAGTTGAGCTGCAGCACACAGCGCGTCTTCGCTAATCGACGTCCAGCTCTGCGAAACATCAAGAAGAACAGGTAGTGTGTGACCCGTGTCTTTATTAGGAGCAATTCTTTACGCTGCGCTTGGGTTGTACTCCCTGATTGTGGTCGTCCGCATCATTGTCGAGATGGTGCAATCCTTCTCGAAGCAGTTTGATCCACCAAGTTGGTTTATGGTCGTTGCGGAAGGCATGTTCGTGGTCACGGACCCGCCTGTGAAGTTCTTCCGCAAACTCATTCCGCCCATGCGTATGAGTGGCGGCGTTGGGATAGACGTCAGTGTGATCGTACTGTTCGTGGCGATTATGCTGCTCCAGATGCTGGTACGGGTCACCATGTTGTAATAGTGAGCTTGGATTGAGGCACCTACATTGGTAGGTGCCTTTTTGCTTAATTTTCCCGTAATTTATGCCCGGATCGACATCAATTATTGGGCATCGGGGGCAGAAAAGGGGTATAACTGGCGGTGATGCCTGGTGCGTGTGAACCTATGCGTTACTATGGATCGATAAAAGAATGACGAACTATTAGATTTTAGGGTTCGCTTCCCGTAGCGTGGGAGGCAATCTGTGTTCGCGACATTGCGGACACAATATCGACATCGAAGGGAACGCCAATGCCGCTGACACCAGCAGACGTGCACAATGTCGCTTTCAGCAAACCACCAATTGGTAAGCGGGGCTACAACGAGGACGAGGTTGACCAGTTCCTGGACCTCGTGGAAGACACGCTTGCGCAACTGCAAGATGAGAACGATGACCTTCGGGCCCGTGTCGAAGAGCTCGGTGCTGGTGGGTCTGCTGCCCCGGTTGCTCCTGCGGCCGCGTCCAGCGATGTCGACGAAGCTGAGATTGAAAAGCGAGTTGAGAAGAAGGTTCGTGCTGAGTACGAGCAGAAGCTCCGTGCTGCGCAGGAGGCAAAGGTAGCGGCTGAGAAGGATGCTCAGGCTGCGAAGCAGGAAGCGGCAAAGGCTCGCCAGGACGCGGAGCAGGCTGCAAAGCAGGCTAAGCAGGCGCCAAAGGCTGCCGCCGCACCGCAGCAGGCTGCGGCTGTCGACCAGAATGCAGCATCCGCCGATACGCACATGCAGGCGGCGAAGGTGCTTGGGCTCGCGCAGGAGATGGCAGACCGCCTCACCAACGACGCGCAGGCAGAGGCCCGCTCGATGCTCGACGAGGCCCGTGGTTCCGCAGAGCGTCAGCTGGCAGATGCCGAGGCACGCTCGAAGAAGCAGCTGTCTGAGGCAGAGACGCATTCCCGCGAGCAGATCCAGGCGGCTGAGCGTAAGGCTGCTGAGACGAAGCAGTCGGCTGAGGCTCGTGCACAGCAGCTCGTTGCAGACGCCGAGAAGAAGGCTGAGGAAACCACCAACGAAGCTAACTCGCGCGCTGAGGCGCAGATTCGCCAGGCTGAGGAGCAGGCAACGAAGCTGCGCACCGAGGCTGAGCGTAAGCACACCGAGATCATGAACACGGTGAAGCAGCAGCAGACCGCCCTCGAGAACCGCATCGCTGAGCTGCGCACCTTCGAGCGCGAGTACCGCACTCGCCTGCGCACACTGCTCGAGTCCCAGCTGGAGGAGCTTGAGACCCGTGGCACGTCCGCTCCGAGCGGCGACGCTGGCAATAAGTAGTTTCTTTCAAACATCAGCCACCATTCACTGCGGTGAGTGGTGGTTGTTGCCATTTCTGGGGGACAAAGGGCTAGAATGAGACAAGCTACGTGCTTCACCACCTGGTGGTGCGGTAGCGCGTGATGATCCGACCATCATCGGGGAGCGTTTCCGGAAGAACAGCTGTTGCGCTACAGCGCGCTATTGCTTAGTAGAACCGGACGTAATTAGGAAGCGTTATTTCTTTCACCGCAAATGAAGCGGAAGTTCGTCTCACGGCGGACTTCAAGCAGGGTGGTACCGCGTGGCGTTGTTCGCTGCGTCCCTGTGACAAGGTAAGCATTGTGCGTGAAGGAGAGACGGAGATGAGCAAGGTCGGAAGTGTCTACCCAAAGGTAGATCTGACCGGGGGAAGTGCCGCGTTTCCAAAAATGGAGGAGCAGGTACTGAAGTACTGGAACGAGGATGATACGTTCCAGGCATCGCTGAAGCAGCGCGAAGACTGCGAAGAATATGTGTTTAACGACGGCCCTCCGTTCGCCAACGGTTTGCCACACTACGGCCACTTGCTGACGGGCTACGTCAAGGACATCGTGCCACGCTACCGCACGATGGCTGGTTACTACGTTCCGCGCGTGTTTGGTTGGGACTGCCACGGCCTTCCCGCGGAGCTCGAGGCTGAGAAGCAGCTCGGCATCAAGGATAAGGCTGAGATCGAAAACATGGGTCTGGCACAGTTCAACGAGTACTGTGCCAAGTCCGTGATGCACTACGCCGATGAGTGGAAAGAGTATGTGACTCGCCAGGCTCGTTGGGTGGACTTCGATAACGGCTACAAGACGATGGAACTGCCGTACATGGAGTCCGTCATGTGGGCGTTTAAGACCCTGTATGACAAGGGGCTGATTTACCAGGGCTTCCGCGTGCTGCCGTACTCGTGGGCGGAGCATACGCCGCTGTCGAACCAAGAGACGCGTCTGGATGATTCTTACCGCAACCGCCAGGATCCGACCGTAACTGTAACGATGCCGTTTACGGGTGGGCGTGAAGGATTTGCTGCTGCGGAGACCTGGAAGCAGCACCCTGAGCTGCACGACGCAGCTGCGATCGCCTGGACCACTACGCCATGGACGCTGCCGTCGAACTTGGCGCTTGCGGTCCATCCGGACGTTGAGTATTCGCTGGTCCGTGTTGGTGCGGACGGTGAAGAGGTGGTCGTCGGCAAGAAACTGCTGCTGGCGACGGAGCTCATCGGCGCGTACGCGAAGGAGCTCGGCGAGGAGCGCGAGGTTGTCGCCACCTTCAAGGGCTCCGAGCTCGAGGGCTTGGAGTACGAGCCGGTCTTCGACTACTTCCGTGACCAGGAAAAGGCGTTCATGGTGTTGAACGCGGACTACGTGACCACCGAGGACGGCACGGGCGTTGTTCACCAGGCGCCTGCGTTCGGTGAAGACGATATGTACACCTGCCAGGAGTACGGGATCGACCTAGTCATCCCGGTTGATGCTGATGGTAAGTTCACCTCGCTGGTGCCGGAGTACGCAGGCAAGCTGGTTTTTGACGCGAACCGTGACATCATCCGTGACCTTCGTGCGAAGCACCGCGTGGTCCGTGACCAGACGATTGAACACTCCTACCCGCACTCCTGGCGTTCGGGCGAGCCGCTGATCTACATGGCGCTTCCGGCGTGGTTTGTGAAGGTCACTGAGTTCCGCGACCGCATGGTGGAGCTGAACCAGGAGATCGACTGGATCCCATCGCACATTCGCGACGGCCAGTTCGGTAAGTGGTTGGAAGGCGCGCGTGACTGGAACATTTCGCGTACCCGCTACTGGGGCTCACCGGTGCCGGCGTGGGTGTCGGATAACCCGGAGTACCCGCGTGTGGACGTCTATGGGTCGCTCGAAGAGCTGGAGAAGGACTTCGGCGTTCGCCCGAAGTCGCTGCACCGCCCAGACATTGATGAGCTGGTCCGCCCGAACCCGGACGATCCGACCGGGAAGTCGATGATGCGTCGCGTGCCGGACGTGTTGGACTGCTGGTTTGATTCTGGTTCGATGCCGTTTGCGCAGTACCACTACCCGTTTGAGAATGTTGAGGAGCACGACGCTCGTCAGCCTGCGGACTTCATCGTGGAGTACTCGGGCCAGTCGCGTGGTTGGTTCTACGTGCAGCATGTCTTGGCGACGGCACTCTTCGACCGCCCGGCGTATAAGAAGGTCGTTGCGCACGGCATCGTGCTGGGCAATGACGGTCTGAAGATGTCGAAGTCGAAGGGGAACTACCCGAACGTCAACGAGGTCTTCGACCGTGATGGTTCCGACGCGATGCGTTGGTTCCTCATGTCTTCGCCAATTCTTCGTGGCGGCAACCTCATCGTGACGGAGCAGGGCATCCGCGAGGGCGTGCGCCACGCGTTGCTGCCGATCTGGAACGCGTACACCTTCCTGCAGTTGTACTCCTCCGAGGAGGCGAAGTTCAGCGTCGATTCGCAGGATGTGCTGGACCGCTACATCTTGGCGAAGACGCATGACCTCGTGGCTGCGGTGAAGGAGGCGCTCGACGACACTCGCATCGCGGACGCCTGTGACGAGGTCCGTCGCTTCGCTGACTCGCTGACGAACTGGTACGTGCGCCGGTCACGCGACCGTTTCTGGGCGGGTCAGGAGGAGCATCCTGAGGCGTTTGACACGCTGTACACGGTCCTGGAGATCCTGACCCGTGTGACGGCGCCACTGCTGCCGTACATCAGTGAGGTCATCTGGCGTGGCCTGACCGGGGGTCGCTCGGTGCACTTGGCGGACTTCCCGTCCGCGGATGCAATCCCGGCGGACCCTGCACTAGTCAGCGCGATGGATGCAACGCGCGCGGTGTGCTCCGCTGCTTCGTCGGTGCGTAAGTCGAAGAAGCTGCGCAACCGCTTGCCACTGCCGAAGCTCACGGTGGCGCTGGCGGGCTCGGACCAGCTGCAGGACTTCGCGTCTGTGATCAAGGATGAGGTCAACGTGAAGGAAGTCGTGCTGACTGACGACGTCGACTCCGTTGGTTCCTTCGAGGTTGTGGTGAACGCGAAGGTCGCGGGTCCAACGCTGGGCCGTGACGTACAGCGCGCTATCAAGAACGTCAAGGCTGGCAACTACGTCCGTGAAGGCGAAAACGTTGTTGTCGACGGCGACATCGTGCTCACCCCGGAGCTCTACACCGAGCGCCTGGTGGCTGAGGACCCGACGAGTACCGCTCGGGTTGACGCTACCGATGCCGTCGTTGGCCTGGTCGTGCTTGATACGGAGCTGACCGAGGAGCTCGAGGCCGAGGGCTGGGCAGCAGACGTGATTCGTGGTCTGCAGGATGCTCGTAAGCAGGAAGGATACGAAGTCTCTGACCGCATCTCGGTACAGCTGTGCGTACCTTCCGACAAGGTCGAGTGGGCGCAGCGCCACGCTGAGCACATCGCGCATGAGACGCTCGCGACGTCCTTCGAGATCGTCGAGACGCTCAACGGCGAGGCGCACTCGATTCACGAAGGTGTGAGCGCAGCGATTGCTAAGCAGTAATTTGCGATGAAACGTTGGGTCCTGCACATCGACATGGATGCGTTCTACGCATCCTGTGAGCAGCTCACACGCCCAACGTTACGTGGACGCCCCGTCCTCGTTGCTGGTGTCAACGGGCGGGGCGTTGTCGCGGGCGCAAGCTATGAAGCCCGCAAGTATGGGGCGCGTTCCGCAATGCCGACCCACCAAGCTGCGAAGCTGGTGGGTCCGCGAGCGGTGCTCGTTGCCCCGCGGCGCCCGGTGTACAAGGTGGCGTCGCAACGCGTGTTTGAAATCATTGAGCGCAGGGTCAGCGTCGTGGAGCAGCTCTCTATCGACGAGGCGTTCATGGAGCCCGAGGAGCTCGCGGGAGCGAATCCGGAGACCGTGCTTGAGTGGGCCAACGAGCTACGTGGACGCATTAAGGATGAGACAGGCTTACCAAGCTCGATTGGTGCGGGCAGTGGTAAGCAATACGCGAAGACCGGCTCGGGCCTGGCAAAACCCGACGGGGTGTACATTTTGCCTCACGAACAGCAGGAAGCGCTGCTGCACCCTCTGAACGTCAACGAGTTGTGGGGCGTTGGGCCTGTCACTGAGGCGAAGCTTGCGCAGGCAGGGATTGAAACGATCGGGGACTTCGCGGCGCTGAGCGAGAAGGAAGTCGATATCGCGCTCGGAGGGGTCGTCGCGAAGCAGTTGTGGCAGCTGGCGCGGGGGCACGATGATCGTCCGGTGGCGCCGAGGGCCGTGGCGAAGCAGATTTCTTCCGAGCACACTTTTCCCCAGGACCTGACCACTGCGGCCGAGGTTGACGCCGCGGTCGAGCGCGCCGCCGAGGAGTCGCACAGGCGCTTGCTGAAAGATGGGCGCGGTGCGAGGACTGTGACGGTGAAGCTAAGGATGGCGGACTTCCGCATTGAGTCGCGTTCTGCGACGCTGCCTTACGCCACTGACGATGCGGAGACACTGCGCGCGACGGCGTTTCGCATCGTGCGCTACCCGGACGAGGTCGGCCCGATCCGGCTCGTAGGTGTGTCCTACTCAGGACTCGAAGATGCGCTGCAGGACGTGCTGTTTCCGGAGCTAGACCAGGAAATCATCCGGCCTGTACCCGCTGACAGTGATTACGAATCCGGGGTCAGCGACCACGTGGCCAGCAGCGATGTTGCAGTCGAGCTATACGACGGGCCTACCAACGGCGTGTGGCGCGCCACCCAGGACATTTACCACGAGGACTTCGGCCACGGCTGGGTCCAAGGCGCGGGCAAAGGCTGGGTGAGCGTGCGTTTTGAAACGAGGGCCACGGGACCTGGGAAGATGCACACATTGCGTATCGACGACCCCAAGCTCCAGCCAGCGGACCCGGTGGATTCCCTCGCGTGGCAGGACTGGCTCGACTCAGAACACTGACGCCGGATCCACGCCGTTGGCCAGCGCTGTCGCGAGCGCGATGCGCGCCTGACCAGCGCGTAGGAACCCCGCGGCGATCGCCCCTTGGGAGCCGAGGGTAGCGCCACCACCGGTGCCGCCGTAGGCGAAGGTGACCTCGCCGTAGGGTACGGAACTGGTGATTACGACGGGGATACCCGAATCGAGTGCGCGGGTGATTGCCTCACCCATGCCGGGGCCAACATTGCCGGATCCGAGCGCCTCGATCACGATGCCATCCGGGTTCATACTGGTCACGGCATCCACGATCTCGCCGTCCGCGCCGGGCCATGCGCGCAGGATGGGAATGTGAATGGCTGCCAACGGCGTGCAGGCAAGTGCTGCGGGGCGGGGAAGTGGGCGTTCGCTGCTCAAGGTGAAGGCTTCGAGGGCGTGTGTGTCGCGCTTCAACAGCCCGCGGGCGGGCAGGGTGGCGCCGCCGAAGTGGAGGAGTACGCCGTTGTTGCGTCGAAGCGGATCTGCGGCAGCGGCAATTGCGCCCGCGAGGTTCCCGGGGCCATCGGGGTGTTCGTGGTCGGCGGCGTGCTGGGCACCGGTAAGCACAATAGGGCGGGGGTCGTCGTGCACGATGTCGAGTGCGAATGCGGTCTCCGCCATGGAGTCGGTGCCGTGGCTAATTACGATGCCACTGATCTGCGGGTCTTGCAGTGCTTGTGCAGTGAGGGAGCGAAGCTTGTCGATGTCAGCGAAGGTGATCGCGGACGAGTCGAGACGCAGCGCGTCATACACGCGGACGGGCTCGGTGGTGCCACTGGAGTGGACGAGGTCTTCAGCGCTAAGGCTTGGAACGAGTGCGCCTTCAGAGTTTGCGGTGCATGCGATGGTGCCACCGGTGGCGATGAGCAGTACGAAAGATTCCATAACTCACAGCGTGCCAGAGTGGCGTATTGGTGCCAAGGTAAAAACGCCGGTAACGTTGGCAAGGTTAGAGCGGTGTCGGATCGCTAACTGTGACCGTGAGCCGCTGAAGACAATGCTTCAAGGAGAAATCGTGAAAGCAGCACCGATCGTAGCTGTCGCCGCCGCGCTGGGCCTCGGGCTCGGCGTGAGCGCATGCTCTGGAGACAACAGCCAGGATGATCCCGCGACCACGGCAACGCAGGCCACCAGCGAGTCTGTCGCGCCCGCCGCGCAGCAGCCAACCGCTGAGGAACTCAACGCAGTGCTCATGCGCGCAACTGATGCAAGCCTGCCGATTGAGGAGCGCGTGAACACGGTCCAGGGTGGAGAGAACGTCCCTGAACTGTTCGACGTGATGGCGCAGTCCCAGGAGGAGTCCGGCGCGAACTTCCAGGTCGTACCGCCTGTGCTCCCTGGCTACACCCCGGATACCGTTCTGGCAACGGTCAGCTTCACCCGTCCCGACTCCCAGCCGCAGCTCGCGGAGGACGTGGAATTCGTCTTCGAAGACGGCGTGTGGAAGCTTTCTCAGGTCTGGGCATGCACCCTGATCAACAACACCCTGCCGCCTGAGCAGGTGCCAGAGATGTGCAAGAGCTCCGCTCCGCAGCCGGCAGCCCCGGCTGAAGAGCAGCCAGGTGAGCAGCCTGCGGAAGGCTACCAGCAGGCGCCGAACCTCTAAGCAGACACTACTGCTTATCCGCGCGCCAGAGCTCCTCAGTCCACAACGTGGCGAGAGTCAGAGTTCTGGCGCGTGCGTCTTTCTTGGCCTGGCGCTCGTGCCACTGGCGGCGTACCCAACGGTCATGGCTGGTGATGATGACGGTGCCCTCGAATGCGAGCAAGGCGTGCTCCAGCTCTTCGGCCAGTGCAAGCGAGAGGTGGTTTGTCGGCTCGTCGAGCAGCAGCAGGTCAGGCGGGCACGCCAGGATGATACCGAGTGAGACGCGGCGACGCTGGCCGAGCGAGAGGTCGTCGAGCTTCTTCGCCGCCTGCTCCTCGGTCATCAGGCCCATTTCTACGAGGTCTGGCACACCCTCTGGGGTGAGCTCCGCGAACACTTCGGCCGCGGTTTTGTCGAGGTCAGTCCACGAGTCGTCCTGCTCGAGGCGTGCGACGGTCATCTCTTCCGGCATGATGATCTCGCCCTCGTAGTCGCGCAGCTGGCCGTCGATAATTTTCAGCAGCGTGGACTTGCCGGAGCCGTTGGGCCCCTCGACGAGGAGCTGCTGGCCGGGCTGCACTTTGATACTCAGTGGGGCGAGGCGGTCAGGCACGGAGAGGTTCTGGGTGACCAGCGCCGGGAGCCCAAGCGAGGTCGCGGTATGCGGCGGGAGGCCACGGAAGCGCAGCCGCGCCGGTGGCTCCGGAATCTCCGTTCGCTCCAGCGCTTCGAGGCGTTGCGACGCCGAGCGCCTGCGGTTGCCCACCGTCTTCGCCGCGCGGTCCGCCTGGTACTTTGCCGCCATTCGGATGTCAGAAGAAGCTTCTTGGGAGTGGAAGATGTCCTCGCCGGTTTGCTCAGCGGCCTTCTCAAGCCTGGCGCGCTCGTGCTCTTGCGCTGCGTAGTCGCTTTCCCAGCGGCGGCGTCGGTCCTCGCGGGCCTTGAGGTAGTCGCTGAACGCGCCACGGTAGCGGGTGCCCTGGCGGGTCTCCTCGCCGAAGCCGCCCTCGGCTCCAAGGCCGGGGTCGAGGTCGACGATGCCGTCGCAGGCGGTGTCGAGGAAGTAGCGGTCGTGCGACGCGGCGAGTACAGGCCCTTTGAATGCCTCGAGCTCGCCGATGAGGAAGTCGACGGCTTCGTCGTCGAGGTGGTTGGTCGGCTCGTCGAGGACCATGGCGTCCACCGGGTGTAGCAGCAGCGTGGCCAGTGCAAACCGTCGGCGTTGCCCGCCAGACATCTCGCCCAGTGGGGTGGCCAGGTCGACGTTCGCAAGGCCGAGGCCAGCCAACACGGTAGCGATGCGGGCATCTAACTCCCACACGCCGGAGTTTTCCGCGCGGGACAACGCCCGGTCGTATGCGTCGGCCGCCTCCTGGTCGTCTGGGTTGTCGACCATGCGCTGCGCAAAGGTTGAGATGTCTTCCTCGACAGCGCGAAGCTCTTTTACGGCTTCGTCGATAAGTGATTGGGCGGGCTCGCTGAACGGCAGCGAGGTTTCCTGCGGGATGAAGCCCGTGATCGGGGGCGTGATAAGCACCCCTGCGTCGGGTTTCAGCTCTCCGGAGATGATGCCGAGCAGCGTCGATTTGCCGGCGCCGTTCTCTCCGATGAGCCCGGTGACAGACCCGGATGGCACCGCGAAAGAAATGTCGGTGAGGACGCGGTGTCCGCCTGGGTACGAAAACGAAATGCCGTCAAGGCCAATATGCAGTGGGGCAGTCATGGGATGTTCCTCGTCATCAAATGTGGGCCGTCTCTTATACGTTATAGTCCACAACGCTCGTGGTGTCTTGGGCCACACGGGTATCGGCTTCGTCACTGCCGTAGACAAGCCGCGTAGCGGTAAGCACAGAACCGCCCACCGGAAGTGGCGAATGCAGGTCCACCGTCAGCGAGCCGTCCGAGTGCGAAGTGTTGCTCACCACGTGCAGCGTCGTGCCGTCTAGGGCGCCAGCGACCTCGTTATCAATCGTGATGGATCGCTTCAGCGGGCGTTCCTGGACATCTACTTTCAGCTCGAGTGTTGCGTCCTGTGCGGATTCCAGCGTGTACGTGGTGGTCCGTAGCATGTCCGAGGCACCAAGTCCTCGCTGCTCAACTTTCCAGGAGCCGCCTACGCCGACTGGCTCATCCGGGAAGACAACTTGCCACGACATCAATTCGAGCAAGTTCTGCTCGGCGATGGCCCGGCCTTCCTCATCGGAATCCGCCGTAGGCATCAGTTGTACCGCCGATACTGTGCCGTTAGGGTCGCTGTGCCAGCGCATCTGGAAGCCCTCGTTTGACGTCAAGCTGTTCTGCATCGCTAAATCCGAGTGCTCTAACCCTTCTGCGACAAGGTCTACCTGGCGCACAGCACCCTCGTTGTTGCTTTCTGAAGTGTGCGTCGAAACGGTCAGCGTGACTGTGTCGCGCTCGTGCTCGCGCGCGATGACCGGCTCCGAGCCCTCCTCGCCGGGGTACTGCGCAATCGCGTGCGACAGCGCGACCCGCTGCGGCGCCGTAGTTTCGCTGTCTGCTGATGCGCCGTCCTCGTACTTCCACACCTGCGGGTTTTGTCCTTGTGAAAGTACCTGCACGACTGGTGACTCAACGGCGAACTCGGGAATGTCAGCGAATGGATCCGGCTCCTCGGCGCTGCATGCAGTGAGCGCAAAAACCGCGGCGGTGATGGTCAGAGGGCTGAACAATGAACGTTTGGGATGAGCGGAGTACAACACAACTTCACAAGCTACAGCATTTGCATACTACAGTTATCTGCGATGGGTAATTCAAAGGAATCACGTGTGCGCGGCGGGGCGTCAGCGAAGCGTCGCTCGCTCGGTGTCATCGTCGGCGTCATGCTCGCTATTGCTGCTGTGGATCAAGTAGTCAAGCAAATCGTGGTGACATCCTTGACACCCGGTGAGCCCGTGCCAGTGATCGGTGATTGGGCTCGACTGTATTTATTGTTTAACCCTGGCGCGGCCTTTTCGATGGGGCAGAACTCGACGTGGCTGTTCACGACGATCCAGCTTGTGTTCGTCATCGGTGCGTTGATCTATGCCCCACGCCTTGCTGGCAGGTGGGAGACACTTGGGGTGGCGTTGATCGCGGGAGGGGCGCTTGGCAATCTCATCGATAGGCTCGCGCGCGAGCCGGGCTTTTGGTTCGGCCATGTCGTTGACTACATCTCCATCGGTTCGTTTGCAGTGTTCAACCTTGCCGACGCCGCCATCACCATCGGGGTGGCCGTCGTCGTCATCTCGATGTTTGCAAAGGAGGCGCGGTCGTGAGTACGGGGTTTCGCGCGCTTCCGGTGCCTGAGGGGCTGTCGGGGATGCGCGTTGACGCGGCAATTGCAAAGCTCTTTGGGGTCTCGCGCAGTGTTGCGGCAGAGATGATCGCCGACGGCAGCGTACTTATCGACGCCTCCCCAGTACAGAAATCCGATCGTGTTACTGCGGGCGCCCTGCTGGAGGCCACGCTGCCACCGCCGAAGCGCGCGCCGGAGCCTGTGGCCGAGCACGTCGACGGACTCGACGTGATCTACCACGACGCGGACGTCATCGCTGTGGACAAGCCGGTAGGCGTTGCCGCCCACCCAACACTGGGTTGGGAGGGGCCAACCGTGGTCGGTGGGTTGCAGGCGATGGGTTTTACACTGCCAGATGCTGGCCCCCCGGAGCGCAAGGGGATTGTGCAGCGATTGGACGTCGGCACGTCCGGAGTGATGGTTGTCGCAAATAGTGTGCGTGGCTATTCGGTGCTGAAGCGTGCGTTCAAGGAGCGAACGGTGCACAAGACGTACCACGCGGTGGTGCAGGGGCTGCCTGACCCGATTGTCGGCACGATTGACGCGCCGATCGGGCGCCATCCGTCGGCGGGGTGGAAGTTTGCTGTCACGGCGGATGGGCGCCAGAGTATTACGCACTACGAGGTGCTCGAGGCGTTTCGCCAGGCAAGCCTGCTTGAGGTCCATCTGGAAACAGGGCGCACACACCAGATTCGTGTCCACATGTCTTCGGTAGGGCACCCGTGCGTCGGCGACCCAATGTACGGGTGTGACCCGAACCTTGCCGCCAAACTTGCGCTCAACCGACAGTGGCTGCACGCCACCAGCTTGACGTTCGACCGCCCAAGTACCGGAAAGCCAATGACGGTGAAATCTTCCTACCCAGACGACCTGCAGCACGCCTTGGACATGTTGCGATCGGCGAACCGTGGCTAACCAGGCAAAGAGGTGGCGCGGCGCAATCGCGGCGTTGCTTGCCGGTGCTGTGCTTTACGGATGCTGCTACCTTGTTGGCGTCAATAATCCACCAGAGCAACCTGTGCTGCAAGGGGACGCTCTGGGGGCAGAACAAGGCGAGACTGCGCCGGAGTACGCGGCGCGCGCGGAGCAGAGCCTCGAAGAGGCATTGCAGGAAGGTGAACAGGCTCATTTCGCGCTTGTATCGTTTAGCCATCCTTTAAGTCCAGAAGAAGCAGACGCAGTACTACGCCCGATTGGGCGTGTGAATGCCGTGATCACCAAGTTAGGCGCGAATCCAGTCGGAGAGCCTGCGCCCGGAGCGTCGCGCGCCGAGATATTCCGAGGAGTCTCTGCACACATTGAAGGCGCAGTCGTCTACGACGCTGTTGCGCATTTGGCTGATGTGAACGATGTGAACGATGTGTTTGCTGTGGAAGTTTTACCAGCTGACGCGGTATGGGGCGCGTTCGCAATCCGGCCCGTAAGTTTCGTAGACGCACAGTGAAGGCGTGTATAGTTTTCCGGGATTGCACCTATACGCGCATCCAAAAGGTGCGCGGAAAACAACACGAGGAGAGACATTGGTTTCCGACCCTGGAGTCAACGCCCGAAGCCCGCAGCGTCAGCGATTTTCGAAGACACGAATTGCGGGGGTAGCGTTGGCTACCACCGCGGCGTTATTCGCTGCCTCGTGTGGCGCTATTGGCGGTGGTGATGATGGCGGGCACGATGGTTTGCTCGCCGGAGATTACACGATCGCTGCAGAGGAAAACCTCACCAATAGCATCGTGGTCAATGGCAACATTGCGCCGATTCGCTCAGTGAGCATCACGACCGCGCTGCAGTCCGAGGTCGAACGGCTCGCAGTGCAGCCAGGCGACCGCGTCGCTAAAGATCAGTTCTTGGTGCAGATGAACACCGACGCGCTGCAGCGCCAACTTGCCAAGCAAGAAAAGCAGCAGGCGAGTGCCCAGGCAGAAGCGATGCAGGGCGTCGAGCAGGCCAAGAGTCAGCTCAACGCGTACGACCAGGCGATGGCAAACGGCTCCAACCCGGCCGTGGCTCAGGCGCAGGCCCAGGTGGATCAGGCGCAGGCAGCGCTTGATGCTGCGCTTGCCGCGCAGGGTGGCGCACGGATGATCGCTTCGCCGAAGATCGCAGCCCACGTTCAAAAGATGGCCGGCGATTTGTCCTCCCGTCTGCCAGGCGGTTCCGGCCACGGCATCCGCACGGCACCTCCTGCAGCCCCGGCCGCGCCGGGTCAAGTTCCGGGTGGCGGCCAGGGTGCTGTCCCGATGCTGAGCGTGGAGCAGGCTCGAGCTGCACTTCAGGAGTCGCAAGCCGCGCTGGAGGCCGCCAAGGCGCAGGCCGGGCAGGAGCGGCAGCAGCTCCAGGCACAGGTTGATTCCGCGTGGCGCGCAGCAGAGAATGCTTCTGCCGCTGACGACGACGGTACGCTGCAGCTCCAAGTGCAGGAAGCAACGATTAACGCTCCAATGGCTGGCGTAGTCACAAACGTTGACGTGCAGGTAGGCGATATCCCGCAGGGTCGCGTCCTTGGCATCGCAGATGACTCCCGACTGTTGATCCGCGCTAACGTGCGCGAGGCGGACGTCCCGGCGATCAAGCAGGACAACCGCGTTGAGTTCACCTCGACTGCGACGGGTAAGAAGAAGTTCACTGGGCGCGTCACGCGAGTTTCCCCGGTCGGTTCCACAGGCGCGAGTGCTGGTAGTGGGGCAGAGGCTGCAGCCGCAATGTCCGCAGGTGGCAGCGGCGGAGGCTCCTCGGTGATGTTCCCCGTTGAGATCGAAGTCACCGGTGACAAGGAAGGCCTGCTGCTCGGTGGCAGTGTGCGTGCTGAAATTATCACTGAAGAGGCGAAGAACTCCATCAACATTCCTCGCGACGCCGTCTACGACGAGAACAAGATTTTGGTGCTCGCAACGGAGAATCCCGGCGACACCAGCGGCGTCGTAGAAGAGCGCACTGTCAAGACCGGTGCGAAGAATGACGTTGACGTCGCTGTCACGGGGGGCGAGCTCAAGCCAGGCGACATCGTGATCAACTGGCCTGAGAACTTCAAGGACAAGGTTGGCTCCACGGTGAAGGTCAACGATGAAAATTTTGATCCTGAGCAGGTAAAGGACGCAAAGGACAAGAAGCCGACAGGCAGTGCCGCTGCAACCACTCCGGCGACGTCTTCTGCAGCGCCGAAGTCTTCCGCGCCAGCGGAAAAGGAGGGGTAGGCGATGGCACGGAATCCCTTCCGAAAGCACTCCCGACAACGCGTACAGGACGATGCCACCGACGCAGAGTTCGACGAGTTGTTTGAGGCCGCCGAGCCTTCGACGGAGGAGCTCGAAGTACCAACGCCGACAGAGCCAGTTGCGCAACCTCAACCAGCACTGCACACACCTGCAGGGCAAGAGGCGATGTCGAAGAGTGGTCTGCTCATTGACATGCGCAGGATCGTCAAGACGTACAACGTCGGCGAGCCCAGCGAGCTGACCGTGCTGCATGGCATCGACTTCCATGCAGAGCAGGGCGAATTTGTCTCTATCGTCGGCCCGTCGGGTTGCGGCAAGTCGACGCTGATGAACTTGGTTGGCATGCTCGACCGGCCGACAGACGGCGCGTACGCGTTCAACGGCGAGCCGGTGTACGCCAAGTCGGACAACGAGCTGGCCGCGTACCGTAGCCAGAACATCGGCTTTATCTTCCAGAACTTCAATCTGATTGGTCGAATCGACGCGTTGCAAAATGTGGCGATGCCAATGATGTATGCGGGCGTCGATAAGAAAGAGCGCGAGGAGCGCGCCGCTGAACTTTTGAACATGATGGGCATGGGCGACCGCTTGCACCATAACCCGAACGAACTGTCGGGTGGGCAGAAGCAGCGCGTGGCAATTGCTCGCAGCCTTGCCAATGACCCTGACCTGTTACTCGCCGACGAGCCCACAGGCGCGCTTGACTCCAAGACGGGCCGCATGGTGATGGACCTCTTCCACGAGCTGCACGACGACCTTGGCAAAGCCATCGTCTTCATCACGCACAACCCTGAGTTGGCAGAAGAAACCGGCCGCATTGTAGAGATGATGGACGGGCGCATCGCGCAGGTTCGCGCCCCACTGGGGGCGAGGCCATGAACGTAGGAGAGTCAATCAAGCTTGCCTCCTCGTCGCTTCGGAAGAACAAGCTTCGCTCGTTGCTGACGCTGCTGGGCATCATTATCGGCATTATGGCAGTGGTCATTATTATGACGCTGGGTCGTGGTCTGGAGCGCCAGGTGATGTCGGGGCTTGAAGGCGTCGGCACTACGACGCACCCGGTGATGGTGCATGAGCGTCCCGATGACGCGGATGCATCCGAGGATCCCTTCGCGGCGTTTTCTTACGCGCCACCATCCGATGAGCGCAACGCAGTCACTCCCGAGCAGCTCGATGAGCTGCGTCAGGCATTTGGGGACCGTATCCAGGGCGTGGACATCGATGTTTCCACGAGTGGGGAAGTGGTCTCCGATGACACAACTGTGTCCACGAACGTCAAGCCGGTTCTTGCAGACTCGATGAAGGTGCGAAACATCGAAGTGCAGTTCGGCCGCGAGATTTCCCAGGATGACATCGATGGGCACCGACCGCTCGCAGTGGTGAGCCCCTCGCTTATCGACGCCCTCTTCGACGGCAACGCTCAAGCCAGTTTGGGCAAGCGCATCGATGTGGTCGTAGACGACCAGCCGGCAGTGTTCACTATCGTGGGCGTGCTCGATGGCGAGGAAGATTCCCGAGGCGGCGGAATGTTTGGTGCCGCAGAACAGTTTGCGGACATCTATATCCCGCTCACCGCTGCAGATCGCGTTGGGCTTGACAGCGACTGGTTCACGTCATTTTCGGTGCAATCGGTGCCGGATGAAGACGCGAAGACCTTCCAGGCCGACCTGCAACACTACATGGACCGTTGGTACGCCAATAACGAGGATTACACCATTGAGGTGGTGGATCTTTCCTCGAGCTTGGAAGAGCTGACGAGCGTATTCCGCATCATGTCGACGGTGCTTTCCGCGATCGGCGGTATCTCTTTGCTGGTCGGTGGTATCGGTGTGATGAACATCATGCTGATCACCGTCACTGAGCGCACGCGGGAGATCGGTGTGCGCAAGGCGCTGGGCGCCAAGCAAAGCGATATCCGTACACAGTTCATCGTCGAGGCGATGCTGGTGTGCCTGATTGGCGGCATCATTGGTGTAATTCTGGGCGGGGCGATTGGCATGATCGCGACGGCCGCGTTCGATGCCTTTACTTGGCCGCCGCTCGGCGCAATTGTGTTGGCGCTCGGGTTTTCGCTGGCAACCGGTATTTTCTTCGGTGCCTATCCGGCCGCGAAGGCTGCAAAGATGCAGCCTATTGATGCTTTGCGTTACGAATAAGTTCGCTGGTTGCTGGCTCTTTTGGCCGTGTCCGAAGTCTGGATAAGATGAAGCGCATGGCCAAAAAATCTTCCTTCGTCCACCTGCATAACCACACCGAGTTTTCGATGCTCGACGGCATGGCGAAAGTTGACATGCTTGCGGAGGAGGTTGTGCGCCAGGGAATGCCCGCGGTGGGCATGACTGACCACGGTAATATGTTCGGCTCGAACGCGTTTTACCGCCAGATGGTGGACGCGGGGGTGAAGCCGATCATTGGCATCGAGGCCTACTTGGCGCCGGAGTCGCGCCTGAATAAGAAGCGCGTGCTGTGGGGCACCCCTGACCAGAAGCGCGACGATGTGTCCGCCTCCGGTGCGTATCTGCACCAGACGATGCTGGCAGAAAACGCGACCGGCCTGCGCAATCTGTTCAAGCTCTCGTCGCTGGCTTCGTACGAGGGGCAGCTTGGTAAGTGGCCGCGCATGGATGCGGAGCTCGTCGCCGAACATGCCGACGGCATCATCGGCACCACGGGGTGTCCGTCGGGTGATGTGCAAACCCGTTTGCGGCTTGGCCAGTACCGTGAGGCCCTTGAGGCCGCGGCGATGTGGCAGGACATCTACGGCCGTGATAACTACTTCCTCGAGCTCATGGACCACGGTCTGGATATTGAGCAGCGCGTACGTAATGACTTGCTGCGCATCGGCAAGGAGCTCGACCTTCCGCCACTGGTGACGAACGACTGTCACTACGTCCTGGAGTCCCAGGCGCCGGCGCACGAGGCCATGTTGTGTGTGCAGACCGGCAAGACGCTGATGGACCCGGACCGCTTTAAGTTCGACGGCACCGGCTACTACATCAAGTCAGCTGAGCAGATGCGCGACCTGTGGGACTCTACGGTGCCTGACGCCTGCGATAACACCCTGTGGATTGCGGAGCGTGTCGGTGACTACAGCGAGCTGTGGGAGGAACATCCGCACGACCGGATGCCGGTGGCTGACGTGCCGGAAGGGGAGACCCCAACAACGTGGCTGCGCAAGGAAGTGATGCGTGGTTTGCAGGCGCGCTTCGAGGGCAGGGAGGTGCCGGAGGAATACATCGAGCGCGCGAACTACGAGATCGACGTCATCGATATGAAGGGCTACCCGTCCTACTTCCTCATCGTTGCCGAGCTGATCAAGCATGCGCGCGAGGTCGGCATTCGCGTCGGGCCGGGCCGTGGCTCCGCGGCGGGTGCGCTTGTGGCGTACGCGCTGACCATCACGAACATTGACCCGATGGAGCATGGCCTGCTCTTCGAGAGGTTCTTGAACCCGGAGAGGCCGTCGGCACCTGATATTGATATCGACTTCGACGACCGCCGCCGCGGGGAAATGATCACGTACGCTGCAGAGCGCTGGGGCGAGGACAAGATCGCACAGGTGATTACCTTCGGCACGATTAAGACGAAGCAGGCTATTAAGGACTCGGCCAAGGTGAACTTCGGCCAGCCCGGCTTCCAGATGGCGGACCGTATTAACGCGGCGCTGCCTCCTGCGATCATGGCGAAGGACATTCCGCTGGCAGGTATTACGGATCCGGAACACCCGCGTTATAACGAGGCAACCGAGGTGCGCTCCATGATTGAGACTGACCCGGATGTAGCCCGCATCTACGAGACTGCGCGTGGCCTTGAAGGTACTGTGCGCCAGGCAGGCGTGCACGCTTGTGCCGTGATTATGGCGTCGGTACCTTTGATGGACCACATCCCGATGTGGAAGCGGCCTGCCGACGGTGCGATCATTACTGGTTGGGACTACCCAGCGTGTGAGGCCATCGGCTTGCTGAAGATGGACTTCCTTGGCCTGCGAAACCTCACCGTGCTTGGCGACGCACTGGAAAACGTGAAGAAGAACCGCGGCGAGACCATCGACCTTGAGTCGTTGAGTACTGATGACCCGAAGGTATACGAGTTGCTCTCTCGCGGCGATACGCTTGGCGTGTTCCAGCTGGACTCGGGTGGCATGCAAGAGCTGCTCAAGCGCATGGGACCGACTGGTTTTAAGGACATCGTCGCTTCGCTCGCGCTGTATCGCCCAGGCCCGATGGGCATGAACGCCCACTGGGACTACGCGGACCGCAAGAATGGCCGCAAGCCGATTACGGCCATCCACCCGGAACTTGAGGAGCCACTGAAGGACATCCTGGACGAAACCTACGGTTTGATCGTGTACCAGGAGCAGATCATGGAGATCTCCCGAAAGGTTGCGAACTACACCGCTGGTGAGGCAGACGGCTTCCGTAAGGCCATGGGTAAGAAGAAGCCAGAGGTGCTGGCGCAGCAGTACGAGAAGTTCTGGTCGGGGATGCAGGACAACGGCTATTCCAAGAGCGCGATGGACGCACTGTGGCAGATTATTGAGCCGTTCGCCTCGTACGCGTTTAACAAGTCTCACGCTGCAGGTTACGCGCTAGTGTCCTACTGGACGGCGTACATGAAGGCGAACTACACCGCTGAGTACATGGCAGCGTTGTTGACCTCGGTGGGCGATAAGAAGGACAAGTCGGCGATCTACCTTTCCGACTGCCGCCACCTTGGCATTTCCGTGCTCCAGCCAGATATTAATGCTTCCGAAGAGAACTTTATGGCTGTTGGCGAGGACGTTCGATACGGCCTCGCGGCGGTGCGTAATGTCGGCGTCGAAGTTGTTGAGTCGATTAAGGAGACACGCCGGACGAAGGGCGAGTTCACGAGCTTCTCTGACTACCTCGACAAGATTGACCTACTGCCATGTAATAAGCGAATTACTGAATCTCTAATTAAGGCCGGTGCGTTCGACTCGCTTGGTCACCCGCGTAAGGGGTTGATGCTCATCCAGGAGGATGCCGTCGATTCTGTGCTTACCACGAAGAAGGCTGCTGACAAGGGGCAGTTCGACCTGTTCGCCTCCTTCGGAGGTGACGACGCTGTTGCTGCTGACAACGCGTTTGCGCTGCAGATCCCGGATGAGGAGTGGGACAAGAAACACAAACTTGCTCTCGAGCGTGAGATGCTGGGCTTGTATGTCTCGGGCCACCCGCTTGACGGCTTCGAGGAAGCAATTGACGCACAGACCGATACTCAGTTAACGACGATCCTCTCCGGCGAATTGCGAAACGGCGCCGAGGTAACGATTGGCGGTCTGATCTCTTCGGTCGATCGGCGTTTCTCGAAGAAGGACGGTTCCCCTTGGGCGATCGTCACGATTGAGGATCACCACGGCGCCTCCGTTGACGTGTTGCTGTTTAACAAGGTGTATTCGCTGGTTGCGCCACAAATTGTGGAAGACAATATCATCCTTGTGAAGGCGCACGTCTCGATCCGTGACGAACGCATGAGCCTGTTCGGCGACGACGTCAAAACGCCGGAGCTCGGGCCTGGCAACGGTGCTGGGCTGCCACTGCGTCTCACGCTGCGCACCGAGCAGTGCACTGTGGATAATATCCAGCGTTTGAAGGGCGTGCTGCAGAACAACCCGGGCGACTCGGATGTGTACCTGAACCTTGTACATGGCGACGAGACGCAAATGATGGTGTTAGGCGACCATCTGCGGGTGGAGCGTTCGGCGAGCTTGATGGGCGATCTGAAGGCGACGATGGGGGTTGGGATCCTCGGCTAGTGGAGGGGAGTGAATATATTCCCCGGTGTGAAAATAAGCTTGGCTACACTCTGTCGTTGGAATCAATACCAGCTAAGAGGCGAATGAGTGGAGCATAATATATGTCCGAGCACAAGATTTTGACAACACATGTTGGGTCCCTGCCGCGCACCCCTGAGCTGCTCGAAGCGAACCAACTTCGTTCGGAGCAGCAAATCAACGACGAGGACTTTAAGGAGATCCTTGAGCGCGCGATCGACGACGTGGTGCAGCGCCAGGTTGACCTGGGCATCGACATCATCAACGAGGGCGAGTACGGGCACATCACCTCTGGCGCGGTCGACTACGGTGCTTGGTGGAACTACTCTTTCTCTCGTCTTGGTGGACTGACCATGACCGACGAGGACCGCTGGGCCTCGCAGGAGATCAAGCGTTCCACGCCTGGAAACATTGAGTTGACCAGCTTCGCTGATCGCCGAGACCGCGCACTCTTTTCCGAGGCGTACTCCGACCCACACTCCGGCATTTTCACTGGCCGTGCGAAGGTTGGTAACCCGAAGTTCACGGGTCCGATTACCTACATTGGCCAGCAGGAAGTTGAGACGGACGTTGCACTGCTGAAGCGCTCCATGGATCGCGCCGGTGCCACGCAGGGGTTTGTCGCAGCGCTTTCGCCAGGCTCCGCCGCCCGTCTGAAGAATGAGTATTACAACACCGACGAAGAAGTCGTACAGGCGTGTGCTGCTGCGATGGCACACGAGTACAAGGCAATTACCGACGCCGGTTTGACCGTGCAGCTCGACGCACCTGACCTTGCGGAATCCTGGGATCAGATTAACCCCGAGCCGACCCTGGAAGACTACCGTGCGTGGCTGCGTATTCGTATCGACGCCATCAATGAGTCCATCCGCGACTTGCCGAAGGAACTGACTCGCCTGCACATTTGCTGGGGTTCGTGGCACGGCCCGCACGTTACCGACGTACCGTTCGGTGACATTATCGAGGAGATCCTGCGAGCAGAGGTTGGCGGCTTTTCCTTCGAGGGGGCGTCGCCACGCCACGCGCATGAGTGGCGCGTTTGGCAGGACCACGCGTTGCCAGAGGGCAGCGTTATTTATCCGGGCGTTATTTCGCACAGCACGAACGCTGTCGAGCACCCACAGTTGGTTGCGGATAGGATCGTTCAGTTCGCTGAGGTCGTCGGCCCAGAAAACGTTATCGCTTCGGCAGACTGTGGCTTGGGTGGGCGCCTGAACCACCAGATCGCCTGGGCGAAGCTGGAATCACTGGTGAAGGGCGCAGAGATCGCGACGCGCCATCTGTTTGGCTAATCGCAGTAGCCAAATGAGCTAAGGCCGGTGCCCACTCTGTGAAAGGAGGGCACCGGCCTTAGCGTTGTGTGCTACGCAGCTACTTAAGCATGGACTTCAGCTTGTCCTGCGCTCCAGGGATCGCCTTGATCGCCGCGGTGATCATCTGAATCAGCCCGACGAAGAGTGCGATGCCAGCCGAGATATAGCTGAAAATCTCGCGAGTTTCATCGGTCATGATGCCTTTGTTGATCGCTTCGGAGCTTGGGCCTTCAGCTTTTCGTGGCTCCGTGGTCTTTGGTACTGGCGAAGCGGTAACCGTCACGGTCACAGCAGGTGCTGTTTCTGTGGCAGTAACACGTGATTGCGTGGTCGGCGTGTCTTGCTTCTCTTGTGCCATCAGTGGGCTTGCCGTGAGGCATGCTCCGCCGAGTGCGGTAGTGATTGCAAGCGCGACCAGTGAGCGTGTATTCACGTTCAACTCCCTGTTTATCTGAAGTAGTGGTGAAGCTTAGAACACCTTCGGCACGTGGACGTGTCCGAGACCCAGGTGGAACTGCGCGTTTGCCATGTCGATGAGCTTGTTGAGGCCAGTCGGGTCGGACAGGACGATCAAGCCGGTGGTCAGGACCGCAGCGAGGATACCTGCGAAAGCGCCGAGGGCGTGGCCTTTGGAGCTGCCGGACGTCTTCGTGTTGTTGTTGGTGCCAGGATTCGTGTTGTTGTCGCCTGGTTTCTCGGTCTCGCCTGACTTTTCGGTCTCGCCTGGCTTCTCCTCGTCCTTCTTGTCGGACTCCTTGCCGGTGTCAGGGGTTTCCTGGGTGTTCTGATCCTTGGTGTCACCAGGGGTCTGCTCGGCGGTTGGAGCCGTGGTGTCCTTCGCTGGGGCGTTCTCCTCTGCGAACGCAGGGGCGACGGTCAACGAGATTGCGGTTGCGGCGGCAACGGCAACGGTGGAAATGCGCTTCATGAAATCTCCTGAAGTTGTTTGAAAGGATAGGAATTCGAGGCGAAACCACAGCAATGTCAATGAAATGCCACGGTCTCCACGAATTGTTGCTAGAAAATCTAGCAGATAATTGACGCTTTTAATAGTTAGAACGCCTGGACTGGCTACGGCAAAGTATCACCTAGACGTGGTGCAGCGGTATACACTTTGCTGTTATGAGTGAACAGGAACAGCCAGCTTTCCACGCGGTACACGCCGCAGACGTTCAAGCAGCGCAGTCGAAGATTTCTGCGGTGATTGAGCCGACACCGTTGCAGTACTGCCCCCGTTTGTCGCAGCAGTACGGTGCCGAGATTTTCCTCAAGCGGGAAGATTTGCAAGACGTTCGTTCCTACAAGATTCGCGGTGCGTATTACAGCATCTCACGGCTCAGTGACGAGGCGCGTGCAGCCGGCGTCGTTGCGGCGTCAGCGGGCAACCACGCTCAGGGTGTGGCCTACGCATGTCGGGCGTTGGGGATCCATGGCAAGATTTTTGTGCCGAAGCCAACGCCGAAGCAGAAGCGAGACCGAATCCTGGTGCACGGTGGCGAAAACATCGAGTTGGTCGTCGTGGGGGATACGTTTGACGCCGCTGCGGAGGCCGCCCGCAAGGACGCTGCTGAGCGCGGTGCAACCATGGTTGAGCCTTTTGACGCCCGTGATACCGTCATCGGGCAGGGGACAGTTGCGGCGGAGATCGTGTCGCAGTTGTCAGTTATGGGCCGCGAGCTGGACACCATCTTCGTGCCAGTCGGCGGGGGAGGCTTGCTGGCTGGCGTGCTTTCCTATGTGTCCGACATGGTGCCTGGCACTGCGGTCGTAGGCGTTGAGCCCGAGGGCGCACCGTCGCTTGAGGCCGCCCTGGAGGCAGGACATCCGGTAACGCTGAAGGAAATTGAGTCCTTTGTGGACGGCGCTGCTGTGAAGCGCACCGGCGATTTCCCGTTCGCTGTTATTGAGGAAAACCTTGCTCGCACGCACCTGCTGCGTTGCAAAGAAGGCGCGGTGTGCACGTCGATGCTGGAGCTGTACCAAAACGAGGGCATCATCGCGGAGCCTGCGGGCGCGCTGTCTGTGGCGGCACTATCGCAGATGAAGCTGCAGCCGGGCAGCACGGTGGTGTGCATCATCTCTGGTGGCAACAACGACGTGTTGCGCTACGCAGAGGTCATGGAGCGTTCGCTTGTGCACCGCGGACTGAAGCACTACTTTTTGGTGAACTTCCCTCAGGAGCCAGGGCAGCTGCGCACGTTCCTTACCGACATCCTTGGGCCTAACGACGATATCGCCTTGTTCGAGTACCTGAAGAAGAACAACAAAGAAACCGGTGCTGCACTGGTTGGCCTGGAGCTTTCTTGCGCTAGCGACCTCGAGCCGTTGCTTGAGCGGATGGAGGCGTCGGTCATTGATTGTCGACGCCTCCTGCCAGGCACACCAGAGTATGACTTTATTGTGTCGGCATAACCAGGGCGAATGCCCACGGTTCTAAGCGGGTTTCGTCGGCAGAGACCTCGGCGCCACCGAAGGTGTACAGCAGTGTTCCGCCCACTGGGGCGACGGTGCCCTCCGACCCAAAGTTTGCCACCAGCACTGCCTGGTCACCCATGGTTAGCCACGCGTCGTCTGCGCCCTGGGCTGGGCCGTGATCTACGGTCAGCTGGCGAAGGTCGTCGCGTGCCATCGGGTATTGCCGGCGCAGCTCGATGAGTTTCTTGTACGCCGCGAGGATCTCGCGTTGCTCCTCGTCGAAGTTCCAGTCGAGCTTCGCGGAGGTAAACGTTTCCTCCGCGGCAGGATCCGGGACGGCTGAGGAGTCCCATCCCATGCGGGCGAACTCGTTCATGCGCCCCTGGCGGGTCATTTCCAGGAGCTGTGGATCGCTGTGCGAGACAAAGAATGGGAACGGCGTGCGTGCACCGAACTCTTCGCCCATGAAAAGCATCGGGCTGAATGGAGATAGGAGTACGACGGCCGCCTTGAGGACCTGCTTGCGCGCACTGAGATACTGCGACGGGCGGTCACCCTTCGCGCGGTTTCCGGTCTGGTCGTGGTCGGTGGTGTAGGTGACCATCTGCCACGGTGCGACGCGGTCAAGGTCGAGCGCCTTGCCGTGGGTACGCTGGCGGTACACGGAGTAGTCCTCGCGGAAGCGGTAACCGTTGCGCAGTGTATCCGCCAGGATTTCGAGCGTGCCATAGTCGGCGTAGTACCCGGCACGCTCGCCGGTGACCAGCGTGTGGATCCCGTGGTGGACGTCGTCAAGCCAGTGTGCGTCGAGCCCGTAGCCGCCGCGCTCCGGGGACTCGAGGAGCCGTGGGTTGTTTTGCTCCGATTCGGCGATGATGGTGCGGGGGATGCCGGTGGAAGCTTCAACTTCGTTGGCAACGTTCTTGATTTCCTCCATGATGGAGAAGGCCAGGCGATCGTCGTAGGTCTGCACCGCGTCGAGTCGCAGGCCGTCGACGTGGAACTCGTCGAGCCATTGGAGCACGGCGTCGAGTACATATGCGCGGACCTCATCCGAGTGGGCACCGGACAGGTTGATCACGTCACCCCAGCCGGTGTGCCCTGCGGTTGTGTACGGACCGAAGTTGCCGTTGTAGTTACCTTCGGGGCCGAAGTGGTTGTACACCACGTCGAGGATGACGGCGATACCGCGGGCGTGAGCAGCGTCGATAAGGGTCTTGAGGCCCTCGGGGCCGCCGTACGATTCCTGCACGGCGAACCAGTCCACGCCGTCGTAGCCCCAGTTGCGGGCGCCCGCGAAGGGCTGCACCGGCAGCAACTCAATGGAGTTGACGCCAAGTTCGGCAAGATAATCAAGCTTTTCGACGGCCCCCTCGAACGTCCCCTGTGGCGTGAAGGTGCCCACGTGGAGCTCGTAGAGGACTTGGTCGCGAAGTGCGATGCCTCCCCACGAATCATCCGTCCAATCGAACGTGCTGCTGGTCACCTCTGATGGGCCGTGGACGCCCTCGGGCTGGAAGCGCGAACGAGGGTCGGGTAGTGGCTGTGACCACTCGCCGTCACGAAGCAAGGAGAAGCTGTAGCGCGCACCAATTTCGGGTTGGGCGACTTCGCGCGGAACCACCCACCAGTCCCGGCGGGTCTCGTCACGCTGCATCTCGAGCGTGCGGGGCCCTTCGCTGTCGTGGAGGTGCAGGCGCGCGCCGTGCGCGTTCGGAGCCCACACCCCAAATTGTTGGGGCATCGGAGTGTGCTTGCTAGACATACCACCAACTGTATGGAAGTACCATAACCGTCGCAATGGATTTAGAGTGGAAGCACTATGCGCACATCGTACGAACTGCCCGCCGCCGGTGACATCACCACTCACGAGATCGAGATCAAACGATCCCGATTCATCACTTGGATTGGCCGCACCCAGTCTGAAGCCGAGGCGCGGGCCCTGATCCAGCAGGCCCGTGAGACCTACACCGATGCACGTCACCATTGCTCCGCATATATTCTGCACGTCGACGACGCCCTGCCCGTCGAACGCTCATCCGACGATGGGGAGCCCTCCGGCACCGCAGGCAAACCGATGCTCGATATGCTGCACGGCTCCGAAATGCTTGACCTCACCGCTGTCGTGATCCGATATTTCGGTGGTATCAAGCTGGGTGCAGGAGGGCTGGTTCACGCCTACTCTGACTCGGTTGGGCAGACGCTTCCACTGGTACCGCGGGTGCTGCGTAGTACAAAGGAACTCGTGCGCGTCGATCTGCCGCACGCGGAGGCAGGTCGCATCGAGGCCGAGCTGCGCAACGCAGGCTTTGACATTGTCAACGTCGAGTACGGCGCCGCCGCCACGTACACGCTGGCGCACGACCCCGGACAACGCGAAGCACTCGACGCGCAACTCGCAGCGAGCACCCAGGGCCGAGCGGAGGCAGAAGAAGCAGGCCGCCAATGGATTGAATCTGCACGCTAAACTGTGAACCATGACTATGCAGCCTCGTCCATCGAATCCGATTGAATCCCGCAAGCAAGCGGTACGCCGTTACTCCAAGAACGCAGTCGTGTGGGCCGGCGGTGGCCTTGGCGCTGGTGTAGCGCTCGGCCTGATTGCCGGTTCGTGGCAACTGTTTATCGTGTGCCTTGTCATTGGCGTGGTTGGTGGCTATATCAACTGGAGCAAGGTGCAAAAGATCGTAAACCATCACGACAACTACTAAACAAGCAAGATGACTAGCCCAAATATCACCGCGACGAGGATCGACGTCTGGCTCTGGGCTGTCCGCATCTTTAAGACGCGCTCGTTGTCCGCAGAGGCGGTTCGCGCCGGACATGCCAAGCTCAATGGCAAAGCAGTCAAGCCCTCAGCACAAGTCGTGCCAGGGGATCGGCTCAAGGTGTGGAAGGACCACCGCTACCTTGACCTGGAAGTCACCCAGACGCTGCAGAAGCGCGCCGGGGCGAAAATCGCCACGGCCTGCTATGTAGACCACTCCCCACCTCCTGTGGCATCGGAGGTGTTAGGTGCGCTGCCCGTACGGGATCGTGGGGCAGGCCGTCCAACGAAGAAAGAGCGCAGGCAGCTCGACCGCCTGCGGGGGCGCAACAGTTTCTAGGCGTTCTCGCCCGAGTTTGTTTGCGGGGCGCCGCCCTCACGGAGTTGGGTGAGCCTGCGTGTAAGTTTGCGTTTGCGTAGTAATGGCCGGTTTCCGCTTTCCCACGTGCGGTTGATGTGCTCCTGCCCGTACTTGTTCAGCAGGAGGTCGTCGACAAGCCTGACTTGGCCTGGGGTGAACCGCGTCTGCAGCGTGTTCTGCACGGCTTCGATGTCTGCCGGGTTCGCTAACTCCGCGAGAGCAGAGACTGTCTCGATGCCGTCGGCGCTGAGTAGCTCGTGCAAGAATCTGTAATCATCAACGCGGGACAGGGGAAACGACGCCCCAAGGATCACGGTGAGCACGCCGGGGAGCGTCTCTGGTGCCAATGCCGCTGCGGTATCGGGAGCGCTCGGGCTCTGTTTTTGCGGGTTGGACAGCTCTGCGATTTGGTCGAACTGCTGATCCGCAAGTTCGATAAGCCCGGCTGCGAGCGTGAACGCGCGATCAATTTGTGGGTCCAGCTCGCCGTGGGAGCGCTTATATCGCACATCGTGCTCGAACTCCGCCCACGCGTGCTGTAGCACCGTCCGTACTTGCACCTCGAAGACTTGCCCGCGGTAGTGTTCGAGCTCCTCGTTATGCTCACCTACCTGGAGCACCAGGTGGTGCGAGCCGTATCCGAACGTGCCCGACACCCTCGTCTCTTGCGCCTTGTCCACGCTACGAAGCACGTCGAACTGATCCGCAAGCAAGCGAAGCACTGCTGGTATTTCGGTGGAATGCATCACGGTGATACGGGCCCCGATGAGGTCACGGATGTCGTTCCACGGGTCCGGGTACACAATCTTTCCACCACGACGCTTCTTCGCTTTTTCTTTCAGCGAAGGCCAGCTTTTGATGCGGACATCGACGCGGTCAAAGTTGATACCGGCGTCGATCATGAGCTCGTGGAGCGCATGACGAAACTCCTCGGCAACCCCTTCGTGTTGCCGCAGCCACGCGAAGTAGGTGTTGCCGAGTTGCGCGATTGTGTCATTGTGCTTCGTGTTCATCGGCACAACAGTGTACCGATTCTTCCTAGTCGAGGGCCTCTCGACGCTCCAACAGCGCAGTAGGAAGGTACTCGAGCAGGACACCGACCGGGACAGTGCCGTGAAACTCTCTACCGGTGAACCGCTCGAACCAGGAGCCCTGCGGCAACGTCAGTGTGGTGTCCTCCCAGCCACCCCGGCGCGCAAGTTCAAGGGGCTTTCGGGTTGCAACCGCAATCATGCCAATCTCGGCCGTATCCCGGTGCTCACGAGCGAATCCGACAAAGTGCTGCTGGGATGGGCCGACCGCAAACACCGCGCGGTGCTTCCCCTCGGTAAACAAGGTCGGCGTGGTCTTTCGTGCCGTAAAGCATTCACGGATAACCAGCTGCTTGGCGGCGTCAACAGACTCGGATAGGCCGGGCCAGGACCGGCCCGGCGAACCGTCTTGCTCGCAGCCCAAGAAGTCACCCAGATTGAACTGCGGTTGCTGCCGTGCATCGAGATACCGGTGCAGCGTTTGCGTGCGTGCGGTGTAGTCGATGAAGCTTCGGTTATCTGGGTCGACAAGCGTCGTTTCGAAGAACTCCATGCCCTGGTAGGTATCAGGGATGCCAGCGCCGGCAAGCTGGAGAACTTTACGCCCCAGCGTTACTGCGACCGCCCCCTCATGGATGGTTGACACGAAGTCCGTGATCAGTGACGTTGCAGGCCCCGCCAGCACTGCGTTTACCCAATCGAGCACCTGCTGCTCATACGCCTCATCAGCGTCGAACCAGCTCGTATGCAGCGCTGCCTCACGCACTGCTTTGATCGCGTAATCATGCAGCCGCTGCGAAAGCGACTCCGTAACAATCCCATCCGCAGGCCAAACCCCCACGATATTCTGCAGTAAGAAATGCGCCGTGGCGTGGTCTGGCGGAGGCAACAGCGCTGTCGTCGTGTTCACTAACTCCGCAAACGCGTTTGGTACTTCGGCGATCTCCAGCATCCGCGCGCGCGTATCCTCGGAACGCTTCGTGTCGTGGGTGCTCAACGTCGTCATCGTCTGCGGCCACAGCTCAGCACGCTCTTGCTGCAACAAGTGGAACTCTGCCGCACCAACCCCGAAACGGCCAGGAGCGCCGCCTACTTCCTGCAGCGCCACCAACCGGTTCGCCCTATAGAACAACGTGTCTTCGACCCCCTTCGCCATGACCGCACCACACACCTGCGCAAAGCGGGTGCTTGCCTCACCTTCAGCGAGCAGGGCAGCCGCGATGAGGTCGAGGGCGTCGCGCCGGGAAGGGAAGCGTTGTGCCATATCGGCCACCACGGTGGCCGTGATCCTCGACAGTGATCGGTAATCGGCGCGGTAGACGGGGATGGCTGCGACTAATGCAATGACGGTGTCAACGAGGATTTCGTCAGAGACGGCGGAGCCGGCCGTCGAAAAGTTATCGCGCCGAATAGCGCGCGTGAGACGGCGAACCTCCGCCTGAAGCTCGTGCGTTGCCACCTCACGCTTGAGCTGTAGCGCCGCGGCATCAAGCGCCGCCTGATCCCACGTGGAGCCCGATTGGCGCAGTGCGAGCATACTGAGTGTATCCTCGGCCGTCTGGTTGACGAAGATGCCGTCGAGCTCGCGAAGCGCGTCGTAGCCAGTTGTGCCGTTGACGCGCAGGCGTGGGTCGAGCGGCTCGTCGGCCTCCAAGATCTTCTCGACGACCAGCCAGCGATCGGGACCAACAACATCACGAAGCCGTGACAAGTACCCGAAAGGATCCGTGAGTCCATCCGGGTGGTCGACGCGGACGCCGTCAATCAGATCCTCAGCCACAAGCTGGCGGATGATCGCATGCGTGTGTTCAAAGACCGCGGGGTCCTCTTGTCGGATGCCCGCAAGCCCGTTGACAGAGAAGAATCGGCGATAAGAAATGATGCCGTCGCGCCAAAACATCAGCTTGTAGGACTGACGCTCGTAGACCTCCTTCGGATCGTCGTCGAGGGAAGAGCAGGTGCCTGGCTTGAGTGGGAATACGTTGTCGTAGTAGGCCAGCACGATGCCGCTTTCGGGGTTGTCCTGATCTAAATAGCGCAGCGTGAGAGCATCTTCGTCGTGTTCCTTCCCGAAGATCGGCAGGCCGAGCTTCCCGCCCGCCCCGTTGTCAGCGTGCCAATCGATATCGAAGTAGCGCTCGTACTCAGAGTCGCGACCATGCTTGAGAACGTCCCACCACCAGCTATTGAGCTGCGGGGAAGCGACACCCAGGTGGTTCGGCACGATATCGATTATCACGCCAAGGTTGAGTTTTCTGGCTGCCTCCACGAAGCGCCGGAAGCCTGCTAGTCCACCCAGTTCCGGGTTGACCACAGTCGGGTCAGTGACGTCATAGTTGTGATTCGATGTCGGCAGTGCCTGCAAGATAGGAGAGAGGTACACATGGGAAATACCGAGTGACTCCAAATAGGGCAGACACTGCGCTGCCTGGTCGAAGCCGAACGCGCGACCCGACGGATCGGCTTGTGGGCCACGCAGCTGGAGACGGTAGGTTGATGTAATTGGGGCTTGCAATACGTCCTCCTTGAAGTTACCAGCCACCCTAGTAGCTCAAGACGCACTTAGCTGCGGACGCGAGAATCACAAGAGAGAGGGAAGCCAACCGAATAGCGCATGACGTGCTCCGGATTGGCGAACGCCAGAACTTCCTCCAAGGTGGCGTCGAAGACGAAGAGTTCTTGCTGATCGCGGGAATAGAACAGCAATTCGTTGTGCGGCATGAGTACGCGATCAACGTGAGCATAGAGCGTCGAGAAGAGTTGCGGGTGAGCGAGCCAAGACGCCGCATACCCAGCAGAGCTTTGCACCTGAACTCCCTTCGGTGCTCCGAACCCTAGCGAATTTTCCGCTGGCAGGTAGTCCAAGATCACTCGGCCCTCGAGAAGATCGGTGCTCAGCATGCGCGCAGCTGAGTTCCACGCCTGGTGGACCGTCAAGCCCATCGCGCCAATGGACTGGTGCGTCAGGCCCTCCACCGAATCTGAGTCAAAGACGCACACCAACCCGGGCGCCAAACTGATGTAAGCGGTCGAAGCCCCGAAACCTGGCGTGAGCCACGCACGCGAAGAACTCGACGTGACTTCACAACGTCGGGCCAGACGGGGGAAAATGGGTACAAGCATTGAAGGGGCGCACGGAGCGGGCATATGAGTAGTCATATGTACTTAGACCGTTCAAACCCGCCGATGGTTCCCAAAAAGTTTTAAAACGGTGGCTGCTCGTTCAACCCCAAGGCGTCCAACAACTTGTCGGCCTTCCAGAGTGCTATGTCTTGGCCCTGCTCAATAAGCTGCCGAGCGCGTTTTTCCTTCGAGGTCATTGACCCCCATTCGCCAACAACGAGGATGGTGGTCTTCTTCGTCACGTTCTTGCCCACCTGGCCACCCTGAGCAGCAATGCCTTGCCACAGCGCACCCTTATCAAATGGAGAAAACTCACCGGTCAGCGTGACGTGCTGCCCAAACAATGGCGAGGAAGCATCAGCATCGAGCGCCGGTTCTGGCACCGTGTCCGGGGTTGCCACCGCTTGCCACGGAGCTGGCTTGCGACCCTTGCTCTGCTTCGGCGTGCTCTTTCTAGAGGGGCCCGCTTGGTTGCTTCCAGCAGGTGCAGGAACTGCAGCGGCAGCTGCCTGCATGCCTCCCTTGGCGATGCTTTCTGCTTGCAGTGCACGCCCCGCGCCGGATCGGTCCCTGAGCACTGGAGTCACCCGATGAGAATCGATCGAGCCCAAAGTGAAGCCAGCGTCATGGACAAACCCAACAAGTGAACCCTGGTAGTGCGCCCGACGGGCCAGGCCAACCATGATGCCCGCACAGGCTGCAGCATCCGCGCAGGCGTCGTGGTGCTGCTCCAGCGGCACGCCGAAGTGAGACGCCAAGGTGGGCAACTTGTGGTTCTCAACATCAAGGTCGCACGAGCGCGCCTGCGCCAACGAGCATGCGAAGAGCAACTGTGGCGCATCAATCCCGACTGCACCAGCAGCTTGAAACAGTGCAGTGCTATCAAAATGCGCATTGTGAGCCACAAGGGGGAGGGAACCAGCGAACTCGACAAGTTGCGCAATACAGTCAGCCACACTTGGTGCGTCTGCCACGTCCTCCCGACGAATCCCATGAATAGCGACGTTGTGGGGGTCAAACTCGGCCCACTGCTCCGGAGGCATACACAACCAAGAAACGCGGTCAGTTTCTACACCATCAATGACTTTCACTGCACCGATCTGACAGATAGAACCCCACCTCTGGTTGGCAGTTTCCACATCAAACGCAACGAAATCAAAGCCAGGAAAACCGCTTGAACCGCTTCGCTGCGCGTCCTGCGTCGGGGCGTCGCCACGCTGTGCAGCAGAAATAGCATCCTCGAGCTCGCGCATCGCAGCGCCCGCGCCAGGCGCAAAAACAACGTTTACAACGATGTCGCTACACGTGATACTGACGGTGCCCGTGCTCCAGTCATCGCCTTCGGTCAAGTCAACCTTTGTGATTGCCTCTATCGGAATGCGCGTGGGCTCGCTGGAGCCAGCCAGCGCCGCCTCCAAGGGGGTTGGGGTGACGACCAGCTCCGTATTCGAAACACTCAACGTCGCACGGCTAGCAGTAATCACAGCGTATGGCTCCAATCAAAAATCCGGTAGGCGGGTAGCACACATACTACTCACCCACCGGACATGAAACTGACGGCGGTCAAGCCCCTGGAGTTAGGCGTCCTCGCGAACCGGGGCACCTACCTGCTTCAGCACAACGGTAGAGCGCGCCGGGACGACTGTGGTCTCCGAGGCGCCGATTGTCAGCGTGCTCGCCGGGTAGCCAAGTTGCTCAGTTGTATCGATGAGCACCTCCCAGCTTGATCCGAACTCCTGTGGCAGAAGCGTGAATTCGATGTCTTCGTAGTGGGCGTTGAACATCAGAATGAACGAATCATCTCGCACACGCTGACCGCGAGCATCCGGCTCGGCGATAGCGTCGCCGTTGAAGTACACCATCAAGGCCTTGCCGAAGGCGAAGTCCCAGTCGGACTGCGTCATGAGTTCGCCGGAAGGAACTAGCCAAGCAATCTCGCGGTCGACCACATCCGCGCCAAGCGCACCGCCTTCCAAGAACCGACGCCTGCGGAAGACCGGGTGAGCCTTGCGGATCGCGATCAGGCGCTTTGTGAATTCGTGCAGCTGCTCGCTGTCGTCGAGCTGTGTCCAGTCCATCCACGCAATCTCGTTGTCCTGGCAATAGACGTTGTTGTTGCCACCCTGGGTACGTGCCAGCTCGTCTCCATGAGAGATCATGGGCGTGCCTTGGGAGAGCAGGAGCGTCGTCAAGAAGTTGCGACGCTGCTGGGCGCGCAACTGATTCACCTCGGGGTCATCCGTCGGGCCCTCGACGCCACAGTTCCAGGAACGGTTATGGCTTTCACCGTCGCGATTGTCTTCGCCGTTCGCTTCGTTGTGCTTGTGGTTGTAGGAAACCAAGTCATTGAGCGTGAAGCCGTCGTGTGCAGTGATGAAATTAATTGACGCAGTCGGGCGGCGATCGTTGTGCTGGTACAGGTCCGAAGAACCGGTCAGCCGCGATGCGAACTCACCAAGTGTCGCTGGTTCACCACGCCAGAAGTCGCGCATTGTGTCGCGGTACTTACCATTCCACTCGCTCCACAGCGCAGGGAAGTTACCAACTTGGTAGCCGCCCTCGCCGACATCCCACGGCTCGGCGATCAGCTTGACCTGGGATACAACCGGGTCCTGCTGGACCAGGTCGAAGAACGTTGCCAGACGATCGACGTCAGAGAACTCACGCGCAAGGGTCGAAGCTAGATCGAAACGGAAACCATCGACGTGCATCTCGGTGACCCAGTAACGCAAAGAGTCCATGATGAGCTGCAGCGAGTGAGGGTCGCGCACGTTGAAGGAGTTTCCGGTGCCTGTGTAGTCCATGTAGTGGGACTTGTCGTTGTTCACGAGGCGGTAATAGGCCTCATTGTCGATGCCGCGGAAAGCAATGGTGGGGCCGAGGTGGTTGCCTTCAGCAGTGTGGTTGTACACGACGTCAAGGATGACCTCCATGCCTGCTTCGTGGTACGCCCGCACCATGCCCTTGAACTCGGCGACGGCGTCGCTCGGCTGTGCAGCAGCTGCGTAGTTGTTCTCGGGGGCAAAGAAGCCAAAGGTGTTGTAACCCCAGTAGTTACGCAGACCAAGGTCGCGCAGACGCCCATCCTGCAAGAACTGGTGGACAGGCAGGAGCTCGACAGACGTCACACCCAGATCCTTGAGGTAATTGACCACTGCTGGGTGTGCCATGCCTGCGTAGGTGCCGCGGAGGTTTTCGGGTACGTCAGGGTGCGTCTGGGTCATGCCTTTGACGTGGCATTCGTAGATGACGGTTTCCTCATCCGGGATGCGTGGTGCGCGGTCATCGCCCCAGTCGAAGAACGGGTTGATGACGACAGAGAGCATCGTATGGCCCAGCGAGTCTTCTTCGTTGCGGCCCGTTCCGGGAGCGTCTGCGTTGATGTCATAGGAAAACAGCGAAGAATGCTGTGAGAACTCGCCGTCGAAAGCGCGCGCGTAGGGGTCGACGAGCAACTTGTTCGCGTCGCAGCGCTTGCCGTTCGCTGGATCCCACGGACCATGGACGCGGTAGCCGTAGCGCTGTCCAGGTGTAATTCCTGGAAGGTAGGCGTGCCACACGTGGTTGTCTACCTCTTCAAGTTCGATGCGAGTTTCGGCGCCTTCGTCGTCGATAAGGCAAAGTTCAACCTTCTCCGCAACTCCTGAAAAGAGCGTGAAGTTTGTTCCGGCACCGTCATAGGTAGAACCTAGCGGGTATGGGGAACCAGGCCACACGACGATATCGTTCGCGGGCTTTGGGGAAGTAGAGCTTTGAATCATAAGGAATCACCATAGTGCACCCCCGGGGGTTCCCGCATTGCGAAACCCTCACCAGCCTGGCAATCAGCAGCCCGCTTGCAGCCCCCGAATGATGAGATCGACGGAAAATGCGAACGAGTCGTCCCTCTCAATGGTCTGTGATTGTGGCAACGTTTCGCTTGCATTCGTAGCCGCTACCAGCTGGGATTCAGTTTGCTGGACGAAGGCACTGCCAAGGATCAGGTGTAGGAGAGCATCGGCGGTTGCGCGGAGCTGAGGTGTCGACGCCCCTTCGATTTCCATAGCCAATGATGTGATGAAAAAGCGCTGGAGTTGGGAGTGTATCGGAGACTCCGGATTGCCTACTGCTGTGACCGTCACCTCAGCGCCATCTCGAATGCTGAGCAGGCAGTTACGGAGCATTCTGGCTGCTTCACTCGTGGATGCGGCTGGTGAGGAGGGGGTTGTGAGCGGCGCAACGATGTGCTCTGCCAGGCGAGCCACAAGGTCCTGTTTGCTTGCCACATGCCAATACAGCGCTGACGGTGCGACGTCGAGCTCCTTGGCGATCCTGCGCATTGACACATCGGCTAAGCCATATGACCTGAGTAAATCCATCGCAGTGATCGTGATCTGATCCACGGACAGGTGCATGTGTGCCTATGTTACCTGTCTCACGGTGGAGAGGGGGTGGACGTTTACAACGAGTTCACAGAGAGTGTTCAGATACTTTGTACCGGAGCGTAATTGGGCCAGCAGAAACGAGTGGTTAAAATTGGCATCAACGATTTTTAACGTAACAGGCCGGGTACAACCGTTGTGCTGGTCGCTGTAAGGAGAGATACGTCGTGAGGATTTCCACCACTGGTTCCAAGGTTGCTGCAGCTGCAGTAGTTGCGTTGGCGATGTCATTGACTGCGTGTGGCTCTGATGACGAGACCGCGGGCGGCGGACTGTCCACCGCTGCCAGCGCTCCGAATTCGACGGCTTCCGAGAAAGATAAGTCCGAGAATTCGGCGAAGGAAGAGCCGAAGAAGGACGAAAAGGGCGAGAAGAAGTCCGACGACAAAAAGCAGACGGAGGCACAAGGGGAGCCTGGCGCGATCCCAACGATTGCGAACCCGTTTGAGGACGGAGAGTTCGCTGTTCCAACCTTCGAGCCAATCGAGGGCGGTAAAGAAGGCACCGAAGAGCAGCGCAAGGAAATGGAGGAAGTGGTTCGCAAGGTGACCAACCCGGAGTCCTTCGAAAAGTGGACGCGCGTCATCTTGGATAACTCCTGTAAGAAGATCACCGAACCCGCACTGGAAGAGATGGAGCGCCAAGGCGTTTCCCTCGAGGTGATTGAGCAGGCTGCCCGTATGCAGGAAGAGGCCGGTCAGGCGATTGAGATCCCGAAGACCGAAATTTCCCTGAGCGACGTCCGCGTTGATGGCAACCATGCTTCGGCGACAGTGAAGTCGAATAACTCCGAGGGCGAAAAGACCCAGACCCAGCTCTTCACGCACGAAGACGGTCGCTGGAAGCTGTGCAACTAGCACAGCGGCTCGACTCCAGGCCGCGCGCCACGATCCACGCTGGCGCCGGCCTGCTTTTCGTTGGGCTTGTCAGCGGTGTAATCGGTGGGGCAGCGTGGGCGTGGTTGCGTCCCCCGATAGTGACCGTTGTGTCGGATGGATCGTTCATGATCGATGAAACGGAAACGATCCAGAATGCGCAGTTTGCTGGGCTGGGCTGGCTAGCGGTGGTGTTGTTGGTAGTCGGGTTGGTTGTCGGTGCTGCGGGTCGAGCGCGTCAAGGCGGGGGCCAGCTCGCATGGTTTGTCTGGCTGCTCATCGTTGCCGCGCTCGCCGGATACGTTGTATTGGCGGTTGGCGGAATGGTCTCGGGCTGGCTCACAGCTTTGCCTGAGCATGCAGACGGCTTCCAGGACGGTCAACGCTTCAGCGTGTTTCCGATAGTTGCCCCGGGAGTGGCGTTGTGCCTTGCGCCATTCGTCACAGGACTCGTCGCGTGGTCGAGGATGGTGATCCGCGCAGTCGACACCCCCGAAATAGTGTGAACTACCTTATTCCCTTGGTGAAAGCTCTGGGGTGACGCCTTTTTTGGCCTGAACAGCTTTTTCGCGCCTGTCGGAGAATACAATGGCTGCGGTACGTATTGTGCTCATTTGTTGAATCTGGGAGACACGAAAATGCTGAGAGTTACCGACCTCCGGGGGACAACCCCAACGACCGCCGAACTTCGCAGGGCACTGCCACGTGGTGGCGTTGATGTCCATGCCGTGCTTCCCGCAGTTACGCCGATCGTTGAAGAGGTTCGCGTAGGCGGTGCCGAAAAGGCACTCGAATACGGAGAGAAGTTCGACGGGATCCGTCCAACATCCGTGCGGGTGCCGTCGGAGGTGATCAAAGAGGCCGTCGACAAGCTTGATCCTGCGCTGCGCTCCGCGCTTGAAGTCGCGATCGAGCGGATTCGCAAGGTACATGCTGAGCAGAAGCCGCAGCCACACACTACGACGCTTGCGAATGGCGCAACTGTCACCGAGACATTTATTCCTGTTTCGCGCGTGGGACTTTATGTTCCAGGTGGAAAGGCAGTGTACCCCTCGAGCGTGCTCATGAACGTGATTCCTGCGCAGGAGGCGGGGACGGACAGCATGGTGGTCTGCACTCCTCCTCAGGAGGAGTTCGGCGGCTGGCCGCACCCAACGACGCTCGCCGCGTGCGCGCTGCTCGGCGTCGATGAAGTGTGGGCAGTCGGTGGTGCCCAGGCGATTGCATTGCTGGCGTACGGCGATGATGCCCACGGCCTGGAACCAGTTGATATGGTGACCGGACCGGGGAACATCTACGTTGCTGCCGCGAAGCGCGTAGTCAACGGCACGGTGGGCATTGACGCGGAGGCCGGCCCAAGCGAGATCGCGGTTATCGCCGATGATAGCGCGAATGCGGAATACGTGGCGCTCGATCTGATTTCGCAGGCAGAGCACGACGAGCAAGCAGCTAGTGTGCTTATCACCGACTCAGAGGCCCTGGCGCAGGAAGTCGGCCAACTCGTTGAGCAGCGCTCGAAGGAAACGCTCAACGCTGAGCGCGCCTCTACTGCGCTGGGCGGTAAGCAGTCCGGCATCATCCTGGTCGATGATATTGAGAAGGCTGTCGCAGTCGCAGACGTTTACGCAGCAGAGCACCTGGAGGTGCACACGCGCGATGCTCGCGCGGTTGCGGAGCGAGTTCGAAACGCGGGCGCAATTTTCGTCGGGCCATACTCACCGGTCCCACTCGGTGACTATGCGGCTGGCTCGAACCACGTCTTGCCGACATCCGGGACGGCGCGCTTCAACCCCGGCCTGTCCACCCTGACGTTCCTGAAGCCTGTCAATCTCATCGAGTACGACAAGGCAGCGTTGGCGGAGATCGCTGAGGACATCATGGTGCTGGCTGCGGAAGAGCAGCTTCCTGCACACGGTGAATCCATTAAGGCACGAGGAAACGGAGCTAAGTAAGTATGTCTACTGATCCCTCGACGATCGCGAAGGGCGTCACGCTCGAATCGCTACCACTTCGCGACGAGCTGCAAGGAAAGAACCCATACGGCGCCCCACAGTTGAAAGTGCCTGTCGCGCTGAACACCAACGAGAATCCGTACCCGCCCTCTGAGGCGTTGATTCAGGACCTGGTTGCCGAGGTTGAAGCAGCGGCACGGTCGCTCAACCGCTACCCAGAGCGCGACGCCGTGTTGCTTCGGGAAGACTTGGCTGCATACGTGTCGAAGCAGACGGGCGTCCAGGTCAGCAAAGACAACATTTGGGCCGCAAACGGTTCGAACGAGATTTTGCAGCAGCTGTTGCAAGCTTTCGGTGGCCCCGGACGCAGTGCCATGGGGTTCGTGCCTAGCTACTCGATGCACCCAATCCTTGCGGCGGGAACGCAAACCGAGTTTATCCCGATTGATCGCAACGAATCTTTCGATATCGATGTGCAGCAGGCCGTGCAGGCCGTCGAAAAGCACGCGCCGGACGTCATCTTTATCACTACGCCGAACAATCCAACTGGCGGTGAGACTGCACTCGAAGACATCGAAAAGATTGTTCAGGCTGCACCTGGCATCGTGATTATTGACGAGGCGTACGCTGAGTTCTCGGATTCCCCGTCCGCAACGACGCTGCTGGCAACGTATCCAGAGAAGCTCGTTGTGTCGCGCACGATGTCGAAGGCGTTCGATTTCGCAGGCGCGCGCCTAGGGTACTTCGTTGCAGCACCGGCGTTTATCGACGCCGTCATGCTGGTTCGCTTGCCGTACCACCTCTCGGTGCTCTCCCAGGTCGCTGCACGCGTGGCGCTGAAGCACGCCGGGGACACGCTCGCGACGGTTGACAAGTTGGCGCAGGAGCGCGTGCGCGTGCAAGCAGCGCTGGAAGAGATGGGCTACAAGGTTGTGCCGAGCTCGTCGAATTTCATCTTCTTCGGCCCGTTTGGCGACGCCACTTCGACCCATGCAGCGTGGCAGCAGTTCCTCGACTGTGGCGTACTCATTCGTGACGTTGGCGTCGCAGGTCACCTGCGAGTGACGGTTGGACTTGATAGCGAAAACGATGCCTTCCTAGAGGCAGCAAGAAAGGTACTTCATGGCGAATAGGGTAGGGACCGCACACAGGAAGACGTCTGAATCCGACATCACTGTGTCCATCGATCTCGACGGCACAGGCGTGACTGACATTGACACCGGATTGCCGTTTTTCGATCACATGCTCACCGCATTCGGAGCCCACGGTGCTTTCGACCTCACGGTGAAGGCGAAAGGCGACACGGAGATCGATGCCCACCACACGGTGGAAGACACCGCCATCACGCTCGGGTGGGCGCTACTGGATGCGATCGGGGACAAGCGTGGCATCCGCCGCTTTGGCTCGATGCTGTTGCCGATGGACGAAACGCTCGTTGAGGCAGTTGTAGATCTGTCTGGGCGTCCGTACTTTGTGATGAACGGTGAGCCGGAGCATATGGATTGGCAGGTCATCGGCGGACACTACGCCACGGTGATAAACCGTCATTTCTTTGAGACGCTTGCGTATAACTCCCGAATGACCTTGCACGTGAATGTGCGCTATGGTCGCGATCCGCACCACATTACGGAAGCCGAATTCAAGGCTGTGGCCCGCAGTTTGCGAGCTGCAGTGGATGCAGACCCAAAGATTACGGGTGTGCCGTCGACAAAGGGTGCGTTGTAGGTGGGAGGCATTCCAGCAAGTATGGGAGTGCTTGGCCTCTTCGTGTTGGCGGGTGTGCTCGCAGGCGGAGTGTGGTCAACGTACCAGCGTGGATTGAGGGTGCCGACTGCAGTGTTAGCCTTGGCTACTGCGCTGGCGCTCGCATTCGCGATCATGGCAATGATGGAGGTTATGTAGTTTGAAGTTCTTCCCACCAACACCGCTTACTGTTGAGGAAATCAACTCGGTCTCGAGCGTTTGGAAGGCACGCGGCATGAAGCCCGTCCTGCTCGCGGTGATGGCAGCGTTCGCCGCATGGGCGGTGCTGCTACCGGTGATTCCTACGGCGGTGCTCGATGCAGGAGGAACCGAAACGCTGGCCGGGCTTACCACCGGCGTGTTCATGCTCGCTACAGTGCTTACACAGATGGCGACACCTGCGCTGCTGCGCAAGTTCGGGTTTGGCCTGATTATGGGGCTGTCTTCCTTGCTCTTGGGTGTTCCGGCGTTCGCCTACGCGTTGGGAATGGAAGCTGGAACAGTGCTGACTGTGAGCGCGATCCGCGGTGTTGGGTTTGGCGCGCTGACGGTAGCGGAGGCAGCCGTCGTCGCTGAGTTGGTACCGCGTCGCTTGCTGGGGCGGGCGACCGGCACGCTGGGCATCATGGTGGGCTTGTCTCAGATGGTCGGCTTGCCGACGGGCCTCGCCCTGGTCAACGTCATTGGGTATAACGCGGTGTATTACATTGCAGCGGGCGTAGGCCTCATTTCATTGGTGGCATGCATGTTCATCCCAGCTGTGCCACAAGCAGACCGCGACGAGCTGAGCGTGGCGCACGTCCACGTACCGATGTGGCGGCTTGTGTTTGTTCCGGGCATGGCCTTGATGTTCGTCACCTCAGCGTATGGCGCAATTACTAACTTCCTTCCCGCGGCGATGCGCGATCTCGATCCGGCCAAGGGAGCGGCGCTTGGCGGTGTGATGCTGGGCGTGATGAACTTCGCTTCTATGTTGTCGCGGTACGCAGCGGGTCAGGTCATGGACCGCAAGGGATACCCAGGCAGCATTCTCATTCCGTGCCAGTTCATTGCTGCAGGTGGTGTCTTTCTCATCGCGCTCATTCTGCTTCTTGATCTGCCGGTGTGGTGGATGGCGTTGGCAGCGTTGATCTACGGTGTTGGATTCGGCGCGGTACAGAACGAGGCGCTCACCCTGATGTTCTATCGCTTGCCCCGTTCGAAGAGCTCTGAGGCCTCTGCGATTTGGAATATCGCATTCGACGGAGGAACAGGTCTGGGGTCGACGATGTACGGCATGTTGCTGACAATGATGATGTTTACTCCGATGTTTGGTTTGGCGGCGGCCGTGATCCTTATTGGCGTAGTTATTACGTTGCTGGATAGGCAGCTGGGCAAGCACCGTGTCGTCGAAGTTAATAACTTGTCCGTGCGGCTGAAAAATGTTCAGCCCCCGCGCCTTTATCGGCGGAACGGGCGCTAGAATTAGTCTTCATGACTGCTAACGACATGCCACAACCCCATGTTGCGCTGCTCGACTACGGGGCAGGAAATATCCGATCCGCTCAGCGTGCGCTAGAACAAGTTGGCGCGCGCGTCAGCGTTACTGCCGATCCAGCGATCGCGGTGGAGGCTGACGGCCTGTTAGTGCCGGGGGTTGGCGCGTTTGATGCATGCATGCGTGGGTTGCAGGCGATGCAAGGGGGGCGCATCATCGGACAGCGTCTTGCAGGTGGTCGTCCTGTGCTGGGTATCTGCGTTGGTATGCAAATCCTTTTTGAGCATGGAGTCGAGCATGGCATTGATACCGCTGGATTAGCAGAGTGGCCGGGGACCGTTGAAAAGCTCCAGGCTCCTGTGCTTCCACACATGGGGTGGAACACCGTCGACATAGTTCGCGGCTCGCGCATGTTCGACGGCATTAATATAGACGAGCGCTTCTACTTCGTGCATTCGTACGGCGTTCGCGAATGGACACTGAAAGCGGATGAGTTCATTGCGCCGCCACTTGTGCACTGGTCGGAGCACGGTGGAGATAAGTTTGTGGCTGCCGTCGAAAATGGCCCGCTCTGGGCGACGCAGTTCCACCCCGAGAAGTCTGGTGACGCAGGACTTCATCTCCTGGAAAACTGGGTGAAGACTCTGTAGCGAGCGCCGAACCTGGCTGAGTTAGATTGGATAAGATGAGCACCATGACTTTTACCTTGTTGCCTGCTGTTGATGTTGTTGAAGGTCAGGCCGTGCGGCTGGACCAGGGGGAAGCTGGGACGGAGAAGAGCTACGGGGATCCCCTGGAGGCTGCTCGTCGCTGGGAAGAGCAGGGGGCGCAGTGGCTGCACTTCGTGGATTTGGACGCCGCGTTTGGGCGTGGCTCGAACCATGAGTTGATGGCGGATATCACTGCGAAGCTGGGTATCGCTGTCGAGCTCACGGGTGGTATTCGTGACGACGCCACGTTGGAGCGGGCCCTTGCCACCGGAGCGAAGCGCGTCAATATTGGTACCGCGGCGCTACAGGATCCGGAGTGGACCTGTAAGGCAATTGAGCGCTACGGCGACAAGATCGCGATTGATATCGCGGTGCGTGAAACTGATGGTGAGTGGCGTACGAAGGGGAACGGCTGGACGTCCGACGGCGGTGATCTGTGGGAGGTTCTGGAGCGGTTCGATGCCGCTGGCTGCAGCCGTTTCGTGGTGACCGACGTGAGCAAGGACGGCACGCTAGCGGGGCCGAATGTTGCACTGTTGCGGGAGGTCGCCGCAGCGACGGACGCTCAGATTACTGCCTCGGGCGGAATCGCGACTCTCGACGACGTCGTAGAAGTGGCCCGGTATACCGATGAAGGGATCGACTCCGTCATTATCGGCAAGGCTCTCTACGAGAAGCGCTTCACGCTGAGTGAGGCGCTGGAGGCCGTCGCAAAGGTATCGAAGGGCGAGTAAACAGCGTGCGGGATCTGCAGGCATACCGAGCTATTGCGTTAGAGGCGGTCGATGAAGCCGCCGAGCTGTTTCGAACACATATCGGTGCAGCTCCAGCGCTCTTTAAGGGCGAAGGTGACTTTGCCACGGAAGCGGATCTCGCCATTGAAACGTTGCTGAGGAAACGCTTGACGGAAGCGACCGGTATCCCCGTGTTCGGGGAGGAACACGGCGGGGACCTCAACGCTGAGGCGTGCTGGGTGCTCGATCCTGTCGACGGCACCTCGAACTACTCGTGTGGCAACCCGATGTGCGCGATCTTGGTAGCGCTCCTTATCGACGGCCAACCGGTCGTCGCGGTGACCGACATGCCTTTGCTGGGGCACCGCATGCATGCGATCTCGGGTGAGCCCGTTGTGCTTGATGGCGACCCATTGCCTGCGCTCCCACAGGGCGTTGATCCTTCGACGACGGCCGCTCAGGTAGGCGTTGCAACCGTTGGTTCGGATGATCGCGCTGCGTTTCCAGCGGAAGGCCGATTGGCCTTCGTCGGTGAATTGGCTGCCACCTCACTGCGACCACGCATGACTGGCTCAGTGGGCGTGGACTTGGCGTTTGTGGCGTCGGGTGTGTTCCAGGCCAGCGTGAGTTTCTCCCCGCACGTGTGGGATAACGCGGCCGGTGTCTTGTTCGGTCGCTGCGCGGGCGCGACGGTGACTGACGTGTACGGGCAGCCATGGGAGATGTCGTCGATGGGGGCTGTCATTGGTACGAATGCTGCCCATGCGACTGCGCTCGCGACGGTCCAACGGTGCTTTGAAAGCCCTGATAGGCAGAGTGCTTCGCGGTAGTATGTAGTTTCCGGAACGTATTTGCGGGCTGGAGTAGCGTGGCACAAAACATGTATGGAGGGTAATTACCTTGTCTGTTGCAATCCGTGTGATTCCTTGCCTCGACGTGGACGACGGGCGGGTAGTAAAAGGCGTAAATTTTGAAAACCTGCGGGACGCTGGTGATCCCGTAGAACTTGCTCAGCGGTATGGACTGGAAGGCGCTGATGAGCTTACGTTTTTGGACGTAACTGCGTCGCGTGAGGGCCGTGGAACGATGCTTGAGGTCGTCCGTAAGACCGCAGAGCAGGTATTTATCCCGCTGACCGTTGGCGGAGGCGTTCGAAGCGTCGAAGACGTCTCTGAGTTGCTGCGTGCTGGCGCGGACAAAGTCAGTGTGAATACAGCGGCGATTCACCGGCCAGAGCTACTGCGTGAGCTCAGCGAGAAGTTTGGAGCGCAGTGCATTGTCTTGTCTGTCGACGCGCGTCGCGTGCCGAATGGTGGGCTTCCGCAGCCGTCTGGGTTTGAAGTGACCACGCACGGTGGTACGCGTTCGGCTGGTCTCGACGCGGTGGAGTGGGCTCGCACTGGACAAGACCTGGGTGTGGGGGAAATCTTGCTGAACTCGATGGACGGAGATGGGACCAAGGAAGGGTTCGATCTCGAGCTGTTGGAGAAGGTTCGAGCAGCGGTAAGCATCCCGGTGATTGCTTCCGGTGGCGCTGGCAAGGCTGCAGACTTCCCGCCAGCAGTAAAAGCGGGCGCAGACGCCGTACTTGCGGCGTCGATCTTCCACTTCGGCGAAGTGAGCATCGCGGAAGTAAAGGATGCGCTTCGGAATGAGGGCTTTGAGGTTCGCTGATGACTGAACTACGACCAGAAGATGCCGTATTGGATCCTGCAATTGCTGCTCGGCTGAAGAAGAACGACCGCGGCCTGGTTCCCGCCGTGGTGCAGGCTGCTGACACCGGTGAGGTCCTCATGATGGCCTGGATGGATGAGCGGGCGCTGGCGTACACGCTGGAAACGCGACGAGGGACGTACTTCTCTCGCTCCCGTAACGAATACTGGGTAAAAGGGCTCACCAGTGGCGCTGCGCAAGAGGTCCGCGAGGTGCGCCTCGACTGCGACGGCGACACCTTGCTGGTGAAGGTGATCCAGACGGATGGTGCCTGTCATACGGGGGACCGTACGTGCTTCGATGCAGATCTGCTGTTGGAGGATATCTAGGTGAATACGGCGAACCGCGTCGGCGCACTGCTGGTGGGCGTCGGTGGCGCGCTGGCGTGGGTGGGGTCCAGGATGGACTGGTTTACTGTCGAAGTTTTCGACGACCGCGCTGGAGCCAGTACCACTACCGTCGATGGTTCAATGTGGTCTACGGAGATCGCGGCAGTGGCGCTCATTCTGATCGTTGCAATGATTGCGATATTCGCGCTGCGGCGAGTTGGGCGTCGAATAGTAGGTGTGGTGGCCGCACTAGGCGCTGTGGGCGCCGGCGTATCGGGCTTGCGAACCTTATTAGCTGAGCCTGACTTGGAGCGTTTGCACACACTGCTGAGTGCCGGAAGCGGGGAGCAGGGAGGAGCAGCCAGTGACGGGGCGATTGCCGCGTGGGCGGAGATCACACAGGTGCAGCAGCATAGCGCTGGCATTTACCTGGTCATCTTGGGGGCGCTCCTGGGGCTTATTGGAGCGCTCACGGTAGTAATGCGGCCCGGTGTAGATTCCGCGAAGCTCAACAAGTATGAGACAGAGGCTGTGCGCCGTGAAAAGCTCGGTGAAGATCTCGAAGCTCGGCCGGACTCTGGGCGCGTGATGTGGGATGCCTTGGACTCTGGAATTGACCCTACGGATGATGAGGCAGGCCGATAAATATTCGGTATACCCCCGTGAAATTTCATGAACTAAATACGCGCGGGCTACGCTGGCAACTGCAACAATAGGCTTTCACCTCGGAGTCACGCGGGAGGCGAGTATGTGTGCCACGGATGTACACAGCGATCTCTTCGCTGCAGTGCAGCGGCAGGTCGCGCGCCGTGAGTCCTTGGTGTCGTTCCAAGAGGTGAAGGATCGCTCGCGGGCAGCTGCATCTGCGCGCGACGCATACGCGGCCGTTGACTCAGACGGATGCGCAATTATTGCCCAGGTACAGTACAACCAGCACGGCGTCCGGACTACGCAGCAACGGATTCACCGAGCGGCACTTGCCGCAGTGGAGCTTGAGATGCAGGGGGCGCAGCTGCTCGCGTGTTCGGGTGCGCTGTTTGGCCGTGAGGTTGCGAACATTGAGATGGACGCAGCGAGGGCAGCAGTGCATATACCGGTGGTGAGCTTGGATACGATTGTTGATCCGTACCAAGTGCACGAGGCTCGCTGCTATGGATCCGATGCGCTTGTGCTTCGTGCAGATATTCTTGAGCAGCCGCGACTGGAGGCGTTGCTAGATAGAGCGGAGACGCTTGGCATGTCGGCCTTCGTACAAGTCGGAGACGCTGAGGAGGCGGCACGTGCGCTTCGGGCGGGCGCATCGGTGCTGGCTGTTGTGCCACCGAAACGTCCATCGGGGGAGACTGATCACTTCGCACTGGGTGAGCTTGTTGCAGGCCTTCCGAGCAAGATCCGCGTGGTGATGATGGCGGATGTGTTGACTCCGCGTGATCTGTTTAACGTCGCTGCCGCAGGAGCAGACGCCATTTTGGCGAATGCCGAAGCGGCTATTCCTTCACTTGCTACCGCCGGGCGACACCCCGCGTGCGCTTCCCGCCGATAATCAGGCACACTAGGGGGCGTGCAAACTACGATTCTGGCAAACATTCCCTCGCCACCACAGGGTGTGTGGCACATTGGCTGGCTCCCGGTGAGGGCGTACGCGCTGTGCATCATCACCGGCATTCTGCTTGCAATGTGGGTGGGCACGCGACGCTATCGTGCGCGTGGTGGTGATCCCGACGTGATTTGGGACGCGGCAATTGTCGCTATCCCCATGGGCATCATTGGCGGTCGGCTCTACCACGTGCTGACGGATCATGATAAATACTTCGGCCCCGGCAAAGATCCACTGCAGGCGCTGAACATTACTGCGGGTGGTTTGGGCATCTGGGGCGCAGTCGCACTGGGCGCGGCGAGCGTGTGGTTGCTGCTGCGGTGGAAGAAGATTGCTGTTGGGCCTGTTGCGGATGCGCTGGCGCCAGGCATCGTGTTGGCCCAGGCCGTGGGACGCCTTGGGAACTGGTTCAATCAGGAACTCTATGGTGCTGAAACGACGGTACCGTGGGCGTTGGATATCTACTACCGCGTTGACGAGCAAGGGGCGTTCGCTCCGCTGACAGGGCGTTCTACCGGTGAGGTCATCGCGAGCGTTCACCCGACGTTCCTCTACGAGTTGGTGTGGAATCTGCTTGTGTTTGCTTTCCTGCTTTGGGCAGATAAGCACTTCAGGCTCGGACACGGCAGGGTATTTTGGCTATACGTTGCTGGCTACACGATGGGCCGATTTGCAATCGAGTTGATGCGTACTGACGCCGCAACACTAATTTTGGGGTTGCGTGTGAACACGTGGGTTTCAGGCCTGCTTTTTGTTGTTTCACTTGGGATTTTCTTCCTATTGCCACGTGGGAGAGAAGCCGAGAAAGAACTCGTTCACAACGATAATGATGATACGAATCGTGATTCGGGGTAGGGTGGTATCCGAAGTGGAAGATAGGCCACACGATACGGCAGTGGAGAATTCACACACTATCTGGCCTTGAAACCACCGGTAATTGTTGAATCGCTACTAGGTTGGATCTCGTGGATAGAAGAACAAAGATCGTATGTACGCTTGGCCCTGCTGTGGCCAGCAAAGAAGCAATCCTCGGACTTGTGCGCGACGGCATGGATGTCGCCCGCCTCAACTTCTCCCACGGCGACTATCCGGACCACGAGCAGAACTACCGCTGGGTCCGCGAAGCCACCGATGAAACGGGACACGCAGTTGGCATCCTCGCCGACCTTCAGGGTCCGAAAATCCGTCTTGGGCGCTTTGAAGAAGGCGCCACCGTCTGGGAGACGGGCGAAACGGTCCGCATCACAGTCGATGACGTGCCAGGCACGCACGACCGAGTCTCGACGACTTACAAGAACCTCGCCAAGGACGCGAAGCCGGGCGACCGCCTGCTCGTCGACGACGGCAAGGTCGGTCTGGTCTGTGTCGAAGTCGACGGCAACGACGTTGTCTGCCGCGTGACCGAAGGTGGCCCTGTTTCCAACAACAAGGGTGTTTCCCTGCCGGGGATGGATATCTCCGTCCCGGCGTTGTCTGAGAAGGACAAGGCGGACCTGCGGTTCGCACTCAAGATGGGTGTCGACGTCGTCGCGCTGTCCTTCGTGCGCTCGCCGGCAGATGTTGACCTGGTTCATGAGATCATGGACGAAGTTGGCCGTCGTGTCCCAGTCATCGCGAAGCTGGAGAAGCCAGAAGCAGTCGACGCCCTGGAGTCAATCATCCTGGCATTCGACGCCGTGATGGTTGCCCGTGGCGACCTCGGCGTTGAGATTCCGCTTGAACTTGTTCCAGGTGTGCAGAAGCGCGTCATCCAGATCGCTCGTGAAAACGCGAAGCCAGTCATCGTCGCTACGCAGATGCTGGATTCGATGATTGATAACTCGCGTCCGACGCGCGCTGAGGCTTCCGACGTTGCGAACGCCGTGCTCGACGGTGCAGACGCCGTCATGCTCTCCGGTGAGACCTCCGTTGGCGTTGACCCGCACAACGTGGTCCGCACGATGAGCCGCATTGTCCGCTCCGCTGAGGCAATGGACAAGGTGCCGCCTCTGAACCACATCCCGCGTACCCGCCGTGGTGTGATCTCCTACTCGGCGAACGATGTGGCAAACCGTCTGCACGCACGCGCAATCGTGGCGTTCACCGCTACTGGCGACACCGCTCGACGCGTCGCGCGCCTGCGCCCAGACCTGCCGCTGCTCGTGTTTACTCCGAAGCAGGAGGTTCGCTCGCAGCTCGCACTGACCTGGGGCGTGGAGACCTTCCTGTGCCCTCCGGTGCACAGCACGGATGACATGATCGCCACCGTCGACAAGTACTTGCTGGCGATGGATGAGTACCAGGAGAATGACACCATGGTGATGGTTGCAGGTACTCCTCCAGGAGTTGCAGGTTCGACCAACACGGTCCACGTCCACCAGCTGGGCGAGGAGGCTTACTGGTCGAAGAAGAAGGAAGAGGAACAAGACTAAGTTCCAAATCGGAGAACACCCCGGGCAGCTGCTCCGGGGTGTTTTTCATCTCGGCTTGTAGCTCGCTAAATACATGGGGACATATAAAAGGCCTGCCGCGAAGCAACAGCGGCAGGCCTTTTGTAGTAGGAGCTACAGGCTAGTTAATCGGCGTCGGCTCGATCTTCCAGACCTCGTTCGCGTAATCGCGGATCGTGCGGTCAGAGGAGAAGCGACCGGATTCGCAGATGTTGATCCAGCACTTGCGTGCCCATGCATCTGGGTCCTCGTAGTACTCCTTGGCCATGCGGTCGCGGGTTGCGCGGTAGTCCGCGAAGTCGCCCAGCACGTAGTAGACGTCAGCTTCGTCGAAGCCGAAGCCCTCGAGCAGGGAAGCACGGATGTTGTGGAACGCGCCGGTGCCGCAGTCGTCCAGGGTGCCGTCGACCAGTGCGTTGAGCACACGGTGCAGGCCTGGGGTCTGCTCGGCGGTAGCCTTCGGGTCATAGGAGCGCTGCAGCTCAGGCAGATCCTCCTCGAGAGCGCCGAAGATGTAGGCGTTTTCTTCACCGACAGCGTCAACGATTTCCACGTTTGCGCCGTCCATCGTGCCCAAGGTCAGCGCACCGTTCATCATGAACTTCATGTTCGAGGTGCCCGACGCCTCCTTGCCGGCCGTCGAGATCTGCTCGGAAACATCCGTTGCCGGGATGATGTGCTCAGCAGGGGAGACGTTGTAGTTCTCCACGAAGACCACATGCAGGTACTTCGAGACGACTGGGTCGTTGTTCACCAGCTCGCCGATGGCGTTGATGAGCTTGATGATCCCCTTTGCCATCGTGTAACCAGGTGCAGCCTTCGCGCCGAAGATAAAGGTGCGCTTCGGTACGTCGGTCTCGCCGTCTTCCTTGATACGGAAGTACAAGTCGATGATGTACAGCGCGTTCATCAGCTGACGCTTGTACTCGTGCAGACGCTTGATCTGCGTATCGTAGACGGAGTCCGGGTCGATGACAGAACCCTGACGCTGCTCGATCCAACGAGCGAAGTCTTGCTTGTTAGCAGCCTTGATCTCCCGCAGTTCCTTGAGCACTGCAGGATCATCAGCGTACTTGCGCAGCTCCTTCAGCTTGGACAGGTCCGTGGTCCACTCATCAGAACCAGACAGGCGGTCGAGCAGGGATGCGAGACGCGGGTTGCACATACGCAGCCAGCGACGTGGGGTGACACCGTTGGTCTTGTTGTTGAAGCGCTCTGGATACATGGAGTACCAGTAGTTGAGCGTGTCGCGCTTCAGGATCTCGGTGTGCAGCGCAGCCACGCCGTTCACGGAGTACGAAGCGTAGCAGGCGATCCACGCCATGTGCACCTTGCCGTCGTGGACTGGGGAGTAGTGGTGTGCGTCCTCCGGGCCAATGCCACGGGACTCCATGTCGAGGCGGTAGCGGCGGTCAATCTCAAGGACAATTTCCCAGATACGCCAGAACAGCTGCTTGAAGATGGACTCGTCCCAGGTCTCCAGAGCCTCCTGGAGCACGGTGTGGTTCGTGTACGCGAAGGTCTGGGTGGTGACGTTCCACGCCTCTTCCCAACCAAGACCGTGCTCGTCCATGAGCAGGCGCATGAGTTCCGGAACCGCCAGCACCGGGTGGGTGTCGTTGAGCTGTACCGAGTTGTACTCGTGGAACTTGCTCAGATCCTCGCCGTGGTGCTCGATGTAGTTGTCGATCATCTCCTGCAGCGAAGCGGAAACGAAGAAGTACTGCTGGCGGACGCGCAGTACCTTGCCTGCGTACGTGGTGTCGTTCGGGTAGAGCACGCGGGTGATGTCGTGGACAGCCTCGCGCTCCAGGATGGCGTCGGAGAAACGCTGCGAGTTGAACGCATCGTAGTCGAACTCGTGGATTGGGGATGCGTCCCACAGACGAAGGGTACCAACGTTATCGGTGCCGTAGCCGGTAATCGGCATGTCGAACGGTACTGCTCGAACCGTCATGTCGTCGAACTTCACGATGCGCTGCTGGGAGGTGCGCTCAACAACGAACGGGTAGAACGATTCCTTCCAGGAATCTGGGTGCTCCTTCTGGAAGCCATCGACGAACTCCTGGCGGAACAGGCCGTAGCGGTAGAGCAGGCCATAGCCGGTGACCGGGTAGTCCTGCGTCACTGCGGAGTCCAGGAAGCACGCTGCGAGGCGGCCAAGGCCACCGTTGCCCAGCGCGGCATCGTGCTCTGCCTCGAGGACATCGGTCAGGTTGTGGCCGAGCTCTGCTGCTGCAGCCTCAGCCTCTTCCACCATGCCCAGGTTCGTGAGGTTGTTCAGCAGTGCACGGCCTTGCAGGAACTCTGCGGAGAAGTACGCCTGCTGACGAGTAGCCGAGTAGGCCTTTTGGGTTGCATCCCACTTGTCGGCAATCTGCTCCACAACGGCGGCCGAGAGGCCAGTCCAAAACTTGTTATTGGTGGATGCCTGCGGGCTGCGTCCAGAGAAACCACGAACATGGCCGGCGACAGTGTCCTGCAGTGCCGGTACCGATGTTCCTACAGTGTTCTTCATAAAAACCTCAGATCTCTTGATGTGTCGAATTGGAATGCGTCGTGCTCAGCCGGAACGGCGTTGCGCTATGGCTGAGCAAGATACGTCAGAACTGCCGTGAGTCCGGCATTGGTAGCTGCTTTCACCGTGGGTGCGTAGTCCGGCAAGAAGGTCGGCATGTGGTTGACTGGAATGTCTTCCGCGACTCTATTTGCCGCAACGGCTTCATCCCACTGTGCCTTCGGGGTGCACCCGATAAGCCAGTAGAAGTACGGCACGTCAAACGCCAGGGGGATGACTGGGAAGTCCTCAGACACTGTCTTTCGGTCGGCTTCAGCAGACTCATGCTTGAAAACCTCGTCGAAAGACTGGCGGACCTTTGCGTACACCTCGGCGTCATTGCTCATAAGTTCTCCGTGAGCGAAGTACTCGAACGTAGGCGCTTCGGTGGCACCCGATGCTTGCACCTCTGCGCGAACAACCCGCTCGATGGAGGCGTACATCTGCTCTTTTGTCTTGTTTTGATAAAAGCGACAGTTGAGTACGAGTTCCGCGGAGTCGGGGATAATGTTGTTCGTCGTTCCAGCGTGCAAACTGGCAACGGTGACGACTGCGAAGTCAGAAGGATCGACTTCCCGGCCCACGAGACCTTGCAGGCGGGCAATGATCATCGCTGCCGTAAACGTTGGGTCTATGGCGTTGTGTGGCATAGAGCCGTGCGCACTTCGCCCCGGGATCGTAATCCTGATGGAGTCACATGCCGCGAACTGGGGACCCGCTTTTGACATCACGGTTCCCGCAGGTCCGGGCATTACATGCTGGCCAAAGCAGACGTCAGGACGCGGGATGCGTTCCAGAAGTCCGTCATTGACCATCGCTTCTGCCCCTACCCCCAGCTCTTCTCCTGGCTGAAACAGCGCAATGAACGTCCCACGCCAGGCGTGGCGGGTGTTGTCCATAAAACTGCACATACTGAGAAGTGCCGTGGTGTGCATGTCATGGCCACAAGCATGCATAGTGCCGACGCTCGTGCCGTCCTCAAGACGCACCTTTTTCTTTGAAGCGTATGGAACTTCGGTAGATTCCGTAACTGGGAGCCCATCGAAGTCGGCACGGAACAGTACAGTTGGCCCGTCACCGTTGCGGAAGACCGCACAGATTCCGTAGCCCCCAATCGGTGCAATTACTTCGCAGTCGAACTGGGTAAGTTCGGCGAGGAGCCGTTGGTGCGTCTCCTCTTCTTGCATCGATAGCTCGGGCGTGGTGTGCATGAATTCGTAGAATGCACGCTGCCACGATTCGTCAACGACGTAACTGTTGAGAATATCGTTGATGTTGATCATGTACGTCCCTCTGTGCGTCACTCCGCACGTGCTTGCTTAACTACCATCACATTAAGTAATACCAGTCTTTTGGGAGGAAGGTATAAACAACTTTGGTCTAAAGGACTGGGTTGTAGAGGAGAGAGTTGCGTGACGGGGCACATTCTGTGGCAATACGCAGCGACTTTGTCACATTCCCGGCATCGCGGAGTCGGTAGAGTTTGTCCACCATTTTGTCACGAACATCAAACGGGGAAAGCGTATTGACGTAGATTTTAGTGCCGCCTTCGAACCCCGCGAGTGTAGAAATACGCCACTTAATGTTCACCCTCCATGGCATCGGAAGGTCCAGATCCACAGGCCGGTAGTGCCACTCCTCGTTGCACGCGACCTCAGGTCCCATCGCTGCGTGGATCGCGTGCACGAGGTCCGACAGACCGCGCACTTCCTGCTCCGACTGCTCCCAAGGTGCGCAGGTTGCGGACTTGGAATAGATGGAGACAGTGGGGTAGCGGTGCCCGATGCCTGCGATGGCGATTGCGAAGTCGTTCTCCGCGATCACCAGGTTGTGGTAGAACGCGTAGTTCACTCCCCATTCGTTGTACATGTTGATGTTCTGGCGCAGCTTTGCAATCTCCATCTCGGCCTGCACGCCACGCGCGTCGACGGTGACGAGCTGCTTGTGCAGGTGGTCGAAGGAGGCGCCAGCAGGCGCAAGCCAGTTTTGGAAGACCACGACGTACGGGGAGTAGGGATTCTTTACGACGAGGTCGTGGAGGGAATCAACTGTGAACTTGAAGAAAGCCCCGTGCTCGTCTTCGGTGAGTGTTCCGGAGCTTGCTAGCTGTGTGTCGTCGGTGGCGCCGTCGACGAAGTGGCGTCGAGCAATAATGACGTCGTGACCGCCGCCGAAATACGCGGGCGCGATCTCCAAGAGTGACGCCTCGTCGCGGTCGGGATTCTCTCCGGAGGCCTTGAGGCGGGTGCGAACGATGTCGAGGACGTGGGCCTTGCCAGCGGGGTCCGCGAGGTAGCGGTCCATGTGTTCCTGCTGGGACTGGGGCATGCTGTAGCCGTAGTTCTTTGCCCAGTAGTCGTAGGAGACTATCTCGAAGAGGTTCGGTACACGGCGGAACTCGGCGGTGGTGGCGTCGAGCTCTTCGGGCATCGCGTTGCGGACGATCTCCCAACCATCCCGGGTGCGAACCATGCGTGACTTCTCTGGTGGGGTGCGAAGCTGGTGGGCGTCACAGAAGTTGCAGTGCTCGTGAAAGTCGGAATCGCTGAGCGGGTGCGGGGTTCCTGAGGGGTGGGAAAGGGGCCGGTTTCCTCTGCCTGGGACCGTCCAAACCTCGGTGCCGGAAAATGGGTTGACTTGCTTGATCGTGCCGTCAGCCATGGTCGTCAGGGCGTCACGATACGAGTGCACTGGAAAAGTCATACCTGCTACGTTACTCCCCGGTGTATTAGCCTGTTCGTCATGGCGATCATTCAGTTCCATGTGCTGGCCCCCGATGCGTCGGCAGAAAAGTTGGCGGAGGCGTACCAGCGCGCAATCGATATTTTGGTGCGGCGCGAAAAACTCACTGCCGGAAATGTTGTGTACACCCCGCATGTAGCGTTGCCTAGCGAGGTCACCGAGGAACTGGAAGCAACATACGTGCAGGACAGGCAGGTCTCGGCTGAAGAAGAGGGTGCCGCCCTCCAGCGCTACGACATCGAAGTTGAAGGCGCGAGGAGTCTGAACAGCCTGGCGATGGGCCTGTCGCGGATTCTGACCCCGCGAGCGCAGCTTCCATCAGACCCCGTCGCGTTGGAGCAGCAAGACCAGTTTGAGACGCCTGCGCTTTACCCCTGGACCGTCGAGGTGTTCAGGTAGCGAATCGCCGCCTCGCGGCCTGCGCGGCGGAGTTGCTCACTGGTGTCAGCGATGTTTTCAAGGGGGACTGCGATTGCTTCACCAGCGGGTTCGGCGTCGAAGCTACCCGCCACAATTACGCAGACAGCACCCGCATCAGCGGCAAGGTCGCTTACCGTGCGGGCAACCTTGCCAGCGGCGGTTTGGGCGTCATAGCGTCCCTCGCCGGTGATGACGAGTCCGGACTGTGCGATAAGATCTGCGAGCCCGCTGGCGTTCGCGATGACGGGCGCACCGGGGGAGATGGAGACGTGGCTGGCATCGCCGTGCAGGAGCGTTGATAACCAGGTGATGCCGATCGCGATTCCGCCCGCAGCCCCGAAGGCCGCGGTAGTGGGGTCGAGACCTGCTACTTCGCACAGCCTGGCCAGCCCGCGGTCGAGCTTGGCCACGTCTTCTTCGGAAGCGCCCTTCTGAGGTCCAAATACAGCGGCGGAGCCTTCCGGTCCCGTGGCGGGCGAATCCACATCGGTGAGTAGTACCCAGTCGAGCGCGCCTGCGGGAATGTTGACCTTTGCGGTATCGAGGTCCGCGAGGCGCTCGAGGTCGCCGCCGCCAGGCTTGAGTTGATAGCCCTCAGCGTCGACGGGGTTCGCGCCAAAGGCTACGAGAATGCCGGTGCCACCATCGGTGGTTGCCGAGCCGCCCAAGCCGAGCACGATCCGTGTTGCGCCACGGGTTTGTGCGTCGGCGATGAGCACTCCGGTGCCGTAGGTATCGCCGGTCAACGGAACTGGTGAATCTGCGACGGCGGGTAGCCCAGAGGCGGCAGCGACGTCGATAAACGCTGTGGTTGAAGCGGCATCATAGGTGTAGGTAGCCTCCGTGAGGCGCCCCGCGGCGTCCGTGGTGGGCAGGGTGATGCGCTCGCCCTTGAACAGTTCGGAGGTGCCTTCGCCGCCGTCGGCCATTGGGGCGAGTTTGATGGTTGCGTCCTTTAATATCTCGCGGACGCCTTCTCCGATCCACGTTGCGGCCTGCTCAGCCGACGCCGTGCCTTTGAATGCGTCTGGGGCGATGGTGACTGTGGTTGGGGTACGCAATGCTTCATCCATGAGGGCAAAGTGTAGTGCATACCTTCCGTTGTGTTGCACACTCAGCGCAGTGGTTCTCGGGTACGATGACCGACATGTATCGCGTTTTTGAAGCACTTGATGAACTCGTCCAAATCGTCGAGCAGGCCTACGGCGTGCCAATATCAAGCTCTTGCCTCGTGCCGCGCAACGAAGTGCTTGCGCTGTTAGACGATATTCGTGACGCAATCCCGAATGAGATGGACGACGCTCAAGATGTCCTCGACCGGCAGGACGCTATCTTGCATGGTGCACAGGAACGCGCGGACGATTTGGTGGCTCAAGCCAATGCAGACGCGAAGCACATTATGGATGAGGCAAACGAGCAGTCTCAAGAAATGATTGACGACGCCCAGTCCCACGCGACCATGCTGGTGACCAACGCTGAAGAGGACTCCCGCGATATGGTCAGCCGCGCACGCGAAGACGCGGAAGCCACCGTGGCGCGAGCACAGGAAGAAGCTCAGCGCCTGGTTGAAAACGGTCAGAAAGAATACCAGCGCTCAATTGATGAGGGCTTGGCGCAGCAGGAACACCTTGTTTCCGAGGCAGAGGTCATGCGTCGCGCAGACGAGGAGGCGCACCGCCTGGTCGAGCAGGCGCACGCGGAGTCCTCGCGTCTGCGCGGGGAGTGCGACGAGTTTGTGGATTCCAAGCTTGCGGAGTTTGAGGAGTCACTTTCCGCAGTGCTTCGCACAGTATCTAAGGACCGTTCTGCGCTCCGGCGTGGCGCCGGCGTCTCAGGCGGCAGCCAACGCGCGGAGCGTTACGACTACGGCGAGCATTAGGAACGCACAAGAGAAAACCAGGTAGCACTTCCGGAAGAAAACCGATGTAGAGTTTGGGTTGCTATGGCTAAAAATCCTTTCATTATTCAAGTAGCTGACGCTCTGCACGGCGACGGCATGCCGGTAGTTGTCCACAACGTGGGCCCAGCTCCTTCCCGCATCGGGCCGGAGATGATCGCAATTCCGGAAGGCCAGGAGGTGGCCGTTGACGCTACCGTGACCCCGCTTGGTTCTGGCGTGATGGTCGACGCCACCGTGACCGCGGTACTGGAAGGGCAGTGCGTACGCTGCCTGCGCACCCTGCAGCCGACGGAAACGCTGCGTGTCTCCCAGGTGTTTTCTAACGGCGACGACTTCATCCAGGGTGATGAAGAAGTAGAGGAAGACGCAGGATCCGGGGATGAGATCATGCGCATCGTGGAAGAAACGGTTGATCTCGAGCAGGCCTTCGTCGACGAAGCTGGCCTCACACTGCCGTTTAACCCGACCTGCCAGCCTGCATGCCCCGAAGACAGCGACGTTCCGGCACCAGACGGCATCAGCGGCGAAGCAACCGACGCGGTGGATCCGCGCTGGGCTGGATTGGAGAAGTTCCTATGAGCCGGCGTTCAAAGAAGAATCGCGTCAGCGGCGAAGAAGCGTGGAACAGCGCGTTCTCCGAAGTAGACCATGCGCCTCTGCTCGAGTGGCTGGGTGTGGATCTGGACGACGAACTGTTGCGACTCGCCTTGACACATCGCTCCTTTGCCAACGAGCACGACTACCTGCCAAATAACGAGCGGCTTGAGTTTCTCGGAGACGCAGTGCTCGGTCTGACCGTAGCCACGAAGCTCTTCGAGATCTACCCTTCGAGCTCCGAGTCGGTGCTCTCCCCGATGCGGGCCTCAATTGTGTCACGCTACGGGTTGGCGGATGTCGCCCGTGGCATCGAGCTTGGTAAGTACGTGCTGCTTGGAAAAGGCGAGTTGCATACCGGTGGCAGGGACAAAGAGTCCATCCTCGCCGATACGACGGAGGCGCTCTTTGGCGCGATCTATCGGCAGCACGGATTCGAAGCAGCCCGCGACGTAATTCTTAAGCTCTTCCACGAGAAGCTCCACAACGCGACGGCACACGGCCACAGGCAAGACTGGAAGACTGTGCTGCAGGAACGCCTCGCGGAACGTGGCATCCCAATGGTCGAGTACGAAACGACGTCTGAAGGCCCCGAGCACGACCTCGAATTTACGTCGTACGCGATCATTCTTGGTGAAAACCGCGGACGTGGAGTGGCGCACAACAAAAAGCTCGCCGAGCAAGAAGCAGCCAGGGAAGCAGTGGCGTTCCTCCAGAAGCACCCGGAAGCGCTCGTTCTTGAGCAGCAGACCCAAGACAAGGCGTAGCTGATGCCCGAACTGCCGGAAGTTGAGGTCGTGCGTCGTGGCCTGAACGAGCACATTGTTGGCAGGACATTCGACAGTATCGAGGTCGCGCACCCCAGGGCGGTCAGGGAGAACACCGTCGATTTGGCAACAACTCTCCCCGGGCTCCGCGTCACGGGCACCGGACGCCGTGGCAAGTACCTCTGGCTGACGCTGTCCGACGGAGCCTGCCTCCTGGTGCACCTTAGAATGAGCGGCCAGATGCTCGTCGGCGCGCCGGGCAGCGTAGATAGCCCGCATGCGCGAATTCGCGCCAGAATGGGTGCCGTTGAGCTGGTATTCGTTGACCAGCGGACATTCGGCTCGTGGCAGTACTGCGAGCTTGTCGATGGCATCCCAGAACGTGCAAGCCACATTGCGATGGACCCGTTCGAGGAAGGCTTCGACGTTGATACAACTGCAGAGTTGATGCGGCACAAGCGATCTGCGGTCAAAACGGTGTTGTTGAATCAGGCCGTAGTCAGCGGTATTGGATCCATCTACGCTGACGAGGCAATGTGGGCGGCACGCGTCGCGCCGTGGCAGCGGGCAGATACGCTCAGCCAGGAAACTGCGGTTGAACTCCTCAACGCATCGCGTGCTGTCATGGAGCGTGCACTCGCCCAAGGCGGAACGAGCTTCGACTCCTTGTACGTGAACGTCAATGGTGCCTCGGGGTATTTTGCCCGCTCGCTGAATGCCTACGGGCGCGCGGGTGAACCTTGCGCCCGCTGCGGGGACGCCATTGTGAAGACGGTCGTGAACCAGCGGTCGAGTTATTACTGCCCAACATGCCAAGATCCTGAGCAAAATCGCGAATAATCCTGTCATTGCGACTAGGATTCTCCGCATGGAAAAAGCAACCGAGTTCATTGACGGAACTCTCAACGGCATCATCTGGGACATTGTCCCGTGGCTCCTTCTTGCTGCGGGTGTCTACTTCGGGCTACGTACCTTGTTCGTACAGGTCCGACTGCTTCCGGAAATGTTCAAGGCGGTCACTGAGACCCCGAAGGGCAAAGACCGCGACGGGCGCGATTTGGACGAAGAATACGGCGGTATTTCTGCGTTCAAGGCGTTTACCATTTCCGCTGCTTCCCGCGTGGGCACGGGCAACATCGCTGGTGTCGCTCTCGCGATCTCGGTTGGCGGGCCTGGCGCAGTGTTCTGGATGTGGATGATCGCCATTGTGGGTGGCGCCACCGCGTTCGTCGAGTCCACGCTGGCACAGCTGTGGAAGACGAAAGACGAAAGCGGCAACTACCACGGTGGTCCCGCCTACTACATGACGCGCGGACTCGGGTGGCGCCCGCTCGCCGTGATCTTCGCTGTTGCGCTCTCGTTCACCTATGGCTTTGTGTACAACGCAATTCAGACGAACTCCATCGTTGAGGCCGTCGGCGGTTCTGTTGGCTCCGACTCGATGACGCTGAAGCTGATTGTGGCAGTGATCCTTGCTGCCCTGACTTCTGCCATCATCTTCGGCGGTGTGACCCGTATCGCGAACTTCACGCAGGTCGTCGTTCCTTTCATGGCGGTCGCCTACATCCTGGTTGGCCTGCTGGTAGTCATTCTGAACATTCAGGAAGTTCCAGGGATGATCGCGCTGATCGTCGGCCACGCCCTGGGGCTGAAGCAGGTTGGTGGTGCGACGCTGGGTATGGCGTTTGTCTGGGGTATGCGCCGTGGTCTGTTCTCGAACGAGGCCGGCCAGGGGTCCGCTCCGAACGCAGCGGCTACTGCGACGGTATCGCACCCGGTGAAGCAGGGACTGGTGCAGACGCTCGGCGTGTACTTCGACACCCTCGTTGTGTGCTCGATTACGGCGTTCGTCGTGCTGCTCGGCCCTGAGATCAACTACGGCTTGGATGATGTACAGGGTGCATCGTTGACGCAGTCCGCCTTGGCGGCAACGGTGGGTGCGTGGGGCACGCACTTCATCACGTTCATTCTCTTCTTCCTCGCCTTCTCGTCAGTGATCGGTAACTACTACCTTGCGCAGGCGAATATTGAGTACCTCTCGGACTCGAAGACGGTGCTGAACATTTTCCGCTGCGGTGTCATCGTCTTTGTGTTCTTCGGAGCGTTCGGCTCGATTCCGCTGGTGTGGTCGCTTGGCGACACGATGGCGGGCACGATGGCCATCATCAACATCATCGCGATCGTCCCGCTTGCGGGTGTCGCCATCAAGCTGCTCAAGAACTACAACGAGCAGCGCGTCCAGGGCATCGACCCGGTGTTCCACCGCGACATGATGCCTGAGGTCAAGAACGTAGAGTTCTGGGACGGCTCCGACCCGGTCACGCGCCGCAGCCTGGAGGACCGCATCACGGCTTCCGAGGCCCGCGCCGTAGGTGAAGACAACGAGCAGGGCGGTTTGAAGTAGCCGATGGCCACCATTCGTATGACCGCGTTTGTGCACGGGCACGTTCAAGGCGTCGGGTTCCGCTGGTGGACCCGCTGCCGGGCCTTGGAGCTCGGCCTACAGGGGTATGCGAAGAATCTTGTCGACGGCCGCGTTGAAGTAGTCGCGGAAGGCGACGAAGGGGACGTCGATACGCTGAAGCGACTACTGGAAGAACAGCCCTCCTCAACGCAACGACCGGGCCACGTGGACATAGTAGTCGCGCAGTACGGTGAGCCTCGTGGGGCGGAAGGCTTCCACGAACGGTAAACTCACCACAATGCATTTGAAATCGTTGACGCTGAAGGGCTTTAAGTCTTTCGCTTCTTCAACGACGATGAAGTTCGAGCCCGGCATTTGCGCTGTTGTCGGACCGAACGGCTCAGGTAAATCGAACGTCGTCGACGCGCTTGCCTGGGTGATGGGGGAGCAGGGTGCGAAGAATCTACGCGGTGGGAAGATGCAGGATGTCATCTTCGCGGGAGCGGGGGACCGCAAGCCACTAGGGCGCGCAGAGGTAACACTCACCTTCGACAACAGCGATAAGCACCTTCCAGTGGACTTCACGGAGGTTGCGATCACGCGACGTATGTTCCGTGATGGAGCCTCCGAGTACGAAATTAACGGCTCGAAAGCCCGGCTGATGGACATTCAGGAGCTGTTGTCGGACTCCGGTATTGGCCGCGAGATGCACATCATCGTCGGGCAGGGCAAGCTGTCTGAGATTTTGGAGTCGCGCCCTGAGGAGCGCCGAGCGTTCATTGAGGAAGCCGCGGGTGTGCTGAAGCACCGACGTCGTAAAGAGAAGGCGCAACGCAAGCTGCAGTCGATGCAAGGCAACGTCGACAGGTTGCAGGATCTGACAGATGAGCTTGGCAAGCAGCTCAAGCCGCTGGAGCGCCAGGCCGAAGCCGCGAAGCGCGCCGCGACTGTGCAAGCCACGCTTCGCGACGCCCGGCTCCGCCTCGCCGGCCACCAGATGGTCACGCTGCAGGCAGCGCATGCACAAAGTGACGAGAGTGCGAAGCTGCTCGAAGAACAGGTTGAGACCGTGACCGCGTCGCTCGAGAGCGCTGAGGAACAGTACGCGCAGCTCGAGGAAGAACAACGGGAGGTACAGCCGCGTGCCCAGGAGTCACAGGAAACTTGGTTTGCACTGTCATCTCTCGAGGAACGGGCGAACGCGACGTTGCGCATCGCACAGGAACGCGCGCACAACCTGAACACGCAGACTGAGTACCACGGGCAAGACCCAGAGGAGCTGCTCGCTCGGGCAGCAGCAGCGGACGAAGAATATGAGGTGGCCATTGAGGCTGCCGAGGAAGCCGCGGAGCGACTTGAGGTTGTTCGGGAAGACGTTGCCGAATACCAGGTTGCGTTCGATGAAGCTGAACGCGAACACGTGGCGCAGATTCAGGCGGTAGCGGATCGCCGTGAGGGCGTTGTGCGGCTGGTGGCGCAAGAGGAGGCGCACCAGCAGGCCGTGCTCGGAGGTGAGCAAGAGGCAACCCGGCTTGAAGAGCAGCTTTCACTCAGCAGCGAGCGGGCCCACAGTGCCCGCGGCGAAGCCGAGGAGGTAGCTGAGAAGATTGCTGAGCTTGAAGCCCGCCGAGGGCCACTCGTCCATGAGTACGAGCAAGCAAGCTCAGAGCTCACTGCCGCCGAGCAGCGCTTTCAGGAGCTACAGACGCAGCAGCGCGAGCATGAGCGGGCGGTGTTTACGCTGCAGTCGAAGATAGAGACGCTGCAGCACCAAATGCCAACACGTACCGCGGAGGAGATGCTCGGGGGCTATCCCGCGCTTGCATCACTGGTGAAGGCTCCTGCTGACCTGGCAGGAGCGCTGGCTGCCGCGCTTGGTGGCTTCAGTGAGGCATTGGTGGGCGAGCGCGACTTGGACGTTGTGGAGCAGCTGCAATCCGCAGATCGTGCCAGCATCGTTGAGGCAGTCGGCGGCGCGCTGTGGCGTGTTGAAACCGACGGGTGCTATGACTGGCTCCTCGACCACCTCGACGTCGACGTTTCGGTCGCGGGCCCCGTGGCGCGCCTGTTAGCAGACGTTGTTGTAGTGGAGACGCCGCAGGAGGGCGTGGACGTCGTGAAGGCAGACCCACGACTGCGTGCTGTGACGCGAGAGGGGGCACTATTCGGCGAAGGCTGGATGTCGGTAGGCATCGCGAGCGCGTCTACGGTCGAGGTGAGTGCGCAGGTTGAAGTCGCACAGCGAGACCTACGCACCGCAGAGCACGCGTTGGCGGAGCTCTCGGGCACGTTTGAGGGAGCGCAGCTCGCAGCCGAGGACGCGCGGGTGAATGTTGCGGCGGCGAAGGCAGCGCTGCGCGAGCACGACACGGTGGTTGCGTCGTGGCAGCGTGAGCATCAGCGCTTGGCTGCGCAATCGGACACGGCCGAGCAAGAGCGCGTCCGTGCCGCGCAGCAGCTTGAGGAGGCAGAGCAGCGGCTCGCTCAGCGCCGTGAGCAACTGCTGGAAACCCAGGAGCGTCTTTCTCGCATCGACGACACTCCTGCTGCGGAAGGTCCTTCGCCCGAGGCCCGTGATGCTGCATCCCAGCAACTGACGCAGGCGAAGGCGATCGAACTGGAAGCGGTTCTCGCTGCTCGTGAGACGCAACAGCGCGCTCAGACAATTGCGGGGAAGGGCGATGCGTTGCGGCGCCAGGCGGAAAACGAGCGCCAGGCAAAAGCGCGTCATGACGCAGCCGTTGCACGTCGGCGGTCCCAGGCCCTGCTCGCCGGAGCCGTGAAGGAACATACGGAGGTTCTGATCTCGCGAGTCCAGGATGCATTACAGCGAGCCACCGCGCAGCGCGATGAGCTGCAGCGCACGCTTGCTGCGCTGCAGGGCAGGATTCAACAAGAGCGATCGCAGGTCAGCGCTGCTCGTCAGCAGCTGAATCGGTTGAGTGACCGCGCGCACGCCGCAGACATTGCAAGGTCGCAGGCGAAGGTGCGTCTTGAGGAAGCTCAGCAGAAGATCGTCGAGTCGCTCGGTATTTCGGTCGATGACTTGCTCGCGAACTTCACGCCGGGAGAAGACTTTGACGAGTCCACTGAGACCCAGCGACTGCGCCAGGCCGAAAAAGACTTGCGCTCTTTGGGGAAGGTGAACCCGCTGGCTCTCGAAGAGTTTAAGGCGCTTGAGGAACGCTATACGTTCCTCTCTACCCAGCTTGCCGATGTGATTCAGGCTCGAAAGGACTTGCTCGACGTCATCGAGGATGTCGACGCCCACATCCTGCAGCTCTTCACGGATGCATGGCACGACGTGGAGGAGGAGTTTCCACGTGTGTTCCATACGCTGTTTCCCGGTGGGGAAGCCCGCCTGATACTCACGGAACCAGATGACATGCTGCTCACCGGCATCGAGATTGAGGCGCGCCCACCGGGCAAGCGCGTCAAGCGGCTGTCACTGCTTTCAGGTGGGGAGAAGTCGCTGACTGCTCTGGCGTTTCTGGTGGCGATTTTCCGAGCGCGCCCGAGCCCGTTCTATGTGCTGGACGAGGTGGAGGCAGCGCTCGATGACGTGAATCTGCGCCGATTGATCGCGCTGCTCGAGGAGCTGCGGCAGGACTCGCAACTGATTGTGATCACGCACCAGAAGCCGACCATGAATGTGGCGAACGTGCTCTACGGTGTCACCATGCGCGGTGATGGTGTAACGAGGGTGCTCTCACAAAGAATGCGCCCGGCGGGGTCAGCTCCTGACTCCGATCCGGACGCGTAAATAGGGGTGCGGGGGTTAGTTCTTTACAACAAGCTCCAGTGTTCCCTCAGGACCAACTGCGAAGAGTTTATCCTGGCCGAGCACTTTCAGGCTCGTGGTCTGCTTCAGCAAGTCGCTGGTGGTATTTTCCCAGATGGTGTCCTCAGACGGGCATGCCTTCCTCGTCGTCGGCGTCTTGAACGTGGAGACCGCACCAGTTGCTTCGTCAATGGTGAAGCCGACGCCGTAGCCGTTGCATGGACCGCCTACAAGCACGTAGCCCTTATCTTCCTTGACAAATTGGACAGTAGCGCCGTCATACAACGGCAGCGGTGCCCAGGTGGTGTTCAGCGCGGTGGTGAGCGCCTCACCAGTCGCTGGCACTGCCTCCTTCGGCGCGTCGGTGCCAACGCTCGGCACGTCTACCTTTGAGCTGCCAAGCTGGCCACTTGAGGCAATGATGCCAAGTCCGACGGCCAGCGAAATCAGCGTTGTGAGGACTGGCAGGATCCATTGGGCAACGTCTTGTGGCAGATTCTTCAAAAATGGGGGAGTATTCATAAACCTTATTCAACCACGTTGTTGGCATAAATGGGGTATTCCACACAGTTATTGAGCGCCTTTGGCACTATGGAAGTCATGACTACGTACTCGTTATGGATTGCAATCGCAGCTGTGGTGCTCGTGATTCTCATTGTGGGCATCATCATTGTTGGCAATAAACGGAAATCGGCAAAGTCTGTTTCCTTTGAAAAGACCGAGGAGCCGAAAGAACTTACCCAGCAGGAGAAGTCTGGAAACTACCAGGCAAAGGGGGGGTTTAATTTCGCTCAAGCAGGAGTGAAGGAAAAGGAACCTATCCCGCGTGTCGACGCCCCCTCCGATCCGAAGCCCGCTCAGGCTGTGCCAATGCCGGAGCCTGAGCCGCTTGTAGAGGACGGGTCGGCGCCTGAGCCTGAGCCTGCGCCTGAGCCGGAGCCAGTTGAGGAAACTCAGTCCGAAAAGCCTGAGCCGGTGGTTGTACCGGAACCGCAGGCCGACCCTGAACCTGCAGTAGAACCGAAACCTGAGGTTGAGAAGGAGCCGGAACCGACACTGGTCGCGGAAGAGCCAAAGGCGCCCGCGCCTGCAGAACCCGCCTCCGACGAAGCAGACGTCGAACACCAAGACATCGAAGAAGCACAAGAGGCAGCGGACGCAGCCGCAGCAACGGTCGACGGGGCGGAACGTGCCCTGGAAGACGGCGCCGAACCGACCGAGGACGCAATTGTCAGCGAACCAGTCTCCTCCGAGCCTGTCGAGGCAATCGCGCCAGCCGCAGGCCGGATGGGCAAGCTGCGCGGGCGCCTGTCGCGCTCGCAGAACGCGATTGGCCAAGGGCTGCTTGGCATTCTTACCGCGGGCGACCTCGACGAGGACGCGTGGGAAGAGATCGAAGACACCCTCATCATGGCGGATATCGGTGCGGATCTGACCATGCGCATTACCGATGCACTGCGTCAGAAGATTGCCGAGCGAGGCGTGGCATCTGAGGCTGAAGCACGCGCAATGCTGCGGGAAACCCTGATCGAAGCCGCGAAGCCAGAGCTCGATCGTTCGATTCACGCAATGCCGAACGAAGGCAAGCCCGCTGTGATCTTGGTAGTCGGCGTCAACGGCACGGGTAAGACCACCACGACGGGCAAGCTTGCACGCGTACTCGTAGCGATGGGCCACTCGGTGGTACTTGGCGCTGCGGATACATTCCGCGCTGCTGCGGCAGACCAACTGGAGACGTGGGGGCGTCGGGTAGGCGCCTCTACGGTCCGCGGATCAGAAGGCGCGGACCCTGCCTCTGTCGCGTTCGACGCCGTGGCGACCGGCGTGCAAGAGGGTGCGGATGTCGTGCTTGTCGACACAGCGGGCCGTCTGCACACCTCGACTGGCTTGATGGATCAGCTGGGTAAGGTGAAACGGGTCGTCGAAAAGAAATCCACTGTTGATGAGGTGCTCCTGGTACTGGATGCAACGGTTGGACAAAACGGCATTGCGCAGGCGCGAGTGTTCCGTGAGGTCGTCGATATCACCGGTGTGGTGCTGACGAAGCTGGACGGTACCGCGAAGGGCGGCATTGTGTTCCAGGTACAAGAGGAACTGGGCGTGCCGGTCAAACTTGTGGGTCTTGGCGAAGGCGCCGATGACCTCGCGCCGTTTGAAGTAGAGAGCTTTGTGGATGCTCTGCTGGGATAGCCTGGCGTGATGTGAACAGTTGGGCGGAAAGGCGCTAGGCTAGGTGCGTTCTGTCTCATTACCGAAGAATGAATTAGTTAAGGGAGCAACGCACTGTGTTCGAGTCACTGTCTGACCGCTTACAATCAGCGCTTGGAGGCTTGCGCGGCAAAGGCAAGCTCACCGAGGCTGACATTAACGCCACAGCACGTGAGATTCGGATCGCGCTGCTGGAGGCTGACGTCTCGCTGACTGTCGTACGCGCCTTCATTAAGCGCGTGAAAGAGCGCGCTTTGGGCTCCGACGTTTCAGAGGCGCTGAACCCGGCACAGCAAGTGGTCAAGATTGTTGACCAGGAGCTGACCGCCATTTTGGGCGGAGAGACTCGACGCCTCAACTTTGCAAAGACACCGCCGACCGTCATCATGCTGGCAGGTCTACAGGGTGCTGGTAAGACCACCCTGGCAGGTAAGCTGTCCCGCCACCTGGCAAAACAAGGACACACACCGCTGCTGGTGGCCTGTGACCTCCAGCGCCCGGGCGCTGTGCAACAGCTCCAGATTGTGGGTGAGCGCGCCGAGGTTGCAACGTTCGCTCCGGATCCTGGCACGTCCATCGACTCGTTTGAGCACGAGATGGGCACTTCCCACGGCGACCCTGTCGCGGTAGCGCAGGCTGGTATTGAGCACGCGAAGCAGAACAAGCACGACGTGGTGATCATCGATACCGCGGGCCGTTTGGGTATTGACGAAACGCTGATGACGCAGGCCCGTAACATCCGTGATGCAGTCCAGCCTGATGAAGTCCTGTTTGTGATCGATGCGATGATCGGTCAGGACGCGGTCACGACTGCGCAGGCCTTCGCAGACGGCGTGGACTTTACCGGCGTTGTGCTGACGAAGCTCGACGGTGACGCCCGCGGTGGTGCAGCTCTGTCCATCCGCGAAATCACCGGCAAGCCGATCCTGTTTGCGTCCACAGGTGAGAAGCTCGACGACTTTGATGTCTTCCACCCGGAGCGCATGTCGAGTCGCATCCTAGGTATGGGCGACCTGCTCTCACTCATTGAGCACGCGGAGACCGTCTTTGACCAGAAGGAAGCTGAGGAGGCCGCGAGCCGACTCGGCACTGGGGAGCTCACGCTTGAAGACTTCCTGAACCAGATGCTGATGATCCGCCGCATGGGCCCGATCGGCAATCTGCTCAAGATGATGCCTGGCGGCAAGCAGATGAACCAGATGGCGGACATGGTTGATGAGAAGCAGCTGGACCGCATCCAGGCAATCATCCGCGGTATGACGCCTGAGGAACGCGCGAACCCGAAGATCCTTAATGCGTCGCGCAGGAAGCGCATCGCTGCTGGTTCCGGCGTGAAAGTCTCTGACGTCAACCAGCTCGTTGAACGCTTTTTCGAGGCGAAGAAGATGATGGGCGCGATGGCCAACCAGTTCGGCCTACCAGGAATGCCGGGCATGGGTGGCGGACGCTCTGCGACGAAGAAGAAGCCCAAGGGACGCAGGGGCAAGAACGGGAAGCGCAAGCCCGCGAAGCGCCGTGGTGGAGGCCCGAAGATGCCGGGCATGCCACAGATGCCGGGCATGCCTGGCATGGAGGATCTGCAGAAGATGCAGGAACAACTTCCTCCGGGTATGGAGGGGCTTGACCTCAACAATCTTGACTTCGGCGCAGCGATGAAGCGCATGGGCAAGAAGAAGTAGTCAGCAAAACACTGAAGGGCCGGTACGGGCATCCGTACCGGCCCTTTGCTATCGTGCTCGCACGCTACTGCGTAGCGGGTGCGTCCATCTCCAAGCTCGGTGTGGGATCCGTGGCGGGCCCCGGGAGCAGGCCTAGCTCTTCGAATATCGGCATCAGCTCAGCCCACAGAAGCGGAGCGAGCGTTGCTGCGTAGGCGTTCGAGATGTGGTTCTGGTCGCGGTAGATGTACACGTTGCCACGCTGTGGCGGGCAAAACTTGTCGTCGCAGAACCAGTCAGCGGTATCGATAGACCACTGGTGATTCTCGGGCAAGAGGTACGAGGTTGCTGGGTCCTCGGGCCCGTAGACTGTGCTGCGCAGTGCTGAGCAGTCGCGTTCGGAGGCACCAGCAACGATGCAGAGGTTCGGGTCCATAGGATCGCCTTCTGGGGTGAACATCCATGGGTTATCGCGCAAACCAACGAACGGGATGCCGTTGTAGGCGAAGTTCTGCCACAGGTTCGCGTAGGCGTCGGGGACCTTGTCCGTGGAAAACGCTGCACCGCCCGCGTGGCCCTCGGGGCGTGTGGAGTTTGAAATCACCAGGTCCGGGTTCATTTCGACGATGTTCTGGAACGCAAGCTCCGACCATTGAGCGCATACATCGCTGACGAACTCGTCTCTGTCGGCACCGCCGATGACAATCGGGCACTCCTGCCGGACGTACGGAATGACCCGGAAGTGGTGCTCTTTCCCGAGCTTGTCGAGGGGCACGACGTACGGCTCGATGTGGGACCCGCCGGTCATCACTACAGTGACGTCGGACTCGAGGTCGCCGTACTGGCAGTCGGGACGAGGCATGTCCGTTGCCGGCTGGGGGATCATGATCATGCACTCGTCTACGCCGATAGGTGGGTAGATGCCCGCAATCAGGGCCGGATCGGGCTGTGGCTTGACGTCTGGGACTTCAGCACCAGCAATGGCGAGGGCGCCCGGGTAAAGGTCCTCCGGAAGATCGCGGTCTGCGTCCTCGATGCGCTGATTCCAAAGCGGTTGGATTGCAAAAATAGTGGCAACGAGCACGGAAACCAGCACGCCGCCGCCTGCGCGGCCAATGCCGGTGCGGGTGCGCAGCGTCGAGCGGGCGTCGATAACCGGTGTATCGGTCGATTGCGGGCGCTTGCGGTGTTGACGCAGCGGGTCTTCTACCAGCAGGTGTGTGACGTGTGCGAGTCCGAGCGAAACCGCGATGACGAGGGTGCCAACCCACCACGGAGGAGTCCCGAACCCTCCAGCAAGAGTGACAATGATGAGCAACGGCCAGTGCCAAAGATAGAGGGAATAGGCGATGCTGCCTAGCCACGTCATCGGCTTCGACGCAAGAATGTTTGAGACCGAGTTCTGGTTGCCACTCATGACAATCAGCGCGGCGCCAGTGAGTGGCAGCAGCGTGACAGGGCCGGGGAACGCGAGTGAAGTGGTGACGACGATGCCGGTAATCGAAATCATCACAACGCCAAGGCCCGCAGTCCACGCGGCTGTGCGCTGTGGCAGGAAACGGCTGGTTGGAACGAAGGCAAGCAACCCACCGAGCGCGAGCTCCCACGCACGGGAGAAGGTGGAGTAGTAGTTCTGGCCCGTACCGACGAAGCCGAAGCGCGCAGCGTATGCGAACGAAGCAACGGTGATAATGGCGAGCAGCGTGATCGCGCCTCGCTTGGCGATGACAGCCGGGACTTTGCACTTCCAGATCAAGAAGGCCAGCAGTGTCCCCAACAAAATCGCGAAAACGTAGAACTGGCCCTGCACACTCATTGACCACAGGTGTTGCAACGGAGACGTGTCCTGGCTTGCCGCCGCATAATCCGCATCTTGGGCGATCAGCTCCCAGTTTTGGTAGTACAGCATGGAGGCGGTGAACTGCTTGGAGAGTTCCACGCCCATCAGCTCGGGGGCGAGCAGCATCACGCCAAGCATGGTTGCCAGGACAGTGAGCGCAAGTGCTGGAACGAGGCGTCGAATAGTGCGCCACAGTGGCCACCAGGGGTTGAGGCTTGGGTTTGGGCGCATTGCGTAGCGGATCTGGCCGCCGAGGAAGAAGTATCCAGACAGCAGCAAGAAGACGTCGACGCCGCCTGAGACTCGGCCGACGTAGACGTGGAACAAGACGACTAGTGCGATAGCAAAGCCTCGAAGCCCGTCAAGGTCGACGCGGTATGCGGTTGAGCGTTTCGTGCTCGGTGCAGGCATGCTGAAAAACCTCGTGTACTCTCAGATTGTTTCGCGCCCTCATTACGCTTCATGCTATTTTTCGGCGGGCAACTGAAAAGACGATACCCGCAACAGGCAGGCAAATGGTAACTATCTGCCTAGATAACAAGTCCTGTTTGGGAATTGGTTCGCTATGGGGTAACCTCTTTCAGGTTGATTATCTGTGTATGCAGGTTTTGAACAGGACCAAACTGCGTTCGCGTTGGACCCGTCACGTGCAGAGATGTGCGATGTCGCCCAACCAGTCACGCGCAGGGTAAAGAAGAAGGGTTGAACCGGCCCGCCTATCGTGTTGGCGGGTGTCTGTACTGCCCGGTGACCGTAAAGGAAGATTTTCATGGCTGTAAAGATTAAGCTGCAGCGCGTCGGTAAGATCCGTAACGCGCAGTACCGTGTTGTTATCGCTGATGCGAAGGCTCGTCGTGATGGCAAGGTTGTCGAGAACATCGGTATCTACCACCCGAAGCAGGAGCCTTCCCTCATCAAGATCGACTCCGAGCGTGCTCAGTACTGGCTCGGCGTTGGTGCGCAGCCGACCGAGCCTGTGCTCGCTCTGCTGAAGATCACCGGCGACTGGCAGAAGCACAAGGGCCTCGACGGTGCTGAGGGCACCCTCAAGGTTGCTGAGGAGAAGCCATCCAAGCTTGACCTGTTCAACAAGGCTCTCGAGGAGGCCAACAACGGCCCGACCGCTGAGGCGATCACCGAGAAGCGCAAGAAGGCGAAGGAAGAGGCTGAGGCCAAGGCTGCCGCAGAGGCTGAGGCAGCTGCAGCTGCTGAGGCTGCGGAGTCCGCTGAAGAGGAGTCCCCGGCTGAGGAGTCCGAGGACTAATCTGAACCTCGCAACGGCACGTTCCCGATCCGTGTGGTCGGAGGGCGTGCCGTTTTTTGTTTGCGAAGTGGGCGTCGAAAAGTAGGGTAATTGAGCATGGAGCTACTGATTGGTCGGGTCGTGAAGACTCACGGTATTAAGGGCGAAGTCGCGGTGGAAGTGCACACGGACCAGCCCGAGGTCCGCTTCGCGGTGGGCAGCAAGCTGCGTGGCACGCAAACGGGGAAGGAAATTGAACTCACCGTTGCGACGGCCCGCCCGCACAAAGGACGCCTGTTGCTCAGCTTCGAAGAGGTGCCGGACCGTACCGCCGCTGAGGGGCTGCGAGGGCTGAAGTTTTTCGCGACGCCGCTTGAACGCGGGGAGGACGCGGACCCGGATGAGTTCTACGATCACGAATTGATTGGACTGAATGTGCGTCTTGATGGGGAGGAGATCGGGCAGGTCACAGGTGTGATGCATACGCCGGGGCGCCAGATTCTGGAGGTTGAGTACGACGGCCGTGAGGTCCTCGTGCCGTTCGTGAGCGATATTGTGCCCGAAGTAGATCTGGAGAAGGGCTTCCTGTCCATCACCCCGCCTGAGGGTTTGCTCAATGTCTAGGCACACCTTGAGGCTCGACATTGTCACCATTTTCCCCGAATACCTTGAGCCGCTGCGCCACGCGTTGTTGGGCAAGGCGATTGAGCAGGGGATTGTGAGCGTCCGCGTGCATGATCTTCGACAGTGGGGGCTTGGTGTACATAAGTCTGTCGACGCCCCTCCGCTCGGCGGCGGGCCTGGTATGGTGATGCGCCCGGATGTGTGGGGCGAGGCGCTTGATGCCGTGGCAGCTGGCAACGAAGGTGAAGGGTTGCGTTCCGCCGCACCGCACCGCAATGACAAGGCCCGCCACGATGAGGTCCACGCCGTCGCGCCGCGGCCGTATGAAGTTAGTGATGTCCGCGAAGGCGAGTCTGCTGAGCAACCACTGTTGATTGTGCCTACTCCGGCGGGATCTCCGTTTACGCAGCAGGATGCGCAGGCGTGGTCGCGCGAGTCCCACATCGTGTTTGCTTGTGGCCGCTACGAGGGTATTGACCAGCGAGTCTTTGTTGACGCCCAGCAGCGGTACCGGGTGCGCGAGGTCTCTATCGGCGATTACGTGCTAATCGGCGGGGAGGTGGCTACGTTGGTGATCGCGGAGGCCGTCACCCGTCTGATCCCCGGGGTGCTGGGCAATACGCAGAGCCACGAGGACGATAGTTTTTCCGATGGGTTGCTTGAGGGACCGAGCTACACAAAGCCACGAACGTGGCGCGGGATCGGCGCCCCTGACGTGCTCTTTTCGGGTGATCACGCCAAGGTGGAGCGCTACCGACGTGATGCATCGCTGCTGCGCACGCAGCAAGTCCGCCCGGAGCTATTGGACGCCGCCGAGCTCGATGAGGATGACGAGTTTGCGCTGTACGGCCGCGACGTCGTGACGGCAATGCAGGTGCTCGTCGACGAGAAGCGCTGGCCGAAGGCGCGCAAGTCTTTGGCCCGTGCGTTGCGCAAGGCTGGCTACCGCGAGCCCAAAATCTCACTGGAGCCGATCGGCCCGCACTGCGAGGATGAGTCGATTCTTGAGACCGATTACCTGTTGAAGGAGGGGCATCCGCCTCTTGAGTCTTTGTGCAGGCTCGAGGTGCGCGGCCGCACCGCGCTCGAGCTGGACGCTGCGACGCAAGCGGTGGTCGCAGGCCTGCCCAGAGGCACCTACTGGTACGGATCGACCCGCCTCGTGGATGGGAACGCATAAGCATTAGAATGTCCGGAATGACGTTCATTGCTGAGACCATTGCATCGGAACTCCAGGTAGCGCCACGCCACGTTGAGGCTGCGCTGCAACTGTTGGCAGAGGGGAATACGGTCCCATTCATTTCTCGCTACCGGAAGGAAGCTACCGGTGGCTTGGATGACACACAGCTGCGCCACATTGAGCAGCGCAATGCGTATTTGATCGAGCTTGAGGAGCGCAAGGCTTCGGTCATTGAGGCGATCGAGGAGCAGGGCAAACTCACTGATGAGCTCAAGGCGCTCATCATGGGTGCGGATACGAAGGCGCGCGTCGAGGATCTCTACCTGCCGTATAAGAAGCGCAGGAAGACCAAGGCGGATATCGCGCGTGAGGCTGGTCTCGAGCCGCTCGTAGAGTTGCTTATTGACGCCCCTTCGGCCGACGCCGAGGCTGAGGCGGCAAGCTATGTCTGTGAGGGGTTCGCCGACACGAAAGCGGTGCTGGACGGTGCCCGCGCGATCTTGGTTGACAGGATTGCCACCGATGCGGATCTCGTCGGCGAGGTCCGCGACAAGGTGTACGAGTCCGGAACGATGCGTTCGAGCGTCGTCGAAGGCAAGGAGAACGAGGGTGCGAAGTTCCGAGACTATTTCGACTTCAGCGAGCCATTTGCCTCGTTGCCGTCGCACCGCATTTTAGCGCTGCTGCGAGGCGAGCAGGAAGGTGTGCTTTCGCTGGATTTGGACGCCGGAGATGATGCGGCGTACGAGGGGATGATCGCGAACCGTTTCGACCTTAACTGTGAAACGAGCCCGTGGTTGGCGAAGGCCGTGCGGTGGGCATGGAAGACAAAGCTGCAGGTCTCTTCTAATTTGGATACACGGATGCGTCTGAAGGAGCGCGCGGATGAGGCGGCTCTGGACGTCTTCAGTACGAATCTTCGCGATGTGCTGCTGGCCGCTCCTGCCGGTCAACGCGCGACCCTGGCGCTGGATCCGGGTTACAGGAACGGCGTAAAAACAGCGACCGTAGATGGCACGGGGAAGGTGCTCGCAACCGCGATCGTCTACCCACACCAGCCGCAGAACCAATGGCAGCAGGCGGTGCAGGTGCTCGCGAACACTGTGGCGGAACACGGCGTGGAGCTCATCGCGATTGGTAACGGCACGGCGTCGCGGGAGACGGAGAAGCTTGCACGAGAGGTCGCGGACATGATCGCAGCAGCGGGCGGGCGCAGGCCTGTTCCGGTGGTGGTGTCGGAATCGGGTGCGTCGGTGTACTCGGCTTCGGAAATCGCGGCTCAGGAGTTTCCGGACATGGATGTGTCACTGCGTTCCGCGGTCTCGATTGGGCGGCGCCTCCAGGACCCGCTTGCGGAGCTGGTCAAGGTCGACCCGAAGTCAATTGGCGTGGGGCAGTACCAGCACGATGTGAATCAGGCGGCGCTCGCGCAGTCGTTGGACGCCGTGGTGGAGGACGCGGTGAACTCAGTCGGGGTGGACGTCAATACGGCGTCGGTACCGCTGCTGGAACGAGTCGCTGGCGTGACGCCGACGATCGCAAAGAACATCGTTGCCTACCGCGATGAACATGGTGTGTTTGCTTCGCGCAAGGAGCTGAAGAAGGTGCCGCGACTTGGGCCGAAGGCCTTCGAGCAGTCGGCCGGCTTCCTACGCATCCAAGGCGGAGAGAATCCGCTTGATGGCTCCGCTGTGCACCCGGAGGCCTACCCCGTTGTGGAGCGCATCGCTCAGCAATCTGGGGTGGACACTGCGGCACTCGTTGGTAACAGCAGAGTGCTGTCGGGTCTACGTCCGCAGGACTTTGCCGACGACACCTTCGGCGTCCCAACCATCACGGATATCTTTGCCGAGTTGGAAAAACCAGGACGGGATCCGCGTCCGGAGTTTAAGACGGCCACTTTTAAAGAAGGCGTACACAAGGTGTCTGACCTCCAGCCGGGCATGATTCTGGAAGGGACGGTCACCAACGTCGCCGCGTTCGGCGCGTTTGTGGACGTCGGCGTGCACCAGGATGGCCTCGTGCACGTGTCTGCGATGAGCCATTCTTTTGTGAAGGACCCGCACGAGGTCGTGCGCTCGGGTGAAGTGGTGAAGGTGAAGGTCCTCGAGGTGGACGTGCAGCGCCAGCGAATTAGCCTCACGCTGCGCCTGGATGATGAGCCGGGGAGCGAACAGAAGCGTGAGTCTTCACGCGGGAAGAAGCCGCAGCAGAAGCCGAGCCGTCAGGGTGGGAAGCGCCAGCGAGGTCGCGCTGGAGGTGCGCCGCAGGGCGGTTCGATGGCGGATGCACTCAAGCGTGCCGGATTTGGGAAGTGACGTGCTCGCATGTAAAATCGTGCGGGTTATTGTAAGCGACATGAACCAGCCGAGCGTCCACCTGTGGAAAAAGCCGCTAGGGTCCTCTGTCCAGAAACGTAAAGGATTGCTTCAATGAGCAACGGCATTATTGATCTTGTAGACGCAGGCCAGCTGCGTGACGATATCCCTGACTTCCGTCCGGGCGATACCCTCGACGTACACGTCAAGGTTATCGAGGGTTCGGTCACCCGTACCCAGGTCTTCACTGGCTTCGTCGTTCGTCGTCAGGGTGACGGCATCCGTGAGACGTTCACGGTCCGCAAGGTTTCCTTCGGTATCGGTGTTGAGCGTACCTTCCCGGTACATTCCCCGAACCTGGAGAAGATTGAGGTCGTCCGCAAGGGTGACGTACGTCGCGCGAAGCTGTACTACATGCGCGACCTGCGCGGCAAGGCTGCCCGCATCAAGGAGCGTCGCTAAGCGCATACCCGCTTCTTGCGCAGCACCCCGCACACTTACGCTTCGTAAGGTGCGGGGTGTTTTGTTGCGCTGCTAGAGTGTTGCGGGTGAACGAAAAGAGCGCATCCGAAGAAAAATCCATGCCGTGGTACATCGAAATCCCGATGGTTGTTGTACTCACCTTGGTGTTCATCTTCATTATTCAGACATTCATTGGCCGCCTCTATGTGATTCCTTCTGCGTCGATGGAGCCGACGTTGCATGGGCAGGACGGCAAGGGTGATCGCATCTTCGTGGAGAAGGTGTCCTACTACTTTTCTGATCCGGAGCCGGGTGACGTTGTCGTGTTTAAGGGGACTGACTCGTGGAATACCGGCTTCGTCACTAACCGCTCCGACAACCCGGCCATTGCCGGTCTGCAGGAGGTGTCCTCCTGGGTGGGGCTGGTGCCGAAGGATGAGAACACGTTGGTCAAGCGCATCATCGCGAAGGGTGGCCAGACGGTGTCTTGCCAGGAGGGGGATCCGGCGGTGATGGTGGACGGCAAGCCAATCGACCAGTCGTACACGCTGCAGCCGAACTACTACCCGGTGGATCCTGAGACTGGGTCCGACGCTTGCGGTGGTAATTATTTCGGCCCGGTAACTGTCCCTGAGGGGAACTACTTCATGATGGGTGATAACCGCACGAATTCCGCTGATTCGCGCTACCACCTTGGTGATGAGTACCAGGGCACGATCCCGGAGGAGAACCTTCGCGGAAAAGTTCTTGCGATTGTGTTCCCACTCCAGCGTTTTGGTGGCGTCGACGACCCGGCGATCCAGCAGTAGCCCTACGCTTGGTGTGTGAGCTGTGGTGCGTCGTTTGAAGCAGCTTCGGACGTACGAGGTGGCGCTCGAAAAAGCAGGGCTCGGACCAGTCGTCGGGGTTGACGAGGCCGGCCGGGGCGCCTGCTTCGGGCCACTGACAGTCGCCGCGTGCGTGCTACCACCGCAGCCGATACGGCAACTTGAGGGGTTGACGGATTCCAAGCAGTTGACGGCGAAGCGTCGAGAAGCACTCTTTGACATCATTTGCCAGCACGCGCTCGCATATTCGATCGTGCACGTGCCTGCCAGCGAGATTGATCATCGCGGGGTGCAGCATGCCAACATTGACGGGGCCCGGCGCGCAGTTGCGCAGCTAGAGACGGAGGCGCGGTACGCGCTTGTCGATGCCTTCCATATCGCGGGTTTGCCCGTACCACAACTGCCGATTATCGGCGGTGACGCGAGTGCCCGGTGCATCGCCGCCGCCAGTGTGCTAGCTAAAGTGAGCCGCGACCGTCTCCTCGATGGCTACGCGGAGCAGTACCCGGGGTATGGCTTGGAGCGCCACAAGGGGTATGGCACGAAGGCGCACATGGATGCGGTGCGCCGCCACGGGGCGACGCCGCAACATCGTTATAGTTATGCCAACGTGAGAACTGCCGTTGAGATTTACGAAGGGGGCACCGCATGAGTGCTGAGGATCTGGACAATTACGAGGCTGACGTCGAGCTGTCGCTGTATCGCGAGTATCGAGACGTCGCGAGCCAGTTCTCGTTTGTCGTTGAGACGGAGCGTCGTTTCTACCTTGCGAATGCTGTCGAGTTGATCCCGCACAAAGACGGCAACGATGTGTACTACGAGGTCCGTATGTCGGATTGTTGGGTGTGGGACATGTACCGCGCGGTGCGTTTTGTTCGCTACGTCCGCGTAATTACGTACAAGGATGTCAATATCGAGGAGCTAGACAAGCCGGACATCACGTTCCCTAATTCGTAGTCTGCGTTTCGACGTCCCCTCCGCCCCTCCCGCGTGTTGCCTGTAAGGAACCGCGGGAGGGGTTTTTGCGTCTAAACACTTACGCCTCTGGTGCGTCTGGAGGTGTGTGCAAACGAACAAGGATGTGAAGAAGGGAACGAAGTTATGCAGAAACCGTGCATGGACCAGTACCAGCTTGGCCGTCTAGGGGAAGATGCCGTACTGGAGGAGTATTTAGCGTTGGGCTACACATGCCTTGGTAGGCGGGTGCGATTACGGCATGGCGAGATTGACCTGATTATGCAGGACTCTTACGGCACCGTGGTGTTCGTAGAGGTGAAAACTCGTCGTTTACCGGGGTTTGGTTCGGTTGAGGCGGTGCACGCGAAGAAGATGATGGCAATGCGTAACGCGGCTGCTGAGTGGTTGCGCAGCACTGAGGGGTTCTACGAAGTCCGGTTCGACGTCGTGGAGGCGATGTATCACGAGGACGGCTTCGAGTTTGAGTTCATCATGGGGGTCGAAGATGCCGCTTGCTAGTACGTTGAGTGCCACGGTTGAGGGCATTCGGGCGCGCATCGTACGCGTGGAGGCCAACGTCGGGCCGGGGTTACCAGGAATGCATATTGTTGGGCTCGCCGATGCTGCCGTGAAAGAATCCCGCGAGCGAATCCGTACCGCCTGCCGTAATAGTTCACTGCCGTGGCCGAAGACGAAGGCGATGGTGTCGCTGTCGCCGGCGCACCTGCCGAAGGCTGGTTCGCAGTTTGACTTGCCGATTGCGTTGGCGGTGATGGGGAGCCTAGATCCACGCGCTCAACGGGCACTATCGCGAACATTTTTTGTAGGAGAGTTGGCGCTGGATGGCAGCTTGCGGCCTGTACCGGAAGTGCTGCCGATGCTGCTGGCGGCCCAGGAGCTGCTTGTTCAGGAGGGTGGAATTGACCGCATTGTGGTTCCGCGCGCGAACGAGCACCAGGCACAGCTCGTGTCACGCGGAGACATCGTGCTGGCGGACTCGCTGGCGCAGGTGTGGGCGTGGCTGGTCGGGGAAGAGGTGCTTGAAGTAGCTTCTGTGGGTGCGCCAAGCATTGAGCAAGGACGACAGCCGGACTTCGCAGACATCGCAGGGCAAGGCCCCGAGCGAAGGATTATGGAAGTCGCCGCGGCCGGTGCGCATCACATGCTAATGATCGGACCACCCGGCTCAGGCAAGTCCATGCTTGCAGAGCGTCTCCCATCCATCCTCCCCGCAATGGACGTCGAAGAAATGGTCACGTCCACAGCGATTCACGCAGCTGCCGGGATCGCCGGGGGAGAGCTGATTGCGCACCGCCCGTTCATCGCGCCGGACCCGTCGCTTTCCAAGGCGCAACTCATCGGGGGAGGCAGCGGGATTCCTCGCCCCGGCGCGGTCAGTCAAGCCCATAACGGTGTGCTGTTTCTCGACGAAGCCTCTGAGATCGCGTCCGCTACCCTCGATGCGTTGCGCATTCCCCTGGAGAAAGGCGAGGTGCGCCTGCGACGCAGCAACCGCGACGTCATCTTTCCAGCCGACTTCCAGCTCATCCTCGCGATGAATCCATGCCCGTGTGGAAAACCAGCGAACCGCTGTCGGTGCTCCGGGGCGCAGCGTGCGCGGTATGCGCGAAGTATATCGGGTCCGCTGAGGGACCGCCTGGACATTGTCTGCAGGACTTCGCTGGATAACGCCGTGCTGAACCCAAACGGGGCAGAGTCTTCCACGGCCATCGCCCAGCGTGTGGCAGAGGCACGGGACCGTGCGGCACATCGGTGGCGGACGTGCGAGGAACACACGAACGGGGCGTTGACGAATGCGCGCGTGCCGGGGCCGTGGCTGCGTCGATACTTCCCGGCGGAAGATTCCGCGATGATGTTCCTCTCCTCGATGCTTGCGCGCGGGGAGGTCAGCCAGCGCGGTATCGACCGCATCCTGAAATTGTCGTGGACTTTGGCGGATCTCACTGGCGCACAATGCCCCCACCTCGGGCACGTCGCTGAGGCCGTCGATCTTCGAGACGACCAGACCTTGCTTTCAGCACGTGAGGAGGTATCGGCATGAGCGCGCTTGAATCATGGGCCTACCTCAACCGTGTCATCGAGGGTCCGTCGACGGCGCTATGGGCACTGCGAAACGAAGGCTATACCGCTGACGAAATCGCCGAAGGCGTGCGCACACGAGCGCCCTGGCTCGGTGACCTCGCCGCTGACACCGATGCGAGATACACCTGGGACCAGCCAGCAGAAGACCTAGCCACTGCAGCGGAGCATGGGTACACACTTATCACACCGGAATCGCCCGAGTGGCCTCGCGAACGGATTTATGACTCCTTCAATCTCGGCGCAAAGATGAGTCGGGATGGCGAAGGTGCTCCGATACGTGCAGACGGGGTTCCGCCACACGCCCTCTGGGTTCGAGGCAATACCAACCTGCCGGAGCTATTGGAAAACTCGATCGCGATCGTCGGCACACGAGCGCTGAGCGCATATGGGCATTCAGCCACCCTTGACATCGTGCATGGACTGAAGCGCTGGGGATACACCATCGTCTCCGGCGGTGCACTCGGTATTGATGCGGCAGCCCACGATGCGGCCCTCGAGGCGGGACTGCCAACTGTGGTGTTCGCCGCATGCGGGCCGGGTATCACCTACCCGAGGCGCCACAAACAGCTATTCGATCGCATCGTGGCGGCAGGGGGAGCGATCATCACCGAATACAGCCCTGGCATGGCCCCTGAGCGACACCGCTTCCTCACCCGAAACCGACTCGTCGCTGGGTTCACCCAGGCCACGCTAGTGATAGAAGCCGCCTACCGCTCCGGGGCGCTCAGCACGTTGCGCTGGGCGCAGTACTACCAACGCGGGACGCTCGCAGTACCAGGGCCGATAACCACCGCCGGATCTGTCGGCACCAACCTCGCCATCTATAAGGGGGAGGCCACGATGGTGCTCAACGCGACCTACGTCCACGAGGCGATCCGCCTCGAGAACGGACTGGATGCAGAACAAGAACTTGCGGACAACAATGTAGCTTCGCCCCTCCAGCTCCTGACCCGCACCGAGATGCGCATCTACGATGCCGCGCCAAAACATCATCGCGACGGGCTTGTAGCGGAGGAGATTGCAGGTGCCGCCGCGCTATCCCTCCAAGTCACCATCAACACGCTCATTGAGCTGCAAGGAAAGGGACTGATCCAGCGGGAAGGCCAACTGTGGCGACGAAGCGACACAGCCAAACCCTAAGGTACCGATACAATACGGGACATGAGTAGCAGCCACGATCAGTCGTCCACCCAGTTTCTCACCGCGGTGGACGACTTCATCGACTACTGCCAACACGTCAAAAACCGCGCCGCGGCGACCTGCAAGAGCTACAAATCGGATCTCACCACACTCGCGCCGTACACACCAGATCTCAACGCATTCACCATCGACGCTCTACGCCACTGGCTCGCCGACGCAGTCCAAGCCGGCAAAGCCCGCTCCACCATCTCGCGCCGCACCGCATCCGCGCGCGCCTTCTCCACCTGGGCTTATCAACACGGCTACATCGCAAAGGACGAAGCAGCCCGCCTGCGCACCCCGAAAGAACAGCGCAAACTACCCACCGTGCTCAGCGCCCCCGCTACCGAGGAACTCATCCGCCCCCACGGCGACACACCAGAAGACATCCGCGACACCGCCATCCTCGAACTGCTCTACGCCAGCGCAATCCGCGTCGGCGAACTCGTCGCCCTCAACATCGACGACCTCGACTTCCATACCAACACCGCAAAAGTCACAGGCAAAGGCAACAAACAACGCATCGTTCCCTTCGGAAACAACGCACACGAGGCACTCACCACATGGCTTCACGACGCCCGGCCAGCCCTCGCCAATAGTGCTAACGCGGGGGCCGAACCGCTGTTCGTTGGCACCCAGGGAAAGCGCATCGACCAACGCCAAGTTCGCCGAATCGTCGAGCGCGCCGGGCTGCAAGCGGGGCAGGCGAGTATCACGCCGCACTCGTTGCGACACACAGCGGCCACGCAAATGCTTGAAGGCGGCGCCGACCTACGAATGGTGCAAGAAATGCTCGGGCACTCTAGCCTGCAAACCACGCAGATATACACGCACGTCTCCTCACAGCGGCTCACGCAGATTTACACCCAAGCGCACCCCAGGGCATGAGCCTTTAACGGGTTGGCTTCAACCGAATGGTGGGCGTCGATAAGAGGGAAAGCGGATTGATGTAGGTGTCTTTCGCAATGAGTGCGCCCCAGTGCAGCCCGTCCTGGAGATGTGCCTGCGGCCCCGTCGGCCGTGCCAGCGTCCCAATCGCATCGCCGAGTTTAACTTCGTCGCCTTGCCGCACACGCGCGTGCACAGGCTGGTACGTCGTACGGATGCCATCTGGGTGATCAATACTGATAATGGGTGTGCCTGCTACCTTGCCCACGAAAGCGACTGTCCCGTTGTCTGCTGCTAGAACAGTGGCTCCGACGCGTAGCGCAAGATCAACCCCGCGATGCCCCGGCATCCAGTTCTTCTCCGGGATCTCTGCGGGCCGTGTAATCCGGGTTGCGTAGGGCAGCCCCGTGGTGGGGTCGACGTACGCAAGAGCCTGAGGCGCCAAGCACCACGTGCAAAGTAGGGGAGTAATGGCCGCGAGTAAGCGTGTGAACATGTGCATGTTGTCATTGAGCCCTGAAACCGCGGTAGTGGACAAGGCTGTGGGCATGCAGCCTGTGGAGAAAAACTGGCCTGTGGATAAAGCTCAGGGTTTGTGCAGGTCAAATTAGGTAATCGAGGGATAGTCGACTATGCTTGGCAAGGCAACTTTTCGAAGTTGACTACGCGCGCCGAATAACGCCAGCTCAGCGTTGGTCCCACAGTATGAGGGTGTTGAGCGGGTGCGGTGCTAGGGCGAGGGATAAAAACCCTTGCAGTACATGAACATTAACCGAACGAGATTACTCCAAAGGAGAAATTCCCATGGCAGTTGTAACCATGCGCGAACTCCTCGACGCAGGTGTCCACTTTGGCCACCAGACGCGTCGTTGGAACCCGAAGATGCGTCGCTTCATCTTCACCGACCGCAACGGCATTTACATCATCGACTTGCAGCAGACGCTGACCTACATTGACGAGGCTTTCGAGTTCGTCAAGGAGACCGTTGCACACGGCGGCACGATCCTGTTTGTTGGTACGAAGAAGCAGGCGCAGGAGCCTATTCAGGAAGAGGCTCAGCGCGTTGGTATGCCATACGTAACGCACCGCTGGCTCGGTGGCATGCTCACCAACTTCCAGACCGTTTCCAAGCGTATCGCCCGTATGAAGGAGCTCCAGGCTATGGACGCTGCTGAGAACGGCTACGCAGGTCGCGGCAAGAAGGAAGTTCTGATGCTGACCCGCGAGCGCCAGAAGCTCGAGCGTGTCCTCGGTGGCATCGCTGACATGACCAAGGCACCTTCTGCTCTGTGGGTTGTTGACACGAACAAGGAGCACATCGCGGTCAACGAGGCAGAGAAGCTGCGTATCCCGGTTGTTGCTGTTCTTGACACCAACTGTGATCCGGACGACGTCAACTTCCCAATCCCGGGTAACGACGACGCCATCGGCGCGGTCAAGATCCTGACCCACATCATCGGCGAGGCAGTCATCGCTGGTAAGCAGCAGCGCGAAGAGCGTCAGCTGGCTTCCGCACGTGAGGCTGCAGGCGACACCGACGCTAAGCACCAGGCAGAGGTTGCAGAGGCCGCTGCTCAGGCAGCCGCATCCGCTGAGGTTTCCGCTGCAGACGCTGCGAAGGCAGCCGCTGAGGCTGAAGCTGCTGCGCCACAGGAGGTTGCACCAGTCGAGCAGCCACACGCTGTTCGCGCTGCAGAGCAAGCTCAGCAGGCTAAGTAACTCCGCTCGCAGGACGCGCGAAACGTGTATCCTGCATAAGCGAGTGTGACACCCCGCGTCCTGTTCACGTCCTGGATTATGGGCGCGAATTGGGCGTGGGGTGTTTTGCTTGAAGCATAATTTTACGACGTATTTATCCACTACTGTACGAGGAGGATCGCCCGAATATGGCGAACTACACTGCTGCTGACGTAAAGAAGCTGCGCGAAACCACCGGCTCCGGCATGCTCGACTGCAAGAAGGCGCTGGAGGAAACCGGCGGCGACTTCGAGAAGGCTGTCGAGCTGCTCCGCATCAAGGGCGCAAAGGACGTGGGCAAGCGCGCAGAGCGCAATGCTCTCGAGGGCCTCGTCGCTGTCTCCGGCAACACTATCGTCGAGATCAACTCGGAGACGGACTTCGTTGCTAAGAACGACGAGTTCAAGACCATCGCTGGCAAGATTGCTGATGCTGCTGCAGCAGCGAAGGCAAACAGCCAGGAGGAGCTGGCAAACGCTGATGTCGACGGCGAGACCGCACACGACGTTCTTGAGCGCCTCTCCGCAAAGATTGGCGAGAAGCTGGAGCTGCGCCGTGCTGCCACCATCGAGGGTGAGCAGCTGGCGAAGTACCTGCACCAGCGTTCCGCTGACCTGCCACCAGCTGTCGGCGTTTTGGTTGCTTACAAGGGCGACAACGCTGAGGCTGCACACCAGGTTGCGCTGCAGATCGCCGCGATGAAGGCTCGCTACCTCAAGGAAGAGGACATTCCGGCAGAGGTCGTCGAGAAGGAGCGCGCTGTTCAGGAAGAGATCACCCGCAACGAGGGTAAGCCTGAGGCAGCTATCGAAAAGATCGTCCAGGGCCGCATGGGCGGCTTCTTCAAGGACGTTGTTCTTCTGGACCAGCCGTCGCTTGCTGACTCCAAGAAGACCGTGAAGCAGTTCACGGAGGAGAGCGGCATTGAGGTCACTGACTTCGTTCGCTTCGAGGTTGGCCAGGCATAAGCCTGATGCTTTTTACCGTCGGCGTTGAGGGGTTACCCTCCGCCGGCGGTTTCTTTATGCCCGGTTGCTACAAACCGGACTGAGATCGCTAAGATCGGTCGAGAACAGAATTGTCCTCTACGGCTCGAATTGGCCAACTCTCAAGGAGTGTCCTCACAGTGTCAGAACTTGCGTCTACCCGCACAGGATTCAAACGCGTCATGCTCAAGCTGGGCGGTGAAATGTTCGGCGGTGGAAAGGTTGGTATCGATCCGGACGTCGTCGAAAGCGTCGCTGCACAGATTGCCGAAGTCGCCCAGTCCGGAACCGAAGTAGCGGTAGTAATTGGCGGCGGCAACTTCTTCCGTGGTGCAGAGCTGCAAAAGCGTGGCCTTGACCGTGCACGCTCCGACTACATGGGCATGCTCGGCACGGTGATGAACTGCCTGGCGCTCCAGGACTTCCTGCAGCAGAAGGGCGTCGACTGCCGCGTTCAGACTTCCATCAATATGGCGCAGATCGCTGAGCCGTATTTGCCGCTTCGTGCAGTGCGTCACCTGGAGAAGGGGCGTGTCGTCATCTTCGGTGCTGGCATGGGCATGCCGTACTTCTCTACGGATACCACGGCCGCGCAACGCGCCCTGGAAATTGGTTGCGAGGTGCTCCTGATGGCGAAGGGGGTTGACGGAGTCTATGACGACGACCCTCGAACCAACCCAGACGCACAGCTCTACAGCGAGGTTTCTCCCCGCGAGGTGCTCGAAAAGGAACTCAAGGTTGCCGATGCCACCGCGTTTTCGCTGTGTATGGACAACAACATGCCGATCCTGGTGTTCAACCTGCTCAAGGAAGGCAACATTGCCCGCGCGGTATCCGGCGAGCAGATCGGTACCCTTGTTTCCTAAGAATTAATCGGGCAGCCCAAAATGTTCGACGGTGCGCGCTACCGAAAGTAGCGCGCGTCCGCCAACTGTGACTGACCCAAGGTGGAGCGCCCCGACTGCGACAGCGGGGCTGCCCATCACATTGAACAGCGTGCACCAGGGCGTCCACACTGTTTGTTGGTAAAAGCTCTCATCCGGGGCGAGGGAAGAGAAGTAGCCAATCGGTGGGGGATCAAATGCAATCGTGGGGGTGAGCACGATATCAACGTCCCACTCGTGTTGTACGTGTCTAAGTAGGTGCGCGAAGTGGTCATTCGCCGCAAATAGTTCTTCTGGGGTTACCTCGCAACCTTGTGTGTGCATCCATGCGAGGTAGTGATTGTCGAGCGGGTCTACGTTGCGGAAGCTGCTCGTGATGCGGTGTCTGAAGTGCTCAAACGTTGATTGTGCATCCGCATAGGGGCGAAGTGACACTACATCGTGGTGTTTCCCGAGCTCACGTGCAGCGGCCTCAAGGGCATCACCGCGGCTCGTTGAGACGGTGGTGTTGGCGAAGAGGCCGTCGATAAGTACTCCGATGCGCAGTTTGCGTACCGCGGTGGGGTGATGTCCGTACAACTCAAACTGGTCTGCGACGTTGCGCGTGATAAAACCATTCGCGACTGCCGCGCGTGTTCCCGGCTTGTAACCAACGGCACCGCAGGCTGCAGCCGGGACTCGCAAGGACCCTCCAGCGTCCGTGCCGTGTGCAGCACGGTATAGCCCACTGCCCACGAGCACTCCGGCGCCTGCCGAAGAACCGCCGGGCGTGCACCCAGGGAACATGGGGGACTCTAAAAGTGGAGAGTGGGCTTCTTCGGCGTAGCACGTCGCCCCAAGCTCGGCTGTCAGTGACTTTCCAGGGATGGCTGCCCCAGACTCAAGCAGTGCTGCGACGATTGGGCTGTGCTCTTCCGCGATGACGCTGCGTGACGGGTTGCCGTGCGTGGTGGGCATTCCAGCGACATCCGTTCCGTCTTTGATGGGGATTTGCCATGATGAAAGTCGGCCCTCAGCAGTGCGCAATGGAGTCGGGTGTGTATAGACCATCGCGGCACTGGCGGGGGAGTAAAGCATGGGGACAGTCTAGGCGTAACTTGCCTTGAATTCTGCCGTTCCCCGTCAAGCCACGACACGGCTGGGAGTGAAACGCTGGTAGATTGGTGTGCGACTTATTTGTCCCGAACGCTTTGTACAGAAGAAGTGGAGTAAAAATGATTGATGACGTGTTGCTTGATGCCGAAGAGCGTATGAGCGCTTCTGTCGATTTCACCCGCGATGACCTCGTAACGATTCGGACTGGTCGCGCTAACCCTGCCATGTTTAATGGCGTCATGGCTGATTTTTACGGTGCCCCAACCCCGATCAATCAGATGGCGACGATCTCTGTTCCGGAGCCACGCATGCTGCTGATCAAGCCGTACGACATGTCAACGCTCAAGGAAATTGAGACTGCCATCCGCAACTCTGATCTCGGCGTCAACCCGACCGATGACGGGCAAGTCATTCGCGTCACGATCCCACAGCTGACGGAAGATCGTCGCCGTGACCTGGTCAAGCAGGCCAAGCAGAAAGGTGAGGACGGCAAGATCGCTATCCGTAACGTCCGCCGCCACGGTATGGAAGCACTGAAGAAGATCCAGAAGGACGGCGACGCCGGCGAGGACGAAGTGCAGACCGCAGAAAAGGCACTGGACAAGACCACCCAGGGCTACGTGGCACAGATTGATGAGCTAGTTCAGCGCAAGGAAGCCGAGCTGATGGAGGTCTAAGCAGACCTTTCGATGAATAGAAAGCACCGCTACGTGAAACACTCGACAGATCAGTCAGGACCATCGGGCTGGCCCCGCATCGCGCCGCCCAAGCCGAAAAATGATGCGGGTCGCGACCTGCCAGCCGCCATCACGACCGGGGTCATCCTCGGTGCTGTGGTGATCGCTGCTGTGTGGGTTGGCCCTATGGCCTGGTATCCGCTTGTTGCCATCGCTGTAGCAGGTGGGATGTGGGAGGTGCTTACCCGTTTGCGGGAAGCGGGCTACCAGCAGCCGCGCACACTGCTGATCATCCTCGGTCAGATCATGGTGTGGTCCTCCGCTGCCTACAAAACCGCTGGCGTAGTTGGCGCTTTCGCGTTCACAGTGCTGTTCCTGATGTTTTGGCGGCTGTTCGACCACGGCAGGCACCAAACGCCAACCAACTATCTCCGCGACACCGCCGTGGGAGTGTTCGTCCTGGCGTGGATTCCACTGTTTGGAAGCTTCGCTGCGATGGTTTCGCTTATCGACGAAGGCTCCGTCAGCGGTTCAGCGTTCATTGTCGCGTTCATGTGCTGCGTGGTGGCGTCTGACGTTGGGGGATACGCTGCTGGCGTGATGTTTGGTGCGCACCCGATGGCGCCGGCTGTCAGCCCGAAGAAGTCCTGGGAAGGATTTGCGGGCTCGATGATATTCGGGATCATTGCAGGCGTCGCGGTGGTCACGCTACTGATCAAGGGCCCGTGGTGGATGGGGATCCTTTTGGGTGCCGCACTGGTTATGTGCGCCACTATGGGTGATCTCGTCGAAAGCCAATTCAAGCGCGAACTCGGTATCAAGGATATGTCCCAGATACTGCCTGGACACGGCGGAATCATGGATCGCTTAGATGGTATGTTGCCAGCAGCGTGCGCAACGTACATTCTGCTCAGCGCTTCCGCATTGATGAATCCGTTCTAACGTGCAAAGATGGGGCAATTATGACTGAGACCCCAACACTGCCACTTCTGACCCCAAAGTTTGGTATGCCACCGAAGCACTTCGCTGATTTGTCGAGCGAAGAGCGCATCGAGGCCCTGAAGTCCCTCGGCCTGCCGAAGTTCCGTGCGGACCAGATTGCGCGCCACTACTACGGCAAGTTTGAAGCAGATCCCCTCACAATGACGGATCTGCCTGCCGCACAGCGCGAGAAGGTAAAAGAGGCTCTTTTTCCGACGCTGCTGACCCCAGTACGTCGGGTAGAGACCGATGAGGGGGACACCACCAAGACGTTGTGGCGGCTGCATGACGGCATTCTCCTGGAGTCTGTGCTGATGCGGTACAAGGACCGCGCGACGCTGTGTATCTCCTCACAGGCGGGTTGCGGAATGGCTTGTCCGTTCTGCGCGACCGGTCAGGGCGGTCTCGACAGAAACTTGTCAACTGCGGAGATCGTCGATCAGGTGCGAGCTGCAGCAGCCATGATGCAGGAGGAAGGCTCCCGTCTTTCCAACATCGTCTTTATGGGGATGGGAGAGCCGCTGGCGAACTACAAGCGCGTGGTCAGCGCAGTACGCCAGATCACGAGTCCAGCGCCGCAGGGCTTCGGGATTTCTCAACGCAACGTCACTGTGTCAACGGTTGGTCTCGCGCCGCAGATTCGAATGCTTGCCGACGAAGGCCTCTCCTGCACGCTCGCGGTTTCCTTGCACACCCCTGATGACGAGCTGCGCGACACACTGGTGCCGATGAACAACAGGTTCTCCGTGCAGGATGTGCTGGATGCAGCCCGCTACTACGCGGATACAACAGGGCGCCGCGTATCGATTGAGTACGCGTTGATTCGTGACATCAACGATCACGATTTCCGCGCCGACATGCTCGGCAGGAAGCTGCATCAGGCGTTGGGGCCGCTGGTACACGTCAACCTCATTCCACTGAACCCAACTCCGGGTTCGAAGTGGGACGCGTCCCCGAAGGCGCGCCAGGATGAGTTTGTTCGTCGTGTGATTGCGCAGGGTGTGACGTGCACTGTCCGTGACACGAAGGGCCAGGAGATCGCTGCGGCCTGCGGGCAGCTCGCGGCGGAAGGCGAGTGACGTTGCGCCGAATTTAGGTGCGCGAAAACGGCGCCACCCTCAACCTGTGAGTGGGGTGGCGCCGTTTATTGCTATTCGGTGTAAAACGCGAAACTAGTGAATGCTCTGCTGCTGTGCACCGCGCAGTGAATTGAGACGCGCCGGATCGATGTTGAGGGCGCGCAGCTCGCGCTCATCGAGCTCGGCGTACGGGCCGGTCATCGTCTGCTGCGCGTAAATCCAGTCCGGCTCCTTGTGGCCAGCAGGCTTGTTGTGCGAGGTGACCGTGCGCACCTGGCTGAGCTTCGGCTGCAGTCCGTGGAAAATCAGTGCAACTGCAATCAAAACTGCAAATGCGAGCAGCCAAATCGTTTCTACGTGGCCGTGGTGGTTACCGAAGTTGTACGCGAGCAAGAAGATCACCGAGATCCACCCTGCGAGTTGAATCGTGCGCGGCTTGAACGCGCTCCACCCGAAGCGGGCGGAAGGGACGTCAGCTTCAGAAACGCCGTTATATACCTGTGGAGCTTTGTCCTGAGGGTGAGCCACTGCCATTCTCCTTGAGCTGTAGTCGTCCGCATCGGTTCGCATTATTGTGTATGCGCCCGACGGCGGACATGCTAAATCTGTGTGTACTGTGCATTATCTTTTCATATTGCAGGGCGCGATGGCACTGTGTAGCCCCCAATGAGTTCAAACTTTCGCACCATGTACGTGAGGGCGGCGGGGGAGGTGCGCCTGTGGGTGCGATGTGTGGTGATGGGAATGACAGAGTATCCCCACGGTCGTATGTGCACATCTTGTGTATGCACCACGACGAGCGGTGGTCAAAAATACTTTAAGGAGAAACTAAGTATCTATTTTTGCCGTGACGTGCCACAATGGAGGTTGTGAAAAAGGTTCTGATTCTTGGATCGACAGGCTCTATCGGCACACAGGCTCTCGATATCATTCGGAAGCACCCTGAAGACTTTGAGGTTGTCGGCATCGCGGCAGCAGGGCACAACCCTGAGCTTGTTATCCAACAGGCACAGGAGTTCAATCTGCGCCCAGAACAAATTGCAGTGCAGCAGCTCGACCCTGCGAAAGACGTTTCTCGCGCTGTGGGTGATGTCATTATCACAGGTGAGGACGCCGCTGCGGTTCTTGTTGAAATGCAAGATGCAGACATCGTGTTAAATGCGCTTGTCGGTTCCGCCGGTCTTGAGTCGACGCTTGCGACGCTTCGCAAGGATGGCGTGCTAGCTCTGGCGAACAAGGAATCGCTGGTCGCTGGCGGTCAATTCGTCATGGAGAAGGTGAAGCCTGGACAGCTCGTGCCGGTCGATTCTGAGCACTCTGCGATGGCCCAATGCCTGCGCGCAGGGAGCCGTGCTGACGTTTCACGGTTCGTCCTTACTGCTTCGGGAGGCCCGTTCCGGGGGTGGACCCGCGAGCAGATGATGGAGGCAACTCCGCAGCAGGCCGGGCAGCACCCGACGTGGTCGATGGGCACTATGAACACCTTGAACTCCGCCACGATGGTGAACAAGGGACTGGAGCTGATCGAGGCGACGCTGCTGTTTGGTATTGCGCCCGACATTATTGATGTCGTGGTGCACCCGCAGTCGATTGTGCACTCGGCTATCACATTTGCCGATGGAGCGACGATTGCACAGGCTTCGCCGCCGTCGATGATGTTGCCGATCTCCCACGCTCTTGCTTGGCCGGAGCGTATCCCGGGTACACAGCCAGCGCTGGACTTTTCGCAGGCGAGTGAGTGGACGTTTGAGCCGCTCGACGACGAAGCTTTCCCCGCCGTGCGTCTTGCTCGGGAAGCTTCAGCGATGGGGGACCCATACCCGGCGGTGTACAACGCCGCGAATGAGGTGGCGGTGGAAGCATTCCTTGCTGGCAAGATTCGTTTCCCGCACATCGTTGACGTGATTGGCTATGTCCTTGACGCGGCAGGGGCGTTTGCTTTTGCGCCGACATCTATCGAAGATATTCTTCACGTGGATGCTGGTGCACGCCGGGCGGCAAAGGAAGTAATCGCCCAGCTGTAAACCAGCCTGAAAGGCAAGGAGCAGCGAGTGGGCGTTGTAGGAATCATACTTTTTGCCCTGGGTATTACAGTCTCTATCGCGCTCCACGAGGCAGGCCACATGTTTACCGCACGCGCGTTTGGGATGCGCGTGCGGAGATATTTTGTGGGCTTTGGGCCGAAAGTGTGGTCCGTCAAGAAGGGGGAGACGGAGTACGGCATTGCGGCTCTCCCTCTCGGCGGATTTTGCGATATCGCAGGGATGACCGCGCAGGATCCTGTCACCGCTGACGAAGCGCCTGTTGCGATGTACCGCAAGCCGTGGTGGCAGCGAATTGCGGTGCTCAGCGGTGGCATCGCTATGAATCTACTGATCGGCGTTGTGGTGCTGTACTTCGTGGCGGTTTTCGCGGCGATTCCGAATCCGTACGCCGACCGGACACCAACCGTGGGTGAGCTGCAGTGCGCTCCCGACCAGATTGATGAGACTCATCTGGCAGAATGCACCGGTAATGGGCCTGGCTATGATGCAGGTTTGCGTGAAGGGGATAAGCTACTCGCCGTTGATGGGGAGGAGCTCACTACGTTTCCAGCGTTGAGGGATTATGTGATGCAGCGTCCGGGGGAAACAGTCACGCTTACTGTGATGCGTAACGAGCAAGAGCTTGATATTGCAGTTCCACTCGCGACCGTGTCTAGGATCGATCCAGCGACCGGTGTGTCCTTTGAAGCGGGGGCGATCGGTGTCACAAGCGCGCCAGTGGAAGACGCGATGCGCCAGTTCGGTCCGCTCGAGGCTGTGCCAGCTACGGCTGCGTTTACGGGCCAGATGCTGAATGCGACTGTCCAGGGCCTTATCGCGTTCCCGTCGAAGATTCCTGGTGTTGTGGCTTCAATTTTTGGTGCTGAGCGAGAGCTTGACGGTCCAGTTAGTGTCATCGGCGCTTCTCGCGCAGGCGGGGAGTTAGCGCAACAAAGCATGTGGTCGATGTTCTGGATGATGTTGGCGAGTCTCAACTTCTTCCTCGCGCTGTTCAACTTGATTCCCTTGCCGCCCCTGGATGGTGGGCATATAACAGTAGTCCTGTATGAGAAGATTAGGGATGCGCTTCGCAGGCTGCGGGGGCTCGAGCCTGGTGGCCCCGCGGACTACCGCAAGCTGATGCCGGTGACATACGCGATGGCCGCTGCACTGCTGACGATTGGCGTATTTGTGATGCTTGCGGATGTGGTCAACCCAATCAAGCTGTTTGGGTAGCAGTGCTAGAGTAAGCAACTATGAATCTTCCCATCGGTTTAGGCATTCCTGAAGGCCCAGCGCCAACGCTCGCACCTCGTCGAAAGACTCGTCAGCTGATGGTTGGCGGTGTGGGAGTTGGGTCGGATCACCCGATCACGGTCCAGTCCATGACCACGACGAAGACGCACGACATTAACGCTACGCTGCAGCAGATCGCGCAGCTGGCTACCGCGGGCTGTGACATTGTGCGCATTGCCTGCCCGAAGACCGTTGACGCAGATGCTCTTCCAGCGATTGCGGCGAAGTCACCTATCCCGGTGATTGCCGACATCCACTTCCAGCCGAAGTACATCTTCGCAGCGATCGATGCCGGGTGTGCTGCCGTGCGAGTGAACCCGGGCAACATTAAAGAGTTTGATGGTCGTGTGAAGGAAGTCGCTAAGGCTGCAGGGGACGCTGGTATCCCGATTCGCATTGGTGTCAACGGTGGCTCGCTCGATAAGCGCCTGCTGGAGAAGTATGGCCGGGCCACCCCTGAGGCGTTGGTTGAATCCGCGATCTATGAGGCTGGCCTGTTCGAGGAGTACGGATACGGCGATATCGCCATCTCCGTGAAGCACTCTGACCCAGTGCTCATGGTGGAGGCGTACCGCCAGCTCGCTGAGAAGACCGACTACCCGTTGCACCTCGGCGTGACTGAGGCCGGCCCGAAGTTCATGGGCACTATTAAGTCCTCCGTCGCATTTGGCGCGCTGCTCTCGCAGGGCATCGGCGATACAATTCGCGTTTCGCTCTCTGCGGACCCGGTGGAGGAGATCAAGGTCGGTGACCAGATTTTGCAGTCGCTGAACCTGCGCCCGCGAAAGCTTGAGATTGTCTCCTGCCCGTCCTGTGGCCGCGCACAGGTGGATGTGTACAAGCTCGCTGAGGAAGTGACTGCAGGCCTCGAGGGCATGGAGTACCCGCTGCGCGTAGCTGTCATGGGTTGCGTCGTCAATGGTCCTGGCGAGGCCCGCGACGCCGATCTGGGCGTGGCTTCCGGCAATGGCAAGGGGCAGATCTTCGTGAAGGGTGAGGTCGTTGAGACTGTTCCAGAGTCGAAGATCGTTGAGACACTCATTGCCCACGCTCAGCGTATTGCTGAGGAAGAGGGGCTCGAAGAGGTCGAGGGCGCACGCGCGGAAGTCAAGGTTACGCGCTAGATAGTCTGCTCGCGGGGAGTGGCGGAGGCGACGTTTCACTGTGGTCTTGGTACTTTAGGTCCATGCAACGTCTCCTCGCTTTGCTCCTAAGCGTAGTTTTTACGGGCGCGCTGGCCACTGCCTGCACACCACGCCCGAATGATGTTGAGCCCGTCGCTCGTGAGTTTCTTGACGCCCTCGTGAGCCTTGACGGGTCTAATTTTCAAGATCTTGTCGACGTCCCCTCCGACGCCAACGCATCATTCCAAGAAACGGTCGAAGGGCTCCAAGCTGAGGCGCTGGAGGCGACGATCAACGACGTCAATCAAAGTGACAACCTAGCTACCGTCTCGTACCACTTGAAGTGGGGTCTGCCGAAAGAACGCATGCTTGAGTATGACTCGCACATGACGCTGACCCAGATCGGCGAGAAGTGGACCGTTCGTTGGCAGCCCAGCATTTTGCACCCACGTCTTGGCGCGCAGCAACATCTGGAACTGCGCCCTGTGGCCGCATCCAAGGCGAGCGTTGTCTCCTCCGATGGGGTAGAACTCCTGCGGCCTGGTACTGCGTTCCGCATTCTGGTTGAGAAGCATGCCGTGCGTGACATTCCGGACACCGCACGCCGTATTTCGTCCTTCCTCCAGGATGCCCGTGGCAAATCTTCTGCCGTGGCAGACATTCCGGCCGACGAGCTCGAACAAAACCTCGCCCAGGCCCAGGGAACGTATTCGGTTGCGATGGTGCCTGCAGAGTTCGGTGACGCCGCTAAGGCGGCGTTTAGCTCCGTGCCGGGAGTGCGCATCAACGAAGAAGCGGCCATGGTCAACATCGAACCTGATTTTGCGCCGGATATGCTTGCCCGCGTTGGTGAGTTGGTTCGCGAGGACCTTATCGGCGATGACGGCTGGAGCGTGAGCGTGGTCAACGAGCACGGCGCCGTGTTGGAAGACGTTGAGCGACACGCACCTGCACCCGCTCCAACTATTGAGGTAAGCCTTGACCACAGCGTGCAATTGGCGGCTGAACGAGCGTTGGAGCCCTACGCGGGGCGGCAGGCAATGATTGTTGCTATCCGCCCGTCGGATGGTGCGGTGCTTGCTGTTGCACAGACTCGTGACGCTGACCGTGAAGGCAATCTTGCCACGATGGGCCAGTACCCACCGGGATCGACGTTTAAGATCATTACCGCCGCGGCAGGCCTCGAGCGCCAGGCCCTTACTCCGGGTAGTACCGTGCCCTGCCCGGGTACCATGAACCTCTATGGCAGGACCGTGACGAACTACGCCGGATTCTCTCTCGGCAACGTGTCGCTGCAGTCTGCCTTTGCACACTCGTGCAACACGACATTCGCCGACATTTCGACGAAGCTCGCCCCGGGTGAGCTTCGAGATATCGGCAAGCAGTTCGGGCTCGGGCTCGATATGAAGATTCCAGGCCTGGAGACGATCACCGGCTCCATCCCGGTAGGCGAGGAGCCACTCGACCGAACAGAGGCCGGGTACGGGCAGGGCCATGACCTTGCGAGCCCGTTCGGGATGGCACTCGTGGCTGCGTCTGCGGCGAATGGCTCAATGCCGATCCCCTACCTGATTAAGGGAGCGGAGACTGAGCTGAGCGAGTCTGCGCCGCGTATGCCGGATGAGGCATGGCACCAGCTCCAGGAAATGATGGCGGCGGTGACCGCCCCGGGTGGTACTGCGGCGGGGATGACCGCCGGTGGTGATATCCGTGGCAAAACCGGTGAGGCCGAAATCAACCAGGGGTCGCATTCGTGGTTCACCGGCTACCGTGTCGACGATGACATAGCATTCGCTGCTTTGGTCGTGCTTGGTGGTGGCTCGGAGGCTGCTGTCGCGTTGACGAATTCGATGTTGGTGAATCTTGACCAGTCGCGCGGGGGTTAGTCAGACCTCAGCCGGCAGGTACTACTATGGGGCGCATGAGCAAACGAGGAAAACTACAGCAAGAAGCGTCCACCCCAATCCGGAAGGTTCCGAAGGACATTGAGCGTCCCGAGTACGCCTGGAAGGGCGACGTACAGGAAAACATCGGCGAGCCGTACGTGCAGGACGCCGAGACGATCGAGAAGATGCGCGAGAGCTCGAAGATCGCAGCGAATGCACTGGCGGTTGCGGGCGCAGCAGTGAAGCCTGGCGTGACGACGGATGAGATCGACCGCGTGGCCCACGAGTACATGCTTGACCACGGAGCGTACCCGTCCACGCTCGGCTACCGTGGCTTCCCGAAGTCCTGCTGCGTGTCTTTGAACGAGATTGTGTGCCACGGCATCCCGGATAGCACTGTGATTGAGGACGGCGACATCGTCAACATTGACGTCACCGCGTATAAGAACGGCGTCCACGGTGATACAAATGCGACGTTCCTCGCTGGCGATGTCACTCAGGAGCATAAGGATCTGGTCCAGCGCACGTATGAGGCGATGATGCGGGGCATCAAGGTGGCGAAGCCCGGCCGTGAGATCAACGTGATCGGCAGGGTTATCGAGTCCTATGCGAAGCGCTTCGGCTACAACGTGGTGACCGACTTCACTGGTCATGGTGTTGGTCCTACGTTCCACAACGGACTCGTGGTGCTCCACTACGACTCGGATGCATACCGGGACATCTTGGAGCCAGGCATGACGCTGACGATCGAACCGATGATCAATCTCGGCGCACTGCCGTACGATATTTGGGATAACGGCTGGACTGTGCAGAACCGCGACGGCAAGTTCACAGCTCAGTTTGAGCACACCTTGGTGATTACGGAGGACGGCAACGAGATCCTCACCATTCCGGACAAGGATGTTGCGGAGGGGCAGCTGATGTTGGGAGTGTAACCAACTCTCAGATATAGCTGATTCGCTGTTGGTGTCGTTGTAAGGCACCAACAGCGATTCTTTTTACCCAAAAGAAAACTGCCCTGTCGCGTGTTGCGACAGGGCAGTGGCGTTTCCTAAGAGGCAGATCTTAGAGCTTGATCAGGCCGTTGTAGGAAGCGAAGTTGAAGCCAGCGATGATCAGGCCAACCAGTGCGCCGATAGAAGCGATGACAGTGCCGTCGATCCAAGCGCGTGCCCACTGAGGGACAGCCGCAGCGTCAGTCTCTTTACCGAACGCATCGGTGACGTAGAAAGGCTTGTCGGTGTCATCGTAGTAGTGGGAAGAACCCTTGCCGGAGAACAGGCCCTTGGTGCCCTCGGAGATGACCTTGCCGGCTTCCTTGTCGCCTTCCTGCTTGCCCGTGAAGATTACCTGGCGGTCAGCCTTAGGCTTAGGCGTCTCGGTGGCGGTTGGGACGGTCTCTGGCTTTGCAGGAGTATCGGTCTTCTCTGCTGCGGAAGCGGTGGCAATGCCACCAAGAGCGACAGTCAGTGCGGTTGCGGAAGCAACAGCTGCGGTGCGGAAGTTACGCATTGAGTTTCCTTCTTTCGAAATTTATTGATTCAGGTGCGGAAATCCGCGATTACTTACTTGGCTGCTGGCAGACCGTGAACAACGAAGTTGTATGCAGGTCCAACGATCAGGCCGACTGCAGCAGCAACGGAGGTGAACACGGTGAGGACGTAGCCCAGCTGTGCCCACTTTGGCTGCCCTTTAAAGTTATCCTTGGAGGAGCCGAAGATCTCGCGACCGTCTGCAGGGTTTGCCTGGACCTTGCCGTCCTTTTTCTCCCAGGCTTCAAGGCTGTGGCCGATCTTGGTGGAGGAGCCGCCCAGACCCTTGGAATCTTCAATCACCTTCGGGGCGTGGGTGGTGGTCGGAGCTGGTGTGCTCTCTTCAGCAATAGCGACGGTTGCGGAGCCGAATGCTACAGCGACAGCGGTAGCGCCTGCGAGGGCTGCCTTACGGAAATTACGCATGAAACGAAATCCTTCTCTGATAGATACTTACAAGACGTCCGGGTGGAAGTTCGGAGAAATCCAGAACCTGTGAAGGCCCTAGGACCGATAGCAAGCCCCATGTGGACTCTGCCCGGTGTCGGTGACCTACTTTAGACCAACGCGGGCAAGATTGCACAAGTTATCCCAAAAAATCCGTGAGAGAACTGTCAGTAAGCCCACGTATGGCCTGCTGCACCAACAGGGGAATCGTCGCGCGTGTCACGTGCGTTACACGTGGTGAAGTCACCTGGGAAAATGCCTGTAGCTATTAGGGGTGCCTTGCCTAAGCCTAGAGTCACCCCGTTTTGGGGTGGCGGCAAGTTTTACTCGCCGATAAATGCAAGGTCAAGACCAAGAATCGCGTTTTCGATGACTTCTGGCAGGGCGGGGTGGATCCAGTATTGCTTACGTACAACTTCTCGAAGGTCCATGTCGAACGCCATGATGGTGATCAGCTGCTGGACGAGCGTGGAGGCTTGTGGACCAATAAGATGGGCACCCAGGAGTCTCCCAGTTTTCTTGTCGGCGACAAGCTTTACGATGCCTGAGGTGTCCTCGAGTGCCCACCCGTAGGCGACGTCGCCGTAGTTCTGTTGTTTCACGGTGATGTCGTAGCCCGCCTTCTTTGCTTCCTCCTCTGTGAGGCCAACTGTGGCGATCTGTGGCTCGGTGAAGACGGCGAATGGGACATGCTCGTGTGGCATGGTGCGGTACTCGGATTCTGGGGCGCCATTCATCGCCGCCAGTAGGTTGTGGCGCACGGCACGCATCTCCGCGTTAGCTACATGCTTGAGTTGGTACGGAGAGGACACGTCACCGAGTGCCCACACGCCCGGGCAGGTGGTGCGCCCGTAACTATCGACGGCCACGCGACCGTCTTTTTCCATATCGATGTCCGATGCCTCGAGCGACATTTGGTCGCCGTTCGGGATACGGCCCATGCCAATCAGGAGGTGCTCGCTGGTGATGGTGGTGCCGTCGTCAAGAGTCAGCGCTATGCCGTCTGCGTTGTGCTGGGCGTCGCGGACGGTGCCGAAGTGGACGTCGAAACGCTCTTGGGCGAGTTCATTGAAGCGCTGGTTGATGTCCTCATCTAAGGTGCGCAGGAACGGTGAGCGGTTCACCACCGTGACTTTGGTGCCGAGTGCATCGAAGACGTGGGCGAACTCCATTGCGATGAAACCGCCGCCAACGATCGTCAGGGACTTGGGGAGCTCCGGCAGGCGCATGATGTCTTCGTTGGTGTGGAAGGGCACCGCTTTTGCCCACTCAGGGATGAAGGGGCGTGATCCGGCGGCAATCACGATCTGGTCAGCGGAGATTGTGCGCGCTTCGTTGCCGATGCCGGTGGAGATTGTCTTTGGGGCGACGAACCGCGCGTGTTGGTCGAAAACGGTGACGTTGGGGCACTCGTCGCCGCGGCGGTAGGCTTCGCCGCCCTCAGCAATCTTGTCGATGCGCTCGGTGAAGACACGGTCGATGATGGATGGCCAATCGACGCCTCGATATTCGAGGTCAACACCGAGCTTCTTGGAAGTGCGGGCCTGGTAGGCGGCGTCGGCGGCGAGGACGTACATCTTTGTAGGAATGCAGCCGACGTTAAGGCACGTGCCGCCAAAAGTACCTTCCTCGACGATGGCTACCTTTTTATCGTCGAAGTCTGGGGTGAGGATCGAGTTGCCGGACCCGGTGCCGATAATAATGAGGGCAAAGTGTTCGTCTACGTGAATGCTCATTGGTTACTCCTTAGGTGTTGTGAGGGTCTGCAGCCATTGGATGGAGGCACGGTAGGCAGCTGTGCGCGAGTAAGGCTCGGAAAGGAAGACGTCGTGGCGGGCGCCATCGATGGCGACGGTGGTGGTGTCGTCCGCAACGTGGGGTGCCCAGTAGCTGATCTGGTCGACGTCCAAGATGGTGTCCGCGGTATCGGCCGCCGGGGTGTATTCGTTTTTCAAAAAAGAATGCGAGGAATGCAGGACCAGGGTTGGAACACCAGCGTTGACTGTTCCCGAGTGAATCTTTGCCTGCGCCTGAAGTACAGCGCGCATCCAGCCGAAATATTTCCGATGCCCGGAGATCGGTTTCCACTGCTTGTTGAAGGACCATGAACCATGATCCTCGTAGTGGAGAGATTTACCGTAGGCGGTGAGACTTCCTCCTGGGAGTGGCAGCAGCGGAACAACTTTGCCGAGAGTATTGATGACTGGCTTGAACACCGTCGTCATTGATTTCGGAAACTGCAGGTCCAACCAGGGACTGTTCAGAATGATGCCGGCTACAAGTTCGTGGACTTCGGGGTTGTTGCGGCGCATCTCATCGGCCCACAGTGGCGCGATAAGCCCGCCCGTTGAGTGTGCGAGTAGTACTACCTGGCCGTGTTCCTGGGCTACGTACTGCACCGCTTTCGTGATTTCCGGGAAATAGTGGGACATATCCCGGGTGTAGTGCCAGCGCTCACCTCGCTGTCGAGAGCGCCCGCAGCGACGAAGGTCGAGTGCATAAAATGGATAACCCTGTTCGTGGAAATACTCGGCCGCATGATCCTGGAAAAAGTAATCGGACATGCCGTGAATCCACAGTAAGGCTGGTTGTCCAGGTTTGGACGGTGGCGCTGGGCTCGTTCTTACGAGTGTTGCTACGACCGGCTGGTGGGTATCAGGGTCTTCCCCGAGGGGGAGCGTAAGTTGTTCGAATCCGTCCCCCAATATGTCTGGTTGCCAGTGGTTGCTCCTAATTTTGGCCATGTAGGAATGGTAACGGACTGGCTAGGAACTTGCTTAGGCTGTGCAAGTAGCCATGTTTACCATTTGGTCTAGGGGGTGGGGGCGGGTGTAGGGGGTGGGGTGGCTGCAAGTATGAAGCAAAAACAAAATGTGGGCATAAGGGGTAACGTAAGGTGGAAACTGTTCAGCCAACAAGCGTATGGTTAGAGAGGTTACGCACCTGCCTGAGGTGTGCGTTGCACTCGTACAACGATATGGATCGAAGAGGGAATATTACTAATGTCTGAGACGGGCAACATCCAGTACGTTGATGAGGTTGACGTACTGCATATCGGCGCCGGAATTATGAGTGCCACGCTGGGAGCAATGATCCGGGAGCTTGAGCCGGAGTGGACTCAAGCGGTGTATGAGCGACTTGAGGGGCCAGCGCAAGAGTCCTCGTACCCGCTCAACAACGCGGGTACCGGGCACTCTGCGCTGTGTGAGTTGAACTACACGCCTGAAAAGAATGGGCAGATTCAGATTACAAAGGCGCTCGCGATTAATGAGAAGTTCCAGATCGCGCGCCAGTTCTGGTCCCATCAGATCGACAATGGCAAGTTGGGGGACCCAAGCGAGTTCATTCACCCAGTCCCACACGTTTCGTTCGCGCAGGGGCAGGACCAGATAGACTACCTGCGTCGCCGTTACGAGGCCTTGTCTGCGAACCACATGTTCCCGGGCATGGAGTTTTCGGCAGCGGAAGACAAGTTTGCTGAAAAGCTTCCGTTGATGGCGAAGGGCCGCGACTTCGGTGCTGAGCCGGTCGCGATCTCCTGGATGGATGCAGGCACTGACATTAACTACGGGGCGCTGACCCGCCAGTTTTTCGACGCCTCCGTGAAGGCTGGCACCCAGATCCACTATGGGCACGAGGTGCTCAACCTGAAGCGTGAGGGCAAGCTGTGGAATGTCACCGTCCGCAACGTTCGCACTGGCGATAAGCATGTTGCACGTGCACGCTTCGTGTTCGTGGGTGCAGGTGGCTACGCCCTCGACCTGCTGCGTAAGGCAGGCGTGCCGGAGGTGCACGGATACGCAGGGTTCCCGATTTCAGGTATGTGGCTGCGGACCAACAACCAGGAGCTCGTCGCGCAGCACCAGGCAAAGGTGTACGGCAAGGCAAAGGTCGGTGCGCCTCCGATGTCTGTCCCGCACCTCGATCTGCGCGTTGTTGACGGTGAGCAGTCCTTGCTGTTCGGCCCGTACGGTGGTTGGAGCCCGAAGTTCTTGAAGAAGGGTTCCTACCTGGACCTGTTCAAGTCGATTCGTCCCGACAACATTCCTTCTTACCTCGGTGTTGCGGCCTCAAACATCGGCCTGGTGAAGTACCTGGTGGAGGAAGTCTTCCGCGACTTCGACGGCAAGATCGACGTGCTGCGCCAGTACTACCCGGAGGTCAACCCGGCTGACTGGGATGTTGCAGTTGCTGGCCAGCGTGTCCAGGTGATTAAGCCAGCGCGCGCACCGAAGTTCGGTTCCCTTGAGTTCGGTACCGCGCTGGTCAACGACCAGGACGGCACGATCGCGGGCATCTTGGGTGCGTCGCCGGGTGCGTCGATTACCCCGGCTGCGATGATTGAGCTGCTGGAACGCTGCTTCGGCGAGCGCATGGTTTCCTGGGGCGACAAGCTGCACGAAATGTTCCCGACCTATGGCGTATCGCTGCGCGACGACAAGGCGGCGTATGAGAAGCAGTGGGAGTGGACGCAAAAGACGCTTGGTCTGCAGGCGTAGTAGCAGCTTGAAAGTATCGGCCACACGGCTTCCGGTTGTACCGGCGCCGTGTGGCTTTTACGTTCCGCAGAACGTCGTGAATGCGCCGTCAGGTTCCTTCTCGAGCATCCACGGCTCCCCGGCGTCCGGGTCGTATGGGTGGGTGACTGCCTGGAGCAAAGCGGTGAACGGACTGTAGTCGCCAACGTGCTCGACCGCGTCGAGTGCGTCTTGTAGCGCGAAGTTTTTCGGCACATACAACGGACCTGGGCGTCCGTTCACACCGTGTTTACGGTTGTAGGCGGCGAGGTCGTCGACACCTACTACCGCATCGAGGCCTTCCGGTCCGAACCAGCGCTTGGTGGCGCCCTCCCAGCGCTCAGGGATGGTGGCAAGGATCTCGTTGGTGACTGACTCCGGCATCAGTGGCAAGAGCGCTTCCGCGAGTCGGACCAGGTTCCATGCGATCACGTTCGGCTGGGCTCCGAAGCAGTAGCGCCCATGCCGATCGATGGATGAGAAGCATGAGTGCGGGTCAAACCCTTGGGTGAAGGCGCAGGGTCCGTAGTCGATGGTTTCGCTGCTGAGCGCGGTGTTGTCCGTGTTCATGACGCCGTGCACGAACCCGTAGCGCATCCACTGCGCTACCAGTTCAAGTTGCTTGTCGACGACCCCTTCCAGCAGCCTTTCCGCAGCATCGAAACCCGCGGCGTGCACGACGGCCTCCAAGAGTTCATGGGACTGAGTTGCTGCGTACTGCACCGAGCCAACGCGTAGGTGGGAGCGCGCGACGCGGACCACGATGCCCGCTGGAACGGGGCCGCTGCTGCGCATGACTGTCTCACCTGTGCTGATAACGGCGAGGGCGCGTGTGGTCGGAACTCCGATCGCGTGCATATGTTCCGAGACCAGGTACTCGCGCAGCATTGCGGTCAGTGGGCCTTGCCCGTCGGAGCCTGGGCGGGAGAAAGGGGTGCGCCCGCTTCCCTTGAGCTGGATCTCGTACCCGTTGCGGTCGCCGAGGAGGGTTGCGCGGCCGTCGCCAAGCAGGGGCACGAACGCGCCGAATTGGTGGCCTGCGTAGGCGGTTGCAACGCCGCCCGTCGCACCTGTCATCCAGGCGATGCCCTCATCGCTTCGGAGCCACTCCGTGTCGAGGTCGAGCTCGGACGCGACTGACTCGTTGAGGTAGCTCACCTGGGCGTTGGGGAAGTGCGTGGGCGCCACCGTGTCGGCCATGCCTGGGAGTGTTTCCGCAAAGTGTTGGTGGAGCTCGGGGTAATGCATGCCAACAGCCTAAACTGTCTGGGCAAGGAGCAAAAGGAGAGAACATGCAGCAGTACCTGGTGTTGACGCAGTGGGAGGTAAGTGGCCGTGCGCGCGCTTGACCGGCTGATCTGGGAGCAGGCGAGTGAACTCGAGGGGTTCGAGTCAGCCGACATCCTCAACGTGTGCAACGACCCGACCGGGGCGCTTGTGCGTGCCGGGGTGGAAAGCGGGAAGCGTGTCGTCGTCGCGGACACGGACTACTCCCGCTGCCGGCAAGCAGCAGCGTTGGGCGCAGAGGTCGTCGGTGATCAGCGCCTCGATGAGTACCTGGCGGGGTTGTCCGGTTCGTGCGTTGCGTTGGGAGAGATGCCGAAGTCGCTCGCGCGCCTTGACTACCTCGCGCGCAGTATCGCGGGTGCAGGGTTTACGCAGGCGGACGTCGTGTTGGGGGCGAACAACAAGCACCTGAGTCGGACCATGAACAGCGTGTTGGAGCAGTCCTTCGTTGAGGTGCACGCCACGCGGGGTAGAGGTAAATTCCGCTGCCTCGCGGCGCGTGGCCCAAAGCCTGTGTCCTACACGCCGGTAGAAGAAAACGGGTTCGTTGCCATCGGAGGCGTCTTCGCGGGGGCGCGGGCGGACTACGGCGGGCAGCTGCTGCTGTCGTGTCTTCCGGACGCCCCCGGCGCGCTATTGGACCTCGGTTGCGGTAATGGGGCTGTTTCGAAGGGGCTTGAGGGGGAGGTGTGTGCCACGGATGCTGATGCGGACGCGGTGCTTTCCGCCCGCGCGATCGGTATTGACGCGACCTGGGATGATGCCGGAAGCAAGTTTGCCGACGCCTCCTTCGACACCGTGGCGCTCAACCCTCCATTTCACGCGGGCACGACCGTGGACACGACGCTGGTGGAGCATCTGCTGAACGCATCGCATCGCCTGTTGAAACCGGGCGGTCAGCTCTTCATAGTGTTCAACTCGCACCTGCCGTACCGTGCCCAGGTCGCGAAGCGTTTTGCACAGGTGGAGCAGGTGGCGAGGAACTCGAAGTTTACGGTTTTGACAGCTCGTCGATAAGGCGTTGCTGTTCGTCGAGGTACTCCATGGCGGGCTCGCGGAACGTGAAGTTTCGCGTGCGCTTCACGCTGTCGCGCAGTGCGTCGACGTAGTGCTGGCAGCGGCCGACAAGCCCGCGGTCACCGGGGGAGCGCTCGAGCTCCTCGATGCCGGTGGTGAGCATCTCGAAGGTGACCTGTTGCGTGGGTTCGGTAAACCAGCACTCAGGCCCAAGACCGTAGATGCCGAGGGAATCGCGCACCGCAGGTGCGGCCTCTGCCTCGAGGCGCTGCGTGAACTTCGTGTTCGGCGCGTACTCGACGACGCGGGCAAGCCCCTCGGACACCATCACGGCGTTGACGAATTGGCCGTCGCGAAACACTCCGGCAAGTGTGCGCCCGTAGCGGTCGGTGCGCTCCTGGTCGTATTCGAGGCGTACGCCCGTGCCTTCGGGGAGGAGCTCCTCGAGTCGCCGGGTTGCGTCGTCAGCTAAGCACTCGCCGCGCTCCGGAGTATCAATCCCGAGCAGGCGAACGCGCTCTTGCCCAGCGGGGCCGTCGACAACGATCGTGTCGCCGTCAACAACCTGTGCGACGTGAAACTCAGCCTCCGGGGCGTCGACCTGCTGCCAGACCCAGCTACCGGCAGCGAGCAGCACAATCGCAGCGAGGAGCCCAAACACCTTTTTCATAGCATGGCCACCAGCACCGTGAAGAGCGTGTACACCACGACAGCGGCCAGCATCCGTACCAAGTACCGTTTGCCCAGCTGCTGCCCACGGTTGATGATGAGGCGAGTCGGCCGGGACGGAACTGAAATTGCGGCCATCGGATCGCTCGGGGCGTTGTAGACGCCTAAGAAGAATTCGTCATCAGCTCGGGCAATCTCCTCCGCATCGGGCTCGACCTTCTTCGAGGACGTCAGCCGCACCATCAGCACGAGACTGCCGACGACAACCAGGATGGTGAACGCCACCCAAACAGCGGGGGCCAACCACTGTATGTGAGCAAATGCTGGCAGGCGCGTTGTCACGTCGCTGACGAGAAACGCGACAGCAACCGCTACCGCGAACCATCCCAAGAAGCGCCACGTCAGGTGCACAACCTGTTCTACCCGCTGCGCAACACTCACCGAGTACGGTACGGAGGGACTCCCAGGGACCGGCTGTGGCTGTGCAAGTCCACGTGGAGGAAGGCACGCCAACATTAGCAGGGCAGTTCCTGCTGAATACAGCGGCATCATCAGCACGTGCCGTGGCGTCTTCGGCTCCCAACTGTCTGCCTGTCCCGCCGCGTCAAAATGCACCGCAATAGGGTCAGGAATACTGTCCCAGTACAGCAGCAACAGCGCCACGTGCGCTAGCAGCACAATGGCGGCAACACCCCACGGTTTCCAGTTCACCGGCGCACCCATCTACGTCCCTTCCACCACAAGCGTCAGCACCAAACCATTCACCTCGACAGCATAGCCCGCGGCCTCGGCAACCTCGGCGATTTCACTTATCGACGCCACCTCTGGCCCACACGCCAGCGCCCTGGCCAACAGCCCCTTGTAGTGCTTATTAAAGTGACTGACCACCTTGCGCGACCCATCCGGGGCAACGGACTCCACCCGGACCGTCACCGCGCCATCGACAGGCCCAAGCTTCTCGTAGGCACCAGAACGCATATCCACCACGAACGGCTCCTGCGAAAGCGCTGACGAAACCGCTGACCCCCAACGCGCCCGCATTGTCGGCAGTGACCCATCCGCAGCCGGAACCTTGGACGAGGCAGAGACCCGATAGCGCGGAATCATGTCACCAGCGCGCACAACACCGAACAGCGCTGAGCCAACCGCCAAACGGCGAATCGCATCATCCGGCAACGTCTCAGGATCAAGCGCGTCATACAACACCCCCGTATAGCGATAAATCGCAGGCATCACCGGACCCGACCGCAACGATTGATTCTCCACCGCCTCCTCCCGCTTCGTCTTCGGGATCTTCAGCAGCGCCATCATCTCGTCCACGTCCATTGCGGAGAGGTCGTCGAAAAGCGAAGCACGCACCGAATCCAGGGCAGGGAAGGAGACAGACATGGCGTCGCGCTCGCCGCCAGGCGCCTTCGTCTCGGAAGGAGGGAGCAGGATCAACATGCAACTCACCCTAGCGCTAAGATATGCCCCATGATTACACGCCTGTCAGAGCTCTTCCTGCGCACGCTGCGCGAAGACCCAGCCGATGCCGAAGTCCCAAGCCACAAACTGCTCGTCCGAGCAGGCTACGTCCGCCGCGCCGCGCCGGGCGTTTACAACTGGCTCCCACTTGGGCTTCGCACGCTGCGCAAGATCGAAGGCATCGTCCGTGAAGAAATGGACGCCATGGGCGCACAAGAGCTGTTGTTCCCAGCCCTTCTTCCACGCGAACCATACGAGCTCACCAACCGCTGGACCGAATACGGCGATGACCTTTTCCGCCTGCAGGACCGCAAGGGCGCCGACATGCTGCTTGGTCCGACCCACGAAGAGATGTTCACCGCGGCGGTCAAGGACATGTACTCCTCCTACAAGGACTTCCCGGTCACCCTCTACCAAATCCAAACCAAGTACCGCGACGAAGCACGCCCCCGCGCCGGCATCCTGCGCGGCCGCGAGTTCGTGATGAAGGACTCCTACTCCTTCGACATGTCGGACGAGGGCCTGGACAACGCGTACGCCAAGCATCGCGAGACTTACCAGCGCATTTTCAACCGCGTTGGCATCCGCTACGAGATCTGCAAAGCAACCTCCGGAGCGATGGGTGGCTCCGCATCCGAGGAGTTCCTTGCGTACTCCGAGAACGGTGAGGACACCTTTGCTGTGTCGACCGCGGGAGATTACGCCGCCAACGTTGAGGCAGTGACCACGGTTGCACCTGAACCACGCCCGATTGAAGGGCTGTCGGAGGCCGTCGAGCACGCCACCCCAGCTTCCGAGACCATCGCGGCACTCGTGGAGTGGGCACAGGAGGCAGGAGTGCTTATCGACGGCCGCCCTGCCGAAGCCTCCGACACCCTGAAGTGCATGATGATCAAGGTCGACGACCCACGCGTGCTCGACGACAACGGTAAGCCGGTCGGCCCGCAGCTCGTCGGCGTTGTGATCCCGGGCGATCGCGAGCTCGACGAAAAGCGCCTGGAAGCTTCCCTGGAACCAGCGACGTTTGAGCTGGCCAGCGACGAGGACTTCACCAAGAGCGACTTCCTGGTGAAGGGCTACGTCGGGCCACGTGCACTGCAAGCCAACGGTGTACGCGTCCTCGCGGACCCGCGCGTGGTGGAAGGTTCCGCGTGGATCACCGGTGCAGACGCTCCTCAGAAGCACGTCGTCGGCCTCGTTGCCGGCCGCGACTTCACCGTCGACGGGTTTATCGAAGCCGCCGAGATCAAGGAAGGCGACCCCTCACCGTCCGGCAACGGCACAGTGAAGCTTGCCCGTGGCATCGAACTGGGCCATATCTTCCAACTCGGACGCAAGTACACCGAGGCAATGGATGTGCAGATCCTGGACGAGAACGGCAAGCGTGCTGTCCCTACCATGGGTTCCTACGGCATCGGCATCTCGCGCATGATGGCCGTCGTCGCGGAGCAGAAGCACGACGAGAAGGGCCTCGTGTGGCCAGTTGCAGTCGCGCCGTACCAGGTACACGTTGCCGTCGCGAACAAGGACAAGGCAGCCATGGAGGCTGGAGACGCTCTCGTACAGGAACTCAGCGACAAGGGCATTGAGGTTCTTTACGACGACCGCCCAAAGGTGTCCCCGGGCGTCAAGTTCAAGGATGCCGAATTGCTCGGCATGCCGTTCGTTGTGATCCTTGGCCGATCGTTCGCCGACGGCATTGTTGAGCTTCGCATCCGCGGCGGCGAGACCCTTGAGGTCCCAGCTGGTGAGGTTGTGGCGAAGCTGCAGCAGCTCATCGCCGAAAGCTAATTCGGCAGTAGCAAGGAGCCTTATGCTTGCTGCGCGTGCGCGGCAAGCATAAGGCTTTGTTGTTTCCACTCGGAAGAGCTGGCCTGGGATACGGTTCCCCTCCAGGTGTTGGTGAGCTGGGCGGAGAGGGCGTCGACAAGCGCTTCGGCGTCTGCTGCATCATTGAGCGCATCATCGTGGGCGAGTTGATACCCAGCTGCTGCGACTGGAATCGAGTCAGCGTCGCGCAGTGCGGTGCGCAGGAACGCGACGCGCACATTGGAGGCGTCCTCCAACGCGGCGATACGCGCGTGCAGCGGCGCATCCGCATATGCCTTTGCCAGCCCCAGCCCATAGAGGAACTCGTACTCTGTATTGAGCGCCGCACTGGCAAGCTCGATATCGCCCTTGTTTTGCAGTGCGGCGACGTCCTCAGCGTCGAGTTCGGGGCCGATTGCCGCGATGATGTCGACGGCCTGCGCCGCAACTAAGTCTCGCGACTGCGCTGGAACCTTCTCCAAAGAAGCTGTCACGGACTGCTCGACGAACTCTTGCAGAGCTGCATCGCCGCTGACACCCACGGCTTCACCAGGACCGGTGGAAAACTCGCAGCTGCGCGGCAACTCCGCGTCAATGTTGCCGCAGAGTCGCGCAACCTCTCCAAAAAGCTCATCCGCCTGCTTGCCACGAAGCTCAGCGAGTGCTGGATCCGAAAGACTGCGCGCATCCGCAGTCGCCTGTTGCGCAAGGCCAAGCACTGCTTTGTCGGGGCGGGGCCCAACAACACCGAGAAGGTCGCACGACGAAAGCGTCAGCGACAACGGCACCGCAAGAACAGCAACCAGCAATTTTTTCACGGGGAAAACGCTAGCACGTTTGCGTCGCGCTATGGTGGGCACATGGCTTTTCCAACTCCCCAAGAATTAGAGACACTCATTGAGCCGCTGGCCCAACGCCACAACATGGACATCGAACACGTCAAGGCAGTGAAGGCTGGCAAGAAATCCCAGATTGTCATCGCGCTTGATGCCGATGCGCGTCCAACGCTGGACGAGCTCGAGGTAGTGTCCAACGAAATCGGGGAGTTCCTCGACGAGCAGGAAGAAGTCGGAGCGTTCTCATTCGGTGCTGGTTACACGCTGGAAGTTACGACCCCAGGCGTCGACTTACCGCTCACAGCACCGCGCCACTGGCGTCGTAACCGCGGACGGTTGGTGAAGCTCAACGACACCAACGGCCAGAGTTCTATCTGGCGCATTGGCGCGATGAACTCCGCGGAAACGAAGGTCGCGCTGATCGAGGCAGGGAAGAAGACCCCGGCGGTGCAAATCTTGGAAGTTTCCGAAATGCCGAAATCGGTGGTAGAAATTGAGTTCAACACGCCGCCCGCTGCTGAGCGAGAACTCAGCGAGGCGACGTTTGAAGAAGCAGAAGTAGCAGCAACCCTGTAAGGGATCCGGAGGAAGACAAGTGAATATTGACGTCCAAGTCTTGAAGAACATCGAAGCACAGCAAGGAATTGGGTTCGACGAACTACTCGAGACCATCGCCTCGGCGCTGCTCTTCGCGTACACGGACAACCTGGAGCACCCCCAGGATGAACACCACAAGGCGCGCGTCGACATCGACTCCGAAACCGGTGACGTTGCCGTCATGGTTTCTGAGCTCGACGCTGAGGGCGAAATTATCTCGGAGTACGACGCCACCCCGGTCAACTTTTCTCGAATCGGTGCGAGGGCCGTGCGCGACGCCATCAAGGGCAAGCTATTGGCCGTCGAAGCTGGTCGCGTGTACGAGGAGTACTCCGGCGCCGAAGGTACTGTTGTCTCAGGCATCGTGCAGCGGGACGCGCAAGCGGAAGCACGCGGAATCTCCGTGGTGCAGCTTGGAACCGAAGCCGATCCACAGGATGGCCTGCTCATCCCGGCAGAAAAGATCCCTTCCGAAACGCTCAAGCACGGTGACCGCATTAAGGCGTACGTAGTCGGCGTCAATAAGTCTGACCGTCGTGTGCAGGTAAGTTTGTCGCGCACGCACCCTGAGCTCGTGCGCGGATTGTTCGCGCTTGAGGTCCCGGAAATCGCAGATGGCACCGTTGAGATCGTGGGCATTGCCCGTGAGGCGGGGCACCGCTCCAAGATCGCTGTACGGGCGACGGTGAAGGGTGTCAACGCGAAAGGCGCTTGCATCGGCCCGCGCGGCTCGCGCGTCTCAAACGTGATGAAGGAGCTCGGCGGGGAAAAGATCGACATCATCGACTGGGCAGAGGATCCGGCTACGTATGTTGGAAACTCACTGGCGCCATCGAAGGTTGTCAAGGTCGAGGTCGTCGACCCAGTGGCGCAAGTAGCGCGCGTTACCGTGCCTGACTACCAGCTGTCACTTGCGATTGGCAAGGAGGGGCAGAACGCACGTCTGGCTGCCCGCCTTACCGGTTGGAAGATCGACATCCACTCCGACGCAGCCGCAGATTAACGACGCCACATCCTGGCCTCTGTGTTGGGAATTCACACAACGCTTATAAAAACTTGGCAAAGTGGCGTAGGCTGGTCCGTGGCTAATTTTCCCATCGTGGTGTTGGCCACGCGATAGCCGTTCAGCAATGTCGAGTATGTGGAAGAAGGGTGTGGATGACTTCAGCGAGCAAACGCTCAATCCGTCGTCGCACCTGTATAGCCACAGGCCGGAAACTTCCAGATAGGGAATTGCTCCGGGTTGTTGCTGACGGTACTGTTCCAGGTGTTGTTCTTGCAGATCCCACCCGATCATTACCTGGGCGGGGAGCGTGGATAACCCCTACATGGGATGCATTAAAGCTGGCGGAAGAGCGTAGAGCTTTCTCTCGCGCCCTCCGTCTGTCCGCTCCGGCGGACGTAGGTCATGTACACAAGTACCTCGCTGAAAAGGCGAAAGACCCAACAGAAGTAAGGAAGACCGAACACTGATGAGAACGCAACAATGAAGCAGCATCAGCGATGAAAGTCATAATCAACGTCTAGAGGCCGGTCGCCGTTTCCGGTGCCGCCCTCTAGCCCAACTAAGAGGAGACACGTGCCCGGAAAGCTACGCGTACACGAGCTCGCAAAACGACTCGGCGTAACAAGCAAGGAACTACTCGCCACTCTGAAGGAAGAGGGCGAATTCGTAAAGACAGCTTCCTCCACCATTGAGCCTCCCGTCGTCAAGAAGATGACGGCACTGTACGAGCAAAAGAATGGTGGCGGAGAAGAAGCATCCGCGAAGGATAAGGATGCAGCGAAGCCCGCTGGTAAGGCGTCGAAGCCTGCAGCAGCAAAGCCTGCGGCACCAAAGCCAAGTGCTGCAAAACCTGCAGCACCAAAGCCCGGCGCTGCCACACCAGCCGCTCCAAAGCCCGGCGCTGCTAAGCCAGCTGCCCCGAAGCCTGCAGCAGCAAAGCCTGCGGCACCAAAGCCAAGTGCTGCAAAACCTGCAGCACCAAAGCCTGCCGCAGCGAAACCTGCAGCACCAAAGCCGTCGGGTATGCCGCGGCCGATGCCGAAGCCGGGTGGCCGCCCACGGGTAGCCAACAACCCATTTTCTTCCAACACTGGTGGGGCACGACCAGCTCCACGTCCAGGTGGTCGCGGTGCACAGGGTGGCCGTGGTGGTCAGCCTGGTCGCGGTGGCCAAGGTGGCCCACGCCCAGGGCAGAACCAGGGCCAGGGTCGCGGGACTGGCGCGCAGCGTCAAGGTAGCCGTCGTCCGTCCCCAGCAGATATGGCAGCGGCACCGTCGCCAACGCAAATGCCACGCAAGGCGGCTGGGTCGGACAACCGTGGTGGTCGTGGGCACGGCCGCGGCCGTGGTGGACACGGCCCGGGCGGCCCACAGGGCGGCGGTTTCCGCGGTCGCGGTGGACGTCGTGGCGGAACCGCTGGTGCATTCGGCCGTCCAGGTGGCGCACCAGGGCGTCGTCGTAAGTCGAAGGGTCAGAAGAGGGCCGAGTACGAAGAGATGCACGCACCAAACGTTATCGGTGGCGTACGTCTTCCCGATGGCGGTGGCAAGACTGTGCGTCTGCGTCAGGGCGCGACCTTGGCTGACTTCGCTGACAAGATCGGTACCGAAGCATCGAACCTGGTGCAGGCGCTGTTCAACCTTGGTGAAATGGTAACGGCAACGCAGTCGGTTCCTGAGGAGACGCTGCAGCTACTCGGTGCCGAAATTAACTACGAGGTTAAGATCGTCTCTCCTGAGGACGAGGACCGCGAACTTCTCGAGTCCTTCGACCTCCAGTTCGGTGAGGATGAAGGCACCGAAGAGGACCTTGAACAGCGCCCACCAGTGGTGTCTGTCATGGGTCACGTGGACCACGGTAAGACCCGCTTGCTGGATACAATTCGTCGCGCCAACGTTGGGCGCGGCGAGGCCGGCGGTATTACCCAGGGCATCGGTGCGTACCAGACCACCGTTGAGCTGGAGGGCGTTGAGCGTAAGATCACCTTCCTCGATACCCCAGGTCACGAGGCGTTCACGGCAATGCGTGCCCGCGGTGCGAAGTCGACCGACCTCGCTATCCTCGTTGTCGCTGCTGACGACGGCGTGATGCCACAGACGGTTGAGGCTATCAACCACGCCAAGGCTGCAGACCTGCCTATCGTGGTTGCAGTGAACAAGGTGGATAAGCCGGAGGCTTCGCCGGAGAAGATCCGTGGTCAGCTGACCGAATACGGACTGGTTCCGGAGGAGTACGGCGGTGACACCATGTTCATCGACATCTCCGCGAAGCAGGGCACCGGCATCGACGAACTGCTCGAGGCAGTCTTGCTGACCGCCGACGCAGCTCTCGAGCTGCAGGCGAACCCGGACATGGATGCACAGGGCGTGGCTATCGAGTCGCACCTCGACCGTGGCCGTGGCCCAGTCTCCACCGTTATCGTGCAGCGCGGTACGTTGCGCGTCGGCGACTCCATCGTTGTGGGCGGCAACTTCGGCCGTGTCCGCCGAATGGTCGACGAGTGGGGCAACGACGTTGAAGAGGCTGGCCCGTCCCGCCCGGTACAGGTACAAGGCCTCAATGGCGTTCCTGGTCCAGGCGACAACCTCCTGGTAGTCGAGGACGACCGTGTTGCCCGCCAGATCGCTGCGCAGCGCGACGCTCGTCATCGCGCTGCTATGCAGGCACGCAACAAGAAGCGCGTCTCTCTGGAGAACCTGGATCAGGCGCTCAAGGAGACCAGCCAGCTCAACCTCATCCTCAAGGGCGACAACGCCGGTTCGGTGGAAGCTCTGGAGGAGGCGCTGCTCAAGATCGAGGTCGACGACGAAGTCGAGGTAAACATCATCGACCGTGGCGTCGGTGCTGTTACCCAGACCAACGTCGTGCTCGCGGCCGCTTCCGACGCTGTCATCGTGGCATTCAATGTCCGTGCTGAGGGCAAGGCTACGGAAGAAGCCAACAACGAGGGCGTCGAGATCCGTTACTACTCGGTGATCTACAAGGCGATCGAGGAAGTCGAGGCAGCCCTGAAGGGCATGCTGAAGCCGATCTACGAAGAGAAGGACCTGGGCAAGGCCGAGATCCGTCAGATCTTCAAGGCATCTTCTGTCGGCCTCATCGCAGGCTGCATGGTTACCGAAGGCAAGGTCAAGCGTGGAGCGAAGATTCGCCTCGTGCGCGACGGCAATGTTGTTACCTCGGACGCGACCATCGACTCGCTGCGACGCGAGAAGGACGACGCAACAGAGGTTGCAAAGGGCTACGAGTGCGGCATGGTGCTGTCCTACCCGGACATCCAGGTCGACGACATCATCGAGGCATACGAGATGGTGGAAGTCCCCCGCGACTAGTCGGTAGAGAGAAAACGGCCCTGCTCTTTCGCAAACGCGAAGTGAGCAGGGCCGTTTCTTTTCTTGAAGTAGTGGGCTGCGTCGTAGCAGGGTAGACTGTTCGGAGGTTTAGTGCCAATGAAGTAAAGGAGACGAAATGTCAGAGAACCCTCGCGCGCAGCGCCTGGCGAAGCAGATCCAAATGATCGTCGCTTCGGCGATAGAGCGTGAAGTGAAAGACCGTCGCCTCGAATTGGTGACTATTACGGACGTCCGGATGACCGGCGACCTACATGATGCGACTGTCTACTACACGGTCCGCGGAAAGAATATCGACGACGAGCCGGACTACGATCAGGCTGCAGAGGCGCTGCACCGTCACCGAGGGCAGATCCGCAAGATTGTTGGCGACCAGTTGAGCGTCCGCTTTACTCCTACGATTGAGTTCAAGCTTGATACGGTTCCGGAGTCCTCGGCGCGGATGGAAGAGCTGCTGGAAAAAGCTCGTCGTCGCGATGAGGAGCTGGCGCGACTGCGAGAGAACGCCCAGCCAGCAGGTGAGGAAAACCCGTATAAGACGATTGAAGAGTAGGCACTATGGCGTTGTTATTTCCCCAAGCAGAGGCCGAATTTAGCAAAGTTGCTGGCGCCATCAAGAGCGCATCGAATGTTGCGGTGCTGGCCCATATCAAGCCCGATGCTGATGCGATTGGATCGGCGTGCGCTCTTGTTCGCGGATTGCGGCAGATCGGAATTGAAGCCAGTGCTTACATCGGCCAGCCATTCCCGCACGCAAATAACCTGCGCTCTATTCCGGGGGTTGATGAGGTCGTCTATGGGGAAGCGTTACCAGCGGATGGGCTGATCGTCACGGTTGATTGTGCCTCGGTAGACCGAACGGGATGCTACCAATCTGAGCTTATGGCGCAGCAAGAGCGGGTGATCGTGCTTGACCATCACCGTTCGAATGACGGGTTCGGAGCGCGGAACCTCATTATCGATTCTGAATCGACGACGACTATCATCCGGGAGCTGTTCACGTACCTCGGCGTCGAGTTAGATGCTGAACTGGCCTACTGCCTGTATTCCGGGCTTGTCACCGACACAGGTAACTTCCGTTGGGGTTCCCCGAGAATGCATACGCTTGCTGGAGAGTTGTTGGAATTCGGGCTCAATCCAAGGAACATATCCCTGCAGCTTTCGGACGAGATGACGGCCGATGACCTACGTTTGATGGGTAGTGCATTAGCAAGCTTGGAATCACGCCAAGTCGATGATCTCACAGTTTCGTTCATGTGTATTGATGAAGCTGCGATGCAAGCGATGAGCCAAACTGCCGTTGAAGCCGTAATTGATTACGCGCGTGTCCTCGTTGGCAGTGACGTCGGGGTTGTACTCAAGCAGTTCCACCCGGAGCGGTGGGGGATTTCCTTGCGCTCGACAAAGGTAGATGTCTCCGTCGTTGCAAGTGCGCTCGGCGGGGGTGGTCACCGCCCGGCTGCGGGGTACTCAGCGCAAGGAACGAAAGAGCAGGTACAAGATCAGCTTCTGGCTGCATTGCATGACGCATACGTTGCGGAGTAAGGCTGCTCCTGTATGACGAATACGCATGGTGTGCGGGCGCGTGACATTTTTGCCCTGGCGCTACCGGCCCTCGGCGTGCTTGCGGCGAATCCTCTGTATTTGCTGCTGGATACTGCTGTGGTTGGAAGGCTGGGCACGGTTGAGCTTGCGGCGCTCGCTGCTGGTACTGCGGTGCAATCTACGGTGACCACGCAGCTGACGTTTCTTTCCTACGGCACTACCGCGCGTAGCTCGCGTCTTTACGGCGCAGGTCGGCGTGCTGATGCGGTCGCGGAAGGCGTCCAGGCTTCGTGGGTGGCAATACTCGTGGGCCTCGGATTGGCGTCGATTATTTGGCTGTTCGCCGAACCCATCGCGTTTGCGTTGACTCAGAATGCGGAAACGTCTGCTGACGCGGCGCAGTGGATGCATGTCGCGGCGGTCGCTATTCCGCTGACGCTGCTGATTATGGCAGGTAATGGTTGGATGCGAGGAGTGCAAAACACCAGGCTACCGTTTGTGTTGACGCTGTGCGGTCTTGTACCCGGGGCGGTTCTATTGCCTTTGCTTGTTGACCACTTTGGGCTGGTGGGCTCTGCTGTGGCCAACGTAATAGGAATGGGAATTACCGCTTCACTATTCGTTGGGGCGCTTGTAAAGGAACATCGAGGAGAGGGCGCTGTTTGGCGCCCACAGTGCAATGTCATTGCCCATCAGTTGGTGCTTGGACGTGACTTGATTTTGCGCTCCGCCTCCTTTCAGATTTCGTTGCTCGCCGCTACTGCAGTCGCTGGTCGTTTTGGTGTCTTCGCATTGGCCGCGCACCAGGTATTGCTGCAGTTGTGGAACTTCCTGAGCCTCGTGCTGGACTCGCTCGCAATTGCAGCTCAGACGCTTACAGGGGCTGCACTTGGGCAGGGAAACGTGGAGCGCGCAAGAGGGACAGGTGCAGCTGTTACGCGCTACGCTACGGTGTTTGCGGTTGTGCTCGCTGCGGTTTTTCTTGTGTTCGATGGGCCAATCCAGTCGATTTTTACGCATGATCCTGGCATGGCAGACGCGCTGGCTGTCCCTTGGCGGTGGTTGGTGGCGATGATCGTTGTGGGGGGTGCGGTGTTTGCGCTCGACGGGGTGCTGCTTGGAGCGAGTGACGCTGTCTTCCTGCGCAACCTTTCGATTGGCGCAATGCTCGGTGGATTTTTGCCTTTGACGTTGTTGTCCATGTGGCTGGGGTGGGGTCTCGCGGGTGTGTGGGCCGGCTATTTTGTCTCAGTCGTGTTGCGTCTGGTGGGAGTGCTGTGGCGGTTCCGTTCGATGAAGTGGGCGCGCACCGGGGTAGAGGAGTGAGTACGTCATGCTAGGTCCGACACTGTGGGCGGTCAGCGACCTGCATGCTGCAGTGAAGGCGAATCAGGCCAAGATCGACCTCATTCAACCGCGGCATGAGGGGGATTGGCTGATTGTCGCGGGTGATGTTGCAGAGAAATTTGAGCTGATAGTCAACGTGATGGGTGTACTTGCTCAACGGTTTGAGAAAGTCATCTGGGCCCCTGGAAACCACGAGCTGTTCTCTAGCGAGCGATCACGCTACAGAGGCCGTGATAAGTACGTTGCGCTAGTCCAGGCAATGCGAGAACTCGGCGTTGTAACGCCTGAGGACCCGTACCCGGTATTCCACGGCATTACGGTGGCGCCACTGTTTACTCTGTACGACTACTCGTTTCGCCCTCAGCATTTAAGTGTCGACGCCGCGCTGAAGAAAGCTCGCGACAACAACATTCTGATGACGGACGAGTTTGCTATCCGCCCATTTGTAGATACTCGTGCGTGGTGCTGGGAGCGCTTGGCGTACACAACGAAGCGCCTTTCTCGCGTGCACGGGAAGACGATCTTGGTCAACCACTGGCCACTGGTAAAGGAGCCAACGCACCGCCTGTTCTACGGGGACATTGCCATGTGGTGCGGGACCCGGCACACGCGCAGTTGGCCTAAGCGGTTCCAGGCACAGGCCGTAGTCTACGGACACCTTCATATCCCGGGGACCGTACATGTAGACGGCATTCCGCATATTGAAGTGTCGTTGGGGTACCCCAGGGAGTGGCAGCGCTGGCCAGAGGAACATCGTTGGCCGTACCCAGTCTGGGAGGTGAACCGCTAGTGCGCGATCTGTCATTATTCCCTCCCTCTGCGCGGTTCGTCTCTCTTCGAACCGATGACGGCCATAATCTCCGCAATTACGATAATCTCGACGAGCAGGAGAAAGGCGTTGTCCGCGGAGCGGTCGATATCCGGAAAGGGGAGTTCGGCGATGCCCGTTGGTGTGCGCACCGCGCCCTCGACGAACTAGGGGTCGAAGGTCCTCACCGCATCATGCGGGGCGAAGCTGGGATGCCGTTGTGGCCCGACGGCGTGTGCGGCTCCTTGACGCATACGGATGGTTTTCGTGCGGCGGTCGTTGCGCCACTCAACAAGGTGCGCTCTATCGGTATTGATGCTGAGCTGGCGGAGCCGCTTCCGGAAGGCGTATTGCCCCAAATCGCGTGCCCAACCGAGCTTGAGATGTTGGACGCACTTCGGGCAGAGGGCTGCTTCTGGGCTGATCGGCTGCTGTTCTGCGCGAAAGAGGCCACATATAAGTGTTGGTTCCCGTTGGCGCGAAAGATGTTGGAATTCGATCAGGCGGAAATCTATATCCGGCCGAACGGAACATTTGTTTCGTACATTCTCGAGCGGCCGACGCCCGCTCCGTTCTTTGAGGGGCGCTGGGTGCACCGGGCTGGCTACGTCATCACTTCTGCGTTTCTGTTGTAGCGACAAACGCGAAAAACGGCGTTAGCGCTGACTACAGCGTGGATGGGCGCGCGACAAACACCGTGGCAAGACGCTTCTTGGATTCTTTCACAAGGGCGACGACGCGGCCGTCGTCACGTTGTGCAGCGTGTACACCCGAAAGTCCGCGAGGTTCGAGCCATTTGCCCATAGCGAGGGCGTCGTATTCATCGTTGGTGACGGGCAGTACCGGCCAACAGGTAGCGCAGGCTTCGTCGAGGGTGAGGCTGAAGCGCGGGTGAGCCTGGATGTCTTCCAGCTCCAATGCGTGCTCGAGGTTAAAGGGCCCGACTGTGGTTCGGCGAAGCGCAGTCAGGTGCCCGCCGGTGTGTAGGGTCTCACCTAGATCGCGTGCGAGCGCGCGAATGTACGTCCCCGAGGAGCAGTGCACACGGACATCGACGTCAATCCAGGTATCGACGCGAGCGATGCCCAAAATGCTGTACTCATGAATTGTTACTGGTCGGGCTGGGATCTCGACATCGTGTCCTTCGCGGACGAGCTGATGTGCGCGCTTGCCGTCGATTTTGATTGCGGACACGCTTGAGGGGCGCTGCATGATATCGCCGCGGAAGCTGTCGATGGCGTCGATAATGTCGGCGTCAGTGACTGCATCGGTGGGGGAGGTGCTGACGACCTCGCCCTCGGCGTCATCCGTCGTGGTGGTGGCGCCGAGCCGAATGGTTGCCTCGTACGTTTTGGTTTCCGCGACGAGGTGGGCGAGGAGCTTTGTGCCGCGCTCGATACCGACAACCAGTACTCCAGTCGCCATCGGATCCAAGGTGCCGGCATGACCAACTTTGCGGGTCCCGAAAGCACGGCGAAGGCGTGCGACCACGTCGTGGCTTGTGAGACCTTGTGGCTTATCGATGACAACAATTCCAGATGTAGCGAGGGGATCACTCATAGCTCTTTAGTATGCCGTACGCTATTGCACGTGGATATTTTGCACGGTCTTAATGCTGTCCCGGAATCGTTTGGTGCCCTCGACGGCACCGTGCTGACGATAGGGGTCTTTGACGGAGTCCACCGCGGTCACCAGATGCTGATCAAAGCAGCTGTTGATGAGGCGAAGCGTCTCCAGGTGCCATGCGTGGTGATGACATTTGAGCCGCACCCGGTAGCAGTATTTCGTCCGGAAGCCGCACCCACGGCGCTGATGCCACTCGAGGAGCGGGCGCGGCTCATCGCTGAGCTTGGCGTGGACGCGCTGATTGTTATCGATTTCCGCAAAGAGCTTGCGGGGGAGAGTGCACAAGACTATTTCGACAAAGTAGTGATGGGCACCTTGCATGCTCGTCATGTCTTTGTGGGCGAGAATTTTACGTTCGGACGTAACGCTTCCGGCACGTCGCAGACGATGGTGCAGCTCGGTGAGCAGAATGGTGTTGATGTGACGGTAGTCCGCCTGCTGAAAGAGGGTGCGACAAGAATTTGTTCAACGGCGATTCGGGACGAGCTTGCGCAGGGCAACATCAGCGTGGCTAAGGACTACATGGGCAGGCCGTTCTCCGTTGTGGGTCCGATCGAGCGGGGTGCTGGGCGAGGAGGTCGCGAGCTCGGTTACCCGACCGCGAATCAGTATGTTGCTGATGTCTCTGCCCTCCCGAAGGATGGGGTGTACGCGGGGTGGCTCACAATTATCGACGATGCCCCCATCGGCGGGAACATGGTTCCGGGAAAGCGCTACCCGGCTGCGATTTCAGTCGGCACTAATCCGACGTTCGGTGACAAGCGGCGCAGTGTCGAGTCCTACGTGCTTGATAGAGATGCTGACCTTTACGATCGGATGGCCCGCGTCGAATTCGTGGCGAAGGTTCGCGACATGGTCAAGTTCGATTCCGTTGACGAGCTTCTGGAGCACATGGCTCGGGACGTTTCCCGGACCCGCGAGCTCTTAAGCGAGCCTGTTGCTGATTCCGTAGAATAAAGCCGTTGCTGATCTGTGTTGCTTGAAAGGTTTTTGCTGTGACCATCAAGATGATTCTCGACGTAGACACCGGTATCGACGACGCGTTGGCGTTGGCATATGCTATGGCTTCACCTGAAGTGGAACTTGTCGGCGTGACATCGACATATGGAAACGTCACGGTGGCTGATAGTGTTCGCAACAGTCTCGCGATTCTCGAGTTATTCGGGCGCACCGATATTCCCGTGTTCGCTGGCCCGACGCATGCTCGTGCCAAGGATAGCTTTGAAGTTCTGGAGATTTCGCAGTTCATTCACGGCGTAAACGGTATAGGGGAGGCGCAACTTCCGGATGCCCATCGCGCTGTCGAGGAAGCCTCCGCGGTGGACTTCATGGTCGACGCGTTCCACCGCTACGGCGACGAGTTAGTGGTTGTTCCTGTCGGGCCTCTGACGACGGTCGCAGCTGCCATGGAAGCCGATAAAGACTTTGCAGACAGTGCCAGGATTGTGATGATGGGCGGTGCGTTGACCGTGCCGGGAAACGTCAATACGTGCACTGAGGCGAACATCAATCAGGACCCCGAAGCTGCTGACTTTGTGATGCGCAGGGCACAGAACCTCACCATGATCGGGCTCGATGTCACTTTACAGACGTTGTTGACGTCGAAGGAAACCGCGGTGTGGAAGGAGTTGGGCACGTCTCAAGGCAACTTCTTGGCAAAGGCGACTGACTTTTACATCAAGGCATATGAAACAACTTCGCCGCATCTTGGTGGGTGCGGGCTGCATGACCCGTTGGCGGTAGCAGTTGCGATAGATCCCAGCCTGGTTGACTGCATTGGTATAAACCTGCGCACGGACCTCGAAGAGCCAACTCGTGGACGAACGATCGGGGACCCGGAGCGTCTGAATGACCCGAAGAAGACGAGTCAGGTTGCAGTTGGTGTCGACGTTGATCGATTCCTCGATGAGTTCATGACACGTTTGACCAACCTGGCGCGCAGCAGCTAAAGTAGTCCAGGCTTTGTGCGAGTTGAGACTGTGGTTCGCAGCAGTTGCAGCACAAAGTGGTCAAAGTATATGCGGACTGAAACAAATGAGGAGTTTTTCATGGCGCTGAACGCTGAGAAAAAGGCAGAGATTCTGAAGACCTACGGTGTGCACGAGACTGACACCGGTTCCCCGGAGGCGCAGGTTGCGCTGCTCACCGAGCGCATCAACAACCTGACTGAGCACCTGAAGTTCCACCAGCACGACCACCACTCCCGTCGTGGCCTGCTGCTGCTGGTTGGTCGCCGTCGTGGTCTGCTGAAGTACCTGCGCGAGAACAACGTGGAGCGCTACCGTGACCTGATTGCTCGTCTCGGCCTGCGTCGTTAAGACAATCACGTCATAAGGCTTCAAACCCCCGCTCTGGCTTTCAGGGCGGGGGTTTAGCTGTGTCTGGAGCGTGGTGAAATCCCTGGCAGGGTGGTAGAGTGTGCTTCGTTCTAAATGACACAAAAGCGGCGACATCGATGATCGCCCGGAGATCCAAGGAGAGGGATCAATTGAGCAGTTTTAAGCCGAGAAATTCGTACGAAATCCACGTTGATGAAGAGTATGGGGTTACCGAAGCAGTAGCGTCGCTCGACAATGGTGATTTCGGTTCTCGCACCATTCGTTTTGAGACGGGCCAGTTGGCTCGCCAGGCAGATGGCTCGGTGACGACCTACCTGGACGATGACACCATGATGCTTGCGACGACGACGGCGTCGAATAACCCCCGCGAAGGCTTTGATTTCTTCCCTCTGACCGTTGATGTCGAGGAGCGAATGTATGCCGCGGGCCGTATCCCGGGCTCGTTCTTCCGCCGCGAAGGCCGCCCATCCACCGAGGCGATCCTGGCTTGCCGTCTCATCGACCGCCCACTGCGCCCAACCTTCGTGAAGGGGCTGCGCAACGAGGTTCAGGTCGTGATTACCGTCCTGTCGATCGCCCCGGAAGAGTACTACGACGTTGTCGCTATCAACGGAGCTTCCGCGGCAACGCAGCTTTCTGGCCTGCCGGTTTCCGGCCCCGTTGGTGGTGTGCGTATGGCATTGATCGCTGACGATAAACACCCAGAAGGCCAGTGGGTTGCATTCCCGAATCACGAGCAGCACCAGCGTGCCATCTTCGAGATGGTTGTTGCGGGCCGCATTGTTGAGCGCAAGCGTGGCCGTAAGACGGAAGCGGATGTTGCAATCATGATGGTTGAGGCAGGAGCTGGCGCGAACGTCGTCAAGCTGATCGCTGACGGCGCACCTGCACCTACCGAGGAAACCGTCGCAGACGGTCTGGAGGCTGCGAAACCGTACATCAAGACGCTGTGTGAGGCGCAGCGCGACCTTGCAGCTCAGTTCGACAAGGAACGCAAGGAGTTTCCGCTATTCCCGGCATACACCGATGAGGTGTTTGAAGCAGTGGAGAAGAAGGCATCGAAGAAGCTCGCTTCCTTCCTGACCATCGCTGGCAAGCAGGAGCGCGAAGAGAAGATCAACGCGTACATCGAGGACATCGAAGAAGATGTGCTTGACCGCCTCGACGTCGACGAAGATGACGACGATGTTGCTGCTGTGGTGAAGGAGATTCGCGCGGCGTACAACGCACTGCAGAAGGAGATTGTTCGAGGCAAGATCCTGAAGGATGGCTACCGTATCGACGGTCGCAGCGTGACCGCGATCCGTGACCTTGGTGTTGAAGTCGAACTCGTCCCGCGTGCGCATGGTTCGGCACTGTTCGAGCGCGGCGAGACCCAGATCCTTGGTGTGACGACGCTTGACATGCTGAAGATGGAACAGCCAATCGATTCGCTGAGCCCTGAGACTTCGAAGCGTTACATTCACCACTACAACTTCCCACCGTATTCGACTGGTGAAACAGGTCGTGTTGGCTCCCCGAAGCGCCGCGAAATCGGTCACGGTGCGCTTGCAGAGCGCGCGTTGTTGCCAGTGATACCTTCGCGCGAAGACTTCCCGTACACGATTCGCCAGGTTTCTGAGGCGCTGAGCTCCAACGGTTCGACGTCGATGGGCTCCGTGTGCGCATCGACGTTGTCGCTGTACAACGCTGGTGTGCCACTGGCTGCTCCGGTCGCGGGTATTGCGATGGGCCTTGTGTCGGGTGACGTCGATGGTGAGACGAAGTACGTCGCTCTGACGGACATTCTGGGCGCGGAAGATGCGTTCGGCGATATGGACTTCAAGGTGGCAGGCACCCGCGAGTTCATCACCGCCCTGCAGCTTGATACCAAGCTGGACGGCATTCCTTCTGACGTGCTCGCTTCGGCTCTGAAGCAGGCGCATGATGCTCGAGAGACCATCCTGGACACGATGGCAGAGGTCATTGATTCGCCGGATGACATGAGCTCGTTGGCGCCGAAAATCACCACGGTGAAGGTTCCTGTTTCCAAGATTGGTGAGGTCATTGGCCCGAAGGGCAAGATGATCAACTCGATTACCGAGGAAACCGGCGCGGACATCTCGATTGAAGAGGACGGAACCGTGTACGTCTCGGCAACCAGTGGCGAAGCAGCAGACGCCGCGATCGACAAGATCAACGCAATTGCTAACCCACAGTTGCCGAAGGTAGGCGAGCACTACCTGGGTACCGTGGTCAAAACCGTTGCATTCGGCGCGTTCGTTTCGATCGTCCCGGGAACCGACGGCCTGATTCATATCTCGAACTTGGGTGGCAACAAGCGCATCGAGAAGGTCGAGGACGTTGTCAACGTCGGTGACAAGATCGAGGTCGAGATTCGTGATATTGATAATCGCGGCAAGATCTCCCTTGTTCCTGTTGAGCAGGACAAGTAGTCTCACCGCTTAAAGAAGTGGCCAGGGCATTTACGCCCTGGCCACTACGCGTTTGCCGAGCTAACGGTGGACGTCAATAACTAGCCGTGTTGGACTTTCCAACACCGTGGCCTCAAACGAACGCTGCCGGTCGAGTCCGATGAAGAACTGCGACTGGTTCTCAAACGTGCCGCCGTTGGTGATCCCAGCGACGTTGCCGGTTGCCAGCTGATATGGGCCAGCGGAGATAAGGTCAGGGTTGCTCGGGAGTCGATCCATCGGTGTGCCGTCGATGAGCACCTCCAAGATATTGTTACCGGTGACCGCGAGCTCGTGGCCGGAGGCCTGCTGGAGTGCCTTATCGGTGTACTGAATTCGGTATCCAGGTAGGCCATTGCCTGAGAACTCGAAGACGACGCGGTCATAAGTCTCATGGCTACCGACTCGAACATCCTGGAGCGTTAGCTCAGGGGCACCTTCGGGCGGAGCGAAAGCGTTGAGAGCGACTGGGGCTGCGGGAGATGCGGCAGCCGACACCGTTGACTCCGTAGCAGATGCGTCTTGCGTAGTGGTAGCTGTAGCGCTTTCAGTGGACGCGGTTGCTGTGGACGGCTCTGTCACTTCGGAGCCCGTGCCGCACGCGGTGAGCAGTGCAGCCACGGTGAGGACACCGGGGAGGATCAAGCTTCTCTTCATGCTTTTCGAGTGTACCGAACCACACCTGCCTCACGGCGCGCTACAGTGACAGCAGTAGATCGAATGTAACTCGTATGTAGAGAATTGAGGAATGAAAATGTCAATCAAAGTCGGTGTATTAGGGGCGCATGGGCGCGTTGGTACCGCAGTTGTAGCGGGCGTGCGCGCTGCTGATGATCTTGAACTTGTCGCCGAAATTGATAAAGACGACAGCTTAGACAAACTTCTGGACGCTGGCGCCGAAGTTATCGTTGACTTCACCACTCCTGACTCCGTTATGGGCAACCTCGAATTCTGCATCAAGCACGGTATCTACTGTGTTGTCGGTACAACAGGCTTTGACGACGATCGCTACGACCAAGTACGCAGCTGGTGTGCTGCTTCGCAGGGCACTGGCGTTCTCATTGCGCCTAACTTCGCCATCTCAGCTGTATTGACGATGTCCTTTGCTCGCCAGGCGGCCAAGTTCTTCGAGTCAGCCGAGGTAGTTGAGTACCACCATCCGAACAAGCTGGATGCACCGTCCGGCACTGCGGTAAAGACAGCGCAAGGGATTGCAGAGGCCCGAAAGGCCGCCGGAATGCAACCTTGTCCGGATGCCACTGTGCAGGAACTCGATGGAGCGCGCGGCACAGATATCGATGGTGTCCGAGTCCACGCTGTGCGTATGACCGGAATGGTTGCGCATGAGGAAGTTATCTTCGGCACCGTCGATCAGTCGTTGACTATCCGCCAAGATTCCTATGGGCGTGATTCGTTCGTACCGGGTGTATTGCTCGGCGTACGAAACGTCATGGATCATCCAGGCCTCACGATTGGCCTTGACAAGTTCCTCGGGCTGTAACAGATGCAGCCGCAGCGCCAACTCAGCATCCAGCTCGTGGCAGCATCAACGTTCGAACCGCCAGCCGGATTGGGCTGGTGGCCTTCATCTGGTGCAGCGACGGCGGATGCTGTCGTCGAATTTGCAGGCAGGGCAAGCTATGACTCCTTCGGCGACAATGAGTCTCACACTTCGAGCACGGACGCCTTCCTGCATCACATCATTGATGCCGGCAACCTCTCGCTGCTCGAGCATGCAAGCGTGACGCTGTATATTCAGGGAATCTCAATGGCCACCAGCCATGAGATATTGCGACACCGAGACTTTTCAGTCAGCGAGCTTTCACAGTACTCCTTACCTGAAGAGCAAAGAGGAGTCGTGGTTCCTAGCGTTGTGCAGCGGGACGAGCAACTTCAACGGTTTTTCGAGCACGCGATTGAAGACGCTGCGTTTGTGCACGACGAATTGCATAACGCGGTGGAAGCAAGTCTGACGGATGAGAAGAATGTGTTACTGCGCAAGCAACAGGTACGCGAGGCAGCTATGGCACTTGCTCCGGCTGCGAGAGAAACCCGACTTGTTGTCAGCGGCAACCTCCGGACTTGGCGGAATTTTGTTGCGACCAGGGCAGCTGAGCACAGTGGGGAGGAACTACGAGCAGTCGCCGTGAGGTGTCTGGAACTTTTGAGTGAGTGCGCACCCGTCTTGTTCGAGGACTTCGTTGTCACAACGCTGCCGGACGGGACTAAGAAGGCAACAACCCAGTACAAAACGTAGCGGTGGAGTTACATTCAGCCAGCAAAAAGGGTACGCTCTTTTGGCATGGGCACTTCTATGAAAGCTAGTATCGGTGCTGACGTTTTCGGCACAGTCTGCGTCGCAATGGTCACGCCGTTCGATAAGCATGGCGAGCTAGACGTTAAGGCAGGACGAGCATTAGCTGCCCACCTTGTCGGCAATGGCATTGATGCCCTCGTGCTTGCGGGCACGACGGGCGAATCGCCAACGACAACCAGTGAAGAGAAAGTCGCGTTACTGAAAGCGGTGCGTGAAGAAGTTGGCGATAGCGCCAAACTTATCGCCGGAGTAGGCACGAACGATACCCGAAAGTCCGTCGCATTGGCGAAGGAAGCTGCTGAGGCAGGGGCTGATGGCCTCTTGGTTGTCACGCCGTATTACTCGAAGCCGTCTCAAGACGGCGTGTTTGCGCACTTCCGGGAGATCGCGTCTGCAACTTCGTTGCCGATCTGCCTCTACGACATTCCAGGACGCTCTGCGATTCCGATTGCTTCGGACACCATTGCGAAGTTGGCGGAATTGCCAACCGTAGTTGCGATGAAGGACGCGAAAGGCGACTTCTTCCAGGCAGCACCGTTGATCCAATCAACAGGTCTGGCATGGTATTCGGGGGACGACCCTCTGAACCTGCCGTGGCTGGCCATGGGGGCAACCGGTGTGATCTCGGTTGTAGGCCACGCAGCACCGCAAGCATTGCGCGAGCTCATCACAAGCTTCGAGGAAGGCGACCTCGTCCGTGCGCGGGAAATTAACGCCAACGTCATCGATGTTCTCGCACATCAACAGGCGATTCTCGGTGGCACAACATTTGCAAAGGCTGCCCTGCGTCTGCAGGGCATTGAAGTAGGCGAACCACGCCTGCCAGTGGTCGGAGCGACCTCTGAGCAGGTAGAGGTTCTCAGAGAAGATTTGAAGAAGGCTGGAGTCCTTTAAGTATGAACGAACCCCGTACACGCTCACGCAAAGTGACGCGTAAAGCAGGGCCACCTGAGGCCACTGAACAGAAGCCGGTGTTTCAGGCACCGAAGCAGGCCGCAGGAACTGCAAGTAATGAAGATGACAAGGGCTCTGAGAAGTCACAGCGGGATAACAAGTCCCGGAACTCGAACGGAAATGGCGGTAACGGCAGGAATCGCCGCCGCGGCCGTGGACGCGGTAACAACGGCGGTGGCCGCCGTAACCCGGTGAAGTCGATGCAGGGCGCAGACTTGACGAAGCGCCTCCCGGCTCCTCCGAAGGCACCGAAGGGAACCCTGCGTATTTACGCCTTGGGTGGTATTTCCGAAATCGGTCGTAATATGACGGTGTTTGAATACAACGGACGCCTGCTCATCGTTGACTGTGGTGTGCTGTTCCCGAACTCCGGTGAACCAGGCGTTGATCTTGTGCTGCCTGACTTTGGTCCGATTGAAAAGAAGTTGGACAAGGTCGAGGCCCTGGTTGTCACTCATGGACATGAAGACCACATTGGCGCAATCCCGTGGCTGTTGAAGCTGCGCCCGGATATCCCGATTTACTCGTCGCGTTTCACCAATGCGCTGATTGCTGCGAAGACGAAGGAGCACCGTCAGCGTCCGAAGTTGCATGAGGTGAACAAGGATTCTTCCGTCAACTTGGGCCCATTCCACGTGCGTTTCTGGCACGTGAATCACTCCATTCCGCAGTGTCTCGGCCTGTCTATTAAGACCGGCGCGGGTCATGTTGTGATGACTGGTGATGTCAAGGTGGACCAGACTCCGTACGACGGAATGCCGACGGACCTGCCGGCGCTGTCGCGTTACGGTGACGAAGGCGTCGATCTGTTTATGTGTGACTCCACGAACGCTACGGTGCCGGGTATTTCTGCATCCGAGGCCGGTATCGAGGAGACACTGACGCGTTTGGTGAGCCAGGCGAAGCAGCGCGTTGTGATTGCTTCGTTTGCTTCCAACGTTGCTCGCGTCCAAATGGCAGTCAACGCGGCTGTAGCGAATGGTCGCAAGGTTGCCTTCAACGGCCGCTCCATGTTGAGAAATATGGAAATCGCCGAGAAGATGAGCCTGCTGAAGGCTCCGAAGAACACGATTATCCCTATCGAAGAAGCTGCCAAGATGGCGCCGCATAAGGTTGTGCTGATCACAACGGGTACGCAGGGCGAGCCGATGGCTGCGCTTTCGCGTATGTCGCGCCGTGAACACCGCCAGATCACCATCCGCGACGGTGACATGATCATCCTGTCGTCTTCCCTGATCCCAGGTAATGAGGAAGCTGTGTTCGCGGCGATCAACAACCTCGCACAAATCGGTGCGACTGTGGTGACGAACTCCGAAGCTCATGTCCACGCTTCTGGCCACGGCTACGCCGGTGAGCTTCTCTTCCTGTACAACGCAGCACGCCCGACTTGCGCTATGCCTGTGCACGGTGAGTGGCGCCACATGCGCGCGAACAAGGAGCTCGCTATTGCGACCGGTGTGAAGCCGGAGAATACCGCACTTGCTCAAAATGGTGTTGTGGTTGACATGACGAAGGGCAAGATCAAGGTTGTTGGCCAGTACCAGGTCGGACAGCTTTATGTTGATGGCGCGACGATGGGCGACGTAGACCCGGACGTGCTGGCAGACCGCAGCTCGCTTGCCTCAGGTGGCGTTGTCTCGATTACCTGCGTGATCGACGACCGCACGAGTAGCCTCATTGAGGTACCGCGCGTCTCCACCACTGGTTTCTCTGAAGACGACCGTGACTTCAATAAGAAGGTCGTCGAGCGTGTCCAGGAAGTTATGGGTGATTTGGCTGCAGAAGGGGAGAATGACCCGTACCGCATGGTGCAGCAGCTTCGTCGTCAGCTCTCGCGAACGATTGAGCAGAAGTACAAGCGTGAGCCAGTCATTCTTCCAACCGTGGTTCCAACCGCGGCGGATATTGGACCGGCAGAAGACGCTGATGTTCAAGCAACACGAGAGTCGCTTTAATACCTGACACTTTTGTGAGCAGAACTATGGGCCCTGGCACTATGCTAGGGCCCATGTCATTTGCAAAGACTGAACGAAATCAACTCGCTGAACTGTTACTCGAAGTCGGGCCTGAAGCACCGACGCTGTGCGAGGGCTGGAACACTCGCGATTTGGCGACGCACCTCTATATCCGTGAACGAAGGCCATTAGCTGCCATCGGAATATTCGTAAAGCGAGCGAGGAAGTTTTTGGAGGCGGAGGAAGCCCGACTTGCATCATGGTCGTACGAGGATCTTGTGCGTCTCTGGGCCATCGGTCCGCCTTCGCTTTTCAAGCCGAGTGACGACACGTTAAATACAGCCGAGCACTTTATTCACCACGAAGACGTTCGTCGAGGTAGAGGTAAGGTCGAGCCTCGGCAGTTTAGTGCCGTCACCAACAAAGAACTTTTGAAGCTTGCGAAGCGGTTTGGTTCAGTCACGCTGAAAGGTGTTGCGGTACCTGTGATTTTGACGCCCCCGGACTTGCCTCCTGCGGTCATTGGCGAAGGCGTCGGCGTTTCAAAGCAGGGCGATAACGTCGTCCGCGTATATGGCGAACCCGGGGAACTATTGTTGTGGGCCGCCGGTCGCAGCGCGGTCGAAGTGGATGTAACCGGTGCGGTTGAAGCTCTTGCTGGAGTAGATATCAAGTTGTAGTACTTGATTCATTCGCCTGTAACAATATCTGTGGTTTTAGAGTGGCGGATGGTAATAATGGTGCGCAAGGTACTAATGTGTAGCACATGTCTGCCAGGAAACCAGCGCCACGAAATACGCGAGCTTCGACAGGCCCGCGGGACCGTGCACGTTCAACGACGAGCCGTTACGGTGCCCCAGCGTCGATGACGCATCCACCGACCTCGTCCATGGTCGCGGCAGAGACTGCCGATGAACGGGTCGGGTCCGCGACGAGAGTCGTCGGAAGCTCAATTGGCAGTGCAGTTCGCGGAGCTGGTTCGTTGCTTACCAAACTTCGACCACGCCGTAAGGAGAGTTTTGACAGCGTGCCCGACGCAAACGGATACGATGACGAGGACGACAACTTCGATTTTCTTGACGACGGCCCCTCTGCTGAGGCGCCGCAACGTGAAGAGCACTCACGAAAGTCCAGTCGCTCGTTGGGCATCTCGCGTGGCAACGTTGACGCGTACGGTTTAGTGCTCATTGGCCTTGCCGCGATCCTGGGCGCCTCCGTGTGGATGGATATCGCTGGCCCGATAGGCAACGTCATTGCGCAGGGTGTTCACTGGGCAATTGGTGCTGGTGCGCTCCTGCTTCCTGTGATTTTGGTCTGCATCGCTATCGCTCTCATGCTGAACGTGAAGGCAGAACCGGCAGTACGTGCCAGGGTGGCGTCGGGCCTGTTGATTATTGGTATTGCGATGCTTGGCATGATTCATGTCTTCGCTGGCAACCCTGCCGATTGGGAATCTCGCAAGATCGCCGGTGGGGTAGTGGGCACGTTCACCGGTGGCTTGCTCGCCGCTGGATTCTCCTCATATGTGGCAGTTCCGCTGCTGGGACTTGTCATTGTTTATGGTGCGCTTCGTACAACCGGTATTACTGTGCGTGAGGCGTATGATTTTTTCACTGCGTGGCTTAGCTCGGTATTCCAGCGGCCCGAGACTGACGATGAGTCGGATCCTTACAGTGATGTAGGCCGGGACATTGACGCTATCGCAGAGGGGTGCCCGCGCACGTCGGCAAAGCGCTCGCGGGTTGAGCCTGAATCGAGGAGCCCACGTACCGGTCTTTCTCCACGTACAGCGGCAAAGAAACCAAGGGTTTCTGGGTTTTCGTCTTTCTCGGAGAAGTTGCGAAAGGCCTCCACGCCACTGGATAACTACCCGGCGAAGCCAGCATCAGCGCCTCAAACATCGGGTGATGAGACAGAGGTTATCGATTTCGGTGAAGACTTCGACACGCAGGAAGGCAGCGACGCCACTGCGGTCATTGAACGTCCTGCGACGAAGGCGGCGTCGAAACGTCAGCCTGCGCAACCCGAGGAGACGAAGATTCTGCCTCGACCTACGCTCGAGGAGGCTCAAAGGGATGCCGTCGATCAGTCGCGAGACGCAGTTCGCCAGGCGGTCGTAGCGCGTTCAGGGAAGGACCCAAGCACAACTCCACCTGAGGCGCCGAAGGATGGCCACGCGAAGAAGATCGACAGGAATTCCACCTACGTCGTTCCAACAACCGATTTGCTGCTCGCTGGCCAAGCGCCGAAGACACGCACCGAAGCTAACGATCGCATGATCGAAGCCATCACAGAGGTCTTCGAGGAGTTCAAGGTCAATGCTATGGTGACGGGCTTCTCCCGTGGTCCGACCGTGACCCGCTACGAAGTAGAGCTTGGGCCCGGCGTCAAGGTGTCGAAGATTACCAACTTGCAGTCCAATCTTGCCTATGCAGTCGCGACCGATAACGTTCGTTTGTTGACGCCAATTCCCGGCAAATCTGCCGTCGGCATTGAGGTGCCGAATCAGGACCGTGAGATGGTTCGTCTGCGCGATGTCCTCGAAGCGCCGAATGTTGCTGCGGACGATGACCCTATGCTCATCGGCTTAGGCAAGGACATCGAGGGCGACTTTATTGCATCTTCGGTGCAGAAGATGCCGCACTTGCTTGTTGCGGGTTCTACGGGCTCCGGTAAGTCGGCGTTCGTGAACTCGATGTTGGTTTCCTTGCTGACGCGCGCAACACCTGAAGAAGTACGCCTGATCCTCATCGACCCAAAGATGGTGGAGCTCACTCCGTACGAGGGGATTCCACATCTGATCACGCCAATTATCACGCAGCCGAAGAAGGCATCAGCGGCACTGCAGTGGCTGGTGGAGGAGATGGAGCAGCGGTACATGGACATGAAGACCGCTCGTGTCCGCCACATCAAGGACTTCAACAAGAAGGTGAAGAGCGGTGAAATCACTGCTCCTGCAGGCTCTCAGCGCGAGATGCGACCCTACCCGTTCATCGTCTGTGTCGTCGACGAGCTTGCCGACCTCATGATGACCGCGCCGAAGGAGATCGAGGACTCGATCGTCCGCATTACGCAGAAGGCCCGCGCAGCAGGTATCCACCTTGTCTTGGCTACGCAGCGACCTTCGGTGGACGTCGTCACGGGCTTGATCAAGACGAACGTGCCGTCCAGGCTCGCGTTTGCAACATCCTCGCTTACTGACTCACGCGTCATCCTCGACCAGGGTGGCGCGGAGAAGCTCATTGGCATGGGCGACGGTCTCTTCATCCCGCAGGGCGCCGGCAAGCCGCAACGCATGCAAGGTGCGTTTGTGTCTGACGCTGAAATCCAAGCCGTCGTGGACGCTGCCAAGAGCCAGGACGAACCACAGTACGTCGAGGGCGTTACGGAAGAGAAGGAGTCCGAGAAGAAAGTTATCGACGACGACATCGGCAAGGACCTGGACGACTTGCTGGAAGCCGTTGAACTCGTTGTTACGGCGCAGCTCGGATCGACCTCCATGCTGCAGCGCAAGCTGCGTATCGGTTTTGCAAAGGCCGGCCGACTGATGGATTTGATGGAGTCCCGTGGCATCGTTGGGCCATCGGAAGGCTCCAAGGCCCGTGAAGTGCTGGTGAAGCCAGAAGAGCTCGAGACCATTCTTTGGATGCTCAAGGGTGCGGATCCCGCGGACGCACCGAAGGACGTCGACGCGCAACTTGGTGATGACGCCACTGCAGATGAAGATGACGTGAAGACGGTCGAAGCAACCTACAATCCCACCGGTGGAGCCGTATAACTGGTAGCGACTCCCCCTGATGGTGTAGCCTGGCATTCGCATTGGAGGGGAGTACCCCGCAAGTGCCTCAGATCGTCAACACGGAACAAACGTATCCCGGTTGAGGCAGCCGCGTAGCTACGTGGTGGGGGAGACCTCCGGTCTTTCTTTGTCCTATGCAACGACCGGAGGTAACCACGTTGAGTGTCCCCCTATGGATATGGCTGCTCACTGCAGCAATCATTCTGGGCTTTTTCGCCTTTGACTTTCTTACTCACGTTCGCCAGGCCCACGAGCCAACTATCAAAGAATCGGGCTTTTGGACGCTGTTCTACATGACGATGGCAGCGATCTGTGGCGGTGCGATCTGGTGGGAGTGGGACGGCGAGCACGGCGTCCAGTTCTTCACTGGCTACATCACTGAGCTTGCGCTGTCCGTGGACAACTTGTTCGTCTTTGCGCTGATCATGGGTGCGTTCAAGATTCCAAGGAAGTACCAGCAAAAGGTGCTGCTCTTGGGCATTGTTATCGCGTTGGTATGCCGCCTGCTGTTTATTCTGCTCGGCGCAGCACTTATCGAGGCGTGGAGCGACGTCTTCTACATCTTCGCAGCGTTCTTGATCTACACGGCTGTCAAACTCGTTTACGACGAGGCGACTGATGCACCTGAAACAGATCCGAACGATATGGCTGTCGTGAAGGCACTCCGTAAAGTCGTCCCTGTCACGAGCTCCTACCACGGTGACAAGCTGTGGTCGAAGACGAAGGAAGGTAAGACCGCAGCGACCCCGCTGTTCGTCGCACTGCTCTCCATCGGGTTTATCGACGTAATGTTTGCGTTTGATTCGATCCCAGCAATCTACGGTATTACCTCTGAGGCGTACATTGTGTTTACCGCGAATGCGTTCGCGCTCATGGGCCTTCGCCAGATGTTCTTCCTGCTTTCTGGCTTGTTGGACCGTGTGGTGTATCTGCCGTACGGGTTGGGCGTGATTCTTGGCTTTATCGGCATCAAACTGTTGCTTCACGCGCTACACGAGAACAACCTGCCGTTTGTCAATGGCGGTGAGAATGTGAGCGTACCGGAGGTTGGCACCGTTGCATCGCTCGGCTTCATTGTGGCAGTACTGGTGATTACCGTGCTGTGCTCCTTGGTGAAGGACCGAGCGGATATCAAGGCAGGGCGGCGGGACCCAAACGGTCCGAGCTGGCACATCGACTACGACGACCACGGGAACCGTCGCAAGGTCGATAACCAGGGCCACCACATCGAGTGGATTGATGACCCTGCAACGTCGGGCAAGGGCGACCACACCGCCACTGGTTCCCGCGAGACGGATCACCTCCATGTGCAGCGCGGGAGGAAGTAGAACTTCCGCGGTTTAAGGGAACACCCGGGAGACCGGGTTCCACTCGTGGACCTCGCGGCTGAGTAGGGCGTTGTTCTGCCAGTAGGGGTCCTGGTTCATGAGTGATACTGCCTCCGCAGCGTCGGCAGTATCTGGTAATTGCACGATGATGAGGGCCTTGCCGGCGTCGACTAGCGGGCCAGATCCGACAATCCTTCCGAGCTCTATCTGCTTCGCGATGAACTCGCGGTGTGCGGGGCGCGTAGCATCTACGACGTCCGTATTATCTGAGTACGTGTAATGGAATGCAAAATATTTCATAACACGCAGTCTAAGGGAAAGCATGGGATAGGTAGGGTAGAGGGCGTGACTGAAAAACCATCGAACTGGAACGTACCCAACGTCTTGACGTCGTTGCGAATCATTTTTATCCCCGTCTTCGCATGGTTGGCACTGGACCAGCGATGGGGTGCGGCGTTCGGTGTGTTCGTTGCGCTGATGCTCACGGACAAGCTAGACGGAACAATCGCCCGTACCTACAACCTGATTACCGACTTCGGGAAAATTGCGGACCCGATCGCGGACAAGGCCCTGATGATTACGGCACTTGTAGTACTCAACGTGGCGTCCAACCTTCCTGTGTGGATGACTATCGTCATCGTGGTCCGCGAGCTCGGCATCACCATGTGGAGAATGTGGATGCTGCGCAACGACCATGTCGTTCCCGCGTCCAAGGGTGGCAAGGTGAAGACGGTGCTCCAGACCGTCGGCGTTGCTCTCTACCTGTGCCCGCTGCCTTCCTGGATGGACGCGCCTTCCTACGTTGTAATGGTGTTGGCCGTAGTCGTCACCGTGGTGACCGGCGTGCAATACCTTGTCGATGCTCGCAAGGTGAATAACTAATGCGAGGTACTGCATCCGATGTGATTGCGGAACTTACTAAGAGGGGTGCAACAGTTGGGCTTTGTGAATCGCTCACTGCCGGTTTGGCAAGTGCCGCACTCGCAGGCGTTCCGGGTGCCTCCGCAGCGCTACGAGGCGCGATGGTGACTTACGCGACTGAGTGCAAAGTTACCTTGGCCGGCGTTCCCCAGGACGTCATCGATGAGTTTGGACCTGTTTCTCCGGTGACCGCGAAAGAGATGGCGAAGGCGGCAAAGCGGAAGCTCGACGCGGACTGGGGCCTTTCGCTCACTGGTGTGGCCGGGCCCAGTGAACAGGATGGCCACCCTGTTGGTGAGGTCTGGGTAGGGATCGCCTCAAGTGATGGTTGTGAAGCAGTTCTCGCAGGCGACATACTTTCCGACGCCCCTCTCGTACGCGGAACCATTCCAGGATTCAGACAGGCCCGAAACTTGCTACAGGCGCCGCGCAACGAGGTACGCGAGTGGGCTGTTGAAGCAGCGCTTCGCGTCCTGTTGCATGCCGTGCGGGAACAAAAACACGTTGAGGGGAGTTATACCAAGTGATGACTACGACACTTCTAATCGATACGCCGCTTGAGCCCTCGTTCGATGCACAGGATGAGGTCGCTTTTCCATTTCGCGAGTCTGGAACCCGCCAGAAAGAACCGCTGCTGAGAGAGGCGCTAGGAATGTCACTGCGAGCTTTCCGGGCGGATAAAGGCGTGACGTTGCGATCTCTTGCTGCTCAAGCCCGCGTTTCTTCTGGTTACCTCTCTGAGCTGGAGCGTGGGCGCAAGGAAGTTTCCTCAGAGCTGCTCGCATCGATTTGCGAAGCACTGGACACAACGGTTTCAGAAGTTGTTCTCGAGGCTGTTGCGAACCTTTCACTGCAATCGATGAACGATGAATTCGCTACGGCTGATGCGATTCACGCATAGCGGAGCAGCGCTGTAACAGATAGAATACGAAACAGTTTGGCCGTGGACACGGCCAATTTCAATGCTCAGCGAAAGGTAAAACGCAACACTATGGCAAACCCGTTTTCAAAATTCTGGAACTACCTGATGGCACTTTTCGACAACAAGATCGAGGAGAATGCTGATCCAAAGATCCAGATTGAGCAAGCAATTTCCGAGGCTCAGCGCCAGCACCAGGCGCTTTCGCAGCAGGCAGCCGCCGTTATCGGTAACCAGCGTCAGCTGGAAATGCAGCTGAATCGTCGCTTGGAGGAAGTCGAGAAACTTCAAGCGAACGCTCGCCAGGCGCTCCAATTAGCAGATAAGTCCCGCTCCAACGGTGACGCACAGAAGGCGACCGAGTATGAGAACGCTGCTGAGGCGTTCGCGGCGCAGCTTGTTACCGCAGAGCAGGGCGTTGAAGACACGAAGGCGCTGCACGACCAGGCACTCCAGCAGGCAGCACAGGCAAAGCAAGCTGTGGAGCGCAACGCGGCACACCTGCAACAGCAGGTCGCTGAGCGCTCGAAGTTGCTGTCGCAGCTTGAGCAGGCCAAGATGCAGGAGAAGGTTTCCGAGACCATGCGCTCGATGAACTCGTTGACCGCCTCCGGCCCGAACTTGGACCAGGTTCGCGACAAGATTGAGCGCCGCTACGCGAACGCACTGGGTGCTGCAGAGCTCGCGGAGAACTCGATCCAAGGCCGCATGGCTGAGGTGGAGCAGGCTGGAATCCAGATGGCAGGCCACAGTCGGCTCGAGCAGATTCGCGCAGAGATGTCTGGCGAGTTGACCTCGGGAAAGGAACAGCAGTCGATTGAGCAGGGCAAGACCGGCGCCCCGCAAGCAAGTGAGGACGCCGTCGCACGTCGGATGCGTGAGCTCCGCGGCGAAGCCTAAAGCGTGGTAAAAAAGCTCCAGGATTTCTATAGAAACCTGGAGCTTTTTGCTTTGCCCTGCGAAGGATTGAACGCGGTTAGTCGAGCGCGCCACGAGCGACAAGTGCATCGCCGATCTGTTCCGCCCTTCGGATACTTCGCACGATGAGCGGTACGCCAAACGCGAGGGGAGAAAATCCCAGTCCTCGGGCCTTGCGGGCGTCGAGAACTTCCTGCGACGTCTGCAAGATGAGCGGAATGAGACGGAGCGTGAGGGCGATGGCGAGGCTGATTTTCTCAGTTGATATTCCGAAACGGCCGAGCGGTTTGAGGCCCTCCTCGAGCGATACAAGGAGCGCTTCAACTGTTGTGGTCAGAGTAAGAAGGTTTGCGGCGAGAATCGTTGCGAACAACGTAATCAGCGTGACGCCAGCAAGTCCGATGCCATTTTGCCAAACAAGGAAAGCGCCCAGCATTGCGAGCAAGGGAAGAATTGGCACGAGCTGATTGGCAACGATTCGGATCGGAATTCTTGCCACGATGTACAGAACGAAGATCAAGCCTAGCAACGCGAGCGCGATTGGGAACGTACGCCCGAAGTTGGTCGCTATGAGGATATACAGTATGAGCAGTACGAATTTCTTCTTTGGGCTCATACGGTGGAGCAGCGTTTTGCCTGGGATGTACACGCCCATTGGTAGCGAGTCAATCTTCACTGTTCGGCTCCATTAGCTGAGTGTAGAACTGAATCGTGTCTGCTGGTGTGCCGTCGTATGCAATGACGCCGTCGTTGACACAAATTACTCGGTCGAAGTCACTGAGTAGCTCTAGATCATGGGTCACCACGATTGTTTGTTGATCAAGCGAGTTCAATTCAGCGATTATTCGCCGACGGTTTCGCAGGTCAAGCAATGTTGTTGGCTCGTCTGCGATGATGGTGGTCGGTTCAGTCACCAGTACCGCGGCCAGCGCGAGAAGCTGTTTTTCACCGCCAGAGAGCGTATGAGGTGATTGTTCTGCCTTGTGCAAGAGTTTGAAGCGTTCCAGTACCTCATCGACGCGTTGCTCTTTCTCTGCCTTAGAGAGCTTGAACTTCTTCAATGAAAACGCCACGTCATCGTGGACTTGGGGCATGACAATCTGGCTTTCTGCGTCGGAGAACACGAACCCGACACGTCGGCGGACTTCAGAGCTACGAGTTGCAAGCGAAATCCCGTCGTAGAATACCTCGCCTGTGCTCGGCTCTTCGAGCCCATTGATAAGCCGGACGAGCGTTGACTTACCAGAACCGTTCGAGCCAATGATGCCGATCCGATGTTCCTGCAACGTAAGTGAAAATGGTTGGAGCAGTGTGTTGTCATTACGTACGACGCTCACGTCGTTGAAGCTGATCTGCGGCATGGAAATAATCCAGTTTATGCGCGACGGAGTGAGGGGAGTGCAGCGCGAACTGCGAATGCGATGAACACAATCACTAGCACCTTGGCGGTGTCAGGGATGACAAACGGTAGCTGTGCTGCCCATGCAGCGCCAAAGGTCATGTTTGCGCGTGCCATCAATCCAAACACCCCAAAGAAGTACTGCAGGAACAGGCCAGCGAACCCGGCTCCAAGAAGGAGGGCGATATTCACGAAAGAGCTCTTGCTGGAAGCGCGGTAGGCGATGAGACCTGCAACAAATGCGCTTGCGATGTAGCCAACCAGATATCCGATTGTAGGGCTTCCCAGGGCATAGACGACGGTGCGTCCACCTGCGAGAACGGGAAGAGCAAGTCCGATGAGGAGGAACAATAGCACTGTGTAGGTTCCCCGTTTAGGGCCGAGCACGAGCGCCGCGAGAATACAAGCAGCGTTCTGCATGACGATTGGAACGCCGGCAGCGCCGACTGGAATAGAGACAAACCCGAGTACGATGATCACCGCCGCGAACACGGCGATGTATGCGAGGTCTTGGGCTTCAATCTTTGATTGCGGAATGCTTTTTGACATAGCGAGAATAGTACTTGAACAGTGTTCAGTTCGCTATGAAATCGTATTGATTTTTCTGCGCGTATATTTGAGGCCATGCGATTAACGGAGTTTCACCAACTCGTCCAGGATGAATTTGGGTCTGATCGGGCGTCATGGATTATTGAGGCGCAACTTTTGCCTCGTCATGGGTGTACCGCCGCAGAGGTTATCGAAAATGGAGGCGATTTGCGTCAAGCCTGGGACGAACTTTGTGACGCCTTTGATGTTCCAGAGGCGCGTCGCCTTGGCGTAGATCGGCCGGGTTTCTAGCTGCTCTCGCCGTTTTGCACTTTTAATTCGAACATGTATGCGTGTACACTCTGGTGATGTCTCGGCACTTGCCTATAGTCAGATCCAGATTTAGAAGTCATCGGGAACCGTAACCCTCGAAGGTGAGTCTAAACATGTGTGTGGGCGATGGCGTATGCAAAAACGCCGCCGCCGAACTCGAACAGAATGAACATTAAGGAGAACATGTAAATGGCTGCGAAAAAGAAAACCGCATCAGCCGCGAAAGATCGCCAGAATGCGCTAGATGCTGCACTCGCAATGATCGAGAAGGATTATGGCAAGGGGGCTGTGATGCGTCTCGGTGATGAGAACAGGCCTCCAATTCAGTCGATTTCATCTGGGAATACGGCTATTGACGTCGCTCTGGGGATCGGTGGGTGGCCACGCGGCCGCATCGTTGAGATTTACGGACCTGAGTCTTCCGGTAAGACAACTGTTGCGCTTCACGCCATCGCTTCCGCGCAGCGGGCCGGCGGAATCGCAGCTTTTATCGACGCCGAGCATGCTCTGGACCCGGATTATGCCCGCAAGCTGGGCGTCGATACTGATAACTTGCTCGTTTCTCAGCCAGATACAGGGGAGCAAGCACTGGAGATCGCGGACATGCTTGTCCGATCTGGCGCGATTGACATCATCGTCATTGACTCGGTTGCCGCACTGACGCCTAAGGCTGAAATTGAAGGTGAGATGGGTGACTCTCACGTTGGCCTCCAGGCTCGGTTGATGTCGCAGGCACTGCGGAAGATGACAGGTGCGCTGTACAACTCCGGCACTACAGCGATTTTTATTAACCAGCTGCGTGAGAAGATCGGCGTCATGTTCGGTTCACCCGAGACAACTACGGGCGGTAAAGCGCTGAAGTTCTACTCCTCGGTTCGTTGTGATGTCCGACGTATCCAGACGTTGAAGGACGGACAGGATTCCATCGGAAACCGAACCCGCCTCAAAGTAGTGAAGAACAAGGTTTCGCCACCATTCAAGATCGCAGAGTTTGACATTATGTACGGAGAGGGCATCTCTCGGGAATCGTCCATTATTGACATGGGCGTAGAGAACGGCTTCGTGAAGAAGTCAGGTTCCTGGTTTACCTACGAAGGCGATCAACTTGGACAGGGCAAGGAAAAGGCGCGCAATTTCCTGAAGGAGAACCCGGACCTTGCGGACGAGATCGAGCAAAAGATTTTCCGTGCATTGGGGGTTGGCGAATTTGCCGATGATGATGCGCTGACTGATGACCCAGTAGACATGGTGCCAAACATTGACTTCGACGACGAGGAAGAGCCAGCGAAGGCGAAGTAATACGTGGCAACACCAGATCCGGAAAAGATTCAACGCCTGCAGGACGCACTTGCCGAATGGGAAGCTACCGGTGGGAATGGAGAACTCTTCAACTACGAACGTGAAGAAGCCCTCGCTCCAGTACGGCGGCGTGCATTAAGGTTGCTGGATCAGCGACCGCGATCAGAGCATGAACTCAGGGAGCGTCTTGTCAAGGCTGAGTTCCCAGCGCCTCTCGTTGATGAGGTACTGGCGTCTCTTCGCGCGTCCTCGCTTCTCGACGATCGGCGCTTCGCCCATGAATGGGTTCGACAGCGGGCGAAACGTCGAGGAAAGTCGAGAAGCTTTCTGGACCGCGAGCTCAGGGAAAAAGGAGTCTCAGAAACAGATCGGCGCGCCGCGCTCGCACAAATCAGTGACGAGGACCAACACGCAATTGCTGAAGCCCTCGCGGAAAAGAAGGCGCGAGAAGTGAAAACACCACCAGCGGGGCACGCGGAGTACACCCGCGCGCTGCGCAGGGTTGTCGGAGTGCTGGCGCGTCGAGGCTTTCCACAAGGTATGTGCATGTCTATCGCAAGAACTGCACTAGATACAAGGGTTGAATCACTTCGAGAGACTTCCTAGGGAGCAATTTGCGGCGTTTGGGCGGGGTAGTTGGCAGTGGCTAGAATGTTCAGCCGTGCCTGCGTAGGCCCGCGTAATCAACCAGGAAAGGCGAACCAGATGGCTGCATCAAGGACATACGAAGTACGAACCTTCGGATGCCAAATGAACGTTCATGATTCGGAGCGGTTGTCGGGTCTGCTGGAAGATTCGGGGTACGTGGCAGTTGAAGATGGGCAGGCCCCAGACCTCATCGTTTTCAACACCTGTGCCGTGCGTGAAAACGCAGACAAGCGTTTGTACGGAACGCTTGGACATTTGAAAAAGGTTAAGGAATCGCAGCCTGATTTGCAGATTGCGGTTGGTGGATGTCTGGCGCAGAAAGACAAAGACCACGTTATCCAGAGAGCACCGTGGGTAGACGCGGTCTTCGGGACCCACAATATGGGCTCACTGCCGGTACTGCTGGAACGTGCACGAGTACAGGGCGAGGCGCAAGTTGAAATTGCAGAAGCGCTCGAAGTATTTCCTTCTGTTCTTCCAGCGAAACGTGAAAGTAGCTATGCGGGCTGGGTTTCGGTGTCTGTCGGGTGCAATAATACGTGTACATTCTGTATCGTTCCGAGTCTGCGTGGCAAAGAAGTTGATCGCCGTCCGGGCGATATCCTCGCCGAGGTACAGGCGCTCGTGGATCAAGGCGTCTTAGAAGTCACTTTGCTTGGCCAAAACGTCAATGCTTACGGTGTGCATTTCGTTGACGAGGAAATGGAGCGAGATAGGTCCGCGTTTTCAAAACTGCTACGAGCGTGTGGCGAGATCGAAGGCCTCGAGCGTGTTCGCTTCACCTCCCCGCACCCCGCAGAGTTTACATCTGACGTCATCGACGCAATGGCAGAAACCCCGAACGTTTGCCCGCAGCTACATATGCCGTTGCAGTCGGGGTCTGACAAAGTACTCAAGGACATGCGCCGTTCGTACCGATCCAAGAAGTTTTTAGGCATTTTGGATGAGGTCCGTGAGAAGCTTCCTGAGGCTTCGATCACCACCGATATCATTGTCGGATTCCCAGGCGAGACGGAAGAAGACTTCCAGGCAACGCTTGATGTAGTTGAGAAGGCACGATTCACGTCCGCCTATACATTCCAGTACTCACCGCGCCCTGGGACCCCGGCGGCTGAAATGGAAAACCAGGTTCCGAAAGCTGTGGTGCAGGAGCGGTTCGAACGACTGCTTGAACTCCAGGAACGAATCAGCCTGGAAGAGAATGAAAAGCTCATTGGATCTGTGCAAGAACTCCTTGTTCAGCAGGACGAAGGTCGAAAGCACGAGACGACTCACAGAATGTCAGGACGCGCTCGCGACGGCAGGCTCGTGCACTTTGCTGTCGATGAGGCCAATCGATCTGCCATCCGTCCGGGTGACATTGTTACCGCTCGTATCACCGAAGCAAAGTCATATTTTCTGATCGCGGATTCTGGTGTGCTTTCACACCGACGCACACTCGCGGGTGATCACGCTGAGGCAGGCGAGGTACCAACGACTGCACCTGTTGGGGTGGGACTTGGAATTCCTACGGTTGCACGTCCAGACATCGTTCCAGTGACTAACGTAAGCAACACTGGCTGCTGCACGACTCCTGAAGCGTAAACCACGCGACTACTGGAAGGGAGACTTCAATGAAAATGGAATTAGGATCCGCGCGCTGGGTACTCGGTATTGCAAGTATTGGGTGGCTTGTTGCGCTGTTTTTGCCCTTCGTTGGTGACATTCCCGGATGGCAGGTGCTCGCGGTGGGCGAAGGCGCCCGCAGTGCAGATACCAAGATCACGGAGTACGTATTTGTATGGCTAGGCTTCTTAGGCGTAGGCGTTTGCACGTCGCTAGTGACGGTTTCGCGACGTTTCGGAATGGCCACAGCCGCGTGGATGATTTCAACAGTTGCCCTGGTTAGCTCGTTGCTGGCAGTGTGGCTGCGGAAGTCGAGTACCGGTGTTGCAGGAACGTTTCAGCACGGGCCCGGGTTTTACCTAGAAGTTGTCGCGGTACTCCTGGTCGTGTTGACGTACATTCCGCTGTTCGTGCGAAAGACAGCGGTTGCCCCGGAACTGCTCCGGAATCAGCCAAGCGAAATCGACGCGGATATCGCGGATGCGCAATTGAATGCGACGCGGACTCATCAGGAGCAAGAAACGAACCCACTGCTTGTCGATGACCGACGAGCGAACGCGGCACGACGCCACAAAAGAAGCAACTAGCTATCGAGCTTTGGTACGCCCTTCTGCCAGGCCGTCGCCTGGCTTATCCCGGTTGGGGCATAGTGGTCGAGAATGTGGCTCGCACCCGGCTGCGGGTTGGGATAAGAAGCGTAGATCTGCTTCGTTTGTGGCCAAATCGAGAGCGCGGCTGATATCGCAGAAGCCAAGGCGCGCTTGCCTAAACCGAGTCCCCGGCTTGCCTCCCGTACGTACACCAGCCCGATTTCTGCAACAGAATCTGCGTCATTCTCGAATTTTGCTACCTCTGCAAGCCCGACCGGTTTCCCTGAGACATCACGGGCAATGGCGGTGATCTGGGAACCGCCGCGGTCCTTGAGACGTGCAGCAGCGTCCTGAAGACGGGACGCAGACCACTGGACAGGCTCGAGCGATAGTGAACCACGAGGGTATTTCGCTGCGGACTCCTGGAGAGTAGCTAAGAAGGAGGGCAGATCAGTAGGGTCGAATGCCATGTCTTCAATCACGTCGCACCTATCATTCTGGTCAGGCGCCACGATAGCGTCCGCGTTGATAATTGCCTGTCGCTCACAGTGCGCCGGCGTGTAGCCGTCAGCGCGAAGGAATGGGTGCTCCGGTGCCCCCAATGGCTCCGTGATCCAAATCTGACGGATGGGACGGTGCAACTCTGCAGAAAGCGCGTCAATCAGCGCGAGCGCACTTCGCCACACGTGCGCCGGCTGCTCCTCCCCGGGAAGAGGAGCGATGGAGGCGTCGATAGTGACGTTCGCTTCTAACACATCGACGTCCTCAAGTAGAGGAAGCGATATGAGCACCCAGCCTTCGACGTCGTACAGATCATCCTCAGTCAGCACTGGGTAACCGAACGCTCCAAGGGACCGTGGCGCTGGTTTGCTACACAGCGCGAAGAGAAGCGCTAACGATTCTTCGGATCCCTCCAGGCGTTTCGCGAGATGGGCTGCACTCACTCCGGAGTGCGCTTCTCCCGTAATGTCCTGGATAGCAAGCGTGACTGAGAATGCGTAGGAGGAGACTGCGGCGTGTGACGGGTCGGCACTCCCTACGATCAAGGGATATAGCACTACTGCTCGTCGACGGCCTTCGCTGCGACGTTGGCAAACTCCTGCCACTGCTCAGCCTGTTCACGGAGCTTCGCCGCCTTGGAGGAATTCCCGGCTGCCTCAGCTTCCTGAGCCTGCTGCAGGAAGTGATCAGCTTTCTCCTGGAACTGATTCACCCGCGCTTGTGCCTCAGGGTCTGCTTTGCGCCATCGTGATTCCTCTGCATCCGCTACGCGCTGTTCCAGCCGAGCAATCTTGTCTTCGTACGTACGGACCTTGTTGCGAGGCACAAATCCAATTTCGTCCCACTTCTCCTGGAGCTCACGCAGCTTGGCACGTGCCGCACCTAGACCCTTCTCTGGAGTGATGAGCGCATCGTACTCATCTATAAGTGCGTCCTTAGCTGCAGCATTTGCTTCAAATTCGCGGTCGCGCTCCGCGTTTACGGCGTTGCGGGCGGCGAAGAAGTGATCCTGAGCAGAGCGGAACTGTGCCCACAGCTCATCGTCGACGCCACGTGGGGCGCGTCCGGCTGCTTTCCACTCATCCATCAGAGAGCGGTAGGCACGGGCGGTGGCGTTCCAATCCGTTGAGTCCTGGATTGCCTGCGCGCGGGCGATGATATCCTCCTTGATACGACGAGCCGTTGCGCGATTCCTATCGAGCTCAGCGAAGTGAGCCCCACGACGGCGATTGAAGGCATCGCGTGCACGCGAGTAGCGCTTCCAGAGCGCGTCGTCGGTTGTGCGATCGATACCGCGGATCGTCTTCCATTCTTCGAGGATCGCTCGAATCCTGTCCCCGGCAGCCTTCCAGTCCGTAGACTTCTCGGCGATCTCCTCAGCCTCGGCCGCTAGACTTTCCTTTTTGGCAATTGCGTTAGCCCGTCGGGTCTGCTTGAGTTCCTTTGCTTCGTGTTCCGCAACCTCTGTTTTGCGCAGTAATTCTTCTAGGCGTGCCTCGAGCGCTGCGAAGTCGCCAATTGCGGCGACGTCTTTCAGCGAGTCTTTCAGCTCAGTCACGCTGCGATGCAGAGTGTGTGCGTCCTCTGGGTGTGCAGTGAGTCGCGCCTCCAGGACTTCAGTTTCGACGATGAGGTCGTCGAAACGCTGCCCGTAGTGGCGAAGTCCTTCCTCGGGAGACCCGGCCTGCCAAGATGCGATCTGACGCTCAACGCCGTCACGGGTGACAAAAACATTGCCGGCATCATCGACGCGCCCGAACTTCGACGGATCAGTGTTCGCTGATGACGACTGAGCATGCGCGAGTGGAACAACCCGCTGTGAAGGAACAGACTGTGCCGCACCTGGACGAGGTCCGGGCTTCGGCGTTTGCTTCGGCATGGCAGCCGGGTTCGGACGTCCAGCTGGTGGCTGTGGCTTTGGAGTCGAGGAAGTCATGAAACAGTCCTTTCACAAATAGCTGTGCCGCGCGTCACGGCGCCGAGATACATAATCGACGGCATTCTCGTCTTCATAACTCTAGCGTGTTGCAGACGAACATGCGTCATGTGTCATGGTTTCAACTCCGAGAAAACCCCACTATGGTGGGCGAGGTGAATGAAGCCCGTGCCTGCCTACTTGTCATGCCTGGTTCGCCAGCTCTCGTGCGAGAACTCGCACCTGCTGACGAACCGTCGCAGCGTTTGCTGAACTCAATTAGAGAGACAGCCGGAAAACTGACGAAAACTATTGACATTGTGTGCAGCCACGACAGGAGATGGGCAACGCACCTTGCTGGCTCGTTTGCTGCCTGGGGAGCACCACACGTCGAAGTAGGAGGTGGGCACGTATTAGGCGAACTTGTCGCCAGATACTGCCTTCACGGGGCTACGGTGCGTGAGAGTCGTGAGCACCTGTTGCCGTTAGATCCTTCAGTGCTCACAGTGTTGGTAGTCGATGGACCTGCAGGGCTGACAACTCGCGCCCCGCTAGCGTTAATCCCTGCGGCTGCTGATACGAACGACAAACTCCAGGCTTTGTTGTCAGGAAAGCAAAGCTCCCTGATCCGTGAGCAGGAAATGCGAGACGCAGGAGTACTGGAACCAGATATTTGGCTTGAGCTACAAACACTGCAGCCAACGAAGGCCACACTCGTAGACGTAGACGACACGTTGGGCGTTGGTCGGTATGTTGCTTACTGGGAGGTAGAGCAGTGAACAAGGAGATCGGACACCAACCAGTAGCAATCGTCGGCCCGACGGCTTCAGGTAAGTCCTCGCTGAGTCTCGCGCTTGCGCACGAACTCGATGGTGAGATTGTCAACGTTGACTCGATGCAGCTTTACCGCGGGATGGATATCGGCACTGCCAAATTACCTCTCGCGGAGCGACAAGGAATACCGCACCACCTGCTTGATATCTGGGAGGTTACGAAAACCGCCAGTGTCGCAGAGTATCAGCAACGAGCGGTGGAGACCGTTGAGGAGATCTCCAATCGAGGAAAGCTGCCGATTCTCGTTGGTGGGTCCATGCTGTACATGCAGTCACTTGTCGACGCTTGGCAGTTCCCGCCAACCGACCCCGAAGTCCGCGGGCGCTACGAGTCTCTATTGAAGGAAATCGGAATAGATCGCCTTCATGCGCAGCTAGCTGCAGTTGACCCTGTGGCGGCGTCGATAATTGAAGACCGTGACCCCCGGCGCACAGTGCGTGCACTCGAAGTCATTGAGCTTACTGGTAAGCCTTTTCAGGCATCTCAACCCCCCAAAAACGCCCCTACACGCTGGGGTACGCGCATGATTGGGCTGGAGACAACCCCAGAGTGGCTCAACCCGCGGATTGCGCAGCGTACTGATGCGATGTTCGAGCAGGGGCTCATCGATGAGATTCATCGGTTGGTGGGCCAGGGATTAGCGAAGGATTCGACTGCTGGCAGGGCTATCGGATACGCCCAAGGACTTGGAGTTATCGACGGCCACCTCACCATCGACGAAGCCTGCGAGGACACCAAACTGCGAACGCGGCGCTATGTGCGGCGTCAGAAATCCTGGTTTAGGCGCGACAAACGAATCACTTGGATTGACGCGGCGAACTATGACGTTGCGGAACTAGTAGCACAGCTTGGTTGATTACGACGGACCAATTTCTCGAGCAGCGTTACGGGCAGCCACCCAGGCGTCCTCAAGCTCGAGGGCGCGCTCGTCCGCAATTCGAATGAGTTTTTCAAGGTGGACGCGTTCCAAGTCCGGTGACTGCAAGTAGGTGTCAACGCGCGCGAGAAAGCGCTGTGCCGCACTGTACTTGAGATGAAATTCGCTGATTTCTGGTACAGAAAGATCGGTGTTCGCAAGCGCGGGAAAATGAAGCGTGCGGTCGGCCAACGCCTGCGTCGAGCTACCATGTTGCAAGTTATCAAATGCTTCAACGATGTCGCGGATGTCATCGCACGCAATCAGAAGCGATGAGCGAAGCGACTCTACTTCCGGGTTAGGAATAAAACGCCTGCGGGTCAAAAGCGCCGTGACACCAATCAGCCCGGCGATGATGGCGCCAGGAGTCTTGAGGAGCAGCACAAGCAGCACCATGACGGCGAAGATCAGGGCGCCCCACAGTGCTATGGAAAGATCACGACGTGCTGGATCCATGAGTAGTGCCTAGTTCCTAGCAGCCGCCACCGCAACCGCAGGAGCCACCACAACCACCACATCCGCCACCTGTAGGCACCGGGATGGTACCGACCATGACGGCGTTGCCTGCGATGACTTGGTCGCGTTGGGGGAGATCGCCATCAGGTAAGCAAACGTCGAATGGAAACGCCCCGTCGACTGAAACATGAATGAAGCGGTCACCCGTCAACTCCGACGTGCGGTATTCAGCTTCCAGCACGCGTGCGGAAAAAGTGGCTTTTGCATCGGGGGAGGAGGCTGCCCCAGTTGCAATCGCTTCGGCTCCTGCAGAAATGACTGTGCCAACCGTGCTACCAGGGTGCTCCTCAAGATAAGCAGAGGTGGATTCGTACGTGCTCACATCGAGTGCAAGGGCGGTCACGCTGAGCTCTTGCCACTGGATTGTGGGCTCATCGACGATCAATGGCTCCTGCGCCAGGTTTAGCGTCAGAGATCCGATTGGATTCCCATGTGGATCCACAACCTCAGCAAGCGCAACCACATCGGTTGCCGGGGTGATGTGCGCGTTTGTGCGTGTGATGCCCTCAAAGCCGGCAAAGGTGGCGAAAGGCTCAACTGCCAAGATATTCAGCTGCGCACCAGAGTGGTCCTGGTATTGGACCATTTGGCCGCCACGTACCTCACCGATAACACCGAGGCGACCGGATGCGATTGCAGCTTCTACCGCGTCTTGCCACTTAGGAAAGCTCAGGCCGATCGCTGCCAGATCCTTGTTTTCAGTCAGAGGTTGTTGGTTCATAAATGTGAAGCCTAGTCGAATGCGCTCTGAGGTGAAGAAATGTGGTGGAAGAAAAATGGGTGGGCTACCGTTGAGCAAGGAAGAAAGCGAAAAAAGTTACGTATACCCACTATTTTTGAAAGCTTGCATGAATTCGAAATCAACCACTCCTGATTCGCATGAGGCGTTGCTGGATGAAGCGTTTCGCCATAACGCACAGACGCGCACCGAAACCTCGGGAACAGACCTATCGACGCCAACACAGGGCGCACTCGACCTAGAGGAACGAAACTCGTTTCGTCGCGTAAACACCACGACAGAGCTGCGCAACGAAGACCGGGAAGACATCTACGAAGTCGAGTACCGTAAACTGCGGCTCGAGCGCGTCATCCTTGTTGGAGCATGGACTGAAGGTTCCACTGCCGAAATGGAAGCAAACATGCGGGAATTGGCAGCACTGACCGAAACCGCAGGCGCTGAAGTTATTGACATGCTCTATCAAAAACGAGATAAGCCGGATCCAGGGACATACATTGGTTCCGGAAAGGTGAAAGAGCTGCGCGAGATTGTCGACGCCAGTGGAGTGGACACCGTCGTATTCGACGGTGAGCTATCCCCTGGTCAAATGGTGGCGCTAGAGGAAGCCCTCAACTCTAAAGTGATCGACCGAACGATGCTCATTCTGGATATCTTTGCTCAACACGCAAAGAGCAAGGAGGGCAAAGCACAAGTTAGCCTCGCGCAGATGGAGTATCTCTACACCCGTACCCGTGGTTGGGGCGGCAACCTTTCGCGCCAGGCCGGTGGTCGTGCGGGTTCGAATGGCGGCGTTGGTTTGCGCGGTCCTGGTGAAACCAGAATTGAGGCAGACCGGCGAAGGTTGCGCTCAGAGATGGCAAAGCTGCGTCATCAATTAGCAGACATGGAGACTGTTCGTCAGATTAAGCGCGCGAAGAGGCAGAGCTCGACGACACCCAAGATTGCGATTGCCGGATACACGAACGCAGGGAAGTCCTCACTCATTAACGCAATGACGGACGCCGGCGTGCTTGTGGAAGACGCATTGTTTGCAACGCTTGACCCATCCACGAGACGCGCAACGCTGGCTGATGGGCGAAACGTCGTTTTGACGGACACAGTTGGTTTCGTTCGGCACCTGCCGACCCAGTTGGTCGAGGCGTTTAAGTCGACGCTGGAGGAAGTGAGCAATGCAGACCTTTTGCTACACGTCGTTGATGGAGCAGACGAGTTCCCACTCAAGCAGATTGCTGCCGTGAGCGAGGTGCTGGCAGAGATCACGCGAGATAAAGATTCCGAATTGCCTCCGGAGATTGTGGTCGTCAACAAGATTGACTCCGCTGACCCTGTGGTTTTGGCAGAGTTACGCCACGTGTTTGACGCGACCGGTCGGGAAGCGGTGTTTGTCTCAGCGCTCACGGGTGAGGGTATTGCTGAACTCGAGGGAAAAATCGAGATGTTCCTGAACACGCTCGATGAGCATGTAGTCATGCTGATCCCCTACACCCGAGGAGATGTTGTCTCACTCGTCCATGAACACGGGACGATTCGCTCCGAAGAATATGAAACCGACGGCACCAGGATCGATGTCCGCTTGCCACGAGTTCTGGCGCGCCAGTATGACGAGTTTGTCCAGCAGGTCTACTAGAGACTGCTGGAGTGGTGAATTAACGCCAGTAGGCGTCGATCTCCTTGTAGAACTCCACATCGCCGAGGCCGGATGCTGCGGCTTCGTCGAGTAATATGCACACATCGTTGTGCATTTGCAGCGATGAGGCAGGGCAGAAAGAGCTCAAGGGCCCTTCGATCATTGCTTGGACAGCCTCGGCCTTCGCTGCACCGGTAGCGATGAGGAGGATCTTCTTCGCTTCCAAGATGGTGCCGATGCCCTGTGTCATTGCCTGGCGAGGCACTTCATCTTCTGACTCGAAGAAGCGTGCGTTGTCAGCAATGGTCCGCGGGCGTAGATCAATCAGTCGGGTCCGGGAACTCAGCGAGCTGGTCGGCTCGTTGAAAGCGATATGGCCGTTCGCGCCGATGCCGAGCAGCTGAATGTCGACACCACCGGCGTCTTTCATCATGGACTCATACGTCGCAGCCTCTTGCTCCGGATCGGCCGCTGAGCTGCTAAGCGAGTGCACGGCCGCGTCATCGATATCGATTGATGCCGTCAGCTCGCGTCGGATTGTGGACCAGTATGACTGCTCGTGGTGTTGATCGATTCCGTAGTATTCGTCGAGCAAGAATGCGTCACAGTCGGCGAAGCTGAGGCCTTCCTCGCGGTGCTTTCGGATTAGTGCCTGATACGTTGGACTCGGTGTCGAGCCAGTAGCAAGACCAAGCGTTGCACCTTGCTTGACGAATGGTTCAATCATGTTTGCAGCGAAATCGCCAATTTCGTCTGCCGTGCGGCGAATGAAAATCTCCATGCGTATTACGCTACTTTGCCCAATTCGCTTTCGGCAATTATCTAGCGACATAATATGAGCCTGTGAGTAAAACTATTGGATGGACCTTGCATGGCGACGGGCGCCGCGTTCTGCCCGGCGCGGTGGTCGCCCCTGATGAACGCCTTTCTTGGCCTCGAACAATTGGCATCGGCATGCAGCATGTCGTAGCAATGTTCGGAGCCACACTTCTCGTTCCAACGTTGACGGGATTCCCTGTAAACACAACGCTGCTGTTTTCAGGACTGGGAACCATCATCTTTTTGCTGATTACCCGTAATAAACTGCCTAGCTACCTTGGCTCGTCATTCGCTTTCATCGCGCCGCTGTCTGCGTCGTCCCAGTACGGAATCGGCTCTCAGTTGGGCGGGGTACTCATCACGGGTCTGACGTTGATTGCAGTTGGCTTTGTTGTTCAACTTGCAGGCAAGAAAGTTATCGACGCCGTCATGCCTCCCACGGTCACTGGTGCCATCGTCGCGTTGATCGGTTTCAATCTTGCGCCGACTGCCGTTTCTAATGTGGAAACTCAGCCCGGGGTCGCGTTTGTCACGCTCGGCACGATTGCTCTGCTGACTGTCGCTGCGAGGGGAATGCTGTCTCGTCTGAGCATTCTGATCGGCGTCATCGTCGGCTGGGTGTTTGCGGCGCTCACTGGCGGGTTATCGGATGATGCACTGGACACAATTGGCGCTAGTCCTTGGATCGGCTTGCCGCAGTTCCATACGCCAGAGTTCCACCTCTCAGCGATTTTGGTGACGCTTCCTGTCATCGTCGTGCTGATCGCGGAGAATATTGGTCATGTCAAGGCAGTTTCTGAGATGACGCAACGCGACCTGGACCCATACCAAGGCAGGGCGTTGATCGGTGACGGTATCGCGACGACATTGGCTGGTGGCTTTGGCGGCTCTGGTACAACGACTTATGCGGAGAACATTGGCGTGATGGCTGCTACCAAGGTTTACTCGACGGCTGCGTATTGGGTCGCATCGTGTTTCGCGATCGTTTTGGCGTTCATCCCGAAGTTCGGCGCAGTCATCTTCACAATCCCAGCCGGTGTGCTGGGCGGAGCGTGCCTGGTTCTTTACGGCCTGATTGGAATGCTTGGTGTACGTATTTGGCAGGATAACAAGGTAGATTTCACGAACCCGGTGAACCTAACAGTTGCGGCTGTGGCACTCATTGTTGGTATCGGCAACCTGTCGTTCACTGTCGGTCAGGTGACGCTTGAGGGCATTGCCCTGGGGTCGGTCGGCATCATCGTGTTCTATCCTCTGTTGAAGTGGATTTACAACACAGTGGGTGAGGGGCAGTTCAACGCTGCATCTCGAAAATAGCTCGAACAAGCAAAAGCCCGAGCGCTCAGATGTAGCGCCCGGGCTTTTGTTGTGGGATTTACTCTTCGTCGAGGTTCTTCTCGATCAATGCGGCAATCTTTTCAACTGCCTCACTGTTGTCAGAGGTAACGGTGACCTCATCACCGAACTCGGCGCCCATTGCCATGATCATCAACGAGGAAGCAGCATCCGTCTCTTCCTCGTCCTCGTCACCGACAAGGGTCAGGATGACCTCGTCATCGTATTCACCGGCGGCGTCAGAAATAATGGTTGCTGGACGTGCGTGCAGTCCAACGGTGGATCCGACTTTAACTGTCTTTGAAGCCATGTGCTTCATCCTTTCTGCTTTGAAAGTATCTATCGAGTTTCTGTATTCAGTTTAGGGGCCTGTGTCCTTAGTTCGCCACCGCTGCAGGTTCTGCTTGGGCAGCGACCTTCTGGATCTCCTCGTTTGGCCAGAACTGCTTAGCGACGATGACCGCTACAGTTGCGACCGCCACGCCTGCAATGAGCGCGACGAACAGTCCCCACCAAGGCTCGTAGGCAAAGAGCACGAAGAGACCACCGTGTGGAGCCTGCACACCAACATTGAGTGCCATGCTGACCGCGCCAGCAGTGGCGCCACCGAGCATCATCGAAGGGATAACGCGGAACGGGTCAGCTGCAGCAAACGGGATTGCGCCCTCGCTGACAAACGACAGTCCGAGGAGCCATGCGGATTTGCCGTTCTCTTGCTCCGCCGGGGTAAACAATCCTTTGCGGAGGAACGTCGCGATTGACAGTGCGATCGGGGGAACCATGCCAGCAATCATTACAGCCGCCATAATTTGGAAGCTTGCCTCCGTTCCCGCAGACAGACCAGCGGTTCCGAAGAGGTACGCCGCCTTGTTGACTGGGCCACCTAGGTCAAAGCACATCATGAGCCCGATGATGACGCCGAGCAGGACCGCAGAGGATCCGCTCATCGACTCAAGCCAGCCCTGCAGTCCCAGCATGAGAGACTCAAGCGGACGCCCCAACAGTAAGAACATGATGAGGCCGATAGCAAGGGAAGTCAGCAGCGGGATGATGACCACTGGCATCAGGGACCCGAGCCAGCGCGGAACCTTCCATGTCTGGATCCAGTATGCGATCAAACCAGCCAGCAGACCTGTGACAAGGCCGCCGATAAAACCTGCGCCAACCATGACGGAGATAGCACCGCCGATAAATCCTGGCGCGATACCTGGACGTCCTGCAAGGCCATACCCGATGTAGCCGGAGAGCGCCGCAACAACGAAGCCCATGCCCATCTGGCCTGTCGCGAACATGACAGCACCGAGATACAGAAGCCAGCCGGAACGGCGGAACGTCATCATTTCACCGTCGACATCGATTGTATGTCCAGGCAGGTGGGTCGGGGAGAAGTTCGTGACGAGGGACTGCCAGCCATTCGCCATGTCGTATCCGCCGAAGAGGAAACCAAGCGCGAGGAGCAGGCCGCCTGCTGCAACGAAAGGCACCATGTACGACACACCGGTCATTACAGCTTGCTGGATCTTCTTTGGCCAGCTTTCACCAGAGGAAGCGGAGTCTTCTCGCTGCTCCGATCCCGCCGTGGTGACTCTTGGTGCATTCGGATCGTTTGCAGCGGCAATGGCCTCGTCGATCATCTTGTTTGGCTCGTTGATGCCACGCTTTACTGGACTATCAACGACCGGCTTGCCTGCAAAACGTGCTTTGTTACGCACAGCAACATCATGGGCGAAGATTACGGCGTCAGCACTGTCGATGTAGGCCTGATCCAGAGGATCGCCGCCGGAAGAACCTTGCGGCTCCACCTGAAACTCGACATCATCGCGAGCCTGCGCAGCTTGTGTCAGAGCGTCGGCTGCCATGTATGTGTGGGCAATGCCGGTCGCGCACGATGTAACAGCTGCAATCCTAAACTTTTTCACGCCATCGGTCTTGCCCGTCGCAGCGGGAGTAGGTGCTGCGGCAGTTTTCTTCTTAGGAGCAGCGTTGACGACGTCCAGCACCGCGTTGACGACCGTTTGCTCATCCTTTGCCTCGCGGAGCTGAGTTACGAAGTCGCCGCGTACCAAGGCACGTGCGAGCTTGGAAAGGATCTTCAAATGCGCCTTACCGCCGCCTTCAGGAGCAGCGATCAAAAATACAAGCTCTGCGTCTCCATCTGGCCCCGAGAAGTCAACGGGCCGCTGTAACCTGGCAAAAACCAACGTTGGGGTTTCGACTGCTTCGGTGCGGCAGTGGGGGATTGCAACACGGCCATTCACACCGGTGCCAGCTTTCTGCTCACGGGCGTAAGCTGCGTCGGCTAGCTTCAAGCTGTCGCTTGCTCGGCCTGCGTCCTGGGCTTGCTGCGCGAGGTGTTCGATGACCTCTCTTGGCGTCGACCCGTAGTCCACATCGAGACTAACGAGTTGTGGAGTGATGATGTTGTCACTCATGGTGGACTCCTGTTCTCTTAAATTATGAATCGATTTCTACGACTTGGGTTTGTTCCAAGTTGATGTCGTCAGGGCTTGGAATCCCGGTACCTGGTAGGCCTGCTGCAGCAGAGCCATAGGCGACCGCGGTTTGGAGGCACTGGTCCAACGGCAGGCGTTGAGTGCGAGCCATAACATATCCAGCAAGTGAGCTGTCGCCTGCTCCAACGGTAGATTTCACAACAGTCGGTGGGGGCGTTGCTGCCCAGGCAGAGTCTGCGGTGACCAGGCAAGCACCTGCGCCACCGAGGGTGACGAGAATTTCTTTAGCCCCTCGCTGAATCAAGCGTTTCGCTGCCTGAACAACCTCGGAGTAGTCTCCGGCTGAAGCGCTAGTCTCTAGTACATGCCCATCGGCTCCCACCAATTGCGCTAATTCAAAAGCGTTGGGTTTCAGGATATCGGGGGCTGCAGATTCAAGCTGATCTCCCAGCTTTACCAGGGGTTCGTCTGATGTGTCGACGGCCACCAGTACGTCTTCGGCGAGCCTCAATCGGATTTCTCGGGTCAACGTTGCGTAGAGATCCGCCGGGGCTCCACTTGGCAGCGACCCTGCCATGACGACGGCCTTACATTCGCTGCTATGCGAATCAAGCGCGTCGAGGAACCCCTGCTGGACATCAATGGTGTATTGAGGGCCAGGCTCATTGATTTTGGTAGTCGTACCGTCGGATTCAGTAATCGCAGTATTGGTACGGATATTGCCCTCAACCGGGATGAAAACAAAAGGAAAACCGAGTCGGTTAGCAGCGAACTTGAAAGGGTCGCTTTCCCCGCAGGGAACTACAGCGAGTGCCGCTCTTCCAGCCTTCGCTACGGCGTGGGCCACGTTGACGCCTTTTCCGCCAGCTTCTCGCGTAGCGGTAATGGCACGGGCGACTTCGCCGCGACGCAACGTTGCTACAGAAAGCGTTGCATCTGTACTTGGATTCGGAGTGAACGTCAGAATCATGTGGCGCATCCTTAGAGTAATTGGTGCTCTGTGGGGTAGCGCCTACCGAAAGTCTGTTGTGCAGCTGCAGTATCGAAAAGCGCTACTAAAGCCATAATGCCCGATTATGTCCGTTAATGCAATAGAACGGGCACAATCGGGCATTTGATTCCTTTTGTTTCACTCTTCGGCAAGGACGACCTTGATTCCACGCTCCCGCAATTCGCTGACAAAGCTCTCTGGTGCGTCTGTGTCGGTAACAACGACGTCAATTGCGTCTAGCGGCGCAAAGCTAACTAGATAATCATTGCCGAGCTTCGTGGAGTCGCAGAGCACAACTACCTTGCGTGCATTGGTGACCATTGAAGATTTGACCGCAGCCTCTTGGGCGTCGGCGGTAGAGAGGCCGTGGTCAATAGTCAAGGCATTCGTGCCAATAAAAGCAACATCTGCACGCATAAGCGCGAGAGTGCGTAATGCCGTATCGCCTACAACAGCTTGGGTGATTGCACGGACTGTCCCCCCGAGGAGCTGAACGTCTGTAAGCCCGCAGGATGATAGGTCTAGCGCGATCGGGAGGGAGTTCGTAACTATAGACCAATGTTGTGTTTTTCCTGCTGCGGCAATAAGATCGGCCAGTCCATTGATGGTGGTGCCGGCGTCGAGAAAGATGCCAGCGCCAGGATCCTCTGGGAGAAACTGTGTCGCAGCGCGCGCGATCGCCGATTTGGCGGTCGGTGCCGACCGGAACCGGGCATCAAGAGAAAACTCTGTGGTGAGAAATGATTGGCTAGCGACGGCTCCGCCGTGAACGCGGTGGACAATTCCTTCATTATGGAGAATTGCCAAGTCCCGCCTGATGGTCTCGGCTGTTACATCAAACCGTTCGGCCAGCTCCGTAACATTCACGCGTCCTTCGACTGCGGTAAGTGACGCGATCTGCCTTCTTCTCTCTTCGGCGTACATACAACTCCTCCGTGGGGCAACCACGAATCAGCAGGGTTCAAAAATTAGGTTGCCCCTATTGTTGCAAAACCGTGCGCCCGAATGCTTTTACATGTGTTTGATAGCCCCCGGTTGGGGGCGAAATGGCGAAAAATGGCTACAGGGTCCGGAAAACAGAGACCACTTTGCCCATAATCTCGGCGTCGTTGCCTTGTATCGGAGAAAAGGCATCGTTATGAGGAATGAGCCATACTCCGGAAGAGTCCTTATGAAACTCCTTGACAGTTGCCTCCCCGTCAATTAGCGCTGCTACGAACTCGCCCTCTTCGGCAACATGTTGTGAGCGGATGACTACCCAGTCACCATTGAGAATGCCTGCATCGCGCATTGATTCTCCAACCACCTGAAGCATGAAGAGGTCGCCGCTATCGAGTAGTTCTTCCGGCAGGGGGTAGTAGTGTTCAATGTTTTCCTCTGCCAGGATCGGAGTTCCAGCGGCGATTTGGCCGAGGACAGGGATCATCCGTGCTGGAGAAGTTCCATCAATGTCCGCATCGTCTTTCGGTGTAACCGAACCTCCCATAGATTCTGGCAGGTGGCGGAGGTCTACGGCTCGTGGCTTGTTTGGGTCACGGCGAAGGAACCCTTTCTTTTCGAGCTCCTTCAGCTGGTAGGCGACAGAAGAAGTTGATTGGAGTCCTGCGGCGTCGCCGATCTCTCGAATGCTTGGTGGATAGCCACGTAATACGACGGCGTCGCGAATGACTTGAAGGATTCGCTTTTGTCTGTCTGAAAGTACGCTCATATCGAACTTTTCACTGGTTGTGTTCTTGCGTGCCATGGGTCCTCACATTGAGTCTCGATAGTGTCTTCTGTACAGAATATATCAAAGAGGGCAAATATGTTCGATAGTTGGGGGGGTTGTGGGGATCTGATATGAGATGGTATAAATCGAACATAGAAGTTAAATCGAACAAATACGCTAAAAATGTTTCGCGTGAGATGAGAAACCTTCGAATTCGCGAAATGAAGTAAGGGGCATTTTATGAGCATCATTGACCAGGCGAAAATAATTTCTACTCGTGCTGATATGGCGGGAGCTCCACTTGCACCACGGTCTTCAATGCCAGCTGAAGTGTGGGATTTTGTACCCATGCGGGGTGATCGAGGGGGTGAGCCGTCACGCCACGAGCAGGTTATCAACCAGAACTTTCGTTGCCGCTGGGCGGCTGCAGATGCTCCCGAGCCAACCGTTTATTCTTCCGCCGAGCCTCAAGAGCAGCGAGCAAACGTTCTAATGGGAGCCCTTCTTGGGGTAACTATGTTCGTCGCTGTACTTATCTCGGGCGATTTCGGTAATAGCGAGTGGGACTCGGTGTCGCGGGACGATTCGAACGTTGCTCATAGCTATGAAGTCGCTTCTGCAGCGCAACGTTAACCCGCTAATGTAGGGGGTGATAACTGTTCTCCGAGAAAGTGGGGTGTAGATGTACTGTCCGTTTTGTCATCACGAACAATCGCGAGTTACAGATTCTCGTGTTGTAGACGGGGGCTCTGCTATCCGGCGGCGGCGAGAGTGCACATCGTGCGGGGGCCGATTCACAACGATCGAGAAGGCCGTGCTGACCGTTGTGAAGCGCAATGGAGTAACTGAACCGTTCGACAAGGAAAAGTTGATCGTTGGTGTTCGGCGTGCTTGTCAAGGCAGGAACGTTAGCGACGACGCATTGAAGCGGCTAGCGCAGCAAGTAGAGGAGACGGTTCGGGCCCAAGGAAGTTCTCAAGTTGCGGCAAATGACATTGGACTGGCGGTATTGGAACCGCTTCGCACACTGGACGAAGTTGCGTACCTGCGATTTGCCTCGGTGTACAAGTCTTTTGAAAGCGCCGAAGATTTTCAGTCGGAAATCCGCTTGATGAAACGACGCGAGCGAGAGGGACTGGAATAAAGTCCGAGGCTCACTAGCGAAGTTTATCGACCATTTTTTCAATACGACGCACGCTCACAGGCTTTTGGGTGCCAAGGTGTTGTGCAAACAAACTCACTCGCAGCTCCTGAATTCGCCACATCACGTCCTTGTATGCGCGTGTCTTCCTGCGTTGGGCAGGGAGCTGTTCCAATCGTCGCTCTAGGTAAGCCTTAGCATTTGCTACTTCAGCCTGCCGCTCTTCGTCACGTTCCGGTTCCGCTTCTAGATGCTCAAGCCGTATCTGGATTGCCTCTATGTAACGGGGGAGGTGCTGTAGGTGTTGCATGCCATGAACCGTGATAGCGTTCGCGGGCAGCATGAATGCTAGTTGCTCCCGAATATCGTCAATCGCAGGACCAGACCAATTCTTGAGCTCTTGCATCAAATCTGAGTATGCAGCGAGACCTGGCGCGATCGATACAATTGATCGTCGGACAGCTCCCGGAATAGTCGGTTTAATTTTCGCACATAGTGCGTCGAAATCAGCAGGTGACCTCACAGGGCCGCCGGCTTGAATCATCGCGTCGCGGATTGCTGCAACGCGAGCGTCTTCGACAAGGCCGGAAGCCCCGCCATGTGGATACCTATCAACAGCGACACGTTGCTGTAGTGGCAGTCCCTTCGTCATCTGAGTATCGGAAACCTCGATTGCCCGCAGCAGCAACGTGAGCGTTGCCGTCATCATTGATGCATCAGCACTCGCCCGGGTTGGATGCACAGCAACGCGAACGCCTTTGGGAGTCACCTCGAGCGCAGGATAGGCCTCGACTTTGTTGCCATCAATGGTTGTGGTCGTACTTTCGGGAATATCGCCGAGTGTGTCTTCGGTCCATACAGGAACTTCGGCAGTTTCAGAGTGGCGGCTTGCTTTCGCGACTGAAGAACGAATCTGTGTGGCCCGACGCTTCTTCAAAGCAAGGAGACTCTTGTCTGAGTCGACAATCTTCCCACGTTTATCAATGACTGCAAACGTTATGAGCAAGTGCGGTGGCAGCAGGTGCGTGCGGAAATCATGCCCGCTAATGCCGCTGGCACCCAATTCAGTGAGGGCCTGAGCCAGTGCTTCGGTAACCGACGTGCGTGGATCGAACGTCATACGCTCAAGTGCACGGTCAGCGAAGTCTGGAGCGGGGACGACGCCCTTGCGTAGTGGTTTCGGCAGTGAACGAATGAGTTCAGTCAGCAACTCTTTACGTAGCCCAGGTACAAGCCAGTCAAATCCGACTGATTCAACGCTGGCCAGTAGAGGCAGGGGAATTGCGATGGTAACGCCGTCGTAGGCGGTTCCAGGCTCGAATTTGTACGACACATCGAACCGCATCGACCCTTGTGACCATGACATTGGAAAGTCTTCTGCAGAGATAGTCTGGGCAGAATCGTCAACGAGTTTACTTGGATCAAAGTGAAGATATCCGGGATCGAGCTGCTGTTGCTTCTTCCACCAACTGTCAAAATTGTTCGCTGTTGTGACTGAATCCGGCAGTTTCACGTCGTAGAAATCGAATAGAGTGTCTTCGTCAACGACGATGCCCCTACGCCGTAGCTTTTCTTCAACTTCTGCGGCTTCGCTTAGCAACAAGCTGTTGTGTTCGAGAAACTTATGAGTCCTCGTCCAATCGCCGTCAATGAGTGCGTGACGAATAAACATCTCGCGCGCAGCCGTAGGATCAACGCGGTGGTAGGGGATAAGTCGGTCTCGCACGATAGGGATGCCGTACAATAACGATTTTTGATGGACCATTGCGCATGCGCGTTTCCGTGACCAGAACGGTTCTGAATAGACATGTTTCAGGAGTGATCCTGCCGCGTGCTCGATCCATGAGGATTCTACTTTTGCCACGTCTCTGGCCCAAAGCCGCGAGGTTTCTACAAGCTCGCTTGCCATCAAAAACTCTGGTGGGGTCTTGGCCAGCGATGACCCTGGGAAAATCAGGAAACGGGTACCACGAGCACCTTGGTATTCCTTGCTGTTTCCGTCGCGAGCACCGATATTCGAAAGTAAGCCAGTGAGCAATGCTCGATGAATCGAGTCAGCGTCACGTTTCGTTGTCATTGTCATTGCTTTGTCGACGTCCCAGCCCAGTCGACGTTCGACGTCGCGGAGCTGACGAACGAGGTCGTGCCATTCACGAATTCGCATATAGTGCAAATACTCACGCTTCATGCGCTTTCTGAACTGATTGCCTGAAAGCTCTTCACGGAGACCTCCGACGTAATCCCAGAGCTTGAGCGCTGAAAGAAAGTCGGATGTCTTGTCTTTGAAGCGTGCATGGGCTTGGTCTGCTTGTGCCTGAAATTCCAGGGGGCGTTCGCGCACGTCTTGAATCGACATATGGGCGACAACTGCGGTGACATCCTCCAACACCCGGTAGCGTTCGGCCTCGACGAGCATGCGAGCCATCTTGGGGTCGACTGGGATTTTCGCAAGCGTATGGCCAATTTTCGTGAGTTTTGGAAGTTCACCCTTTGGTATTGCTTTGATTGCACCGAGCTCGTACAAGAGCGTAAGGCCATCGCGAATAGCTTTGTCGTCTGGGGATTCCACGAATGGAAAGTGCCGCATGTCGCCGAGATTGAGAGAAATCATTTGCAGGATCACACTTGCCAAGTTGGTCCGCAATATTTCAGGGTCAGTAAATTCCGGGCGTGAATTAAAGTTCTCTTCCGAGTACAAGCGGATAGCGATACCGTCAGCAACACGTCCACAACGGCCCGAGCGCTGGTTTGCTGAGGCTTGGGATATTTCCTCAATCGGAAGACGCTGTACTTTAGTCCGCGTTGAATACCGTGAAATGCGAGCGAGGCCAGTGTCCACAACGTAGTGAATTCCCGGCACTGTGAGCGAAGTTTCGGCGATGTTCGTAGAGAGGACGATCCTACGCCCGCTATGTGGGGAGAAGACGCGGTGCTGTTCTGCGTTCGAAAGGCGTCCGAAAAGTGGCGCGACTTCAACATTCTTCCAATGCTGCTTTTCAATTGCTTCCATGCAGTCACGGATGTCACGTTCTGAGGCGAAAAAGCAGAGGATGTCACCGTCGCCTTCTGCCATCAACTCCTTGATGGCGTTGATAACACCGTCAATCATGTCAATATCAATTTCACGATCGCCGGCATTTTCGACGAGCGGACGGTAGCGCACCTCAACCGGGTAGGTACGACCTGAAACCTCAATAATCGGGGCGGGGTTGCCTTCTTCGTCACAGAAGTGCTGCGCGAAGCGTTCGACGTCAATGGTGGCGGACGTGATGATGACCTTCAGGTCGGGGCGTTTGGGGAGAAGCTCCTTGACGTATCCAAGCAAAAAGTCGATGTTCAGGGAACGCTCGTGCGCCTCATCGATAATGATGGTGTCGTACGCGTTGAGGAACCGATCACGCTGAATCTCCGTAAGGAGAATTCCGTCTGTCATGAGCTTCACTGAGGTAGTGGTGCTGACCTTGTCGTCGAAGCGAATGGCGTAGCCGACCGATTCTCCAATGCTCTGACCTAATTCGTCTGCTATGCGTTCAGCGACAGTTCTAGCAGCGAGACGGCGCGGCTGAGTATGCGCTATACGTCCTCGTCGACCGCGGCCGAGCTCGAGCAGCATCTTAGGAATCTGGGTGGTCTTGCCGGATCCAGTTTCACCAGCAATAACAGTCACTTGGTGGTTCGCGACAGCTTCTAAGATGTCATTCTTGCGTTGAGAAACCGGGAGTGCATCTGGGTACTCGATGTTCGGAATGAGTTCATCCCGCGCCCGAACTACGTGCAAGCTTCGGGCAATTGCCTCTTCAACTTTGTTAAGTTCCTTGCCGTTCTTGGCCTGTCGAATGCGACGGCGAAGACGTCGGACGTCGCGTAGTTCCACGTTGTCTAGTTGGCGGAAGAGTTCTTTCTTAGGTGTTTGTTCCTGGTCCTTCATAACTAGCGTCCCAGTTTAGCGGGACAGAATCGCATCACTGGTTTTCGCTACCTCTTTGTACGCCTTTCTACACAACGCTCCAAGTTCCTCAAACTCATGGATGCGGGAAGAAGAAGAGCGGTAGGCCAGTCCAATTGTACGCTTCGCGTCGACACTCTTCTGGAAGGTAGAAAGCCCCAAACCAGGACGTGTGCACTCAGCTGCAATAGCTGACTTGGGAACGAGGGTTGATCCAAGGCCAGCAACAACCAGCTGCATGATGGTAGTCAGTGACGCAGCCCGTGTATCTGATTGGCTTGAATTTGAGGGCGTGGTTTGAACGTTCTTGCAAAGATCAACTATTTGGTCGCGCAGGCAGTGGCCGTCGTCGAGAAGAAGCAAATCGAGTTCTTCCAGGACATCGAGGGTAAGGTTTTGGAGCCCAGACAACTTGTGTTTCTCATTCGTTACGACGATGAAGTCTTCGTCATAGAGTTCCAGTTCACTGACTCCAGGCGCGTGCGTAGGAAGGGCTAGCAGCGCCACATCGACGTTGCCGTCGCGCAATTTAGCGAGTAGGTGTTTGGTGGGCTCTTCGATGATTCGAGGAGTTAAATCGGGGAACTCGCTCTGAATCAGTTGTAAAAGGGTGGGCAGGATATACGGTGCGATGGTGGGGATGATGCCGATATTGAGAGGCCCGGAAAGGACCCCATGTGCACCGCGGGCATGTGCAACAAAAGCATCGGCTGCTTCAAGCGTTGCTTTCGCATAGGGGAGGAGCGCCTCCCCAGTTGGAGTGACGATGACCTTTCGGGTGGATCGCTCGATAAGTTGAATCCCTAAACCGGTCTCTAGCGCGACCAATGCCTGGGATAATGACGGTTGAGAAATGTTGAGCTTGCTCGCAGCAGTGCCGAAGTGCCTATTCTCGGCGATGGTCACAAACGTACGAAGTTGGGCCAAGGTTGGTTTATATTCTTTATTGTTCATTCTTATAACCATACGGCATTGCAATAGGTTTTGCTGTTGAAATTGCGCGGCGTTTCTGGCACAATGTTTGTCAGAGTGCGAGCGATTGCATTCCAAGACCGTATATATACGACATCTCACATTCGGAGGTTAAGCTATGGCAATTCTGACTGTAGGCGAGCGTTTCCCTGAGTTCGATCTGGTAGCGCTGAAGGGTGGCGACCTTCATGAGGTCGACGCAACAAGCCCAGAGGACTACTTCGAGAATGTATCCCTGGAAAAGTACGAGGGTAAGTGGAAGGTCGTTTTCTTCTACCCGAAGGACTTTACGTTCGTCTGCCCAACCGAGATCGCAGCGTTCGGCAAGCTGAACGAAGAGTTCGAAGATCGCGATACGCAGGTCCTTGGTGGCTCCACTGACAATGAGTACTCCCACTTCAACTGGCGTGCAACGCACCCAGATCTGAAGACCGTTCCGTTCCCAATGTTTGCTGATGTCCGCCACGACTTGATCCGTGCACTGGGCGTTGAAAATGAGGCAGGCGTCGCTGATCGTGCAACGTTCATCATCGACCCAGACGGCGTCATCCAGTTCGTGTCTGTCACCCCGGATGCTGTTGGCCGTAACGTCGAAGAGGTCCTTCGCGTTTTGGATGCTCTCCAGTCCGAAGAGGTCTGCGCCTGTGACTGGCAGAAGAACGACCCAACGAAGAATATCGACAAGTTGGCTGTCGTTCAGGAATCCCTGAAGTAAATGAACTCCGAGTCCCCGTCACTAGTTCAATACTCAGTGACGGGGATTTATTAATAAACAATAGAGAGGAAAGAGAAAAGAGATATGTCGATCGATAACCTGCGCAGCGCTTTGCCTGAATATGCAAAAGACCAGAAGCTGAACCTTGGCTCCTTGACACGCTCTACAGAGCTGAACGAGCAGCAGCTGTGGGGCACTCTCGTTGCCTCCGCTGCAGCGACAAAGAACCCCACCGTGATCTCTGAGATTACGGACGAGGCCAAGGAGCACCTGTCCGAAGAGGCTCTCGATGCCGCTTTCGGCGCAGCAACTGTTATGGCAATGAACAACGTTGCCTACCGCGCAAAGGGCTGGCTCGGCGATGACTTTGCACAGGTAAAGTTTGGCCTTCGCATGAACATCATCTCGAAGCCTGGCGTCGAGAAGGCAGACTTTGAGCTGTGGTCGCTCGCAGTATCTGCTGTCAATGGCTGCGAGCATTGCGCTGTAGCACACTCCAACGTCGTGCGCGAAGAGGGCCTGACCAAGGAGCAGGTCTGGGAGGCAGTAAAGATTGCTGCTGTTATCCAGGCCATTGCGCAGACCGTAGTGGCAGAAGACGCACGCTAACTGTTACGTCTTCTGCACGATAGTCGGCTGAGGGACTACATCTGGACAACGTCCAAGTCCCTCAGCCGAACTTCTCCCGCCTCATCAGAGGCATCGAGATCGACGACGCCGTGGAATTGGAAGCTGCGGTCCCCGTCTGGATCTTTCACGATCTGTACGACTTCCCAGAGCCGCGAGCTTTCATCCTTAACTCGGAAATACTCTGGCCCGCGAGCATCTGCGTCTATCATGACATCGTCGTACTCGTCGAAGTAGTCGTCGAGAAGCGAGGGCCAGTCGGGCCGAACATCGGGGTCGAGATATTCAAGCATCGACTCCAGGGCTTCTTCCTTTTCGAACGCAAACAGTTCGACAAGCCTAAAGAAGTAGTTGCGAACCATGATTTTGAACGCCCTGCGGTTCGCTGTGAGCGCCGTAGGATCCTCAACACCGAATGCAAGCTCGCGGTCGAGAACGTCCTGGGAGATTGGGGCGTCGTCATCAGCTAGCGTCGCCCATTCGTCAATGAGCGACGAGTCCACCTGACGGATCAGTTCGCCTAGCCATACGATGATATCTTCGAGCTCTTCAGTCATGTATGCCTCGGGCACAGAGTGGGAGAGGGTGCGCCACGCATCGGTAAGGTAGCGGAGCACCACACCCTCAGAGCGGGATAGCCCGTAGGTTGCGATGAGATCCGAAAACGTCATCGCATGCTCGATCATGTCGCGTACCACCGACTTTGGCGAAAGCTGCCACTCTTTCGCCCACGGGTTACTGGAGCAGTAGGTTTCAAATGCATCTTCCAGTTCCTCCGCGAGCGGCTGAGGGTACGTCACATCTTCGATGAGTGCCATGCGCTCCGTGTAGTCGACGCCCTCTGCCTTGAGAGCTGCGATCTCCTCGCCGCGAGCTGCTGACTGCTGAGCTTGCAGCACCTGACGGGGGTCATCCAAGATTGCCTCAAACGCTGAGATTACATCCAACGAATACGTTGAAGACTCGGGGTCAAGCACCGTGAGAAATGCCAGCGCGAACGGGGAAAGCGGTTGGTTGAGCGCAAAGTCCCTGTCCAGCTCTCGCGTGAGAGTATAGGGGCGATACGCTGGAGAATCAGGAGTGCGTTCTACAATGTCAGCCTGGATGAGCCCGCGAAACAGATCGACTGCCGTAAGAATGTCACGGTTCTGCTTAGCGCGTGTGTCATGGTTGCTCCGAATCAAGTGCTTCATGTGCTCGTAGCCGTCACCCGGGCGAGCAATAACATTGAGCAACATGGAATTCGATACTTGGAACTGGCTAGTGAGTTCCTCCGGTTCTGCCGTTGTGAGGCGCTGGAAAGTTTTTTCGGACCAGGTAACTTCGCCATCACGAGCTGACTTCTTGTTGAGCTTCTTAAGCCGCTTCGGATCGTCGCCGACGCGACGCCGAAGCTTTGCATTCTCAATCTCGTGTTCTGGCGCTTCGACGACGACCGTGCCCTCGGTGTCGTACCCAGCTCGCCCCGCGCGGCCGGCGATTTGGTGAAACTCCCTCGATTTAAGGATGCGTTGTTTCGTCCCGTCATACTTTGCCAGGCCGGTAATCAGCACAGTACGAATTGGCACATTGATACCGACGCCGAGGGTGTCCGTTCCGCAGATCACCTTTAAAAGCCCTGTTTGAGATAGTTTTTCGACGAGCCGTCGATACTTCGGCAGCATTCCGGCATGGTGAATGCCAATGCCTTTTCGAAGTAACCTCGACAACGTTTTACCGAAGGTAGTCGTGAACCTAAAATTCCCGATCTCCTCGGCGATACGTTGCTTCTCCTCTGCGGTGATGATTTTCATACTGGTCAGTGCCTGCGCGCGCTCTGCTGCCTCGCGTTGTGAGAAGTGCACAACGTAGATCGGCGCTTTGTTATCCGCCAGTAGTTCTTCGATCGTCTCATGGACGGGGGAGAACACGTAACTGAAATCGAGTGGCACGGGACGCTCCGACCCACCAACATACGTGGTTGGGCGGCCAGTGCGCTCGGTGAGATCCTTTTCTATCCAGGCAGTTTCTCCAAGCGTGGCAGACATCAAAAGGAACTGGGCCTGGGGGAGTTCCAGTAGCGGCACCTGCCATGCCCATCCGCGGTCCGGCTCCGAATAGTAGTGAAACTCATCCATGATGACCTGCTGAATCTTCGCGTGCTCACCTTCTCGCAGCGCAATATTCGCGACGATTTCAGCGGTGGCTGCGATAATAGGGGCGCCGCTGTTCACTGTGGCATCACCGGTCATCATCCCTACGTTTTCTGCTCCGAAGATCTCACACAGTGCAAAGAACTTTTCGCTCACAAGCGCCTTAATTGGGGCAGTATAAAACGAGCGCTGCCCTCGAGCCATGGCAATGAAGTGCGCAGCGTTTGCCACCATCGACTTTCCCGAACCGGTTGGCGTCGCCAGGATCACATTATCCCCAGCAAGCAACGCAAGCGAAGCTTCTTCCTGAGCTTCATAAAGCGAGATTCCACGACTCTGTGTCCACGCAGTGAAAGAGTCCCAGACGGCCTCTTCAAAAAGGTCTGCTGGAACGTCGTCAAGGTCTGCCAAATACGTCGAAAGAGTCACGCCAACTACCGTAGCCGAGTTCGTCGCGAAAAGCCGCTACTCGTCTTCCTCATCGGTTGGCTGAGCTGGGTCAATATAGTAAAAATCCTGCAAAGCCTGACTGAGATCATCGCCAAAAGGCAGTCCCCGTTGTCCGTCGACAAGCGGACGACTCTGCTGGTCCTCGATCGCCGTGAGATAGTTCTCGAAGGCTTCGCTGATCTCATCGCCGGAAGGAACCTGTGCCTCACCGGGCATCTTTGCGTTGGGATTGTTCCTGCGGTACTCCTCAACTTCACGGTCGTAATGCTGTTCGAGAGCCGAGACGACTTGCGCGATCTCCTTTGACGCAGCCGTTTGCTCTGCTAATTGACGCTGAACACTTGTTATCTCTTGCTCGAGCGCGCGGAGTGGCAACTGAAGATTTGCTGTATCCTCGAGCGCCTGCATGAGCTGGAACGCCGCCATCGGGTAAGGAGAGTTTGCAATGTAATGAGGTACATGCGCAGTAAAACCAGCGACCTTTTCGCCTCGCTTATCTAGCTCTCGCTCGATCATGATGGAGGCAGCCCCGGGCACAGTAATAATTCCGTCGAAGAGATACTTGTCTTTCACCAAGCTCTCATCATTTCCGTGTGTGGAAACCACTACTGGGCGGGTATGGGGAGCGGCAACAGGGGCAGCGTAGAGGCACAGCGTTTGCTGAACTCCAAACTGCACTGCAAGGTCAGCCACAGACTTGCTAAATGCCTCCCAACGCAGATCAGGCTCTGGCCCGCTCAGCAGCAGAAACGGCATATCCTTTGTGTCGCGGACAACACGCAGCTCAATGCCGATCTCTTCGACGTCGGCCACCGTGTGATTCGCCAGGGTTACAGCAGGCCTGCGAGAGCGGTAGTCAATGAGTTCATCGTTATTGAAGGTGGCTAAAGTGCGGGTTTCCAACGCCGCGTTGAGATGATTCGATACCCCTTCAACCGCATGGCCCGCATCTGCGTAACCCTGTAACGCAACGACGAGCGTTGGCCCCTCAGGAGATTCGCCAAGACTCGAGGGAGACGGGTACTCAAGTTCATACATGCGATTATTCGTTGGCATGACCGCTCCTAGGATAATTTGAAAGGATCTAACTTTGTACTTACCCACAACGTCTGGGGTGAAGAAATATTCCTGCTGAAAATAAGGAATTCTAGCAAAGCGGGAACCGATGCTGTGTTGGCTACGTCTAAACTGTATGAAAATAAATGCAGCTAATTCATCACTTTTTGGACCATCAGATATCATCGCAGCCCTGCCCGGGGTTCTAGGGTTTTATCCTCAAGAATCGGTCGTGGTGCTCGGCATCATTCCGGACAGCGAAGGAACACGTGGGCTTCAACTTGGACCTGTAGTTCGCGTTGACCTCACGCGCCTTGAAGCATTCATAGAAAGCCTCAAGACCGACGTGACGCAATACCTACTGGGGGATGACGTCATCGCGTACCTTGCAGTCATTGTGAGCCGTATTCCGAACTCAGAGCTCGTCAAAGACGCAGTTGATCGCTTGCAGTTCCTCGAAGAAGAAACCGGTTTCAAAGTCGACCTGTGCTGGCATGTTTCCGAAATTGCGCAGGGTACCCCATATACATTGCTTTTTGGACCGCCATTGAATGCGGCCGAAGAATGCGATCGCGCGTCCTCCCTCATTGGTGGCTGTGTATCGTCAGTGATTTCCTCTCCATCGATGCGCCCATACGTTGAGCAGGGGATACTCCCAGAACTCGATAGACAAGACACGTTTAGCTATTTTGAGCCGGTCGATTCGGAGTCCGTCCAACTGGCGCAACAAATCCAGGCACAGACACGCAAAGACGGGTTGCAGCTACTGAAAGACTTGTGGGGCGGTAGCCACGCTGGGGAGGAGGAACACCCGGCAAAACTGGCGAAAGAAGAAATTGAAAGCATTATCGAGGTTCTGCTTTGCTTGCCCGAGACTTGCCTCATCGGCCAGCGCGATGCTAATCCAATCGGCGAAATCTCGAATGAAATGAGAATCGCGCTCGAAGGCTTGACGGCTCTGCTCACCCATGCTCTACTGCGGGATACACTTATCCCCACGATTATGCAGAACCCAAAGCGACTTGCTGCTCCACTACTATTCTTGTCGCGCCATGCTGTGGGGACAGTGCGGGCAAACGCGTTAGCGTTGTGGGCTGTGATCGCTGTGCGGTGCGAGATCGGGTCTTGGGCAGGGGTCGCACTACAGTGCGCGCTGCAAGAAATGCCGGACCACTCATTAAGCGACGTGCTCCTGCAGTTACTCGCGATCGGTCAATATGAGGGTCTCCTGCACGCAGTTGAAGAAGGCGGGGAAGCAGTCTGGATGGAGCTAGAGATGCTTGCAGGTTCCTAACAGCAGATCGGCTCTACTGAAGCTCAATGCGCACGGCATGCGCGAGGTCATCAGGAATGACGAAATCTTTTTGGCCAGGAAGTGATAGCTGTAGCCCCCCATCATCCGGAAGGCTCACTATGACTTTTTGGCCGACGATATCGCCTAGGCCTGCCAGCTCCGGCAAGCGCTCTGCTTCGAGCTGCAGAATCTCACTGATTTGGACCACTACAGCTTCGCGGCCCTCGGAGAGATCTAAGTCCGTTGCGCGAGTGCCAAGCTCAGGCTTAGCAACATTTGAACCGCCAATTTCATCCAACGCAGGGATGGGGTTGCCAAACGGAGATACCTGAGGGTGGTTGAGTACCTCGTATACGCGCTTTTCCACGGCTTCACTCATCACGTGTTCCCAGCGACATGCTTCGTCGTGCACTTGTTCAATATCCAACTTGAGGATGCTGGTGAGAAGGCACTCTGCGAGGCGGTGCTTACGCATCACCGCAGTCGCACGGGCGCGTCCCTCGTCGGTAAGGGAGAGCGAGCGATCTGTTTCAACAACAATCAGGCCGTCGCGCTCCATGCGGGCGACGGTCTGGGAAACTGTCGGGCCAGACTGCTCGAGCCGCTCTGCGATTCGTGCGCGGAGCGGCACAATGCCTTCCTCCTCAAGTTCGTAAACTGTACGTAAATACATTTCTGTTGTGTCTACGAGATCACGCACGTGGAACTCCCTTGCCTAAAAGTCGCTCTGAAGCGTTGAGGCTGCATCAACATTCAACGCAGTCCAAGAATCGACGCCTATTAACGATTGCTATGGTAACCCAAAAAACTATTAGTTGCGGAACGCTTCGTCGCGGTTGTTACATTGCGTAATCCCTAAGGCGCTCTGCCCGGTCACCTACGCGAAGCTTCGCCATGACCTCTCGTTCGATTTGGCGAACGCGCTCACGAGACAAGCCGAATTTACGCCCAATCTGGTCCAATGTGCGGGGAACACCGTCGGTCAGCCCATAGCGCATACGGATGACGTCCTGCTCGCGCTGCTCCAAACCGTTGATGACATCTTGGATGTCATCGTGACGGAGCACGGATACCACCGCGTCTTCGGCGTCTGTAGCTTCTGCATCTTCAATGAAGTCCCCCAGGGGGGCCTCTTCATCCGCTCCGACCGGCATGTCAAGACTCACGGGGTCTCGGGATTGACGCAGGAGGAGCTCAATCTTGTCCTCTTCGATGCCAGACTCCTCTGCCAACTCCTCATTCGTTGGTTCGCGGCCAAACGACTGGTACATCTCGCGGCGAATTCGGGAGAGTTTATTGACTTGTTCTACAAGATGCACAGGGAGACGGATAGTACGAGACTGGTCTGCCATGCCGCGAGTAATGGCCTGGCGAATCCACCACGTCGCGTACGTTGAGAATTTAAAGCCCTTGGCATAGTCAAATTTCTCCATCGCGCGGATCAGTCCGAGGTTGCCCTCTTGGATCAGATCGAGCAGTGGCATCCCGCGTCCTGTGTAGCGCTTTGCCAACGACACAACCAGACGAAGATTTGCCTCGAGGAGGTGGGCGCGAGCTTTCCGTCCTTGCTTCGCCAGAATTTTATAGTCACGTTTCTGGGCTCGGGTGAGCTTGCAGTCTGGATCATCAAGAAGCTGCTGGGCATAGAGTCCAACTTCGATCTGCTGGGCTAGTTCGACCTCTTCTTCTGCATCGAGCAGGGCAGTCTTGCCAATGCCATTGAGATACACGCGAACAAGGTCAGCCGATGGATTGTCGTTCGTTTGATTGCGACGACTACCGCGGTCAACTTTTTCTTCGTTGTCCGCTGTTAAGGTCTGACTCTTCGACGTCATTGAGCACTGCCTCCTTGGACGAGTGGAACAGGTAATCTTCTACACCCTCAACGATCTTGGACACATTTTTGTTCCCAATGATCAAAAGAGTGCTAGGCCTCGACAATCACCGTGAATGGGCCGTCGTTGATGCTCTGCACCTTCATATGGGCACCAAACTTTCCTTCAGCGACCGTGATGCCCCGGTCCCGGAGGTAGGCTGCGATTTTTTCAATGATGGGTGCTGCTTCATCTGCGGGGGCTGCGTCACTCCATGATGGCCTCCGTCCTTTTGCCGTGCGACCCATCAACGTGAACTGACTCACAAGCAAAACAGGGGCTTGTGCGTCCACTACAGACTTTTCGCCCTCCAGGATTCGCAGTTCCGCGATTTTGCGAGCAACCGTTTCCCAAGCGTCGTCGCTATCCTTACGTCCTGCTCCGACAAGGGCCAGAATTCCACCAGTCGCCTCGCAGTCGATTGCTCCGACGACTTCACCGTCGACGGTGACGCTCGCGCTCGTAACTCTTGTCAATACAGCCTTCATTCCTACTCCACCTCTGCAATTTCCGACGGCAGCACGATGCCGTGGCGGATAAGATCCACAACAGCTGCAACCGTTTGGTTTTCCAATTCTTCAAGGGCCTGCTGGTCGTCGACACCTCGAGATGCTGCTAGGATGCCCACCACGTCACGCAGTGGCAAGCCGGCGGGATGCAATCCTGCAAGGACGGTTTTCAACGCCTCATCCAATGAATGAGAGAATCGTGGGCCATCCATTCGAGTAATGCGCAGCTCTTCGCGCGTGAAACCCAGCCCCTCTTCAGTATTTGGCACAGCGATGTCTTCGATCGCGACTGTGGGCCGGACCAGGAACGAACTATCTAAGAGTTCCTGGACGGATTTTTGCCGTAGCCACGCCTGCCGTAGATAGTATTCTTCGACCTCAGGCCCAAGCGGGTCCGTGAACGGGTGTGTTAATTCTTCCGCAGTAATCTCGGAGGGCTGGTCGCCGATGTGTTGCATGAAAATCCAACCGAAACCAATAGCGTGAACACCCGCGGCTTGGAAGTAATCGAGCCACTGTTGTGTGCGGGCTATGCCGCTTTCAGTCCTGAGGTCGACTGATTCATCTTTCAGCCACGTGGCGACGTAGGTCTCGGGGTCAACCACTTCTCGTTGAAGCACCCATGCGCTGACTCCTTGCGAAGGGACCCAACTCGCAACTCGCGACTGCCACGCCTCACCATCAATATGGGCCCATGAGCCCAGCATGCACAGCATCCCACCTTCTGCGAGATATTCAGGTGCGTGCTCTGCCACGAGGCGACTTGCTTCATCCAGTGGCATGCCGGAGTCGCGGTAAACATGCCCCACCTCCGGAATGCCGACTACAAACGGCGGGTTGGCAACGATCCTGTCAAACTGCTCGCCCGCGACAGGCTTAAACCAAGATCCTTCGCGGAGCTGAACGCTAGTGATGCCATTCATCTCGAGCGTGGCCTGAGCCAACTCGATCGCTCGATGATGAATGTCAGTACCGACGATCTGATCGGCAAGGCCAGATTGTGCTACCGACAGCACCCCTGAACCGGTTCCAAGGTCCAAAACCGTTCCAGTCGGTGACTGCGGGATCGCGTGCAACAGGGATTTCGACGCCGCTCCGACTCCAAGTACGTGATCTTTGCCGGGAACGATTGCAGACGTAGAGGCGTCGAGATCTGCAACTATGAGGTGATGCTGTTGAGACAACAAATGAGGCCGGATGTCGTAAGCAACCTCGTAGCGTTGCTCTTTGGTCTGGTGAAAGACACCTGCGCTGATGAGTTTCTCAGCAAGGGACGAGCCAAATAACGCCTCGAGCTCGTTTTGGGAAGTCGGGCGCCGCAACAACAAAGTGGATATGGCCGATCCGATAACGTCTTCTGAATGGCAGCGACGCAGGACGGCTCCCACCTCGCCCCGGTAGAGAGCCTGGTATGCATTTGGCCCAAGATAACTTCCAATCGAAGATGTGGTGTAGGGGAGCGCGCGCAATCGTTCACCGAGCTCCCGCGCAAGTCCAGGGTGTAATCCAAATGCTGTAGATGATAAATCTGTCATGCTGCTACTCCGAGTGGGATTCGTGATCGATAACGGTCGGCGTCGTATCTGTTGAAGCCTGGTTCGAGGATAGTTGTTGCCTCGACTGCTCCTCCAACGCGGCATAGGCACGACTCAGCGCAGGCTTGTAGACATTCTTTTCACGCGGATCACGCGACTCTCCTTTCGCGTTGCCCAACATCACTGCGACCCAGGGGAGCGGTACGGAAACAATAAAGAGCAACGTCGCAATCCACCAGTTTCCGAGCCACCACGCAGATGCGATCGAAAGCAAAATGAATGGGATTCGAAGCGCCTGCAACCAAAGGTATTGAGCCTCTCGGCTCTGCAGGTTTTGCTCCGGCGTCTGCTTCGCATCCGTAATGAGTGCACGGTGTCGTTTTGAGCGGAAATGACGAAAAAGGAAATGCTTATCGTCGTGGACTTCGACTTCCGCATCAATCGAGACGTGCTCTTGTGCCTCGTCCTCTCTCTCGTTCATAAATACACAGGTTAGCGCCTCGGCTTAAAAACTTTGCCAAAGTGGGGCATGATGGGAGTCGTGAATACGACGACGAAGACTCTTGAGCGCACAGACCTTCGGGAAGACACATCGTCAACAAATGATGATGGAACCCCCAAGTTTTTCCACTATGTGAAGAAGGATCAGATTTTCGATTCTGCGATTTCTGGAAAAGTCGTAGTCGCACTCTGTGGCAAGACATTTCCGGTGAAGAAGCAGGCGAAGCCTGGGTCGCCAGTATGTCCTGACTGCGAACGCATCTATAAGGGGTTGCGTCGGAAGTGACGGCTCCAGGTACGTCGGCCGGGCCTCAGCTGCGCGCATGGCAGCAAGAGGCCCTCGATTCGTTTATGCGCACCAAACCTCGAGACTTTCTCGCTGTAGCAACTCCTGGTGCGGGTAAGACGACGTTTGCACTGACACTAGCCAGCAAACTGCACGCATCGAAGGCAGTGCAGCGCATCATCGTCGTCGTACCAACAGAACACCTAAAACACCAGTGGTCCCAATCAGCAGCGAGGTTCGGCCTTTCGCTAGACCCAAACTTCACAAACTCATCTGCGGTAAACCCTGCCTATGACGGCATTGTCGTGACGTATGCGCAAATCGGTATGCACCCGTTCAAGCATCATGCGGTGGCCACTGCGAAGCGCAGTTTGGTGATTCTTGATGAGATTCACCATGCTGGTGACGCCAAAAGTTGGGGGGATGGAGTCTACGAGGCTTACAACGATGTCGAACACCGCTTAGCGTTGACAGGTACGCCGTTTCGCTCTGATGATTCCCAGATTCCGTTCGTCCGATACGTCGAAGACGGCGATGGGCACCTCGTTTCACAAGCGGACTACACCTATGGGTACTCCCACGCCTTGGCCGATGGCGTCGTCCGCCCAGTTGTATTCCTGGCATATTCCGGCGAGGCACAGTGGAAAGACTCCGCCGGGGAAGAGTATTCCGCAAGGCTTGGTGAGCCACTGAATGCCGAGCAGACCGCGCGTGCCTGGAAAACTGCCCTAGATCCGAAAGGGGACTGGATCAAGGCAGTCCTCCAGGCGGCACATACAAGGCTGAAAAAACTTCGTACGAATATGCCGGATGCCGGAGGCCTCGTCATCGCTACGAACAAGACGACAGCACGCGCCTACGCCAAGATCCTCTCCAGCATTTCGAGCACGCCCGTTACGGTCGTGCTCTCAGACGAAGCCGGGGCATCCGACCGCATCGACGAATTCTCCGCGTCCACCGACGAATGGATGGTCGCAGTCAGAATGGTCTCTGAGGGAGTCGACGTTCCTCGCCTCGCTGTCGGAGTATATGCAACATCAGCATCGACACCACTGTTTTTCGCGCAGGCAATCGGACGATTCGTACGCTCACGCATGCCAGGCGAATCCGCCTCCGTTTTTCTCCCGTCGGTCCCGGTTCTGCTCCGCCTCGCGGAAGAAATGGAGGTGTCACGCGACCACGTTTTGGGCAAACCACACCGAGAATCAGGGTGGTCCGACGAACTACTAGCCCAAGCAAACCAAGTTCAAAACGAACCAGACGACAACCCTTCGTACGAAGCCATCGGCGCATCAGCCGAGCTAGACTCTTTAATTTTCGACGGCTCCACCTACGGCACACCCACCGTCGCAGGATCCGCAGAGGAACAAGACTTCCTAGGCCTTCCAGGGCTGCTTGACGAAGAACAGGTCAAGACTCTGCTCCGCAAACGCCAAAGCGACCAACTAGATGCCCGAGAAGCAGAAGAAAAAGCGCGAAAGGCTGCCGAGCGCCAAGCACGCGAGCGTGCTGAAGTACTAGGAGAGCACTTGGCTCCCACTCAGCCGTCCAAGCAAACCTCCGCGCCGGGTAGCAGCGAGGAGGCATCAGTGGCGGCTGATGAGATTCCCCAGTTGAGAAAGGAACTCAACGCTCGCGTTTCAATCGTCGCTGGAAAGACGGGTCGCCCGCATGGTGCGATCCATACGGAAGCGCGTAAAGCGTGTGGTGGTCCGCCGACCGCGCTGTGCAATGCGGAACAGCTGCGGGCGCGTATTGCGTACTTACGAGATTGGTAATACACGAAACCGGTAGGAGAGTGGACCTCCTACCGGTTATTGCTTACTACGTAGAAACGCATTTAATCGAGGTAATCGCGCAGCACCTGTGAACGCGACGGGTGGCGAAGCTTCGACATCGTCTTGGACTCGATCTGCCGGATGCGTTCGCGTGTCACACCGTACACCTGGCCGATTTCATCTAGCGTGCGAGGCATGCCATCGGTCAAGCCGAAGCGGAGCCGCACGACGCCGGCCTCACGCTCGGAAAGTGTGTGGAGGACATCCTGAAGTTGGTCCTGAAGAAGCGTAAAGGAAACAGCGTCGACTGCCACAACGGCTTCGGAGTCTTCGATGAAATCACCGAGTTGGCTGTCGCCTTCATCGCCGATCGTCTGATCCAATGAGATCGGCTCACGGGCGTACTGCTGGATCTCCAACACCTTCTCTTCGGTGATGTCCATCTCTTTTGCGAGTTCAAGCGGTGTAGGTTCGCGTCCAAGATCTTGTAGAAGCTCACGCTGGATACGGCCAAGCTTGTTGATGACCTCGACCATGTGCACCGGGATGCGAATGGTTCGAGCCTGGTCTGCCATGGCACGTGTAATTGCCTGGCGGATCCACCACGTTGCATAGGTGGAAAACTTGTAGCCCTTGGAATAGTCGAACTTTTCAACTGCACGGATGAGACCGAGGTTGCCCTCCTGGATGAGGTCCAAGAAGGCCATACCGCGACCGGTGTAGCGCTTTGCCAGCGAAACCACGAGTCGAAGGTTAGCTTCGAGCAGATGGTTCTTCGCCTTGCGACCGTCTCGGGCGACGGCGCGGAAGTCGCGCTTAACCGCAGGGGTAAGGCGTGCTTCCTTGTCTCCCTCCTCAGCTGCACGGGCCATCTCGTCGAGTCGGTGTTGCGCGTAGAGACCAGCTTCAATGCGCTTCGCGAGAGAAACCTCCTGCTCAGCATCGAGCAGAGCAACCTTACCTATTTGCTTCAAATACGCACGGACAGAGTCCGCAGATGCGGTGAGCTGAGCGTCCTTGCGGGCTTGGCGAAGTGCAGCAGATTCCTCGATATCCCAGACAGAAGATCCGTCGTCTTCCTCGTCTTCTTTTTCCTCGTCGTCATCACCAAGATGCTCGTCAAATTCTTCGTCATCTTCTTCAGCCGTCAGCGGGTCGAAGTCCTGCTCCTGGTCAGAATCGTCGAGCGATTCGTCCGTTTCTTCCAGCGCGGAGTCGTCGCTGGTGACCTCATCAGTTGCGGGTGAAGCAGCCTTCTTTGCGGCGGTTTTCTTTACTGTCTTCTTCGCTTTCTTAGCTACCTTTGACGCCTTTTTCGCGGTTTTGCGTGCTGTTTTCTTCGCAGTCTTCTTGGCGGTCTTTTTGGCAGCCTTTTTGGCGGTTTTCTTGGCTGCTTTTTTGGTGGCTTTCTTGGCGGTCGTTGTGCCGTCGGTTACGCCGCCGGAAGTGCTCTCTGCCGCATCGTTGACGGAGTTTTTGCCTGAAGCTTCGCTGGCTACCACGTACGCCCTTTCGCCTTTGTGAACTGATTGATGCTTTTGCGGACACCGAGACTTCCTCCAACAATGGATGGAAAGAAAGTCACTCTGGTGAAAGCAGACCAGCAAACGCCGGTCTGCCTTCCTAGCGTACGCAAACTGTGCTGATTTTTCAGAACGCCTATCTTAACAGCATTGTCAAGCTGCTTTGTGTTAGACGCCGAGTCTCGCTAGTTACGGTGCGAGGTGCTCATTGGCCGCCATCGCTGCTCCGACAATGCCTGCTCGGTTGCGAAGAGTGGCCACGACGACAGGAGTGTCGACAGTCAATAGAGGGACCCATTTGTCAGATTTCCGCGAGATGCCACCACCGACGACGAAACACTCTGGATTAAACAGTCGCGCGTATTCGTGCAGCACCTTATCAACTCGCTTCGCCCACTTCTTGAAGCTCAGGTCTTCCCTCTGCTTTACAGCTGAGGAGGCGACGTGCTCTGCTTCCTTCCTATTGACGATTAAATGGCCAATTTCTGTGTTAGGGAAGAGGTGCCCATTAACCAGGAACGCTGAACCAATACCAGTGCCAAACGTGAGGAATATGACAGAACCGTTTCGGGCTCGTTCATTGCCAAAGGCAACTTCAGCAAGCCCCGCGGCGTCGGCGTCGTTTAATACAGTGACAGAGCGCTCAGGGAGATGCTGCTCAAAGAGCTCATGCACATCGGTGTCGATCCACGACGGGTCGATGTTAGCTGCGCTCTTTGCGATCTGATGCTGAATCACCGACGGCAGCGTTACTCCCACAGGGCCGTCCCATTCGTGGAGACGGACGATCTCTGCGACTGTTGATGCAACAGCTTCAGGTGTAGCTGGCTGAGGAGTTGCGATCTTGATCCTGTCGCCGACGAATTCTCCGGTTTTGAGGTTGACGATGGCGCCCTTGATTCCAGAACCGCCGACATCGACGCCCATACCATAGTGCTCTTGGGCACCATCAATTCCACTTGTTGTAGTCATAACATTGAGCATACAAAAGGTGTGCTCATTGCGCATGTAGGAAAATATTTAGGAGCGCGGTACCTAGAACGAGCGGGTTGACGTCGCTGTACTTTAATTAGCTATAAAGCCTTTGATGTGTAGGGAACCCGTGGGTATTGGCCTGCTGACCTTGTAATATGACATATAGCTTTGTGTGCTTTATTATTCGGCTCCAAACCAATAAAAAGGCTGAGGCTCATCTATAGGAAGCGTATCTCCTCAACGGGCCTAGGCATTGCTGAACTTGACTACTCCTGGAGGCACCACCACCATGGCGACCGATTACGATGCACCGCGTAAGCGCGCAGAAGACGAGCTTGAGACTGACTCCCTCGAGGGCTTGAAGGCTGCGGAGGTTGCGGGCAGCAGCATGGATGATGACGGTGAAATCGTTGAACCGTTTGAACCGCCACTTCAAGATCTGTCTGGTGAGGAACTGAACGTTGAGGTAAAGCCTCGCCAAGATAACGAATTCACTTGTGCGTCTTGCTATTTGGTTCAGAAAAAGAATCGGCTGGCTTACGAAACCGAAGACGGCCAGAAGATTTGCCTCGACTGCGAGTAGTAGCGAGCAACGCAGTCGCGCGATCCCTAGGCGGTCCGCTGCTCAGGCAAAAACATTCCGAGGATTTTCTCCGGTTCTTTCGCAGCAATTAGCCAGTAGGGGGTTGGGTCCTGAGGATCGTCCAAGACAAGCAGAATATGTTCTTTCACCCAACCATGCGATACCAAGAAAGCAGCTGGGTCTAACTGTCGTCCGAGAGCATTTCGCTTCGCTGATGCAGGGACAACCATAGATCTGCTGACAACGGTGTTGGGTAAGTTGGCGTCGTCAACGACGAGCCAACGAGTGCCGTCGCTGTCTTGCTCGACCGCAATTGTAGTTTTCGAAAGCCATGTCAAGAACCAAAAAACTAAACTTCCGATAACGAGCACGGGGATAATAAACCACCAAATATTGCGGTTGAGCGTAAGTTGTGCCCCGATGAGCAGCGTTAATGCTGCACCGATGATCCACCAGTACCAAGGCACCCATTGACGCTCCGTATATAAGACTTTGGAACCACTGGATGCCGGTGCGTTTTGGTTGCTATTCATACCCTCATCAACTCGTCAATTCGATGTACTCCCGAATACGTTACCCAATAACACTAGGCGAAATTATCTTAAGAATGCACACGCAATGGAATCCCGTAAGGTGTATGAAGTGACCTCTCTTGAACCAATTTCAGTAAAACGTCTTGATCCAGACATGCCGCTTCCTAAACGAGCGCATGAAGGTGACGCCGGGGCGGACCTTTACTCCTCGGAAACACGGACATTGGCTCCCGGCGAACGGGCGCTCATCGGCACCGGAATTGCTGTCGCGTTGCCCATGGGAACTGTCGGGCTCATTCATCCTCGTTCGGGACTCGCTGCCAAACACGGGATTTCTATTGTGAACACGCCAGGCACCATTGATGCCCAGTATCGAGGGGAGTTGAAGATTTGCCTTCTTAATACCGACCGTGAATGTTCGTTTACAGTTGAACGAGGAATGCGGATTGCTCAACTAGTGGTGCAAAAAGTCGAGTTGGTTGACTTCGTCGAAGTTTCCGAGCTTGACGATACCCAGCGTGGTGCCCAAGGATACGGATCAACGGGGCTCGCCTGAGGCCACATTGGGCCCGTACTAGAGTAATTCTCACCCGAAGAAACTTTTTTGAAATACACAACTTCACTCGAAAGGTGATCACCCATGGCATGGTGGCCATTTGGTAAAAAGAAGAAAGACCAGCAGAAGGAAGACGCTGCCCCCGCTCAGACGGAGGCAGAGACCAACGACGATCTAGAGGTCACAGCACCAAAGTCTCAGGACACGGGGATTGCAGCGGATACTGATCCATCCCAGACTCCATCAGCCACTGGTACTCTTGCCGATTATGATCCAATCAGTGGATCTACCGGTCCGTTCGACGGCGACAACGTCGACATTGAGGAGTTCGATTTTTCTGACTTCTCCCAGGTGAACCTCAACCTCGGATCAATGCAGATTCCGCTGCCAAAGGATTCGCAGGTGCAGGTTGAAATGGGCGAGAACGGCCCGAAGATGGTGCACATCGTTACCAGGTACGGTCGCATCACTCCGGTTGCTTTCGCTGCACCGCGTAACGGCGGCCTGTGGGCCGAATCGGCAGAAGAAATTGCCGAGGGCATGAAGAACGAGGACATGCCTGTCGAGTTTGAAGAGGGCCCCTGGGGAACCGAAATCGTTGGTACTGGCGCTAACGGTGTGATCCGCATCATCGGTGTTGAGGCGCCTCGATGGCTGTACCGTGTCACGTTGGCCGCTCCGGCGGGAATGGAAGAACAGCTTGCTGAGCTCGGGCGGGAAGTCGTAGCACGCAGCTTTGTTTACCGCGGTCCGGACCCAATTTTGGCGGGTAACTCTTTGCCAGTCGTCCTGCCTGCGCAGTTGGCTCGGCAGGTGCAGCAGGCTGTACAGGAGCGGGCTGCGCAGGAGTCGCAGCAGCAGAGCCCACAGGCTGGAAACCCGAACGCCCTGAGTGACGCGCTGAAACAGATCATCGCACAAAACAACGAAGCGAATAAGAATAATTAATGAGTGCCCAACCATCGCTGACACCAGGCGACAGCATTCAAGTCACATTCCACGCCTTTGCTCACGGCGGTGAGGCTATTGCCCTTGCCAATGACGGACGAGTTGTCTTCGTGCAAGGCGCTCTACCTGGAGAAACAGCGACCGTCAAACTGCTGAAAGTGAAAAAGCGGTGGGCTCGCGGTGAACTGCTCGAGATACAACAAACTTCACCAGATCGAGTGAAGGTAGGATGTCCTGCTGCTGCGGCAGGTGCGGGCTGCTGCGACTTTGCGCATATGAGTGAATCTCTGCAGCGGGCCGCCAAAACAGAGGTACTTGTTGGACAGCTTGAAAAAATGGCACGTCCATCTGGTGTGCTTGATGGCATTGATCTCACCGCCATTTCGGTTCAGGCTTTAGCGCCTACGACCGGATGGCGGACGCGTATCCGACTCGGCACTGATGCGCAGGGGCGTGCCGGTTTCAGGAAAGCACGTTCCAATGACGTCGTCGCCGAGCGTTGTACTCAGGCGATGCCGGAACTGTTTGACGGGATTGTTGGCGATGGGGCACGACGATTTACTCCTGGGTCTGAGATAGTCGTCGTCATCGATTCTCTCGGGAACCGGCATGTCGTTGAAACGAGCAAAGTCCAACGCGGACGGCGCGTGGAACGAATAGACCGTACGGTTGAAGGCTCCGGCAACATCGTAGAAATGGTCGGAAACGATAGGTTTGAGTTTCCGGCGACTGCGTTTTGGCAGGCGCACCGTAGTGCACCGTCGGCATATGCAGATCTGGTGCGTGAGTGGTCCCTTGCGGGGAGGCCTTATCAGAACAATTCCGGTTGGGACCTCTATGGCGGAGTAGGGCTCTTTGTTCCATCCATGTCCGCGGCACTCGGTGGTGGTCCGGTTGCAACCGTCGACTATTCGAAGTCCGCGATGGCGCATTCTCAGCCTGCACTTGCAAGCCTCGACGTCAACAAAGTCAACTCCCGGGTAGAAACAGGAATTCGATCCTTGCCCCCCGCGGGCCTGGTTGTGCTCGACCCTCCTCGAACTGGTGCTGGAGACAAAGTGATTCATGATATCGCAGCGGCGAGTCCGCAGCGAGTGATTCACATTGGGTGCGATCCGGCAACATTTGCTAGAGATTTAGCAAGTTGGGGAGCATGCGGATATCACGTAACTGAGATAAAAGTCATCGATGCATTTCCAGGAACGCATCACTTTGAAACGCTTGCATGCCTGGAGCCTCTGCGTCCTCATTAGGAATGGGGCGTGCGCCCCGCAAGGTGTAAACTAGCGTCAACTATTGCTTGTTCTAAAGGAGAAGTAGAGGACCGTGGGACTGATAGGTAAACTCAATTCGCCAGCGGATTTGAAGTCGTTGGCGCCTGGGGAATTATCAGATCTCGCTGATGAAGTACGCCAGTTTTTAATTGAGAAGGTGTCAGCAACGGGAGGTCACCTGGGGCCGAACCTCGGCGTTGTCGAGTTGACAATTGCACTGCATTACGTATTCGACTCGCCAACGGAACCGGTCGTTTTTGATACCTCTCACCAGTCGTACGTGCATAAAATTCTGACCGGGCGTGCTGGTCAGTTTGATTCCTTGCGTCAGAAAGACGGTCTTTCTGGCTATACCTCGCGCTCGGAGTCGGAACATGATTGGACTGAGTCATCGCACGCGAGTGCTTCGCTTTCAATTGCAGATGGCTTAGCGAAAGCCAAGTACATTCAGGGCAAGGGCGACGAAAATGTTGTCGCCGTCGTCGGTGACGGTGCACTGACAGGTGGGATGTGCTGGGAAGCGCTGAACAACATTGCAGCCGCAGAACGCAACGTAGTCATAGTCGTAAATGACAATGGTCGCTCGTATTCGCCAACTATTGGTGGTTTTGCGAACAACCTGACTCGCCTTCGTGATCAGCTCGCAGCTTTGCGCATGAAACCCGGCTACGACGACGTAATGGAATCCGGTAAGAAGACCCTCAAGTCGATGGGTTGGGTCGGAGAACGGACGTTTGAAGCGCTTCATGCGCTGAAAGAAGGAGTGAAGGCCCAGGTTATCCCAACAGAGATGTTCCCGGAGCTGGGGATGAAGTACGTTGGGCCAGTAGAAGGTCACGACCTCACGGCGTTGCTAAGCGCTTTCGAGTACGCGAAGACCTACGAGGGGCCCTTGATTGTGCACGTTGTGACTGAGAAAGGCCACGGCTTCGCCCCCGCAGTTAACAACATCGCCGACCAAATGCACTCCACTGGTGCGATTGACCCTGTTACAGGAGAAACTCTGAAGAAGTCCAAGCCAGGGTGGACATCAATTTTCACCGAGGAACTTCTCGACGCCGCTAGGACTCGACGTGACATTGTCGCAATCACGGCCGCTATGGCTGGGCCGACAGGCCTTGCACCGTTCGCAGAGGAATTCCCTGATAGATTTTTTGATGTCGGTATTGCGGAGCAGCATGCGATTGCCTCTGCCAGCGGGCTTGCTCTCGGGGGACTGCACCCCGTTGTCGCGGTCTACTCCACATTTTTGAACCGAGCTTTCGATCAGCTCCTGATGGACGCAGCACTTATCAAGCAGCCGTTGACTGTAGTGCTCGATAGAGCGGGCGTCACTGGTACGGACGGCGCAAGCCACAACGGCGTGTGGGATATGGCGCTGACGTCAATCGTCCCAAATATTCGTGTCGCGGCGCCTCGGGATCCGCAGCAGCTAAGGGAACTGTTTAGGGAAGCTCTGACTGTTAAGGACGGGCCAACTGTCGTCCGCTTCCCTAAGGGGAACGTCGGCGAGAACCGAGCAGCTATTAAGCGGCTTCCAGGAGGCGTCGATATTCTTCGAGAGCCATCATCGACTGCGCAGAATGATGAAAGTGACCAGACAGTTGATGTGTTGATTGTTGCAGTGGGAGTTTTTGCGGATTCGGCACTACGGGTCGCTGAACGATTGGAATCGGACAATGTTCGAGTTACCCTGGTAGATCCTCGTTGGGTTGTGCCTGTTTCCCCTGATATTCTCGAGCTTGCGGTTGGGTCCGACCTTGTCGTGGTGTATGAAGACGGGATCGTGCATGGAGGCGTTGGTTCAGCAATTGCAGAAGCGTTGTCCTACGCTGAAATCGACACACCGCTGCGGCATATTGCATTTCCTCAGGTGTTCCCAGAGCACGCTTCCCGGGAACAGATCTTTGAAGAATTCGGTATGGACGAGTCAGCTGCGACGAAAAAGATTCGCGAGTGGGTACGCGGCCTTGAGGACCGCGATCAATAAGGCACTCGCTGCCTAGCGGCGAGGTTCCGGCTGTTCCGCCACGAAAATAGGTGCTAGGAAGTCTATTTGCCATTCGCGCAGTCCCATCTGCTTGAGCAGGGGACGGGTGTATTCCATTGGCCAATCTAGACGTTCGTGGAAGGCGGTCCATATGGTCCGTTCGAGGACCTTGTTCGTCAAAATCAGCTCTTTGCGGATCTTAAGAGTCTCGGCGATTTCGGCGACCCGATTGTTTATGTTTTGTCGCGTACGTAGCGCCACTTTGTTGTGCCTTGTCCACTCCCAAATGCTTTTCCTAGTAGGTAAGCGAAGTTGTTCCCTCAGTGCGGTTTCAAATGGGGATAACAGCGCATCATGGATTGTCTCGAGCCAGAAGTATGGATAGGTGGTGAGCGCATGGGTTGCACCGTCAAACGCCAGCAATTCGTCAACGGTCGTTGGGCGGGACTGAGCCAGTGGTACCAGCATCTTGTTCGGAAGTACTAATCCCGGAGCTATGTCTTGGTCGTAGGCAAAACAATCGCGAGCATCCCAAAGCCACTTCGTCAAAGTGAGCTCGAGATCCGACAATTTGTCCGAAACCTGGGGTATATCGAGCCAAGAATGTTTCTTTACCCCCGGGTTTGAACGCGTAGCTACCAAATGAGCAAATTCTTGATTCGCGTATTCAAGTTTGCCTTGCATATCGAGGAGGTGTACTAAGGCCTGTTCAAGGTGGGGCAGGTAAATAACGTCCTGCGCTGCGTACTCGAGCATTGAGTCGGTCAGTGGTGTCTGTGACCAATCGGCATCGCCGTGCTGCTTGGGAAGTGAGACTTGGCAAAACTCCTTTACCAACACGCCAAGTTTGGTTGCTGGGTAGCCTGCAAATCGTGCTGCAAGTTCGGTATCGAAAATAGTGGACGGGCGTAATCCTAATTGCGCGAGACACGGTAGATCCTCTCTCGCCGCGTGTATTACCCACTCCTGATCATTGCAGACTGGTGCAAAGTACTGTTCGAACTCGTCTCGATAGTGCTCAGGGGCAATGAGGAACGTTCCCGCGTCTTTGCGGTAGATCTGTACGAGGAATGCTCGGTCATCGTAGCGGTACGCGCCGGCTCGTTCGGTATCGATACAAAAAGGACCAAGTCCTTCGGCTAATCGATCAGCTACCTCGGCAAACTGCGATGGATGATCGACAAAGGTGTAGGACAAATTCACTTCCATGCGTACACATACTAATGCTACGAAATGGTTCGCACACCTTCGGGTGGCAGACCCGCCACTAAACTGAGGACATTTGCAAACGCTTCCACATGTGATGACAGATCAATTCCTTCAGCTGTCCAAGATGCGCGCATCTCCAATTGGTACGCCCGCGGAGGGCCGCCAATCTCCCCGTAGCGGACGGAAGCTGTGGAGGTTACCGTACCTCCAAGGTTGGTAAACCCGGCCCCATTGCCATCGAGCGACTCGTTAAGCCACTGCCATGCCACATCGGGGAGAAGTGGATCCGCCGCGACAGCATCGTCCATATCTGCCTGGATATAGGCGACTAGTCGCATTGAACCCTCCCAGGCCTCTTCGGCGTCGGGGGAATGAAGCAGGATGAGGCGACCGAACGCGTCACCTTGGTCTGGCTTGGTCTGGATAACCTCAAGCCCAACGGCGTGGCTAAACGGTGCAGGCCGCTGAGGAGGCCGAATGGTACCGATGGAGATTTCTGGGCGCACTTGAGCCTTATGCATCGATTCGACCGCTGCGGTGAACTCCGCAGGAGTCGACGCGCTCTCGCTTGGGGAGGTGGTATCCGAGTTCATCACGCCAACCAAGCTAATGAGGATGCGGCTTTGAGGGGGCGAGGCGCGCCGTATATTGGTTGGCAAGATTCAGCGTTTGCAGCGAAGTGTACACTGAACTAGTACTTTCGTTTGATGTATGTTTTTATAGCGACGGTTGGTCGCCTTGGCATCCAACGTGTTTCCGTGAATCTCAGAAGGAGAGTTTAAATGGCGAAGCTTGACTACGAAAAGCTGAACGCAACCCAGCGCTACCTGCAGTACGCGGTATTTCGTGCGATCCCAGGTGCACTTGGTACCGAGCGCGACGAAGTTATCGCAGAAGCGGAAAAGTTCTTTGAGCAGCTCAAAGAGGAAGGGAAAGTTGTCGTACGTGGTATCTATGACAACACTGGTATTCGGGCTGACGCGGACTTCATGATCTGGTGGCATGCGGAGGAATTCGAGTACATCCAGGATGCACTCGCGCGATTCCGCCGTGACACCGCGTTCGGTCAGCTGTTGGAGGTTTCGTGGCTCGGTAATGGAATTCACCGCCCTGCGGAGTTCAACAAGTCGCATCTTCCGAGCTTCATCATGGGGGAGGATCCGAAGGACTGGATTACGGTGTACCCATTCGTTCGTTCATACGACTGGTACGTAATGGAGCCTGAGAAGCGTCGCAAGATCCTAATGGAGCATGGCATGGCAGCACGCGACTATGCAGACGTTCGTGCCAACACCGTCGAGGCCTTTGTCCTTGGCGACTATGAGTGGATGCTTTCGTTCGAGGCGGACACGCTGGAGCGTATTGAGTCACTTATGAAGACGATGCGCTACACAGAAGCGCGCCTTCACGTCCGAGAAGAAATCCCGTTCCAGACCGGTCGCCGCGTCGCAAGCATTGCTGACGTCATAAAGGTTCTGCCGTAGCTGGCATTGCGAAATCAAAAACTCCCTCAGCGCATCTCGGCGCTGGGGGAGTTCTTTAATCGTCCTTTCTTGGGGCATCAAACTTCAGAGAAATTGAATTGATGCAGTATCTCTGATCGGTTGGTGTGTTGAAACCCTCACCCTCGAATACATGCCCCAGGTGGGAATGGCATTGAGCGCAAAGCACCTCAGTTCTTACCATTCCGAGAGAGTAATCGGCTCGCTTGATGACGGCGGCTTCGCTATCAGGAGCGTAGAACGCTGGCCACCCGCAGTGGGCGTCGAACTTCGTTGTAGAGCGGAACAACTCTGCGCCGCATGCACGGCACACGTAGATGCCTTCTTCGAAATGGTCGGTGTACTCACCAACTCCAGGTGCTTCGGTGCCGGCTTGCCGAAGTACACGGAATTCCTCAGGGGCGAGGTGAGCTTTCCACTCTGCTTCCGTCATCTGCTGAAAACGATTCTCTGTCATGAGGGTCTCTTTCGCCTTTCTTTGTTGTGAACACTGTTGTGAGTACCCAGGTGGCCGTCGATACGATGAACACAGCCCAACCCAATGTGGGGAGGAATGTAGTAATCCAGTTCCCGATGAGAGGGTTTCGAAGTGTCGTCCATTGTAACGGTGCAAGGCAGAAAAATAGTCCGATCCAGGGGCCGCTGGTGTGCATTGGGCTTCGTGCTGAAAGTACAGTGAAAGCCGCCGGGAAGAGCATCATCGAGTAGTAAGCCTGGCCGAGGGACGAGAGCAAACATACACCCGCGAGTAACACCGTGGAGCTAAACGTGAGCCATAGGAGCTCGTCTGACCAGCGCCAGCGGGCAAGCCCTAGGACCGCTATAGCGACAGTGATGCCGAAAAAGACGAATAGTGCGTCGTAGAACTGCGCTGGAAGTCCAAAGTAAGTCGTGAAGCCGGCAAGCGATGAATTGGCATAGTCGCGGGTGATCTTTAGGTAGGGGACGACGACATCGATGTAATCGCGGGCGCCCGGTGTCATTGGCCATGCGACAACGTTGAAGAGCACGGGAACTAGGACACTCGGTACGACGCAACGCCAGCGGAGTTGCATGAGTGGCAACACCACCAAGGGGGCAAACATCGGCTTGACCAGTATGGCGAGGCCTAGGCAGACGCCGGCTAACACAAAGCGCCTGTGAGTATAGCTATAGAGGAATACGGTAAAGAGGAGCAGCAATACACCATTGATGTTCGAAAAGACGAGTGTGTTCACAACTGACTCGGTGCAGAAACTGAGCACGATGCTGATAGGTAGCATCGGGTGGCTCAGCGGTTTTCTACTGAGCTTCGTGAGGATTCCAAGTGCCGCAAGAATGGCGGCGGTGTTTACTAAAACAAAGAGTGGACGGATCAGCGAGGCGTCGTCAAACAGGCCCAAAGGTGAGAGCAGTAGCGTAGCTCCAGGATTGTAAAGATAGTGCGGATCGACGTGGTGATACACCTCGTTGTAGACGGGGACGCGCTCGACGAAGCGACGGGTGGCAGCCCACACGGTGGTGAAGTCGTCGGTCTGGGAGCCGTGCCTTGCAAGAACGGCAACGCGGTGGATGATGAGCAGAAGTGCCAGTGGCCAGGCAGCTGCGTTAGCGGCGGTTTGTAGCGTGCGCGTTGCCGCTGTGGTGTGCGAGCCATTCTGTGGGGCAGGAGCGGTCCAGATGTTGTTCAGGCGCTGCGCCCAGGCGGGGGGAGTGTCTTGTGCGTTTGTCACTTGCATAACAGTACCGAATGCAGTTACCCCTCGTGGGAAGCAGCAGTGCCCCACAGACGGTAGCGCACGAACATCGTCGAGTCCTCGCTCACCCGCACGTCTTCGAGCTCGAGCGGGGTGGCATAGTCTCCACCTCCGCCGAAGAGGGGCTTTTCTACCTTGCCTTGCAACGTAGGGTCGATGGTCAGGTGCAAAATGTCACCGAGCCCAGCAGTCAGGAGCATGTCGTAGAGTCCAGGTCCGCCCTCGCAAACGATGCGGTTAAAGCCCTGGGCGTGCAGGGCATCGATAATTGAGCGTGCAGTGCCATCGCCAGTGGACAGAATGCGGCCGCCCGCGTGCAGGAGTGCTTCTCGACGCTCGGCGAGCTCCGGATCGTCGACGTGGTGCTCCGGAGCGAGGAAAAGCGGAGGCACCTCCGTGTCGTAAAACAACTGTGTGTCCACGTCAAACTCGAAGCTTTCGGTGATGATCGCAAGCGGTGGGACCTCCGCCTGCCCGCGGGACCGACGTTCGGCCTTGTCCTCGTCGGTGCACTTGACTCCGAAGTAGTTTTCCGCCCGCGCGGTGCCTCCACCGACTAAGACAGCGTCGGACCACACACGCAGCAGGTTGAGCAGCGCGGCATCGATGGCGTTGCCAAGGGAGCGGGAGGTGCCATCGAGAGATGCCGCGCCGGAAAGTGTCATGACCGCAAGCAGACGCAGTTCCGGGACTGAAGCGGGCAGCACAGTGCCCAGCAATTCAGCTGGTTCGAAAGTGCGGCTCGCGTCTATCATGGCGTCAAGCGTACACATCTGACTGCCAGGATTTTAAAAGGAGACAGCACGTGCTCGATCGTTTTCCGCTCGTGGAAGAGGCGCAGCGGGTATGGATAGGTGGCGAACACCCTGACCGGCTCTTCGCAGCGCTCTTTGACTCAGACGTGGCAGATGCCGACTGGAAACAGCAGGTCTGCGTACTTGCAGACGCGGTGTTTGGTGAGACCGTCTACCGTGAAATCGATGCGTTTGAAGCGATGTTCAACGCCGTGACCGACGCAACGTGGAAGGCACGTGAGCGCTGCCTCGGTGAGCACAACGAGGAATGGCTTCGGCTGTTGCCGGAATGGGCAAGGCAGTCTCGCACTGCAGAGTTCGCGCTCATCCTTATCGAGCTGCAACTCCATCGCTTCAACTTCGACCACGATGGCATCCGGCGCGTACTCGATATGGCGAACGATGCGCCCCTGCGCTTCCACAACCTGTCGGTGACCGTCAACCTCAACCAGGTTTTTCTCACCTTCGCCAGGCTGCTCTCGGGTCGTAGGATTGACCCGCAGCACGTCTTCGACGCCGTGGGAGCCCCACCCAGCGACGGGAACGAGCATGCCGTTTCTCAGCTGGAACAAGTGCCACTGAAGCTCAAACATCTCATGCTCCACGGGTTGTGGCTCTACCCAGACACCGAGTATGGGGAGCAAATACTCGCCTTCTCTGAGGCAATCTTGCGCTATCACTCGCCAAACGACTACATCGCGCACTACCGGCGTGCCGAGGGATACCGCCGCATGGCAGCCATCGAAGCAGCACCACGCTCCGACGTGTTCTCGGGACACACGGTTCGTTCCCGGGACGACTTTTACGCCGAGGCACTTCACTCTGTGCAGATGGCCATTAAGAACCTACCCGCGGATGCCACAGCGCTGCACGGGGAGTTCGTCTCCTACCGGATGATGATTGCCACCGAACGGCAGGTACAAAACTCCATTCAAGGACGTGTAGATGCAGAGCTTGCGCACGTCGGCGCCGAAGTAGAGCGGATGTCGGAGAGGATTGAAGCAGAGTCACGCAACAGTCTCTTACGGAGCATAGAGATTCTGTCTGTCTTCCTCGCTGTCATTGGGGTGCTGTCTTTCAACATCTCGCTCGCAGGGCTAGAACAGATTGGCACCTTTGAACGCTTCGGCCTGATCCTTACCGCCGGGGTCATCCTGGGCGCATTCTCCTGGATGGTGCACGTGGCGGTCTACCGCCATACGCACGCCGAACCGGTGGTGATGAAAACGCGACGGAAACAAATACGAGAGCTGCAGCAGCGAATTGCAGCGCTTGAGGAAAGGACGAAAATTGGCTGTGACGGATAAAGGCTGCGAATACGTCGCCGACGAGCGCAGCATCGAGCCAGGTACATACGAGATCACCGAATATGCGCCAGCTAAACACGCTGTCGTCGACTACCTGCGTGCACGCCTCACAGCGGTGCTCGGGCGCTGGCCGGGGCGCCCCACTCTCATGCTCTCCGGCGGCGTCGACTCGATCCTCATCGCCGCGGTGCTCGCCCAACTGCGTACCGACGTCCTCGCGGTGACGTTCAGTCAAGACTCCTCGCAACAGGCAGCGGAGGAGACCAAGGTGGCGAGTGAGGTGGCCCGCGCACTCGGCTTCGAGCATCACGTCGTCGCCCCACGCGGGGAAGCGCTGGAGACGCTGCTCAAGGAAACCATCGAGCGCCTCGACACCGTGGAACCTTGGGAAGTGCTCTCTGGGGCCATTTTGGTAGCCATCGACACGTACAGGCAGGAGTATCATGCCGACGGCGCACTCATCACAGGGGCAGGTGCGGACGCACTGTTTCTCGGCGGAAAAACCATCGATACAGCAGCCAACAATTACCTCCAACTGTGGGATGACCAGGTACGCCGAGGGATCAAGGCAAACTTCACCAGGCAACGTTTCATCCCGGACTTCTACGAGCGCCTCATCGCAGACCCCGAGCGCCACATTCAGGTTTGGCAGACACACGAGGCAGTCGATCTCGCACTGCGCATCCACCCACGAGTCATCCGTGGGGCCGACATCGCACAAGACAAGGCGCTCTTCCGTCGCATCGCTGCAGACATGGGAATCAGTCCGGAACTCGTGCAGACCACGAAAAACCCGATGCAAGTCTCATCAGGAGGCGTAGACGCCATTGTCACGCTCGTACGGGAACAGCTGACGCGCCGGGCGGGGGAGAAGACGTACTCCGACCCGATGAGGGAACCGTTGGAGTTTACGGTGGCTCGCATGTTCCTCGAACAGCTGAAAACCCAGGCGCGCGGTGAGTAGGAGGCCCCCGTCCCTAGATATATGTGGGCCAAGGCACACTGAAACCGCGGCGTCCAACCGATATGAGAAAACTCACGCCCTCGGGAATCCCGAGGGCGTGAGCCTATGTGGAGCGGATGACGAGACTCGAACTCGCGACCCTCACCTTGGCAAGGTGATGCGCTACCAACTGCGCTACATCCGCATGCACATTTTGAAAAGAGCTGTGCGGCTCTGTGCGCGATACTGGGATCGAACCAGTGACCCCTACCGTGTCGAGGTAGTGCTCTACCGCTGAGCTAATCGCGCGAGGTTGGAGGTGGATACGGGAATCGAACCCGTGTACACGGTTTTGCAGACCGTTGCCTAACCACTCGACCAATCCACCGTGAGTACCTCCGAAGTACTGAAAGTACTTGGAGCGGATGACGAGACTCGAACTCGCGACCCTCACCTTGGCAAGGTGATGCGCTACCAACTGCGCTACATCCGCATGCACATTTTGAAAAGAGCTGTGCGGCTCTGTGCGCGATACTGGGATCGAACCAGTGACCCCTACCGTGTCGAGGTAGTGCTCTACCGCTGAGCTAATCGCGCAGAGTGTCTAAAGACACTTGGAGCGGATGACGAGACTCGAACTCGCGACCCTCACCTTGGCAAGGTGATGCGCTACCAACTGCGCTACATCCGCATGCTCTCCGGAAGCGGAACCTCCGTTGTGCGTGAACAAACATTATCTGTTGGCTCTAAGTTTTCCAAATCGCCAGCACAGGGCCGGTCTTGGCAGGTGCGTACGATGGTGAGGCGCTGGGTTGGCAGGGAAATTGCTGTTACTCGGTGAAAGTGTTGCTGTACTGCGGATTCGTTGAAGGAGTGGAGGGGGTGTAAAGTAGTTCGCGTTCGGTCCTATGGCTCAGTGGAAGAGCGTTCCGTTCACACCGGAAAGGTCGCTGGTTCGATCCCAGCTAGGACCACTGAATGCCCGCCTTGCGGGCATTTTCGCTTTCTATGGTCCGGCACTGGGCATGCTGGGGAACTAATCCGCCATTCGTTACGACTAATGTTGTACTGGTTTACAGTCAGTTCATTTTGTAGGAGGGATCCGAATGTCCAAAGCAGGACAAAGGGTACAGCGAACGGCATGGGCTATATTGAGTGCCGTATGTGTAGCTTCTGCGTTGGCCGGATCAGCGGAGGCACATGATGCCGTTATTGGGGGAGATCCATCAAACGGGTCCGTGGTAGCCGAGTTTCCGAAAGAGCTGTCGTTGGAGTTCTCGGGTCAACCCCAGGAAGGCTTCAACACGTTCGCGCTGTCGCGGGTATCGGACAACGAGATCCTCTTTACTGGAGAGCCAGTGCTCGACGGACGATTTGTGTCCCTTGAACTTCCAGAGAAAGTTCGCGAATCTGGTGACAAAGTGCCAGGAGAGTACCGGATCGGATTTCAGATTGTCTCTTCAGATGGGCACGCCACTAAAGGGATGACAACGTTTACATATGCGCCGGAAGGTTCACAAGTTGTCGATGAAACTATGGAAGATTCCGTGCCAACCGGAGAAGTGAGCGGTTCTTCATCCAGTTCCTTTAGCTGGCTTTTTGTCGGCGGACTAATCCTGCTTCTTTTCGGTGCTGTAACGGCACTTTTACTGCGTCGCGGCTCCTTGAGCAAAGATTGAGCCAGTACATACACAAGTTTTTAGCAACGACTAAGGAGAAATATGAAAAACATTTGCACTGCAGCTATTTCGGCACTTGGTGTCGCCGCTCTTGCCCTGACGGCTTGCTCGCCATCGCAGGAAAACCCGTCGACATCTGCGCCAACCGCTGCAGAGACAACAACCGTGGAGTCCACTACGACTGCTGCTCCAGACAATGACAAGCTTCAGGGCGAAGGCGATATCCGCGTTGAGTCCGCGGCTATTCGTGCGAAAGCAGAAGCAGGCGCGGAAGACGGAAAGTCCATGACCGGGTTCTTCGGTACGCTGCACAACACCTCTGACAAGGACATTCACATCGTTGGCTTCACTACGTCACTCGGCGACGCCACCTACGAGATCCACGAGGTGGTAGATGGAGTCATGCGCGAGAAAGAAGGCGGCATCGAGATCCCCGCCGGTGGGACATATGAGCTCAAGCCTGGCGGTGACCACTTCATGATCATGGGCTTCGACCCTGCAATTCCGGCAGGCGACGTGGTCGATGTAACGCTTGAGTTCGCCGACGGAACCGAGGAGCAGATTCCAGACGTAGCCGTTCGCTCTATGCTTCCGGGTGACGAAGACTATGGTGAGCACGGGGAGCTCCAGGGGCACCAACATGGGTCCATGGGGGAAGGCCACAACCACTAATTGAAGGAAAGTCGAATGCCTGTCAACCGTCGTCATTTTCTCGCCGGGACTCTGAGTGTTGCTGCCGCCGGGGCAGCCACAGCTTGCGCGGAAAGCCGCGATGCTGTGGTGAATGCTCAGCAAGAGCCTGCGATAGACCTTGCCACAGCAACGGTTCCGTTTGACGGCATACACCAGGCAGGCATTTCGACGCCTCAACAGTCCTCACTAAATCTGATTGGTTTCAATTTTAAAGATGGCGTCGATAAGCCTGCGATTGCTCGATTGATGCGACTGTGGACTGAGGATGCCCGTGCGTTGACAGCCGGCGAAAACCCGTTGGCCAGCCTGGAACCAGAGATGACGGAACACCCCGCAAACCTCACCATTACCGTGGGGTTGGGAGAGAAGTTTTTTGATATCGCCGCGCCTGAGAGCAAACCGTCGTGGCTCCACGACATTCCGGCGCTCTCGCGAGACGAGCTTTCACGGAAGTGGGGCCAGACTGACGTGGTGTTGCAGATTTGCTCAGATGACCCACTGATGTGCGCATGGGCGATGCGTCATATGGTGCGAGCTGGCGTCGATTATGTAGCTACCGCGTGGGTGCAGCAAGGGTTCATGAATAACCCTGCTGTACACCGCGAAGGAACCACGCCACGGAATCTCTTTGGACAGATTGATGGCACGGTAAACCCTCACACTGATGAGGAATACGACGCCCAGGTGTGGGCAAAAGGCGCTGCAGAGTTTGAAGGTGGAACGTCGATGGTGGTTCGTCGAATAGCGATGAACCTTGACACCTGGGAAATGCTCGACCGGACATCCCGTGAAGAGGCCGTCGGGCGCAGGCTAGACAACGGAGCACCCCTTTCGGGCGGCGAAGAGTTCACTCCGGTAGATCTGGAAGCGCGGGACGAATATGGCCTGCCAAAGGTCGATAGAAACTCGCACGTTGCCAGGTCAATGGCGCCTGAAGGGCACCCGGAGCAGAAATTTAAACGGCGCCCTTATAACTACAATTTGCCGCCTGAGCCTGGGCAAGAACAGCTGTCCAACGCTGGCTTAGTGTTCATTGCATTTCAGGAAAACCCAGATACGCAATTCACTCCGGTCCTCAAAAGGCTCGATGAGGCTGACCGACTGAATGAATGGATCACGCACATTGGTTCGGCGGTGTACTGGATACCACCGGGCACGCAGGCGCAAGATGGTGCTCCGAGTTTCTGGGCCGAGTCACTACTCGCGTAGTGAACGCGGTATGATTTTTGCCATGTTTGCCGACCTCAATATTTAAAGGTTCCGGCGAGCTTGTACGAATCCAGCTGGGTGCGTCCAGGTATGACGTACCTCATTGAAGCGCAAAGGAGCGCACGAACATGACGAATAACGACCAAACCCACCATGCAGCCCAGGCCTTTACGGTCCCGGCGAACACTCCTGCCGGGGTTGCGATGCGCGAATTGTCGCTGCCGAATAAGGGCCCGGAGGCGGTTGTCTGCGTGCAGTCTGAAGACGGGTCGTTGAAGGACCTGTCATTTACGCCGGATGTAGACACCACAGTAACTCCAGTCACCGCGAACACTGAGCTGGGTCGGTCTGTGATTCGCCACTCGTGTGCTCACGTGTTGGCGCAAGCAGTGCAGATTGAGTTTCCGGGGACGAAGTTAGGCATTGGGCCAGCCATTGAGGGTGGCTTCTACTACGACTTCGACGCAGCTGAACCGTTCACACCAGAAGACTTGAAGCTGCTCGAGCGCCGAATGAAGAAGATCATCAAGCAGGGCCAGAAGTTTGTTCGTGGAGTCTACCCGTCGGCTGAAGCGGCAGCAGAGGACCTAGCTGATGAGCCGTACAAGCTTGAACTCGTGCAGGACAAGGGAAACGTGGACCCTGACTCGGACGAAGCAACTGAAGTCGGCCACGGGGAACTCACCCACTACGACAATGTGAATCCACGGACGAATGAAGTCGAGTGGCGCGATTTGTGCCGCGGGCCTCACGTGCCAACTACTAAGTACATTCCCGCGTTCGCACTGACACGTTCGTCAGCTGCGTACTGGCGTGGCAACCAGAATAACGCCGGGTTGCAGCGTATTTACGGCACCGCCTGGGAGTCGAAAGAAAAGCTCGATGAGCACATGTTGATGCTTGCAGAAGCAGAGAAGCGCGACCACCGTCGTCTTGGCAATGAGCTCGATCTTTTCTCCTTCCCGGAGGAAGTTGGGTCTGGCTTGCCGGTATTCCACCCGGATGGAGGAATTATCCGGATGGTGATGGAGGAACACTCCCGCCAGCGTCACCTCGAGGCAGGTTATTCATTCGTCAACACCCCACACTTGACGAAGGGTGAGCTGTTCGAAAAATCTGGACACCTGGACTGGTACGCCGACGGCATGTACCCACCGATGCAGCTCGACGGCGAGACCGACGACGAAGGCAATGTGACCAAACAGGCAGTCGATTACTACGTCAAGCCTATGAACTGCCCTATGCACAACCTCATCTTCGATTCACGTGGACGCTCGTACCGTGAATTGCCACTGCGACTATTCGAGTTTGGTACCGTGTACCGCTACGAAAAGTCCGGCGTGGTGCATGGCCTGACTCGTGCACGCGGTTTTACTCAGGACGATGCCCATATCTACTGCACCGAGGAACAGCTTGAAGACGAGCTGACGAGTGTGTTGGAGTTCATTATTTCCCTGCTCAGGGACTATGGGCTTGATGATTTCTATCTGGAGTTGTCCACCAAGGATCCCGAGAAGTACATCGGTGATGATGATATCTGGGAGCGTTCAACGAGCATCCTAGAATCAGTTGCTACCAAGTCTGGGCTCGAGCTTGTTCCGGACCCAGCAGGTGCAGCGTTCTACGGGCCAAAGATTTCCGTACAGGCTCGCGACGCCATCGGTCGTACCTGGCAGATGTCCACGGTTCAGCTCGACTTCAACCTGCCTGAGCGTTTCGGTCTTGAGTACACATCCTCAGACGGAAGCAAGAAGCGACCAGTCATGATTCACCGTGCACTCTTTGGATCAATTGAGCGATTCTTCGGCGTGCTGCTTGAGCACTACGCCGGTGCATTCCCGGCTTGGCTGGCACCGCACCAGGTTGTAGGTATCCCCGTTGCTGACGATTTCGCTGGTCACCTTGACGGCATCATCCAGCAGCTGCGGGCACGCGGCATCCGAGCTGAGGTCGACCATTCCGATGACAGGATGCAGAAGAAGATTCGGACGCACACCACTCACAAGGTTCCGTTCATGCTGCTCGCTGGCGCGCGTGATGTGGAGGCAAACGCTGTAAGCTTCCGCTTCCTCGACGGCACCCAAATTAATGGAGTCGGCGTCGACGAGGCTGTCGAGCTTATCACCAACTGGGTGGACGAAAAGTTCAACGAACAACCAACGAAAGAGCTGGTTGAACAGCGCCAGGCTGACCAGTAGAAGTAGAGAGGCGCTCAGAAATGTATGAGGACATTGGAGTTGGTACTCCAGACAGACTTCAGCGTCTTTGGGCGCCGTACCGTTCGAAGTACATCGCGTCAACGCCACGCGATGAGAAGGGGTCAAGTGATCCTTTCGTGCAGATTCCTTCGATGAGCGATGAAGAGGGGCTCATCGTGGCTCGAGGGGAGACCGTCTACGCGGTGCTGAACCTTTATCCGTATAACGCTGGGCATATTTTGGTCGTGCCGTACCGTAAGGTGGCGGAGATTGAAGCCCTGACTGCGGGGGAATCAGCCGAGCTTATGAGGTTCGTAACGCTCGCAGTGAAAACGCTCAAGGCGGTATCAGACCCCGAAGCGATAAACGTTGGCATGAATTTAGGCAGGGCCTCCGGAGGCTCTATCGGAGATCATCTACACGTGCATGTGGTCCCGAGGTGGGCAGGGGACTCAAATTTTATGACAGTCATCACTGGCACCAAGGTGCTTCCGCAGTTGCTGCGTGAAACGCGCCAGCTACTAGCAGAGAGCTGGAAAGAAGTGTCGGCTCAACAGACTGGAGGGGAGTAGGCAGATGCTCAGTGTTCATGGACGAAAGCCTGCCGCCGTTGTCGTAGAACCGGTCGCCACTGCATTGCTTAAAGCTGGTCTAACACCGAATTGGACAACGCTTGGTGGAACAGCGCTCACTGTGTTGGTAGCCGTCGTGCTCATTCCAACTGACCATCTTGTTTTGGCAGCTATTCTGAGTGGTCTTTTCGCGGCTTTTGACATGGTGGATGGCACGATGGCCCGTCTCCGCGGGGGAGGGACTGCTTTCGGAGCTACGCTTGACGCAAGTTGTGACAGGATTACTGACGGAGCGCTCTTCGGTGCCATCGTGTTCTGGCTGGTGTACGTAGATCAAGCTTCTCCGGCGCATGTCGCAGTTTGCCTTGCGGTACTAGTACTCTCCCAGGTGATTAGTTACGTTAAGGCGCGCGCGGAGGCCGGGGGTATCAAGATTGTCGGCGGGCTGGTTGAGCGGCCTGAGCGTCTTCTCATCGCGCTTGTCGCGCTGGGATTTGAAGGCTTCGGTGTGCCGTACGCCATTGAATGCGGGCTTTGGCTGCTGTTTTTCGGCTCGATATATACGGTTGCGCAGCGACTCGTTATTGCAGCGAAGGATCCTGCATCAAAGCGGCAGATTGCCGCGCCAGCAGGAGCTAAAACGCTTGGGTCGCGCTAGGACCGAAGCGCGCATGCAAACGTTCAAGGATGAGTGCGTATATCGCAGCTACTGGATGGGGTGGAAGCTGCTATCAATGCTGCCTTACAGTATCGCCTACTGTCTGATGATGTTCGTTGCCGACATTTACTCTCGCAATGGCAAGTTACCGGAGCAACTTCGTAAGAATCTCTCGCGTGTGGTTGGACCTGAGAACGTCACGCGTTCGCTTGTGAAGAACTCGATGCGGTCATACATGCGGTATTGGCTCGAGGTCTTTTGCCTGCAGAAAGTAATCTCGAATGAACGGTTTCATGAGCAATTCTCTGCATCGATACAAGGGATTGAGCATCTGGAGTATGCGATTCAACAAGGCAAGGGCGTAGTGCTTGCGTTGCCACACTCGGGGAACTGGGATCTTGCGGGTGCATGGCTTGCTCACCGATACGGGAGCTTTTCGACGGTCGCGGAGCGGGTAGAGCCCGAAGAGCTCTACGATGCGTTTTTGGAATTTCGACGTGGGTTAGGAATCCAGGTGATTCCTTCGCGTGGTGCGTCGAGACCTCCAATGCAACTCCTCGAGGAAGCTCTGTACAAACAAGGGATTGTCTGTTTGTTGGCAGATCGTGATCTCGGTGGGCACGGGGTGCCGGTAGCATTTTTTGGAGAGCAGACGACAATGCCCGCCGGTCCGGCAGTATTAGCGGAGAAGACTGGTGCGACACTGCTCGCAGTACACAATGCCTTTGAGAGTTCAGGCAGCATGGATGGGTGGGTGACTAGCGTATCGCCGCCGATTGTTGCAGATTCCGTAGAAGGTAAAGTGGAAAAGCTTGCGGGCTGGTTTGAGCGCGGAATCAAAAAGCACCCACAAGACTGGCATGTGCTTCAGCCGTTTTGGATCGCAGACCGGAAGAAAAAGGTAGCGAAGGGATGAAAATTGGTATCGTGTGCCCGTATTCTTTCGACGAACCAGGCGGGGTTCAAGCGCACATCCTTGATTTAGCTGAATCACTTTTGCGCCAAGGGCATGAAGTGAAAGTGCTCGGGCCTGCGCGTGATGACACGCCTCTTCCCGAGTTTGTAAAGAAAGGTGGGCGTTCGTTACCTATTCCGTATAACGGCTCTGTCGCGCGCCTGGCGTTCGGCCCTAAAGTTTTTACGACTACTCGCGAATTCCTGTGTGATGGCGAATTTGATGTATTGCACATCCATGAGCCCAATTCTCCTAGCTATTCGCTCGCAGCGCTTATGTTGGCTTCGGGACCGATCGTCGCTACATACCACACGTCTACAACTGGGTCTCGCATTTTGCAGCTTGCACTGCCGTTTTTGCGGAAATATTTGGAAAAGATCCGCGGGGGTATCGCAGTAAGCGAGCTTGCTCGGAGGTGGCAGGTTGAACAGATCGGAGCCGATCCGATCGTTATCCCTAATGGAGTGGACACTCGGAAGTTCGTAGCCGCCCGGAAGCTAGCGCCGTTGAGCTCCGTCGGGCCTGTTCGAATCGCATTCTTGGGGCGTATCGACGAGCCAAGAAAGGGGCTAACGCTGCTTCTTGAAGCGTTCGATCACCTTGAAGGACGAGTCGAACTCACGGTGATCGGAAGCGGGGAGCCTCGGCAGATTCCAGGAGTGAACTTCGTCGGTCGCGTAAGCGAGGAGGAAAAGGCGAGATTGCTGGGGGCGTCGGATATATTTGTCGCTCCGAACACTGGGGGCGAATCGTTTGGCATCATTCTCGTGGAAGCGATGGCTGCGGGCTGCGCCGTTGTGGCCAGTGATCTAGAGGCCTTTTCGCTGGTATGTGATGCAGAATCATCTGACCCTGCCGGGATTCTTTTTCCTGTAGGTGATGTTGCCGAGTTGACAAAGGCGTTACAGGCTTTGATTGACGACGCTGCTTTGCGCCTGGAGATGGGCAGAAGAGGGCAACTGCGAGCCGCGCAGTATGACTGGTCGACAGTGACTGCTCAGATTATGGCTGTATACGAAGCAGTAAGTGTTGGTGAGAAGGTGACACTCGCATGACAACTATTGCCCTAGTGGTGTTCGCAGCGGTAATCACGTTGCTGTTTGCCTGGGCATATTTCACTGCGCAACGGCTACACCGCCTCCATATCCGTCTCGACCGTTCACGCGACGCACTTCAAGCTGCGCTCGACCAACGCTGTGCTGTCATTGCCGCACTGTATCCGGAAATGCGCGAGGAGTGCCGGATCATCGAATCATTGCGTTTGACTCCAGTTGACGTAGAGGAACGACTTCAGTCCGAACAAGAAATGCGGAAACACATCGAGAGACAAGGGACGATGCTTCCCGCTGATATTGACGCTGCAGATACTCGTGTGGCAATTGCACTGCGGTTTTATAACGACGCTGTCAGGGATGTTCGTTCGCTACGGCTACGGCCCGCCGTAAGGCTTCTTCGATTGGGTGGGACCGCAGCCCTGCCAGCCTTCGCTTCGCTTTCCCTTTAGCGGCTGAACCTTGCTCGCGGTTCTGCAGCTCAACCTGTTCGGGCGTATAGTAGGTTGACGTTCAATTACCAATAGTCAACCGTTTTAAGCGAAGGGATACCGGATGTCTGGCCACTCAAAGTGGGCTACTACTAAACATAAGAAGGCCGCGAACGACGCAAAGCGTTCCAAGCTCTGGGCGAAACTGATCAAAGATATCGAGGTTGCAGCTCGCACTGGTGGCGGCGATCCAGCAGGAAACCCGACGCTTGATGACATGATCAAGAAGGCGAAGAAGGCGTCGGTCCCGAACGACAACATCGAACGTGCGCGTAAGCGTGGATCGGGCGAGGAAGCCGGCGGCTCTGACTGGGAGTCGGTGATGTACGAGGGGTACGGCCCGAACGGTGTCGCTCTGTTGATCGAGTGCCTGACGGATAACCGTAATCGAGCAGCGACTGAGGTTCGTACGGCAATGACCAGGAACGGTGGCAATCTTGGTGAAACCGGTTCTGTGGGCTACATGTTCAATCGCGTCGGTGTCGTCACGGTGGCGAAAGGGGAGCTCACCGAGGACGATGTGTTGATGGCGGTACTTGACGCTGGTGCAGAAGAAGTTAACGATCTTGGCGAAGAGTTTGAAGTTACCTGTCAGCCGACCGACCTTGCCGCAGTCCGCGAGGCGTTAGTGGAGGCTGGTATCGAGGTTGAGGGCTCTGAGCAGGACTTCCGTGCTGACGTGGAAGTTGAACTGGATGCATCTGCAGCTGAAAAGAATCTGAAGCTGATTGATGCCCTCGAAGACTCTGATGATGTACAGAATGTGTACTCGAACATGTCTATTCCTGACGAGATCGCAGCCGAGCTCGACTTGTAAGGCGTAGTCTGTTTTTCAACCACCATTCGTTGCAGCGAGTGGTGGTTCTTTTTCAGACTATGGTAGAACATATGTGCCAGTACAATATTCGGCGGAAGGAAGCGCGGTGAACCTCCAAGGTCTGAGGGTAATGGGCATAGATCCTGGTTTGACCCGATGCGGCCTTTCGGTAGTTCAAGCGGGGAGAGGACGTCAGGTCATACCGATTGCCGTCGGTGTAGCGCGCACTCCTTCCGATGTGGAACTATCGGAGCGTTTATTGCGGATCTCGAAGTCGGTAAGCGACTGGATGGATGAGTATAAGCCCGACGTGGTTGCGATGGAGCGAATTTTCGAACGCAGTAACGTATCTACCGTGATGCATACTGCCCACGCCGTCGGGGTAATGGTCCTCGCCGCTGCAGAGCGCGATATACCAGTGCACATGTATACGCCCTCAGAGGTAAAAAAGTCGGTTTCTGGTAATGGGCGCGCTGATAAGAAACAGATGACTACGATGATTACACGTATTCTTGGTCTGAGCGAGCCACCAAAGCCAGCAGATGCTGCAGACGCGTTGGCCATCGCTGTTTGCCATTGCTGGCGAGCCCCGTTGCTTGCCCGAGCTTCCGCTATTGAAAAACTGAGAAAGAACTAGTTCATGATTGATTCCCTCCACGGTGACGTCCTTTCGATTGGCCTCGATCATGCTGTTATCGGCTGCGGGGGCGTTGGCTATCGCTTCTTGGCGACGCCACCAACGCTCAGTCGCCTAACTCGTGGTGAGCATGCGGATGTAGTCACCAGTCTGGTGGTCCGCGATGACGGTATGACCTTGTATGGGTTCGCGGATGAGGACTCGCGGACTATGTTTCACAAGCTTCAAACCGTGAGTGGGCTAGGGCCAAAGCTGGCGATGGCAGCACTGGCAGTCTTTGGGCCTGGGGAACTGGCCGAATTGATTTCCAGTGGTGACGCGAAGAAGATTCAAACGATTCCTGGCGTCGGTAAGAAGATGGCAGAACGAATCGTGTTGGAGCTGAAAGATAAGGTTGTCGGCTTGTTTGAAACGGGCAGCGAAGCGAGCCACGGTGCAACGGCTCCGGCTGCTTCAGGCTCAGGTATCAGTGAGCAGATCGTAGAAGCACTGGTTGGGCTTGGATTCACCGAGCGTAGTGCGCGGACTGTCGTCGAACCTCTCGTTGCGGAACAACCGGATACTGATCCATCGAATCTGTTGCGCGAAGCGCTGAAGACGCTATCGAAAAAGTAGGTGGGGTTCATGTCAGACGTTGAAAAAACCGTATTCCAGTTGCCGGATGATCTTTCACGTCCCGATGGGGCTCCCGTCAGTGTCAATGCGCATAGTGATGAACACGATATTGAGAGGTCTCTTCGTCCGAAGTCGCTTGATGAGTTCATCGGACAGCCGAAAGTGCGTGAGCAGCTCAGTCTTGTACTTGCGGGTGCTAGTCAACGCAGCGTCACACCGGACCACATCTTGCTTTCCGGTCCGCCAGGGCTAGGAAAGACAACGATGGCGATGATCATCGCGCAGGAACTCGGAACTTCCTTGCGGATGACCTCTGGGCCTGCGCTTGAACGTGCTGGTGACCTCGCTGCGATGCTTTCGAATCTTATGGAAGGCGATGTCCTCTTTATCGATGAGATTCACCGTATTGCGCGGCCTGCGGAGGAAATGCTGTATATGGCAATGGAGGACTTCCGTATTGACGTCATTGTTGGAAAGGGGCCCGGGGCGACGTCAATTCCACTTGAGATTCCACCGTTCACCCTGGTCGGTGCAACGACTCGCGCTGGTATGCTCACTGGTCCGTTGCGGGATCGTTTCGGTTTTACGGCACAGATGGAGTTTTACGAGGTTACTGACTTGAGGCACGTGGTCGAACGTGCTGCGGAGATCTTGCAAGTTGAGATCGACAAGGACGCAGCAGTCGAAATCGCTTCACGTTCACGGGGAACTCCGCGTATTGCGAATAGATTGCTGCGACGTGTTCGTGATTGGGCAGATGTGCATGGCAGCGGACGAATCGATATTCAGGCGGCGCGTGCTGCGCTGGAGGTGTTTGACGTTGACGACCTCGGGCTTGATCGGCTCGACAGAGCGGTCCTGAATTCGCTCATTCGTGGCCACGGTGGGGGACCTGTTGGCGTCAATACACTGGCAATTGCTGTAGGGGAGGAACCGTCTACAGTCGAAGAAGTATGCGAGCCTTACCTGGTGCGAGCAGGATTGATGGCACGAACTGGTCGTGGCCGCGTTGCTACGGCGGCTGCCTGGCAGCACCTTGGAATTGATCCGCCACCGGATGCTCCAGGACAGGCGCTCGTTTCAACATAATTGGGAGTATGTCAATATAGAGCTATGGAAATCATCCTTATTTTGCTCGTCCTATTGGTGTTCATGCTTCCGTCAATCTTGATGATGCGAAGCCAGAAGAAGCGTCAGCAACAGGTACAGGAGATGCAGTCCTCTATTCAGCCCGGTGACCATGTTGTGACGGTTTCTGGCCTTCATGGAGACGTTGTTGACGCAGATAACGCTACGCTTCGAATTGAAATTGCCCCTGGTGTTGTCGTCAAGATGGAGACCGCCGGAATTATGAAGCGAGAGGCAGTCGAGTCCGCGGTTCAGGAACCTACAGTAGACGATTCGGAACAACGTCCGGAATAGTCCATCTCAGCGTTACGGCAAATGCTGTCTAGCTGTCTTTACCGATATGACAGTTGATGACGTACGATAAATCGATGTGCACCACACCCCGCTTTACCCAAAGTTTCGGGCAAAGCGGGGTGTGGCAGTGAAATAACGTAGAAATAGAGGAGTTAGCTCGGTGTCCAAGAACACTCAGCGTTCCGGCGAGTTGAGATCAAAGCGGAAGTGGCCTGCGCGCGCGCTGGCGCTTTTTGCGCTCATCGTCATTGGCGTGTACTCATTAGTATTTTTCACGGGCGATAAGTCCGCAACCCCGAAGCTTGGTATCGACCTGCAGGGCGGTACTCGCGTGACCCTCGTTCCGCAGGGAGACGAGCCAACTCGCGATCAGCTCGACGAAGCGCGAAACATTCTTGAGAAGCGTGTGAACGGCATGGGTGTTTCCGGCGCGACTGTCGTCGTTGACGGCAATACCCTAGTGATCACTGCCGCGGGCGACGACACATCGGAAGTACGTAATATTGGGCAGACTTCGCAGCTGCTGTTCCGTCCGGTAATGCAACCGCCTGCACCTTCCGCGGATTCGATTGGTGAGGTCTTCGCAAAAACCGCGAACGATTGGATCCGGTATGGGGTTTTGACCGCGGATCAAGCCAAGGCGATTGGCGATCAGGTGAAGAAGCAGGTTGCCGAACAGGGGCAAACCGTTGAGATTCCTGCTATTGATGCGAAACCGTTGCCTGAGCCGAATGGTCCTGTGGAGTCCTCGGAGCGCAGGGCTGACCAGGCTGAGATGCTCAAGGCTACTCGTCAGTCTGAAGACCCTACCCAGCAATTCGTTGCTATGTCGATGCTGAGCGCGTTGTGTGCCGTGCAACCTACTGATCCATTGGCCGGCACCGATGATGAAGCAGCACCACTTGTAGCCTGTGACCCTTCATCTGGCCAGGTACTGCTCCTCGGCGAGGTGCCATTGCTCGCAGGCGTTACTGATACGGACGGCCCGCGTCTCACCGGTGAACAGATCGACACTGGTCGCTCGATCACTGGTGGATTCAACCCGCAGTCGAGCCAGATGGAGATCAACTTCGCTTTCAGCCAGGCAGGCGAGTTTAATGGCTCGTCTACCTGGGCGCAGCTGACGAGTGAGATGATCGGGCAGCAGATCGCGATCACACTGGACTCACAAATTATCTCCGCACCTGTCATTCAGGGCGCAACCCCAGTCGGTTCCGCAACCTCTATTACAGGCAACTTCACTCAGGAGGAAGCTGAGAGCCTCGCAAACAACCTGCGTTACGGTGCGCTGCCGCTTTCTTTCGCGGGTGAGAATGGCGAACCTGGTGGAACTGCGATGACAGTGCCGCCGTCACTTGGTCTGGCATCCTTGCAGGCTGGCTTCTATGCGGGCATTGTCGGTCTGATTTTGGTCGCAATTTTCGTGTTCTTCTACTACCGGCTCTATGGTCTTATTTCCCTGGCTACGCTTTTCTTTGCGGGTCTTCTCGTTTACGGCTCGCTAGTTCTGCTGGGGCGCTGGATCGGCTACTCGCTGGACCTCTCCGGCGTCGCCGGTTTGATCATTGGTATTGGTACTACTGCGGACTCCTTCGTTGTCATCTACGAACGCATCAAGGACGAAGTTCGTAAGGGCAAGACTTTCCGCTCTGCATCTGCCTCCGGCTGGGATCGAGCGAAAGATACAATTATTACCGGTAACATGGTGACCCTGATCGGCGCGGTCATTATTTACTTCCTTGCGGTTGGCGATGTGAAGGGCTTCGCATTCACGATGGGCCTTACGACCGTATTTGACCTGCTAGTGACGTTCTTGGTCACTGCTCCGCTCATGGTGTTCGCTTCCCGGTCCCGGTTCTGGTCGAAGCCAGCTGTCAACGGTATGACCAAAGTGTTTGCTGCAGCGCAGCATGACAAGGACGTGAGCGAGGAAGCTCATCAAGGCGTGGCTGCAGAAGCCGCGTCGGAAAGTATTGAGGTGAAGTAGCAATGTCGTCATCGCAAATTGAAACCGTTGCTTCCGTCGTACCAACAGTCAAGGAGCCTGGCCGTTGGGAGCGTCTGTACACCGGCGATGCAGCGATCGATTTCGTCGGTCGCCGTAAGCTCTGGTACGGGATCACCATGGCACTGGTAGTTATCTCGCTGCTTGCGATGCTGGTTCGTGGATTCAACCTTGGTATCGACTTCGAAGGCGGTACCAAACTCTCGATGCCGGCCGATGATCTCGTTGCCGAAGAAGTCGAGGAGACATTTATCGACGCGACTGGCGTCACTCCTGAACTGACTCAGATTATTGGTGCTGGTGATGCCCGGACACTTGAGATTAATGCTGAGCATCTGAGCCAGGAACAAATCGACCAAGCGCGGCAGGCGATCTTTGAGAAGCATCACACCAAGAATGCTGAAGGGGAAGTGTCTGCCGACGCAATTGGTGATTCGACTGTTTCCGAATCGTGGGGTGACACAATCACGAAGCGGATGTTGATGGCGATGCTGGTCTTCCTCGTCGCTGCAGCCGTGTACGTGGCTGTCCGCCTGCAACGAGAGATGGCCATCGCGGCGATGGGTGCATTGATCATTGACGGCATATTGATTGTAGGGTTCTATGCACTCTTCGGGCTGGAAATTACCCCAGCCATGATTATCGGTCTGCTTACCGTTTTGACGTTCTCCATTTATGACACCGTGATCGTCTTCGACAAGGTGAAGGAGAACACTAGCGGTGTATTGGACTCGCGTCGTTCGACCTATGCTGAAGAAGCGAACCTGGCAGTGAATCAAACGGTCATGCGCTCGATTTCAACTTCCGTCATTTCTGCACTCCCGATCGTCGCGCTGATGATTGTGGCTGTTTGGATGCTCGGTGTGGGTACACTCCGGGATCTCGCCTTGATCCAGCTGATCGGCGTCATTGAAGGTATCTTCTCCTCGCTATTCCTCGCGACTCCGCTGCTGGTAACGCTTATGGAGCGCAAGCGCGCTTACAAGGAACACAACGTTGAAGTAGAGAAATACCGCGCCGGTGAGATCGTCGACCACGACGATGAAGCCACTGTAAAGCCAAAGCGCACCGTGGATACACCGGTTCGTAGTGCTGTGGAAGGCAGCGATGGAGACCAATCGCCGGCAATGAGCACTTGGCGGCCGTCGACACGCTAGGTAAACCAAGTATGAGTAGCGTATTTTCACGCGCCGTTGCTGCGTGTTCTGTCGTGTTTTTAGCAACGGCGTGTTCCGACGGTGGTGCAGCGTCGAACTCTAATAGCGAAGAGTTTGGCTATCAGGTACAAGCACCACTGGTCACAGTGAACGCGGGTAGCGCTGAGGGGCACTCGACGTTGGCGCAAGAACTATCTGGTCGTTTGTACCCCGGAGTTTACGTTCCGGGCCCCAACGGACAAATGATCCCCAATACCGACTTGGTAGAGACGCAAGTGCTGCCCGGCGACAGGCGTCAGGTGATTTACACCATCTCCGATGCGGCAGTGTTCTCCGACAATACCCCAGTAACGTGTAATGACTACCTGTTGACGTTCACAGCTGGGAAGCTACCAGAGCTCTTCGATTCTTGGATGCCTCTTTTCGACGACGCTGATACATTGGCATGTCAACCCGGATCAAAAACTTTCACTCTCACAATGAAGGAGAACCGTGGCGCCCGTTGGCGCGATCTTTTTGAACCCGGAACAGTTTTGCCGTCACACGCAGTTGCAGCGCGTGTCGGAATGTCGGCGGAAGAGCTCGTCGATGCGCTTACTGCACGTGACCCAATGAGCCTTCGAAGCATCGCAGATATTTGGCGTTACGGTTTTGATCTGAAGCAGTACGATCCTGAACTTCAAGTATCGTTCGGACCGTACAAGATTGAGAGTGTTGGCAAAGAAGGCGAAGTAGTCCTCGTCGCTAATGATTCCTATTACGGTGATGCTCCAGCGCTGCAGAAGATCGTGGTCTGGCCAGGGAATGCAGATTCCGGTGAACTAGTTGCCTCCGGCGGATTGAAAATCGGCAACCTCGAAGAACCCGCACCAGACTGGTACGACGTAAACGCAGAGAGAGAACCAGTTGATGTGACGAGCGTTGTGGGGGAACTCACTGACGCGTTGGTCATGGCCAAGTCAGGCCCCTGGGCAGAACCAGAACGGCGCAGAGCGCTTGCTCACTGTGTGAATCCGTCTGAAGTTGCACAAACTTCCTCGAAGATGTCGGGCCTAGAGGTTGCAGCTGCTCCAGTACAAGTAGTTGCGCACAGTGACCCGCTGGCGTCGAAAATTGAAAGTGTCGGTGAGACGGCAACTGAGTATGACGTCGAAAAGGCACGTGCTGCAAGTGGCAGTGTTTTGCGGATCTCGACGCCGATGCGGTCGGCACGGATCTCCGCAATGATTCAGACGATCCGAGCACAGTGCGAACCGGCGGGTATTGAAGTTCTCGACCAGTCGGAGAATCTGGCGACGTTGGCCGAGTTGCCGGGCTATGCCATGGACGAACAAGGCCAGATCGTAGAGAAAGAGGGCACCGTCGATGCGCTTTTGATGCCAATCGATTCTCAAGTTGAGTACCCAGCTGCGAACAATCGGGTGCAGGAACTCGACGCATTGCGGAGTCAAGAGAATTGGCTTTGGCGGGAGATTCCGATTCTGCCACTTTCAGCACAGCCTCGCTCGTTCGCGATTGATCAGCGAGTTGAAAACGTTGTTATGTACACAGGCTTGTCGGGAATTGGCTGGAATATGGATCGATGGTCCGTTGATGAGTAAAGAAATGAAGCTATCCAAGGAGAAACCCATGGGCGATTCGAAGGACACGTTTGAAAGCGCAAAGGAAGCGCTTCGAGAAAGGATCCGTAAAGTACCAGGTTTTCCCGAAAAGGGCGTGTTGTTTGAAGACCTCACACCGGTGCTTGCAGATGCACATGCCTTGCGGGTTGTTATCAAAGAAATGGCGCGTGTATCTGAGAATCTTGGAGCAGACCTTGTTGGCGGCCTGGATGCCCGTGGTTTTCTCCTGGGCTCAGCTGTTGCATACGAGATGGGCGTAGGCATCCTCGCCATCCGTAAGAAGGGGAAGCTCCCTCCGCCGGTGATTACACAGGAATACAAAACCGAGTACAGCACTGCAGCTTTGGAAATCCCGGCGTCGGGAATTGACCTCGACGGTAAGAAGGTTGTTCTCGTTGACGATGTACTTGCTACAGGCGGAACTCTTTCCGCAGCAACCGATTTAATCCAACGCGCAGGTGGTAGCGTTGTTGGATACGTAGTAATGCTCGAGGTACAAGGACTGGACGGTAGAAGCCGCTTAGGAGATGTTCCCGTGGTAGTGCTCGACCAATAGGAGAGTTTGGAGGCGGACTGTGACTCAAGAGAAAGCACCGAAGAGGAATACACCCTCGATGCGAAGTGTGTCCGCAATACTTGCTCGTTCGCTCACTGGCGGTGTGCGGGTCCGTAGCAATCCGGTCCTGGACCCGCTGTTATCGATTCATCGACGGCACCATCCGAAGTGCGACGTCGCATTATTGAATCGTGCCTATGAGACGGCTGAGCAGCTTCACGATGGCGTGTTCCGGAAATCAGGCGACCCATATATTACGCACCCGCTTGCCGTAGCCACGATCTGTGGTGAAATTGGTATGGACACCACAACGTTGGTGGCAGCACTGTTGCATGACACCGTTGAGGACACTGACTACACCCTGGATGAACTTACTGCCGACTTCGGGCCTGAGGTGGCACGAATCGTCGATGGCGTAACGAAGTTAGACAAGGTTGCGCTTGGGGCGTCGGCAGAGGCAGAAACGATCCGGAAAATGATCGTTGCCATGGCGGAGGATCCCCGGGTACTTGTGATTAAGGTTGCGGATAGGCTCCACAACATGCGCACGATGCGCTTTCTTCCTCCTGAGAAGCAAGCGAAGAAGGCGCGCGAAACCCTTGATGTGATTGCACCGCTTGCACACCGCCTCGGGATGGCGACAGTGAAATGGGAGCTTGAAGATCTCGCGTTCGCGATCCTCTACCCGAAGAAATACGAAGAGATCGTGAGGTTAGTTGCTGACCGAGCGCCCTCGCGGGACAGAGCTCTTGCAGAGATTATTCGTGAGTTGCAAACCGAACTGAAGAAAAACGGTATCGACGCAGAGGTGATGGGGAGGCCGAAGCACTATTGGTCCATCTACCAAAAAATGGTTGTTCGAGGCCACGAGTTCGACGAAATCTTCGACCTCGTTGGCGTTCGCGTGCTCGTCGATAATCTCCACGACTGTTACGCAGCGGTCGGCGTCGTCCATGCTATGTATTCTGCAATGCCGGGCCGATTTAAGGACTATATTTCGAATCCGCGATTCGGTGTGTATCAGTCGCTGCACACGACGGTGATGACGAACAGCGGGCGAGCTCTCGAAGTACAGGTACGTACGCACGAGATGCACTACAACGCCGAGTTCGGTGTTGCAGCTCACTGGCGGTACAAAGAGACGAAAGGATCGCATAAGGGAGATCAGGCTGAAGTAGATCAGATGGCGTGGATGCGCCAACTGCTTGACTGGCAAAAGGAAGCTTCAGACCCAAATGAGTTTCTTGATTCACTGCGCTACGACCTGACAAGCAAGCAGATTTTCGTCTTCACGCCACACGGCGATGTTATCAATCTTCCTGCCGGTTCGACTCCTGTGGACTTTGCCTACGCGGTGCACACTGAGGTAGGCCACCGATGCGTGGGGGCAAAAGTTAACGGCAAACTGGTTGCTCTGGAGTCACAGCTGCAAAATGGTGACCGCGTCGAGATTTTTACCTCGAAGGACCCAAATGCCGGGCCTTCTCGTGACTGGCAAGACTTTATTGTTTCACCGCGTGCGAAAACAAAGGTGCGTCAGTGGTTCGCGAAAGAACGGCGCGAGGAACACCTCGAAGTCGGACGCGATGCGCTGGCAGCGGAAGTACAGCGGAGCGGACTTCCACTTCACCGGCTATTTACGCCTGAGTCAATGCGTGATATTGCACGCAGACTGCGTTACTCCGATGTAGATGCCCTGTACACGGCTATCGGCGCTGGGAATGCTTCGTCCCGGCATGTTGCAAAAATGCTGGTCGACCAGTTTGGTGACGTCGAAGACGCCGCAGATCTTCTGGCGGATCGGACGCCCCATTCAAAGATCATCCGACCAGAACCCTCGGGCGATGGCCCTGTAGTCTTGGTGCAGGGCAGCCCGGATGTAATGGCCAAATTTGCCAACTGCTGCCAGCCGGTTCCTGGCGACGATATCTTCGGGTTCGTAACCCGCGGTGGAGGGGTTTCGGTGCACCGCACAGATTGCACCAACGCGAACAAGCTCAGGCAAGAGCCAGAGCGGTTGATCGAGGTTTCGTGGTCCGGCGCTGGCGGCTCTGCGGGTACCTCTATCGTGACCGTTCAGGTGGAAGCTCTTGACCGGCACGGCCTCCTCGCGGAACTCACGGGGGTAATGTCTGAACAAAAATTGGCGATTCTATCGCTTTCCTCACAAGCGAAGGAAGACCGTATTGCCACGATTCGATTCAGCTTCCAGGTTTCGGATACGAAGCAGCTCGCTTCTGTGATGAATCTGATCCGGAATGTTGAAGGGGTATTCGACGTCTACCGCGTCGGTGTATAGAAAAGTGGGGTAACCCGATCACGGGTTACCCCACTTGGGTGCGCTAGTGGGAGATGCCAGTGTGGCACCTAGCCAGCGGTCTACTTGCGCAGGTACTTGTCCAGGAATGCGAACAGGGTACCGAGCGCACCGATGACGGCGGTGAACACTGCGATCCAGTCACGGATTTCAGATGGGGACATGTCCTTGACGGAGGAGCCCTCGTCGCTCGACTGATCCTTAGGAGCCTGCTTCGTGGTGGACTTCTTGGAGGTGGTGTTCTTCACCGTCGGGGCCTTCTCAGTCTTGGTGTTCGAAGCTGGCTTGGCCGTGGTGGTTGGGGTGGTGCTTTCTGCAGCCTCAGCAGCAGCAACGCCAGAAGTTGCGACAGCTACAGCAGTGGCTGCTGCAAGAATACTTTTACGGAAGTTCATGAATTTTCCAATCTGACGGGATTGACAAATGTACGAGTGCAAACTCTAGTTGGCTATCAGACGTTTTGCAAGACTTTGAATAGACTGAAAACTGCTCCTGTGCAGCTGAGAGGCAACTGTGTAGTTACTTTACGGTTGCCGATTTGATGCGTACCTCTTCGGCTGGTGCGCCGTCTTGGCCGCCGCCTTCGACGCCCTTTTCAGCAATCTTGTCAAGTGTGTTCAAACCTTCTTCAGAGATTTGACCGAAGTAGGTGTACAGCGGAGGCAGCACTGAATCACCGTAGTTCAGGAAGAACTGGGACCCATTGGTATCCAAACCGGCGTTCGCCATAGCGATGGTGCCGCGCGCGTACTTCTGAGGGTTCTGCTGGAGCTCCATCTGCTTCATTTGCTCTGCTTCCTCGGGGGACACTCCGTCAGGAGCAGGCGCGTCCTTGAGCGCCTTGAGCGCTTCGTCAGTCGGGAACTCATTTGCGAACTGGAAGCCAGGACCACCGCTGCCTACGCCGGTCGGGTCACCGCACTGCAGTACTTTAAGGCCGTCGCCATCGGTGAGACGGTGACAGACGGTATCGTTGAAGTAGCCAGCAGAGGCGAGGTGTTCGATCGCATTCACAGTGCACGGCGAGACAGAGCGGTCGAGCTCCATACCAATCGGCCCTGCACTGGTGTCGAGCTCGACGTTGACGGTCCCTGTCGTAGAGACGTTGTCGGTCTTCGGCAGGTCTGCTTTCTTGTCACCCTGTGCTGTATCGGGGGTGTATTCACACGAGACTGAGGCGGGGAGTGCTTCGGCACGCTTCGTCGCGATTGCCTCGTAGTTGTTGGCGTCGAACTCGCTTGGGGCGGTGGTTTCTTCAGCCGAGCTTTGTGCTTCGCTGGTGCTGTCGCCGTCCTGGTTCGCCAGGAAGTAGATGCCGCCGCCTAGCGCCACGATTACAACTGCGGAAAGCGCCGCGATCGACCAGGGCTTTGAGTTCTGCTTTCGATCGCGTGAATTCAATTCACGCTCCAGATGTTTAAGGGCTTCTTGACCGCGCTCTTTATTGCTCACCGTAGTACCTCTATTCTAACTAGTTGATTGGGAAATATTAGCAGGTGTAACTGTACCCGTCGTATTTTGCTGTGTTTTGTGCGACTGCTTGCTACCGATAGTTCATGTAGGGTCGTGGGCATGGCAAAGGTATTTTTTCAAGGTAATGAATCGCAAACATCTGGATCTCTTCCGAAGGTAGGCGACGCCCTTCCTGACGCCGTGCTAGTCGCAGGCGATCTTTCGGAAAAGAAGTTGACCGATTACGAGGGGAAGCGCCTGGTACTGAACGTTTTCCCATCGCTAGACACTGACGTGTGCGCAAAGTCTGTGCGAGCGTTTAATGAGCTCGCGGGATCTGCAGAAAACACTGCAGTGCTTTGTATCTCGAAGGACTTGCCGTTTGCTCAGCAGCGTTTCTGCGCGGCAGAGGGCATCGAGAATGTAGAGGCCCTCTCTGCATTCCGCTCTGATTTCGGCACGGTGTTCGGCCTCACGCTTGACGGAACGCCACTCAAGGGATTGCTTGCACGCGCGGTCATCGTGACTGACGCCGATCATCGCGTGGTGCACGTCGAGCTGGTCGAGGAGATCACCAACGAGCCCAACTACTCGGCTGCCGAGGCTGCCCTTTCCTAGTCGGAGAGATTTAGGTAGACAGCGAGGTAGGCATTGCGAATCTTAGGTTTTACGTCGGGACCGTTTCAGACGAACTGCTACGTCATTATCGATGATTCTGCGAAGCTAGCCTGCCTCGTCGATGCCGGCATGGGAACACACCAGGTCGTTTCTGCGTTTCTCAAGGAAGAGGGGCTGCAACTTGTAGCCATCTTTCTTACCCACGGCCATATTGACCATACGAGAGATGTTGCGCGGTACCAGGTTCCCGTATTTATTCACGCAGCTGACGCGTTCATGCTTGATCATGGACGCGGTCTTCCTGCCTCAACACTCGAGCTTTTCGACGCCGCTTCGATGGAGGCCGTATCGGACCTCCGCACGTTTGACGCAGATGGGCCACTTGAAATCGGCAGTTTTAGGGTTGATGTAACTCATACTCCAGGCCATTCTCCCGGCAGTGTCCTCTATCAGATGGGCGACGTCATGTTTTCAGGTGACGTGCTGTTCGCGGGGTCCGTCGGCCGGACTGACCTGCCACACTCCGATCCAGAGGCAATGAAAACCTCTTTGTGTGGACCGGTTTGGGCGATTCCTGACGAGACAACGTTGTTGCCTGGACACGGACCCGGTACAACCATGGCGCACGAACGGACCACGAACCCGTTTCTCCTTGAGGCTCGTAATCAGTAGCCATGGCTGCGGTAGCGACTGAGAACAGCTAGACTCAGTCCCCGTGAGTGATACGAAGAAACCCCAAAAAGAAAAGTTCAAGGCACTGAGCGCTCCAAAGGGAGTGCAGGAGTACGTGCCCCCGGCGTCGTCGAAGTTCCTTTATGTCCGCGATGAGTTCGTGCGACAGGCGCATGTTGCGGGTTTCCAACACATCGAGCTTCCGGTTTTCGAAGACACAACTCTTTTCGCCCGTGGTGTCGGTGAATCTACCGATGTTGTGTCGAAGGAAATGTACACGTTTGCCGACCGTGGCGGGCGTTCTGTGACCTTGCGTCCAGAGGGGACTGCAGGCGTAATGCGTGCAGTGATCCAACACAACCTTGACAGGGGTTATCTGCCGGTGAAACTGAACTACGCCGGTCCGTTTTTCAGATACGAGCGTCCGCAAGCTGGCAGGTACCGCCAGTTGCAGCAAGTTGGTGTCGAGGCAATTGGCGTCGACGACCCCTTGCTTGATGCGGAGATTATCGCACTTGCAGATCGTTGCTACCGGAGCGTTGGGTTGAAAGGCTTTCGCCTCGAGCTGACAAGCCTTGGCGATCACACCTGCAGGCCCGCATACCGGGAAAAGCTCCAAGCTTTCCTCAAGAAGCTCCCGTTAGACGAGGAGACGCAGCACCGCGTGGAAATCAATCCGCTTCGTGTTCTGGACGACAAGCGTCCGGAGGTACAGGAGCTTCTAGCCGATGCGCCGTTGATGCTGGACCACCTCTCAGATGCGTCTCGCGAGCACTTCGAGACTGTTACCGGGACGCTGAAGGATATGGGGGTTCCGTTTGTGATTAACCCGCGGATGGTGCGAGGCCTTGACTACTACACAAAGACTACTTTCGAGTTTGTGCACGATGGTCTTGGGGCTCAGTCGGGAATTGGCGGAGGTGGACGTTACGATGGCTTGATGGCGCAGATCGGTGGCCAAGATCTGTCAGGCATCGGATTCGGGCTTGGCGTTGATAGGACAGTGCTCGCGTTGGAGGCTGAGGAGGTGGCGCTCCCGAATCTGGATCGTCGCGTTGAGGTGTTCGGCGTAGCAATCGGTGAGGAGGCTCGCCGCAAGATGAGCTCGCTTATCGACGAGCTCCGTGCCGCAGGAATTTCAGCTGACATGGCGTACGGTGGTCGCGGTTTGAAAGGCGCAATGAAAGGCGCTGACCGGGCGGGTGCGCGCTTTGCTCTCGTGCTCGGGGACCAGGAGCTGGCGAACGGGGAAGTGGCGGTCAAGAATCTGGAGAGCCACGAACAAGTTGCCGTTCCGCTTCAGGCTACGGCCATTATTCAGGCAGTGAGCTAGCCTGATTTAGCACTCAGTGATGTTGACCGGGAGGCCAAGCTGTACAGCGAGGCCTCCCATTGACGTCTCTTTGTACTTGCTCATCATGTCGTGGCCTGTCGCTGCCATCGTTTCTACTACATCATCGAGCGTGACTTTATTGGTTCCATCACCAAGCTTGGCTAGGCGGGCCGCGTTGATTGATTTCACCGCTCCGATGGCATTTCGTTCTATGCAAGGAATCTGCACAAGGCCAGCCACTGGATCACATGTGAGTCCGAGGTTGTGCTCGAGGCCAATCTCGGCAGCGTTCTCTATCTGCTGCGGAGTGCCGCCCAGAATTGCGCACATACCGGCTGCGGCCATGGACGATGCGGACCCTACCTCGCCCTGACACCCAACTTCGGCACCGGAAATGGAGGCGTTCGTCTTAATGATGGCGCCGATCGCTCCAGCGGTCAGCAGGAACTGATGCGCAGCATCCCGGTCGAAGTCGTCGGTAAAATCCCGGCAGTAGTGCATGACGGCCGGGATAATCCCCGCCGCACCATTCGTCGGGGCGGTCACGATGCGCCCGTGCGCGGCGTTTTCCTCATTGACAGCGAGAGCGTACAAGTTGACCCATTCCATCGCGTCAAGGCCGCGAGATGCGGAGGCCTCGTATTCGGCCGTCAATAAGCGATGTAGCCGAGGAGCGCGGCGACGAACTGATAGTCCACCTGGAAGCTCACCTTCCGTTTTTAGGCCGTGGGCGACGCACTCTTGCATGGTGTCCCAGACCGCGTCGAGGTGAGCATCCAGGACGTCCTTGCCGTGTATCGCTTCTTCGTTCGCACGCATGAGTTCTGCGATAGATAGCTGATGAGTTTCGCACTGGCGCATTAGGGACGCACCATCGGAAAATGGGTAGGGGACGTTAACCGCATCGCGTACGGTGGCGACGCCCGCCTGGTCGCGGTTTGCTTCCATCTGCGTGCGGTCGAGGATAAAACCACCGCCAACGGAGTAGTACTCTTTACGGGAAGCGATGCGCACGCCCTCGGCGTTCCACGCATCGAAAATCAGGCAGTTTGGGTGCTTAGCGACGGGCACCGGGTTCATCGCGACTTCATAGTCGAGTTCACGCTCTGGACCTTGGATGTGCCCTCGTTCTGGAATGAGCTCACCAGGAAGCGGCCGGGTGTCCGCAGAAGTAGTAAGTGGGGTATAACCGACAAGTCCCAGTAGCACAGCTCGGTCGGTTCCGTGGCCCACACCCGTTGCCGCCAAGGAGCCTCGCAGCTCAACCTTGACTGCGGCGGGCGCTTCACTCAAATCCTCGATAAATGCAAGCGCGGCACGCATAGGGCCCACCGTATGAGAAGACGATGGGCCGATTCCGATGCTGAACAAATCAACGACGCTGACTGCATTGTGTGACATGCGCGCGATGTTACATCACCAGAAAGATTTAGCCCTTGTAGACGCCACGGTTGAGAGTGTCGCAGGCGGACATTTTGCCGGTCCTGTACCCGGACATAAACGCAGTCTTTCGCTGCTCAGAAGAACCATGTGTCCAGGTATCAGGGTTGACGTCGCCGCCCGAGCGGCGTTGGATGTTGTCGTCCCCGATAGCTTGTGCGGTCTCAATTGCAGCGAGGACGTCGTCTTCAGTTAGCGGCTCAAGCAATGCGTTGTCACCCTTGTCCGCGTAATGCGCCCAGATACCCGCGTAGCAGTCGGCCTGCATTTCGATAGCTACGGCAGCAGAATGCTCACCAGGATCGTTATAGTTGCTGAGACCGAGGGTGCCCTCAATCTGCTGCACGTGGTGTCCAAACTCGTGAGCCGTCACATACATTTGCGTGAACGGGGCGTCGTTCCCGCCGAGTGCATTGAGCTGCTCAAAAAACGTGGTGTCAAAGTACGCTGTTTGGTCGGCGGGGCAATAGAAAGGACCGGTAGCTGAGGAAGCGTACCCGCAGCCAGTCTGCGTCGCGTCCCGGAACAAGGTGAGGCCTGGTTCGGTGTAGTCAAGGCCAGCTTGCTCTGGCAAAAGCGTTTTCCAAACACCGTTGACGGATACGCCGGCTGCCTCGACCCGGCAGTCGTCATATTTGTTTGCAGCGTTGTCCTCGTTGCAATGCTCCAAGGAGTAGCTCGAATCCGACTCTGTGCCGGATGGAGATTGCTCGATGAGATCAGCCGGATTTCCGCCCAGTGCGATAAAGAGGACTATGAGTACAAGTCCGCCAATACCACCGCCTGCGGCGATTGGGACGCCACGCCGCCCACCCGAACCAGTCTTTGCGTAGCCACTTCCGCGCTGATAGTTGCTGTTAAACGTCATGAGACAAGCATGCCATAGGCGCATGCGTTTATGGGGAATTGGTACGGTCTTCGGACCCGTCCCTTCGCATGCGAGACAAAGGGAGTACACTTTCAACAGTTAATGTTGTACCTCACGTGGAAGGACGTGGAACAGACTGTGCTGCGCACTCATCTCGCGGGCGAGCTCCGCAAAGACCTCGAAGGACAAACCGTCACGCTGGCAGGTTGGGTAGGCCGTAGGCGCGACCACGGTGGCGTTATTTTTATCGACTTGCGTGACCGCTCTGGCTACGCGCAGGTGGTTTTTAGGGATTCGGAAGTCGCTGAAGCTGCGCACGATTTGCGTAGCGAGTACTGCATTCAGGTAACTGGTGTTGTTGAACCACGCCCAGAGGGCTCGGCTAACCCGAACCTGGCGTCGGGTGAGATCGAGGTCAACGTTTCTGAGCTGAAGGTGCTCAACAAGGCTGCTGCGCTGCCGTTCCAGATTGAGGACGCCTCTTCGAACGAGGTAGGCGAAGAGACTCGCTTGAAGTACCGCTACCTTGACCTTCGTCGCGAGCGACAGGCCGCAGCACTTCGCCTCCGCGCAGCGGCGAATCGCGCAGCACGTAAGGTGTTGGATGCGAATGATTTCACGGAAATTGAAACGCCAACGTTGACCCGTTCTACCCCTGAAGGTGCGCGTGATTTCCTGGTGCCGGCCCGTTTGCGCCCTGGTACCTGGTACGCATTGCCGCAGTCGCCACAGCTGTTCAAACAGCTTTTGATGGTCAGCGGCATGGAACGCTACTACCAGATCGCGCGCTGCTACCGCGACGAAGACTTCCGTGCGGACCGCCAGCCGGAGTTCACACAGCTCGATATCGAGGCCAGCTTTATCGACCAGGATGACATCATCGCTCTCGCGGAGCAGATCGTTGTTGAGTTGTGGAAGCTGATCGGCTACGAGGTCTCAACTCCGATCCCGCGCATGACATACAAAGACGCGATGGAGAAGTACGGCTCGGACAAGCCGGACCTTCGTTTCGATATTCAGCTAGTGGACTGCACTGAGTTTTTCAAAGACACGACTTTCCGCGTCTTCCAGAATGACTACGTTGGTGCCGTTGTCATGGATGGTGGCGCTTCTCAGCCCCGCCGTCAGCTTGATGCCTGGCAGGATTGGGCAAAGCAGCGCGGCGCGAAGGGCCTGGCGTACATCTTGGTGCAGGAGGATGGCGAGCTCGGTGGTCCTGTTGCGAAGAACATCACTGAGGAAGAGAAGGCCGGCATTGCAGCACACGTCGGTGCGAAGCCTGGTGACTGCATCTTCTTTGCAGCAGGTGACGCGAAGAGTGCCCGTGCATTGCTCGGCGCAGCGCGAGGGGAAATCGCTCGCAAGCTTGGCCTGATTAAGGAAGGCGATTGGGCGTTTACTTGGGTGGTTGATGCTCCGATGTTCGAGCCGTCCGCTGACGCTACTGCCTCCGGAGACGTTGCGCTTGGCCACTCGAAGTGGACCGCTGTGCACCACGCGTTTACCTCGCCGAAGCCAGAATTCAAGGCAGACTTCGAGAAGAACCCAGGCGAAGCTCTGGCATACGCATACGACATTGTCTGCAACGGCAACGAAATCGGTGGCGGATCCATTCGTATTCACGAGAGAGACGTCCAGCAGCGTGTCTTCGAAGTCATGGGCATCACCGAGGAAGAAGCCAAGGAGAAGTTTGGCTTCCTGCTTGAGGCATTTGCTTACGGTGCGCCACCGCACGGCGGCATCGCATTCGGCTGGGACCGCATTGTGTCCTTGCTTGGCGGGTTTGACTCCATTCGTGACGTCATTGCCTTCCCGAAGTCCGGCGGCGGCGTAGACCCACTGACGGATGCGCCTGCGCCTATTCCAGACGAGCAGCGTAAAGAGACTGGCGTTGATTTTAAACCGAAGAAGTAGCGTCGACATTGCGCACGGATGAGCCGGCGCAATGAAACAAACGCGTGCCGGAGCGTCGGCAACCGTGTAGGTTGTTGGGGCTCCGGCTTTTCTCACAGGTGGTCGGCCTGCCGGGACTGAGCGGTAGTTTTTGAGGAGAGTAAACATGTCGCAGGGTGATCTATTCGGTAACTCCTTACCGACTAGTGGCCAGCAGACTGCCAATGATGGTAGCGCACAACGTGGCTCAGACTTTTTTGCAGCAGGTCACGGTGCACCACTCGCTGCCCGAATGCGCCCTCAGAGTTTGGATGAAGTTGCTGGGCAGCAACACCTTCTTTCCGAGGGCAAACCTCTACGCCGACTTGTAGAGGGATCGGGTGCAGCCTCAGTGATTCTTTACGGTCCACCCGGTACTGGTAAAACAACCATCGCTTCGTTGATCGCTAAAACAATGGGGCAAAACTTCGTTGGTCTTTCTGCACTGTCTTCAGGGGTGAAGGAGATCCGCGCGGTCATCGATGCAGCGCGTAGAGATTTGATCTCGGGTGAGAGCACGGTCCTGTTTATTGACGAGGTTCATCGGTTTTCTAAGACTCAACAGGATGCGCTGTTAGCTGCCGTCGAGAATCGCACGGTGTTGCTTGTAGCGGCTACGACGGAGAATCCCTCATTTAGCGTGGTAGCCCCGCTGCTTTCACGCTCGTTGCTTCTGAAACTTGAATCCTTATCGGCTGAAGACCTCGGCGTGGTGATTGATCGAGCGATACAAGACGAACGTGGGCTCGCGGGTTCCGTGAAGCTTGCCGACGACGCGCGAGCGCAACTCATAGCCTTGGCGGGTGGAGATGCACGCCGCAGTTTGACGTACTTGGAGGCAGCTGCAGCATCAGTCGAACCGGGGGAGACAATCACTCTTGATGTCGTGAGGGAAAGCGTGAACCGTGCGGTGGTGCGTTACGACCGGGACGGCGACCAGCACTACGACGTAGTTTCCGCATTCATCAAGTCGATTCGAGGCTCAGATGTCGACGCAGCGTTGCACTATTTGGCACGGATGATTGAAGCTGGTGAGGATCCTCGCTTTATAGCCCGCAGGCTGGTCATTCATGCTTCGGAGGACATTGGTATGGCCGATCCATCAGCGTTGCAAACTGCAGTTGCCGCAGCGCAGGCGGTACAGCTGATCGGGATGCCTGAGGGTCGACTGACACTTGCACAAGCGACGATTCATTTGGCTACCGCGCCAAAATCGCCAGCAGTGATTCAGGCGATTACCCGCGCCCAGGAGGACGTGCGCGCGGGAAAGATTGGCCCGGTTCCAGCGCATTTACGGGACGGGCATTATGAGGGCGCGAAAGCGATGGGCAATGCAGTCGGTTATGTCTACCCGCATGATGACCCGAAGGGGGTAGTACAACAACAGTACATTCCCGACGGCTTAGAGGATGCGGTCTACTACACACCAACGGACCACGGTGACGAGCGAAGAATTTCCGGGTTCTTGGGTAGGCTGCGTAGGTTAGTACGTGGTTGAGGGGTAGAGTAGTTCGAGATTGATTCGAACTTGAAAGGAAACTACTCCGTGCAAACCCATGAGATTCGTGAGCGCTTTACGCAGCACTTCGTTCGTGCAGGACATACACCAGTTCCGAGCGCATCGCTTATCTTGGACGATCCGACACTGCTGTTCGTGAATGCGGGCATGGTTCCGTTCAAGCCGTATTTTCTTGGCCAACAGAACCCTCCCTTTGAACATGGGAAAGCGACTTCGATTCAAAAGTGCGTGAGAACGCTTGATATTGAAGAAGTAGGTATCACGACTCGCCACAATACGTTTTTCCAGATGGCCGGCAACTTCTCCTTCGGCCAGTATTTCAAGGAAGGCGCGATTACTCACGCATGGGAGCTGCTGACGGGCAGCGTAGAGGATGGCGGTTACGGCCTCGACCCAGAGCGGCTGTGGGTGACGGTGTATCTGGATGACGACGAGGCTGCTTCGATTTGGGAAAACAAGATCGGGGTAGATCCGTCGCATATCCAGCGAATGGGCATGGAGGACAACTTCTGGTCCATGGGTATTCCTGGGCCATGTGGTCCGTGCTCGGAGATCTACTATGACCGTGGCCCTGAATACGGTAAAGAGGGCGGGCCAATCGCTGACGATAACCGCTACATGGAGATCTGGAACTTGGTTTTCATGGAGTCGATTCGCGGTGAGGGCGACAAGAAGGGCAACTTTGAGCTCGTCGGAGAGTTGCCAAAGAAGAACATCGATACCGGGCTAGGCATCGAACGCGTTGCCTGCCTGCTGCAGGGCGTCGACAATGTGTATGAAACAGATCTGCTCCGCCCGGTTATTGACGCGGCAGTTGAGCTTACCGGCACTAAGTACGACGCAGGAGTGCACGAAGATGATGTAAGGTTCCGCGTGATTGCGGACCACTCGCGTACAGGCATGATGATCATTCTCGATGGTGTTACGCCGTCGAACGAGGGGCGCGGTTACATTCTGCGCCGCTTGCTGCGCCGAATTGTTCGCTCTGCACGTCTCCTAGGCGCAACTGGGAACGTGCTTGAGGTCTTTATGAACACCATTATGGATACAATGACGCCGTCGTTCCCGGAGATCGCGAAGAACCGGGAACGTATCCTGCGGGTTGCTTTGGCTGAAGAGCGTGCCTTCTTGAAGACCCTCGAATCCGGTACACACCGATTCGACGAAACAGTCGAGCAACTGCGTGCATCCGGAGCGAAGACTCTGCCTGGCCAGCAGGCATTCGAACTCCACGACACGTACGGTTTCCCAATTGACTTGACGTTGGAGATGGCGCATGAGGCCGGACTTGACGTCGATATGGACGCATTTAACTCCGCCATGCAGGAGCAGCGAGCTCGGGCGAAGGCTGACAATAAAGCGAAGAAGCACCGTAACGTTGATGAATCGCTCTATCGGGAGTGGGTGGACAATCACCCGACCGAGTTTGTGGGGTATTCAGAACTTGAGCATGATGCCCGAGTTCTCGGACTCGTCCGCGACGGTGACAAGGTGAACGAGGCTGCGGAAGGCGATGAGGTCGAGGTTATTCTCGACGTCACTCCGATGTACGCCGAAGCCGGCGGCCAGATGGCCGACCGCGGTCTGATTCGCGTCGGCGATACGATGTTGCAAGTTCATGACGTGCAGAAGATCGGCAAGAAACTGTGGGTGCACAAGGCAACCGTGGAACATGGCGGCATTGGCCTCGGCGATCAGGTACAAGCTGAAGTTGATGAGAAGTGGCGTCATGGGGCGCGACAGGCGCATACCGCTACCCACCTCATTCACGCTGCGCTACGTCAGGTGCTCGGCCCAACCGCTGTCCAGGCTGGTTCGATGAACAAGCCTGGCTACCTGCGTTTCGACTTCAACTACACCGAACAGCTGACTGATGCTCAGCTCCAGGAGATTGCAACCATTACGAACCAGGCGGTGGACGCAGACTTCGCGGTTAACACCATCGAAACGTCGCTATCAAAGGCGAAGGAAATGGGCGCGATGGCGCTATTCGGCGAGAACTACGGTGACCAGGTGCGGGTGGTAGAGATCGGCGGGCCGTTCTCTATTGAGCTGTGCGGTGGTACACACGTTGAGCACTCGTCACAGATTGGACCTGTTGCTGTGCTCGGCGAGTCTTCTGTTGGCTCTGGCGCACGCCGTATCGAGGCGTACTCCGGCATGGACTCCTTCCAGTACTTTTCGAAAGAAGCTGCACTGGCCTCGGGGCTCGCTGCTGAGCTCAAGACTCCAACAGGCCAGCTGCCGGAGCGCATTGCGCAGCTCACAGAGCGGCTCCGAGCTGCTGAAAAAGAGATTGAGAATTTGCACCGTCAGCAGTTGCTGTCGAAGACTGGCGAGTTCTTGGACCGCGCAGAGACCATTGGTGCGTACACGGTGATTGCTGCGAAGCTGCCCGACGGTATCGAAGCTGGCGATGTTCGCACCTTGGCGAACGACCTTCGCGGAAAGCTGGAAGGTGAGGCCGCGGTCATTGCGCTGGCCTCTGATAACGGCGGCAAGGTGCCGTTCGTGTTTGCGGCTACCAGTGCGGCGGTAGAGAGCGGGATCAAGGCTGGCGAACTTGTGAAGTCCTTCGGTGAATACGTCAACGGGCGCGGTGGCGGCAAGCCGAACCTTGCTCAGGGCTCCGGCTCTTCCGCTGATGGTATCGATGCCGGCTTCAAGGCAATCCGCGACGTACTTGGTGCCTAAGCCCCGTAAGCACGGATCAATAGTGCGACACGCCGCATTTGGATATCCGTTGTCCCAAAAAACCAGTAGGTTTTAAGGGAAGGCACAGAGTAAACGGTTGGAGTGATGGTATGACGGTGCAGCCCGATCGCCCCGGGGTTCAAGATCCCGGGCCGGGACGTCGCCTCGGAATTGACGTCGGTACAGTTCGTATCGGTGTCGCATCGTCAGACCGTGATGCAAAGCTAGCGACTCCACTTGAGACTGTTGCCCGTGTTACAGGATTTAAAGATCGCGACGGAGCAGATATCGATAGAATCATCGACATCATCGACGAGTACAAGATCGTTGAAGTTGTTGTTGGTCTGCCACGCGATTTAAAAGGTCACGGCTCACGTAGCGTCAAACACGCGAAAGAGATCGCGTTCCGGATTAGGCGACGATCTGGGCTTCCCGTAAGAATGGCTGATGAACGTCTAACAACTGTTGCTGCAGCTCACGCCTTGCGTGCGAGCGGCGTGAACGAGCGCGCTGGTCGTAGTGTGATTGATCAAGCTGCGGCGGTTGAGATTTTGCAATCCTGGCTGGACGGCCGAACGAATTACTTCAAGGAGAATCAATCGTGACGACCCCAACAACCTCGAAACGACGTACACGGGGCACGGCGGTGCTCGTAACGTCGATCTTGCTGATCATTGGATTGATTGCCTGGATCGCGGTGATGCGTAACGGCACAAACGCCGATTTTAACGGTACGGGCAATGGTGAGGAACAAGTCGTCGAGATCCCCGAGGGCTCGAACATTTCGTCGCTGGGTCCTGAGCTTGAAGAACGTGGCATTGTTGCTTCGAACGGAGCGTTCCAGACTGCAGCTGCGAATAATGCGGACTCGGACAACATTCAGCCTGGATTTTACCGCTTGGAAGGTGAGATGAGTGCGGACAGTGCCGTGGCTGCGCTGCTCGACCCATCCAAGCGCGTGACGCCACTACAGGTTTATGGGGGTGCAACGCTCATGGATGTCAACGTCGTTGGTGGGCAACGGCGTCTTGGTATCTTGTCCATGATTCAGCAAGTTTCTTGTGGTGAGGAAGTTAAACCTGGTTGCGTTACTGTTGAAGAGCTGCACCACGTTGCGGCCGATGCGGATCCGGCGAGCCTCGGCGTTCCAGAGTGGGCACTCGAGGTAGTGAACGCTCGAGCGGGAGACGCGAAACGTCTTGAAGGACTTATTGCTCCGGGTGAGTACATCGTGGATCCAGGGGCGTCTGCCGAGGCCGTGCTCACTGATTTGATTACGCGATCTGCAAAGCAGTATGAAGCGACAGACATAGTCACGAGGGCAAAGTCAGTTGGATTGACTCCGTACGAACTCGTCGTAGCTGCATCTCTGGTTGAGCGTGAGGCTCCTGCCGGAGAGTTCGATAAGGTGGCTCGAGTTATCCTGAACCGTCTCAAAGAGCCTATGCGTCTCGAGTTTGACTCGACCGTCAACTATGGGTTGCCCTCTGTTGAGGTTGCGACGTCACGTGAGGACCGTGAGCGGGTCACTCCTTGGAACACGTACGCGATGGATGGACTACCGCAAACGCCGATTGCATCACCATCGATGGAAGCAATTGAGGCGATGGAGCGGCCTGCAGAAGGTGATTGGCTGTTCTTTGTGACCATCGATAAGGATGGCACGACAGTCTTTAACCGCACTTTTGATAAGCATTTGGAGGATACGCAGCGCGCGTATGACTCTGGCATTCTCGATTCTCAGCGCGAAGGAAGCCGGGAGCAGTAATGTACCAAGCAGCCGTCCTCGGTTCCCCGATTAAGCATTCACTCTCACCGGTCTTGCACCACGCTGGGTATAAGGCTCTGGGGCTCGATGATTGGCGTTACACAAGGATTGAGTGCGTCGAAGCAGACCTTCCCAGGGTCGTGCTTGAGGCGGACGAGAGTTTCCAAGGGTTTTCAGTTACGATGCCCGGCAAGTTTGCTGCGTTAAAGGTCGCGGATCGGGCAACCGATCGGGCAATTGCGATCGGGTCCGCGAACACCCTGGTCCGCACACACCAGGGGTGGCGGGCGGATAACACTGACTGCGAAGGAGTGCTGTACGCGCTTCGCCGTTTGCTTGGCGGAGCAGATATCCAACGAGCGGTCGTGATCGGCGCCGGCGGTACTTCTCGGGCTGTGATTTGGGCCCTTCGGGAACGAGGGGTTGAGGAAATTACTGTTATCAATCGTTCAGATAGGAGCGGCGAGCTTCGAGGATTGACGGAAGGCATTAGGTGCAACTTCGTATCTTTTGACAGTGATCTTTTCAAAGTTACGGCTGCTGCTGACGTGGTTGTTTCGACTGTCCCCGCAGATACGCTGCGGCCCTATGTTCAGCAGCTGGCTCACGCCCCGTTGCTCGACGTCATATATGATCCGTGGCCGACTCCGCTGGTATCCCAATCTGCCGCGAACGGTTACAAAGCAGTCGGGGGGCTGACGATGCTAGCGGGGCAGGCGTTCTCACAGTTCGAACAGTTCACGGGACGCAATGCGCCGCGTGAAGAAATGGAAACGGCGCTCGTGGAGCATTGGACCGCGTTAGAGCAGCAAAGTCACTAGAAGATGGCGGGGGGAGCTGTTTGGGGCGCGGTCGCTCTGGGGTTGGCCTGGTCGATACTGACATGCTGGTACGACCTGAAATACACGCGGTTGCCTAATTGGCTCACGTTGCCACTGTGCGTTGTAGCTGTCATTGCCGTCGCGTTCGAGCCCTTCTTATCTGTGGGTATGCTTTGGCCTGCTACCTATTTGCTGTTTGGACAGGGCATTGGTGGCGGTGACATCAAACTCGCGCTTCCACTGGGCGTTGCTTCAGCAGCGGCTGGGGGATTCATCGGTGTTATTGCGGCGTTGTTTATAAGCAGCTTCTGCACGGTATGTTTCGCGTTACTCGTGAGGTCTCGCCGTGTTCCACATGGCCCGTCGATGGTGTTGGCGAGTTGGGCAGTAATTGGAATCTATGCCGGAAACTGCATCTTCTCATGAGAAGTGTGACAGAATAGCCATCATGTTTCGCTGGACCACTGCCGGAGAATCCCACGGCCAAGCCCTGATAGCACTTGTTGAGGATATGCCTGCTGGCGTGCCAATTACTGAGCAGGAGATCGCACATCAGCTCGCTCGTCGCCGTCTCGGGTATGGACGCGGCGCGCGGATGAAGTTTGAGCAAGACAAGCTGGAGCTGCTCGCTGGAGTTGTGCACGGCACCACGATTGGTAGTCCGATCGCGATTCAGATCGGCAATACCGAGTGGCCAAAGTGGACGACGATTATGTCTCCGCATCCGTTGGATACTTCGAATGAAGATGTGCAGAAGGCCATGTCGTCTGGGCGTGGTGCAAAGTTGACTCGTCCGCGACCAGGGCATGCGGATCTTCCAGGCATGATCAAATACGGATTCGATTCGGCACGACCTGTGCTTGAGCGTTCGTCAGCACGTGAAACGGCTGCGCGAGTCGCCGCAGGAGCGGTTGCACGTGCACTTTTGCGTGAGGCCCTGGGCGTTGAGGTGTTTTCGCACGTGGTTTCAATTGGGGACTCAGTGCCTGATCGTGACGTGTTGCCTTCGTTTGCTGACATTGATGCTATCGACGCCTCTCCGGTACGTGCCGCGAGCAAGGAAGCAGAAGCCTCGATGGTTGCGTGTATCGAATCCGCAAAGAAAGCAGGGGACACCTTGGGTGGAGTCGTCGAGGTAATTGTCGACGGCCTCCCTATCGGCCTGGGCTCCCACATCTCTGGGGAAGCACGCCTCGACGCTCAGCTTGCGGGCGCCTTGATGAGCATTCAATCCGTGAAGGGCGTCGAAATCGGAGATGGTTTTGAGACTGCTACGCGCAGAGGGTCGCAAGCGCACGACGAGATTACGTTGAAACATGGCCGGGTTCAGCGGCTGTCTAACCGAGCCGGTGGCCTTGAGGGTGGTATGACCAACGGTGAGCAGCTTCGTGTGCGAGCTGCCTTCAAGCCGATTTCTACGGTGCCTCGCGCGCTGCAATCTATCGATATGGCTACCGGCGCGGAGGCCACGGGTATTCATCAGCGATCCGATATCTGTGCTGTCCCAGCGGGAGGCGTGGTCGCAGAGGCGATGGTGGCACTTGTGCTTGCGGAAGCGACATTGAAAAAGTTCGGTGGGGACAGTCTCGACGAGTTGAGGCGTAACATTGCGTCGTATCAGCAATACGTTGCGCAGCGCTTCCGTTTTGATGGGGAGTAGTCCGCAAAGAAAGGATGACTGTGAACGCAGATACAGGTTCCCGACCAGCCGTAGATGAGGTTCTAGGGTCGTGCGAGTCCGGTATTCCAAAAGTCGTGCTTGTTGGCCCTCCAGGCGCTGGGAAGACGACGATTGGGCGTCGATTAGGGAGGGCATTGAACCTTCAGTTCGTGGATTCTGATTCGATAATCGAACAAGCTGAGTGTAAACCGTGCGGTGAAGTCTATGCATCGTTGGGGGAGGATGCGTTTCGTGATCTTGAGCATGAGGTTGTGAAGCAGGTATTAGGGTGCAAGGGCGTTGTGAGCCTAGGCGGTGGCGCTGTGGTTCGGCCTGAGACGAGAGCCCTGTTAGAAAACCACCTTGTCGTGTGGGTTGACGTCGGGGTGAAAGAGGGCACTCGACGGACTGCAGGAGACGGGACTCGTCCAGTGCTGGCAGCAGAAGACCCTGAAGCGCGTTACCAGGCGTTGCTTACTGAACGTGAGCCTTTCTACCGCGAGGTTGCTGACTACCGCGTCCGCACTGACGATCGTCCGCCACAGCGCATCGTTGCTGAAGTGTTAGGCGTCATCGATAGCGAATAGAACGATTCCTAGAGACAAGAGAGGCAAGTCATGGCAGTAGTGGATGTTTGTGGGCCCCAGCCGTATCAGGTCTTCATCGACCACGACACAACTATGATGGTCGGTAATCACGTGCAGGCGCTCGGGGCGAGAAAGGCTCTGATCGTGCATCAGCCTCCGCTAGCTGCCGTTGCACGAAGTATCGCGCAAGACTTAGAAAACAATAACATTGACCCCCACCTGGCGGCCGTCCCTGATGCGGAGGACGGCAAGAGCATTGCGGTTGCAAGTGAACTTTGGGATGTTCTTGGGCGTGCCGGTTTCTCGAGGCAGGACGCCGTGGTCACTGTGGGCGGCGGTGCAGCAACTGATATGGGTGGATTTATCGCTGCTACTTGGATGCGTGGCATTGACGTCGTGCATGTCCCAACTACATTGCTAGCAATGGTGGACGCCGCAGTAGGCGGGAAGACTGGGATGAACACAGCGGAAGGTAAGAACCTGGTCGGTGCATTTCATGAGCCGAAGGGCGTCTTCATCGACTTGGAACGCGTGTACACCCTTCCAGAAGAAGAGATCGTGTCTGGCTCCGCGGAGTTGATCAAGACGGGTTTTATCGCTGACCCAAAGATTTTGGATCTATTTCAGGAGGGTGCCTCTCGTCACTGGCCTGAGCTCATCGAGCGCTCTGTCGCTGTCAAAGCAGGCGTTGTCTCCAAGGACCTCAAAGAGTCGGGGCTCCGTGAAATCTTGAACTATGGGCACACGCTTGGTCATGCAATCGAGCGACGCGAGCAGTATCGTTGGCGGCACGGAAATGCTGTTGCTGTGGGAATGATGTTCGTTGCGTACCTTGCGCTGCAGCGAGGACTTATCGACGAATCGGTTGTTTCGCTACACCGTACGATCCTTGAAGCGGCTGGGTTGCCAACGCGCTACGAACATGGCGTGTTCGATGAGCTCTATGAGGGAATGACCCGCGATAAGAAGAATAAGAACGGGCACATTCGGTTCGTGGTACTCGATGGTATCGGTTCTTGTACACGAATCGAAGATGCCACCAAAGAAGAGATGCGTGCTGCTTACGAAGCCATGATGGGGGACTAGCGCGATGATGATCCTTGTTCTCAACGGACCAAACTTGGATAGACTCGGCAAGCGGCAGCCCGAAATCTATGGCGCCGAAACCTTGGAGACACTCACACAGCGGCTGCAGAGCAAGGCTACAGCGGCAGGCGTGGATGTTGAGGTTCGTCAGTCCAACCACGAGGGCGACTTGATCGATTGGGTGCACGAGGCGGCTGACAATAAATGGCCTGTCATCATTAATCCGGGCGGTTTTACGCATACATCAGTGGCGCTGCGCGATGCTGTTGTTGAGTTGGGAGACGGTCCGGGGTTTGTGGAGGTGCACATTTCGAATATTTTCTCGCGTGAGGCCTTCCGACATCATTCGTATTTGTCGCCGTTAGCGCGTGGCGTAATTGCCGGTCTTGGTCTGGAAGGTTACGAGCTTGCAATGCAAGTATTTATCAACGACTTGAAGGAGTCCCAATGGGTTTAGCAGATACTCGATTTGAAAACCGGCGCCGTAAGCTGGCGTCTCTTTTAGCTGGTCACCGGATCGACGACATGTTAGTAACCCATTTGACGCATGTCCGTTACTTGTCTGGGTTCTCTGGTTCCAATGGTGCGCTATTGATCTCCAAAGACTGCTCAGCTCGTATCACAACAGACGGGCGATACGCGACGCAGGTCGCAGAAGAAGTTCCTGATATCGAGGCAACTATCACTCGAAAAGTCGCCACCGAACTGCTGAGCGTAGTTGTGGAGGGCCACCGCGTTGGGTACGAAGCAGACTATGTCAGTGCATCGCAGCTTGAGGCTCTGAAGCAGGCTTGTCCTGAAGGAGTGACGTTGGTGCCTGTCGCGCAACAAATCGAGGGAATTCGGTTAGTGAAAGATGAACTGGAGCTTCAACGCTTGGCTGAGGCCGCGGAGCTGGCATCGACAGCGCTTCGCGAACTAGTTGACGCCGGTGAGCTCGCAGCAGGACAGTCAGAGCGCCAAGTCGCTGCCAACTTGGAATACCGGATGCGATTGCTTGGCGCTGATCGCCCGAGCTTTGACACGATTGTCGCGTCGGGTTTGAATTCGGCTAAGCCGCACCATGGTGCCTCTGATCGCGTGATCGAAGACGGTGACTTTGTCACGATTGATTTCGGAATGTACCGTGCAGGGTTCAACTCCGACATGACAAGAACATTTGCGGTGGGGGAACCTTCTGCGTTTCTCCGCGAAATCTACGAGGTTACTCGTGAATCCCAGCAAGCAGGTGTCGAGGCGGCTGTTGCAGGTGCGAAGTTAGTCGACGTAGACAAAGCATGTAGAAGCATCATTGAAGACGCGGGCTACGGCGAATACTTCGTGCACTCGACGGGTCACGGTATCGGGTTGGATGTGCACGAGGGACCATACGCGGCGCTGACTGGCACTGGAGAGCTAGAACCATCGATGACCTTGACCATCGAACCGGGTATTTACGTTCCTGGGAAGGGAGGTGTCCGAATTGAGGACACCCTGATTATCACCAGCGGTGCACCACGTATTATCACCCAGTTCCCCAAGGAACTCATCGTGCTGTAGCATAATTGTGATTGCGAGAGCACATCTATTGTTAGAAAGAAGGAAGGCTTCAAGTGGCAACTACTGCTGATTTTAAAAACGGTTTGGTTCTGTTGGTAGATGGGAAACTCCAGCAGATTGTTGAGTTCCAGCATGTGAAGCCCGGTAAAGGCCCAGCTTTCGTTCGTACTAAGTTGAAGGATGTTGTCTCCGGCAAAACCGTGGACAAGACCTGGAACGCTGGCGTTAAGGTTGACACGGCAACGGTTGACCGCCGTGACATGACCTACCTGTACAACGACGGAACCAACTACGTGGTCATGGACGACAAGACCTTTGAGCAGTTCGAGCTTCCAGAAGAGAAGTTCGGTGATGCCGCAAAGTTCCTGCTGGAAAACATGCATGTCCAGGTCTCGTTCTACGAGGGCGACGCACTGTTTGCAGAACTACCGATCTCGGTCGATCTCAAGGTTGAGCACACCGAGCCGGGTCTGCAGGGCGATCGCTCCACCGGTGGCACCAAGCCTGCAACCCTGGAGACCGGCGCCGAAATTCAGGTCCCACTGTTTCTTGAGACCGGTAATGTAGTGAAGGTTGATACGCGTACTGGTGAATACCTTTCGCGTGTGAACAACTAATGGAGAATTTCAAACGCCATGGCGCACGATACCGTGCGCGTCGTAGAGCCGTCGATATCCTCTTTGAAGCCGAAGCTAGAGACATCGACCCGGTTGCTATTGTCGAAGACCGAGAGACGCTGTCTCAGAACCCGCTGAATCAAATTGCCCCGGTGGCTCCGTATACCCGGACCATCGTGGAGGGCGTGGCCCTTCAGCTCGATGATATTGACGACGCAATCGAGAAGTTTCTCAGCAGCGATTGGGAGTTGGATCGAATCCCCGCAGTGGATCGGCAGATCTTGCGCGTAGGTATCTGGGAGATCCTGTTCAACGCAGAGGTTGATGCCCCAATCACGATCTCGAATGCGGCTGAATTAGCTACGCAGTACTCAGGCGCGAAAGCGGCGCCGTATATCCACGCGGTGCTCGACGGAGTAATTCAATCGCAATCTGAAAATGCTCCAATGTCTCAGACTCACGCAGAAGAACCTGCTGACGGTCAGGAGGGCGAGGAAGCTTAACGAGTTTTCCGTTGTAAAAAGTGGGAGGCAACGAATCAACGCGTTGCCTCCCACTTTTTAGTTTCCGCGTTGAGCGGCTTCAGCGATCGTTTCTGATAGCACTTTCATCATATTTTGTGCATAGAGCACCTGGTCGACACTACGGCGGAGAGCACTCGAAAGTTGTTCATCGGTCATGCCCGCGGCAACGTGTATCTCGCTTTCAGAACGGACAACTAGTGTCTCCCCTCTGTTTGCCACAACCGCGCGGCAACCGAGCAGCGAAGAGTTCGTCTGGTTCGCGGCGAGATAGAGTGAGGGATCTGTGGAGTCGGAAGGAACGTCTGTTTCGGCATCGGCGCGGACGATCAACACGGTGTCCAGGAGTACAAACAAGACATGGAAATCATTCAGGTTTGCATGCGCGACGCGCCCTGTCGGATCATCGGACAGTTCGATGCCGTGACCCCGCATTTGTTCAATGATGCGTTCGATCGTTACCTGGGGTGTAGAAGTACTAGTGCTCAACGTGGGGGTCCTTCCAGTTCACTAACGTGGGAAATGACGTTTCCAGAAAATCAAAAGCCTGCAGTGTTGATTCGATCGATGTGACGATAAATGCGCCCAATTGATCTGGTGTTAACCCGTTTGTGACGTCTGTCGTACGGATTGCGCTCACCGCCAGCGATGGTGCATCGCTTCCTGTTTCGTTTTCGAAGAAACGCAAGGTTGGCGCAAAATGGGTTTGGTTATGTTCGTTCATTGCCAAGAGCAAGTGTGAAGCCATTTCTTGTGGCACAGCACCGCGCCAAATGGATTCGAAAATCAGATAACTATCATCCAAAGCGCACACAGTCGCGCAGTTGACGAATCCGCTTCGCAAAATATTTTCTTCAATGCGGTACTCAAGGTCCTCATTTTCAAAAATGGCTGCAACATCTGCAAGCGAAACCGGACTGGGCTGGTCAGGGATTTGTTGCGTCGTCATTGTTCCAACCCTACCAATCATTCGTCGGCCAACTACCTATGCGGAATCCTCAGAAAACTTGGCGGGTACACCTGTATAGGGGAAGCGAGCAATCTAGTGAAGAGAATTATTGACTGATATAGCGAGACGCCTTTGTGAAGGTGCTAAAATTCTGACCAGTCTCAGCATAGACAAATACCAATTTCGACATCCTTTAAATTCCGCACAGCGAGGCGGGGAAGGAGGTTCGATGAGTGACAAGCAACGCGTGACGTCTGCGCTATTAAATGAGCGTGACGTTGAGCGAACAATTGCACGCATCGCGCACCAGATCATTGAAAAGAATGCGCTTGATTCGGAGTCTTCAGACACTCCAGTCCTATTGGGTATTCCTTCGGGGGGAGTGCCACTAGCAGAGCGGATCGCGGATGCGATTCAGTCTTTTACCGGGATCACCGTCCCCGTAGGCAGCCTGGATATTACGCTGTACCGAGACGATCTCCGAGACAAGCCTCATAGGGCGCTAATGCCGACGAACATTCCGGTTGAGATCAATAACGCAACGATAATCCTCGTAGATGATGTTTTGTTTTCCGGTCGGACCATCCGCGCGGCACTCGATTCGTTGCGAGATCTTGGTCGACCACGCACTATTCAGCTTGCAGTCCTAGTTGATCGTGGACACCGCCAACTACCAATTCGCGCCGACTACGTTGGCAAGAACATTCCAACCGCCATTGCTGAAGATGTCACGGTGTCTCTGACCCCAATTGATGACATCGATGCGGTGACGCTGACCAAGGAGGTCACCACCGAATGAAGCACCTGATTTCGATCGACGATCTCAGCGTTAACGACATTCACCTCATCATGGATGAGGCAGATCGGTTCCGAGAAACCCTCGAGGGTCGCGAGATTAAAAAGCTACCAACGCTGCGTGGACGTACGATCTTCACGCTGTTTTACGAGAATTCAACGCGCACGCGCTCCTCATTCGAGACTGCAGGTAAGTGGATGAGCGCTGACGTCATCAATATTTCTGCGTCCTCTTCTTCCGTGAAGAAGGGCGAGTCGCTGAAGGATACGGCCTCGACGATCGCTGCAGTCGGCGCTGACGCCATTGTCGTTCGCCACCCATCGTCTGGAGCAGCGAAACTCATTGCTGACTGGGTTCCTAATGTATCTGTCGTCAATGCGGGCGATGGCCAGAACCAGCACCCGACGCAGGCGCTCCTTGATGCGGTAACGATGCGTCAGAAGATTGGTGAAATCGCCGGCAAGAAAATCATCATTGTCGGCGATATTTTGCATTCAAGGGTCGCACGCTCCAACGTGCAACTGCTGTCGAAGCTTGGCGCGGATGTCGTACTCGTTGCACCACCAACCCTGTTGCCAGTTGGGGCGGAGTACTGGCCATGCCGTATCAGCTACGACTTTGATGCCGAGATTCCAGACGCGGACGTTGTAATGATGCTGCGCGTTCAGGCAGAGCGTATGCATGGCGGGTTTTTCCCATCGCACCGCGAGTACGCCACGCTGTTCGGACTCAGCAAACAGCGAGCACAGCAAATGAAACCTGGCGCCATCATCATGCACCCGGGCCCAATGCTGCGCGGTATGGAAATCAACTTTGATGTTGCAGACCGCGAAAATACTGCTGTACTGCAGCAGGTCTCAAATGGTGTTTATACGCGAATGGCTGTGCTGTTCGCTTTGTTGGCTGGAGAGGATAGCTAGAAATGTCAGTAATTGCATTGACAAACGTTCGGCCATACGGCGAATCCACCGTAAACGTCCTGATCAAAGATGGGCAGATTGCTTCGGTAGGGGAAGACGTCGATACCTCGAAGGCTGACGAAGTACTAGATGGTCAGGGTTGGGTGCTGCTGCCTGGCCTGGTGGACATGCACGTCCACCTCCGTGAGCCGGGCAGGGAAGATACGGAAACCATCGCCACAGGTTCCGACGCAGCTGCGAAGGGCGGTTTTACAGCCGTGTTTACGATGGCTAATACGCGGCCGGTGATTGACCAACCATTCCTTGCTGAAGCGGTGTGGAACAAGGGGCAAAGCTACGGTAAGTGTGACGTGTACCCGGTTGGATCTATCACGCAAGGGCTTGAGGGCAAGCAGCTCACCGAGATGGGATTGATGTCGAAGTCCCATGTTCGTATGTTCTCGGACGACGGAAAATGCGTGAACGATCCACAAATCATGCGGCGCGCAATTGAATATGCGAAAGCATATGATGTGCTGCTCGCACAACACGCCGAGGATCACCGTCTGACTGAAGACGCCAGCGCTCACGAAGGGCCAATGGCTGCGAAGCTGGGCCTTCGTGGATGGCCGCGCGTAGCTGAAGAATCGATTGTCGCCAGGGATATGATCATGTCGCGCGATTACGGCGGACGTCTCCACGTCTGCCACGCTTCGACGGAAGGAACTGTTCAGCTCTTGCGCCTGGCGAAGCAGCATTCCTCAAAGATTACGGCGGAGGTTACACCGCACCATCTGCTGTTGACAGATGAGAAGCTGGAAACGTTTAACGGAAACTTCCGGGTAAACCCGCCGCTGCGTGAGCACAGAGACACAATTGCGCTTCGTGACGCTTTGCTGAACGGGATTATTGACGTAGTTGCGACGGACCATGCCCCGCACGGTTCGGAAGAAAAGTGTGTGGAGTTTGAACACGCGAAGCCAGGCATGCTGGGGCTCGAGACATCGCTGGCAATCATCGCGCGTGTCTTCGTTGAAGCGGGGTTGGCGGACTGGCGGTTCGTCGCAAAGGTAATGAGTGAGAGACCAGCTGAGATTTTGAGGCTGGAGGACCAGGGGAGACCGATTACTGCTGGCGAACCAGCAAACCTCACCTTGGTCGACCCGAATTCGCCGTGGACGGTAGAGCCGGAAGAGTTGGCGTCGAAAGCCTCGAACACACCATACGAGGGAATGCAGTTCAATGCGCAGGTCAAAATGACGATGCTGCGTGGAGCTATTACGTACCAAGCTGATAACGAGTAAAGGAACTAAACAATATGGTTAATGAACGTATCCCAGCGCTTCTCGTGCTTGGCGACGGAAAGGTTTTTCGAGGCTTCTCATTTGGGGCGAAGAAGCAGGTCTTCGGAGAGGCAGTGTTTAGCACCGCGATGACGGGCTACCAGGAAACGATGACTGACCCGTCCTACCACAAGCAGATCGTGACCCTTACAGCCCCACAGATCGGCAACACCGGTTGGAACGACGAAGATAATGAGTCCCACGACAACAAGATCTGGGCTGCTGGCCTTGTGATCCGCGATCCTTCCACCGTGCACTCGAGCTGGCGCGCAAAACGCAGCCTTGCAGAACAGATGGAAAACGAAGGTATCCCGGGCGTCTACGGGGTGGACACTCGTACTCTGGTGCGTCATCTCCGCAATCACGGCTCTATTGCGGCAGGAATTTTCGTCGGTGGAGACACCGAGCGTCCAGTCGATGAGCTAGTGAAGCTGGTGAACGAGCAGCCTGCGATGGCTGGGGCAGACCTCAGCGAAGAGGTCTCGACGAAGCAGCCGTACACTATCCCCGCTGAAGGCGAGAAGCGTTACACCGTCGTCGCCTACGACATGGGCATTAAGACTGCTACGCCGATGCAGTTTGCACAGCGGGGCATTGAGACCGTCGTGGTGCCGGCGAATACTCAGCTAAAGGATATTGAACAGTACCGACCGGATGGTGTGTTCGTCTCGAACGGTCCAGGAGACCCATCCACAGCAGACGAGATGGTGGCGATTGTTCGCGATATTATCGCTGCTGAGATTCCATTCTTCGGGATCTGCTTCGGTAACCAAATCTTAGGTCGTGCGCTTGGCCTCGAGACGTACAAGCTGCGCTACGGCCACCGGGGAGTCAACGTTCCGGTGAAGAACCTGCGCACGGGAAAGATTGATATCACGAGCCAGAATCACGGTTTCGCCCTCCGCGGCAAGGAAGGCGACACATTCGAGACAGATTTCGGCCCGGCTTCCATCACACATGTCTGCCTCAACGACGGCACCGTCGAAGGCGTGGCATTGGACAACAACATGGCGTACTCCGTGCAGTATCACCCCGAATCAGCCGCCGGACCGCACGATGCGAACCCGCTGTTTGACCAGTTCATCTCGTTGATGGACTCGAAAAGCCCGAACAACCAGTAACCAGCATTAGAGGAGATTCACACAATGAAGCGCGAAGATATCAACCATGTGATGGTTATTGGCTCCGGGCCAATCGTTATTGGCCAGGCGTGCGAGTTTGATTACTCGGGGACGCAGGCTTGTCGCGTCCTGAAGGAAGAAGGGCTACGAGTCACGCTCATTAACTCGAACCCGGCAACGATCATGACGGACCCGGAGTTTGCGGATCACACCTATGTTGAGCCGATTGACCCAAGCTACATCGACATGATCTTGGCCCGTGAAGCAGAGCAGGGGCATCCAGTCGATGCGATTCTGCCAACGCTCGGCGGTCAAACTGCCTTGAACGCAGCGATCCAACTTGAGCGCCAGGGTATCCTGGCAAAGCATAACGTGGAGCTTATTGGCGCAAACATCGATGCAATTGAGCGCGGTGAGGATCGGCAGAAGTTCAAGGACATCGTCGAGAAGATCGGCGGTGAATCTGCCCGCTCACGTGTGTGCTACTCGATGGATGAAGTCCACGAGACTGTCCAGGAGCTTGGGCTTCCGGTCGTTGTCCGTCCTTCCTTCACCATGGGCGGTCTTGGCTCTGGTCTTGCGTTCACTATGGAGGACCTTGACCGCATCGCAGGTGGGGGACTTGATGCCTCCCCGGAGGCAAATGTGCTGATCGAGGAGTCTATTCTCGGCTGGAAGGAGTTCGAGCTTGAGCTTGTCCGCGACCGCAATGACAACGTCATCGTGGTCGCCTCAATCGAGAACGTTGATGCGCTTGGTGTCCACACAGGTGACTCTGTCACCGTCGCGCCGGCTATGACGCTGACGGATCGGGAGTTCCAGACCATGCGTGATCAGGGTATCGCCATTATCCGCGAAGTGGGCGTCGATACGGGTGGCTGCAATATTCAGTTCGCGGTGAACCCTACTGACGGGCGCATCATCACAATTGAGATGAACCCACGTGTCTCTCGCTCTTCGGCTCTTGCGTCGAAGGCGACGGGCTTCCCGATTGCAAAGATCGCCTCCAAGCTGGCTATTGGCTACACGCTGGATGAGATTCAAAACGACATCACCGGGGTGACCCCAGCCGCGTTTGAGCCGACGCTCGACTACGTCATCGTCAAGATGCCTCGCTTTACGTTCGAGAAGTTCCCTGGATCAGACGAGACGTTGGGCACCTCGATGAAGGCTGTTGGCGAAGCGATGGGCATTGGGCGCAACTACATCCAAGGCTTGAATAAGGTCATGCGGTCAATGGAAGAGAAGCCGAACGGTTTCTGGACGAAGCCGGATAGCTACTTTGCTGAGGGTCGTGAGAATGATGTGGATGCTGTCCTCCAGGATCTGCGCGTCCCGACCGACAAGCGCATGTACGATGTTGAACTCGCGCTGCGCTTGGGCGCGAGCATCGAGCAGGTCTACGAAGCTAGTGGGATTGACCCGTGGTTCCTCGCTGAGTTGGCAGCGCTCGTTGAGTTCCGCCAGGCGCTAATCGACGCCCCCGTTCTCGACGCTGAGCTGCTCCGTGAAGCGAAGGTTTTCGGGCTCTCTGATGCACAGATTGCTGCCCTTCGCCCTGAGCTAGCCGGCGAAGATGGCGTACGATCACTCCGGTGGTCTCTTGGCGTCCACCCTGTATACAAGACCGTTGATACTTGCGCGGGTGAGTTCGAAGCACAGACGCCGTATCATTACTCCGCTTACGAATGGGATCCTGAGGCAGAGTCTGAGGTTGCCTCCTCCGATAAGGAGAAGGTGCTGATCCTGGGCTCCGGCCCGAACCGCATCGGTCAAGGCATAGAGTTTGACTACTCGTGCGTCCACGCCGCGCTGGAGCTCTCGCGGGTTGGCTACGAGACAGTGATGATCAACTGCAACCCGGAGACCGTTTCCACTGACTACGACACGGCTGACAGGCTCTACTTCGAGCCTCTGACATTCGAAGATGTCATGGAGATCTATCGCGCTGAGTCTCTGTCTGGCACGGTTGCAGGCGTTATCGTGCAGTTGGGTGGTCAGACGCCACTCGGGCTCGCGCAGCGACTCGCCGACGCCGGGGTGCCGGTAGTCGGAACTAGCCCCGAAGCCATCGATTCCGCGGAAGACCGGGGCGAGTTTGGCAAGGTGCTCGACGCTGCCAAACTGCCTGCGCCAGCGTACGGTACCGCCGTTTCTTTCGAAGAGGCACGTCGAGTAGCAAATGAGATTGGATACCCCGTCCTTGTTCGTCCTTCCTACGTGCTGGGCGGTCGAGGCATGGAGATTGTCTACGACGAGCAAAGCCTTGAAGACTATATCAATCGCGCGACCGAACTCTCGCCGGATCACCCTGTGCTTGTTGACCGCTTCCTGGATTCCGCGATTGAGATCGACGTCGACGTGCTCTCGGATGGTAAGGACGTCTACCTCGGTGGCGTCATGGAACACATCGAGGAAGCCGGCATCCACTCCGGCGATTCGGCCTGTGCACTGCCTCCGATGACCATTGGGCCAGAGGACATTGAAAAGGTGCGTCGTTCTGCAGAGGCGTTGGCGCACGGTATCGGCGTTACTGGTCTGATGAACGTACAGTTCGCGTTGAAAGACGACATCCTCTACGTCATTGAAGCCAACCCGCGTGCGTCGCGAACCGTTCCTTTCGTGTCGAAGGCGACCGGCGTACACCTAGCCAAGGCGGCTGCTCGTGTGATGATGGGTGCGACCATCGCAGAGCTGAAGGCCGAAGAGATGATCCCGAGTGACTACGACGGTGGCTCGCTGCCACTTGATCACCCAATCGCAGTGAAAGAGGCCGTGTTGCCGTTCAACCGCTTCCGTCGGCCGGACGGAGCGATGCTCGACACCATCCTTGGTCCAGAGATGAAGTCGACTGGCGAAGTGATGGGCTTAGCGCCGTCGTTCGGAGTTGCCTACGCGAAGGCTGAGGCAGCAGCCTTTGGCGCACTTCCGACGGAAGGCACAGTATTCGTTTCTGTCGCTAACCGTGACAAGAGAACCCTGATTTTCCCAATTCAGCGCCTTTCCACAATGGGATTCAAGATTCTGGCTACAGGCGGCACAGCCCAAATGCTGCGAAGGAATGGGATCCCTTGCGAGATCGTATTGAAGGCCTCAGACGTCCGAAACGGGGCGGAAGGCAAATCGATCGTCGACTGCATTAACGATGGTGAGATTGACCTGATTCTGAACACGCCCGCAGGATCTTCAGGTGCACGCCACGACGGATACGATATCCGCGCCGCAGCCGTTGCACACGGCGTACCACTCATGACGACAGTTCAGGGCGTTACCGCCGCGGTCCAAGGTATCGAAGCGCTTCGTGACAATGAAATCGCTGTCATGAGCCTTCAGGAACTTGAGTCCGAAACTCGGACTGAGAACGGAGATAAGTAGCCGTGTCCTTTGCGCTCGACTTGCACAGTGCTGCCCGTGAACACGGGCAGCTGTGTGTGGGCATCGACCCGCATGCACAGATCCTTGAACAGTGGGGTCTCCCAGATACCGTAGATGGCCTTGCCGCGTTTTCCGATGCCTGTGTTGAGGCGTTTGCTGGCCATGCAGCTGTGGTCAAGCCACAGGTCGCGTTCTATGAACGATTTGGATCCGCAGGCTTCCGCGTCCTAGAGCGACTCATTCAACGCTTCCGGGAGTCACGAACGCTTGTGATAGCAGATGCGAAGCGAGGGGATATCGGTTCGACAATGCAAGGGTATGCCGACGCTTGGCTTCGACCGGGATCGCCCCTAGAAGTGGATGCCCTCACGCTGACTCCGTTTCTTGGCGTTGGTTCCCTTGCCCCTGCAATCAACACTGCCTTCGAGTATGGGAAAGGAGTATTTGTTATGGCTGCTAACTCGAACCCGGAGGCGCTGGAGTTCCAATCTCAACAGATAGACGGTGTAACAATTGCGCAGCAGATGGTTGATGCCTGTGAGGCGCTGAATAGCACGCACCGTTCAGATGTGGGGATTGTGGTGGGGGCGACGCTCTCATACGCGCTTGATCTTTCGAGGTTTACTGGGCCAGTCCTTATGCCAGGCGTTGGCGCACAAGGGGCTAGCTTTAACGACGTTCGTGAGATCGCGGGGAAGAGAATTGGGCAGTTTTATCCCAATATGTCACGTGGGATTCTTACTGCTGGTCCGGACCCAGATGAACTGCGAAAACGTGCCGTTGACCAGGCGAATTGGCAATAGAGATAGCTCGTATTTACCAGATTGCATAATTGCTGGTAGTTTAGTTGCGTCGATGCGTTGACGTGGCTAAACGCCATGCAATACATCATGAAGAAAACTTCCTAGTGCTACACTGGCTCGGAGCCGCTTGCTTAGTCCGGTACTATCGGGGCTGGTAAATCGCGGTCCGGTGCCAAAGCACTGGAGCAATAGAACTACTATCTACATGGAGGAAACCGTGGCACTTCCACAGTTGACCGATGAGCAGCGCAAGGCAGCACTTGAGAAGGCAGCAGAAGCGCGTAAGCAGCGTGCAGAGCTGAAGGCTTCGCTGAAGCGCGGCGACACGAACCTCGCTGAGGTTTTGGAGAAGGCAGCTACCGATGAAATCATCGGTAAGACCAAGGTCTCTGCGCTCCTGGAGGCTCTGCCAAAGGTTGGCAAGGTGAAGGCTCGCGAGATCATGGAAGAGCTTGAGATTGCACAGACGCGTCGTCTGCGCGGTCTGGGTGACCGTCAGCGCCGTGCCCTGCTTGAGCGCTTTGGTTTCTCCGAGGACTAATCCAGTGTCGACTCCCACTTCACGCGGTAATCTCGTAGTTCTGGCCGGCCCGTCAGCGGTAGGGAAGTCAACCGTTGTGCAGCGCTTGCGCACAGAAGTTCCTGAACTGTACTTCTCTGTCTCAATGACAACGCGCGCACCTCGGCCGGGCGAACAGGACGGCAAGGATTACTTCTTTGTTACGCCTGATGAGTTCCAACAGAAGATTGATTCGGGCGAGATGCTTGAGTGGGCAGATATCCATGGAGGGCTCCAGCGCTCCGGTACTCCAGCTTCTCCAGTGCGCGAGGCGTTGGAGGCTGGTCGGCCAGTCCTCGTCGAAGTCGACTTGGTTGGAGCTCGAAACATCAAAGGCTTGATGCCAGAGGCGGCCACCGTTTTCTTGGCCCCGCCGTCGTGGGAAATTCTTGTAGAGCGACTCACTGGCAGGGGCACGGAGACGCAAGAGGTGATCGAGCGTCGTCTGGAAACTGCCCGCAACGAGATTGCGGCGCAGGACGAATTCGACAACGTCGTGGTCAATGACAACATCGATGACGCTGTCGCTGCTATAGTGGACCTTCTTGTGGGGTCTGACGGCCGAGACACTGACAATTAATTGAAGTACAACGAGAAGTAGGTTGAATTGAGCACGATCAACAGCGATCTGTTGCAAGATGGCCCTGCGGGCGACGCGGAAGAAAAAGCATACGACACCCCTGATGGTATTACCGCACCCCCGATTGATGAGCTACTGACGAAGGTTTCGTCGAAGTACGCCTTGGTAATCTTTGCGGCCAAGCGCGCCCGCCAAATCAACAGCTACTACCAGAACTCAGACGAGGGCGTTTTTGAGTTCATCGGGCCATTGGTGACGCCGGAGCCGGGTGAGAAGCCGCTTTCGATCGCGCTTCGTGAGATCAACTCGAGTTTGCTCGAGCACGAAGAGGGCATGTAACTCCCCGCACCCTCATATCACACACTTGCCCCGCAGCGGCTCCCTAATGGAAGCGGCTGCGGGGTTTTGCGTACACTCTTTTGCTATGAACGAAGTGAGCAAGGTAGTCGTTGGCGTTTCGGGCGGTATCGCAGCGTACAAAGCCTGTCAGATTGTTCGCGGATTTCGCGAGCAAGGGGTTGAAGTACGGGTTATTCCGACAGAAAACGCCTTGAAGTTTGTAGGTGCGGCCACTTTTGAGGCGCTGTCTGGCGCTCCGGTAGACACTGATGTTTTTTCGCGCGTTGATGAGGTGCAGCACGTACGAATCGGGCAGGATGCGGACGTCATTGTGGTGGCTCCTGCTACTGCAGACTTTCTGGCGCGCGTGGCTAGTGGGCGCGCTGATGATCTCTTAACTTCCACACTGCTCATGGCAACGTGTCCTGTCGTGCTCGCTCCGGCAATGCATACTGAGATGTGGGACAATCGCGCTACGCAACACAACGTGTCGGTCCTTCGCTCTCGGGGGTACACCGTACTGGAGCCAGCGCATGGGCGGCTGACGGGCAAGGACAGTGGGGCAGGTCGGCTTCTCGACCCCTCGCAGATTGTCAAGCTGACAGAGACCGTGGCTGCTACCGGGCCAATTGAGCAAACGCTCAAGGGCAAAAGAGTGTTGATCAGTGCCGGAGGCACTCGGGAGCCACTTGATCCTGTCCGATTCTTGGGGAATCATTCCTCCGGCAAGCAAGGTTTTGCTCTGGCAGAGATTGCAGCACAAAGAGGTGCCCATGTTGATATCGTCGCGGGTGCCATTGACCACTTGAGCATCCCCGCTGGTGCCGAGATACATCGTGTCACTACTGCTCTCCAGATGAATGAGGCGATGCGCAGCCTTGCTCCACAAGCCGACATCATCGTTATGGCTGCTGCTGTAGCTGATATGAGGCCACGGCATGCGGCGCAGAAGAAACTGAAGAAAGATGATAACAGTCAAGAGCTTTCTCAGGTGGACCTGGTTGCAAACCCCGATATTTTGCAGGGACTTGGTGAGATGAGGAAAGAGGGGCTTACCTCTGCGACGATTGTTGGGTTCGCTGCGGAGACCGATAACGAACTTGAGAACGCCCGGCGCAAGCTGCAGCGCAAGGGAGTGGACGGTCTGATGGTGAATTCGGTGGCGCAGGGAGCTGTCTTCGGTCAGGCACACAATCAGGGGTGGTTCCTTGATAGTTCGGGTCGGGAACAGGCGATTCCGCATGGTACAAAGCTGGAAGTTGCAGTGCACCTGCTGGATAAGGTTGAGTCACTCCACATGTAGAAACGACGTTTGAGTTATTAGACCGAGTGGTCTACTCTAAAGTGCATTGCATCAACGGTTGGCGATGGTACGTCTTCGCTGGCCATTCTCTGTAGGAACGAAAGAGCAAAAGGAAGACCGCTTTGTCTACACGTGATACTGGTACGTACTACCGTTTATTCACCAGTGAATCGGTGACTGAAGGTCACCCCGATAAAATCTGCGACGCAATTTCGGACGCGATTTTGGACGACATGCTCAAGCAGGATCCGTCCTCGCGTGTCGCTGTAGAAACCTTAGTGACGACCGGTCAGGTGCACGTGGTGGGTGAGGTACAAACCGAGGCTTACTCAAACATCGCCAAGATTGTCCGCGACAAGTTGGTCGGAATCGGGTTTTCTTCGTCGGAGGTGGGCTTTGATGGCCGTACGTGTGGAGTGAACATCGCCATCGGCGATCAGTCTGCTGAAATTTCGGACGGCGTTAGTTTTTCTCAGGAGTCGCGCGAGAACGACACCATCGAAGCGCTCAACCAGACAGGTGCTGGTGATCAGGGGCTGATGTTTGGTTACGCTACGAATGAAACCGAAGAGTACATGCCGCTACCAATTGCGCTTGCGCACCGACTTGCGCGACGCTTGACCGAGGTGAGAAAGATGGGCACCGTCGTGGGCTTGCGCCCGGACGGTAAGACTCAGGTGACGTTCGCTTACGACGGCGACACCCCAGTGGCACTGGATACCGTGGTTATTTCCACGCAACACGACCCGGACTTCGTCGGAGAGGAACTCGAGAACGCGCTCCGTACCCATGTGCTCGAGTGGGTAATCGCTGACGCTGGGTTAGAGGAGTTCTACACGGATGACACCAAGCTGCTGATTAATCCCTCGGGTTCGTTTGTGCTTGGGGGCCCGATGGGAGACGCCGGGTTGACTGGGCGAAAGATCATCGTAGACACATATGGTGGCATGGCACGGCACGGCGGTGGTGCGTTTTCCGGCAAGGATCCATCAAAGGTTGACCGCTCTGCTGCGTACGCAACTCGTTGGGTTGCCAAGAATATTTGTGCAGCTGGTTTAGCAGACCGCGTCGAGGTGCAGGTAGCGTACGCGATTGGGCGAGCAACCCCGGTTGGCCTCTACGTTGAGACGTTTGGCACCGCAGCTGAAGGACAGACGAACGAGTCAATTCAGCAGGCTGTGGAGAAGGTCTTTGACCTTCGTCCGGCTGCAATCATCAAAGAACTTGACTTGCTTCGCCCAATTTATGCCCAAACGGCTGCGTACGGTCACTTTGGACGCACGGATGTCGACTTGCCGTGGGAGCGTTTGGACAAGGTAGATGACCTGCGCGCTGCAGCAGGGGTATAAGGCACGGCTGAATGTCGAAGCAGCCCGCAACCTTCCTTCCTGTCGCCAAGGTGCTACCCCAGCTTGGGTTGGCACATCTAGACCGCACCTTTGACTACTACGTAGCTGAGGAGCAGTCAGAAGATGCGCAGCCGGGAACGCGGGTGCGGGTGCGGTTCGCTGGTCGACTTGTTGATGGGTTGATTCTTGGCCGGACGGAGGCCCCTGAGCATGTAGGTAACTTGCGGTTCCTCGAGCGCGTGATTTCATCGGAGGTCGTCGCTCCAATCCAGTTACGCCAGCTTGTCGACGCACTCGCTGAGCGCTATGCCGGCGTCAGGTCTGATATCTATCGCTCAGCGATCCCTCCTCGGCATAAGAAAGCTGAAGAGACAGACACTTCTACACCTTGGGCGGAGCTTGGTGCGGCCACCGAGCCAGATCTTTCGGGATGGAGTACATATCAATACGGTGAATCATTCGTCGATGCTGTGCTTGCCAGAAAGCTAGTGCGAGCAGCGTGGCAGGTTGCACCAGGTGCTCCGTGGGCAGGTCCTGTTGCTGCTTTGGCTGCAAAAGTCGCGCTTGACGGTGGCGGAGCACTCATCGTCGTACCGGACCAGCGAGATGTAGATAGCCTCGAAGCACAGTTGAAGAAGGTGGTCGGGCCTCGGCAGATAAGCACGCTCACTTCTGCACAGGGTCCGCAGGCAAGGTATTCACGATATCTTTCGGCATTGCATGGGCAGGCCCGAATCGTGGTGGGGACTCGCTCTGCCGCGTTTGCGCCGGTACAGGATCTTCGACTGCTTGTGCTCATGGATGACGGCAACGACAATCTTGTTGATCCGCGTGAGCCGTATGTGCATGCTCGCGAGGTCTTGACGACGCGCTCCGCGCTTGAGCACGTCCCTTTAATCATCGGTGGTGTCGCAAGAACTGCAGAAACCCAAATGCTGGTCGAATCGGGTTGGATGCATGGGTTGGAGGCGTCGAAAGGCACGATTCGAGAGCGGATGCCGCGGATCTATGCAGCGGGGGATTCCGACATCGCACTAGAACGTGACCCACGTGCAAGGCAAGCAAGGCTTCCTTCTGCGGCGTTCCAAGCAGCAAAGCGGGCTCTTGAGCGTAATCGCCCGGTGCTGTTTCAGGTGCCTCGTGCTGGATACATTCGTGCGCTGGCTTGCGGTGGTTGCCGCACTCCGTCGCGGTGTCGTGCGTGCAATGGACCGCTCGAGTTGCCACAAAGTGGGGATGCCTCCGCACCAACCTGCCGGTGGTGTGGCCGCATAGATCCGTCTTATAGTTGTGTTGCATGTGGTTCGCGAAAGCTGCGCGCAGTGGTATTGGGCACAGACCGGACGGCAGAGGAGCTTGGCCGAGCATTTCCTCATGTTCGTGTGCGGAACTCCTCGGGCGAGAAGGTACTCGCTGAGGTTGAGCCTCAGGCACAGCTTGTTGTAGCCACGCCCGGCGCGGAACCCGTAGTGGAAGGCGGGTACGGAGCAGCGGTGCTGATGGATGCGTGGGCGCTGCTGCAACGTCCAGACTTGCGAGCAGCTGAAGAGACATATTCGAGATGGATAGCGGCTGCAGCGCTGGTTGAGCCCCATGAACGCGGCGGGGAGGTCGTCGTGACCGCTGATCCGGGAATTGCGGTTGTGCAGTTCTTCCTGCGCTGGGATCCGTCCGGCTATGCGGCGCTTGAGCTTGGACATCGAAGAGAGGTTTCGTTTCCGCCAGCTGCTCACGTAGCAGTGGTGGACGCACCACGTGTCGCTTTGGAAGATTTTTTCGCACATACGACGCTTCCTTTAGCTGCTGAGTTATTGGGGCCTGTCGACTTACCGAGCGGGGTCTCATTACCTGGCACTTGGGACGAGCAGCAGTTCGGCCCTGCGCAGCGCATGCTGGTGAGGTGCGCAGTGCAAGAACGGAATGAGCTAGGTCGTGCTTTACGGGCTGGAGTGATCAGTAGAGCGACGCGCAAGCAGGATTTACCGCTGCGGGTGCAGGTTGACCCTCTGCATATTGGATAGTGTTGCGCCCGTGGAGCCGAGAGGTGGGTAGACTATCGATCCATGACAGTTCGCAGGCTTCGATTGCTCGGGGATCCTGTGCTCAATGAAGTAGCTCAAGAGGTTACTGAGTTTGGCGCTCGGATTCGCACGCTGGTCAATGACATGTTCGACACAATGGATAACGCAGGTGGTGTTGGCTTGGCTGCAAATCAGATTGGCCACAGCCAGAGGGTGTTCGTCTTCGATTGCCAGGGGCTTCGGGGACACATTGTGAACCCGTCGTGGTCGCCGCTTTCTGGGGATAGTCAGCTGGGTACTGAAGGGTGTCTGTCCATTCCCGGTGTTAGGGCCGATGTGGAGCGATATCGCTCCGTAGTCTGCAACGGTGTCGACGCAGAGGGACATCCGTTGTCGATTCTGGGAACAGGACTCCTCGCGCGGTGCATTCAGCACGAGACTGACCACCTTGACGGCGTTGTGTTCTTGGAGCGTCTGTCTGCGGAAGAAAAGAAACAAGCTATGTCACAAGTTCGAACATCAACGTGGTGGAAGGAACGGTAATGCGTATTGTGTTTGCTGGGACGCCAGAACCTGCAGTCGTGGCGCTGGAGGCGTTGCTTCATTCAGAGCATGAAGTAGTTGCGGTGCTCACGCGCCCTGACGCGCCGAAGGGGAGGGGGCGGACGCTTCACCCGTCGCCCGTTAAGAAAGTTGCGCTTGAGCATGGCATTGAAGTACTTGAGCCGAAGACATTGCGTGGTAATGCAGAAATCGTCGAACGTCTACGTGCGATTGCTCCAGATGCGATTCCCGTCGTAGCGTACGGCAACCTTGTTCCGCCTGAGCTGCTCGACTTGCCTCAGCACGGGTGGGTGAACCTCCACTTCTCGCTTTTGCCTGAGCTCCGGGGAGCGGCTCCAGTCCAGGCTGCAATCTTGTCGGGATTGACGACGACCGGTGCCACGACATTCCGCATCGATGAGGGACTCGATACAGGTCCAGTTCTGGCTACGTTTGAGGAAGCGATTTTGCCTACCGATACCGCGGACGATCTCTTGACCAGGCTTGCGTACAAGGGTGCTGACTTGCTTGTTGCCACGATGGATGGTCTCGCCAGTGGCAGCATAGTACCGGAACCCCAGCCCATGGATGGCACGTATGCCCCGAAAATTCAGAGCAAGGATGCTCGGATTCAGTGGGATTGTGACGCCGAAGTAGTTGATCGTACGATCCGCGCATACACGCCAGGACCTGGTGCGTGGACAATGCTCGGTGAGCAGCGTGTCAAAATCGGGCCGGTGTCGATTGGTGACTCGGATACGCTTGGCGCGGGCGAAGTGGCCGTCGAAAAGAATCGGGTGCGAGTTGGGACTGGGACAGTCGATGTGATCTTGCAAGAGATACAACCGCCTGGGAAGAAGCGTATGGCTGCAGATGCGTGGGGGCGCGGGCTCGCAACCGAGACTATTGAGGCAGGGGTGAAGTTTGTATGAGCGGAGGGTTCCGATCCCGGTCTGCGGGGCGTCGTAAGCCTGCCGCGGTAAGCAAGAAGACGGCGAAGGTTGCGCAAAAGCGAACCAACCAGCAAGCGCCAAAGGTTGATATTGGTGACCCTGCTCGTGAGGCAGCGTGGTCGACGCTGATGCGCGTCGACATAGACGGGGCGTTCGCGAACTTGGTCTTGCCAGGAATACTCCGTGAACACAAGGTGCGCGGCAAGGATGCTGCATTTGCCACGGAGCTGACGTATGGAGCACTGCGATCGCTCGGAGTGATTGATGCAGTTCTTCAGGAGTGCTCGAGCCGCGCTATTGCTGATCTCGATGCTGAGGTACGCGCAGCTCTGCGATTAGGCGCTTACCAGTTGCTGTACACCAGAGTCGGGCAGCATGCCGCGGTTGATACTTCTGTGCGCTTGGTTATCGGCGCTGGGAAACAGGGCGCGAAAGGTTTTGTTAATGCGGTGCTGCGAACGATGAGTCGGCAACCCTCGAAGCACTGGATAGACACCTGCAAGCCCAATGAGCCACTGGAGCGCATCGCGTTCGAGCACGCGCATCCTGTTTGGATTGCTCGTTCTTTTGCAACGGCGTTAGGGGTTGAAGCAGATGATCCGGAGCTGGCCGAGGCCCTCGAAGCTGACTCGGAGCGTCCCATCGTGCATCTTGTCGCACGGCCCGGCGAGATCTCCGCGGAGGAGTTGGCACTCATCACTGGTGGCGACATTGGCAAGTACTCCCCGTATGCCGTGTATTTGCCTGAGGGGAACCCAGGTGAGCTGCAGCCGGTACGTGATGGTTTCGCAGCGGTACAAGACGAAGGCTCTCAGTTGATAGCACGGGCACTTGTCCAAGCGACCGTCGCTGACGACCAGGGACGCTGGTTGGACCTCTGCGCAGGCCCGGGTGGCAAGGCTGCATTCATCGGTTCCTTGGCGGCAATTGATGGTGCACGCGTTGATGCAGTCGAGGTTGCGCCTCACCGTGCGGAGCTTGTGCAGAAGGCGACGAAAGGTTTGCCGGTCAGTGTTCGCACAGGGGACGCGACAACCATTGAGCTCGAGTCTGGATACGACCGAGTGCTTGTCGACGCCCCCTGTTCCGGCCTCGGATCGTTGAGGCGTCGGCCTGAAGCACGCTGGACGAAGCACGAGTCAGATATCGCTTCGCTCACCCAGCTACAGCTCAAGCTGCTCAACACAGCCATTACTGCGACAAAACCTGGTGGCGTAATCGTGTACTCGACATGTTCGCCAGATATTCGGGAGACCAGAGGCATCGTTGACGCTGTGCTGGCCACAGGCGAAGTCGAGGAGTGCGACGCACAGCAACTTGTTGCGCCAATGGAAAACGTCGGTCCACATCGTAGTGTGCAGATGTGGCCACACCGCCACGGAACTGACGCAATGTTCTTCGCAGTTCTTCGCAAGAAAACACTAGGGTAGAGGCATGATTTATATTGCGCCGTCCATCCTCGCCGCGAACTATGCAGCTCTCGGCGAAGATGTTGAGAAAGTTCCGAACGCCGACATGCTCCACGTAGACATCATGGACGGTCATTTTGTGCCGAACCTTTCTTTTGGTCCGGATGTGACCAAAGCAGTCAACGGGGTGACCGACCAGTTTCTCGACATGCACCTCATGATCGAGGAACCTGAGCAGTGGTTCGAGACCTATGCCAACGCTGGTGGTGATCGAATGATTTTCCACGTCGAGGCAACGAATGACCACGTCGCTGCTGCGAAGCAGTGCCGTGAATTAGGCGTGCAGGCGGGATTTGCTATTAAACCGGGCACACCAATCGAGCCATACCTCGACGATCTTGAGCATTTCGAGGAAGTGCTCGTGATGAGTGTGGAGCCCGGTTTTGGCGGACAGAAGTTCATGCCGGAAGTGCTCTCGAAGGTGTTTACCCTGCGTGACCACATTCGCGCTGCTGGCTTGTCCACGGTAATTGGGATCGATGGTGGCATCGCCAACTCCACAATTGCTCAGGCGGCCGAGGCCGGTGTGGACGCCTTCGTGGCTGGATCCGCAGTATTCGGCGCAGATAATCCCGCTGAAGCAGTAGATACGCTGCGTCGGATGGCAAAGGAAGCGGCTGGCGTCGCGTGATCGAAGCAGCTATCGCAGCAGGGGATGCAGTCCGCGGGACTACGAGTCCCAATCCACCAGTTGGATGTGCGTTGTATAGCCCAGACGGAGTTCTAGTCGCTACCGGTGCGACGGCCCCCGTCGGCGGGCCACATGCGGAGGTTCAAGCACTTCGTAAGGCAGGAGCTCGTGCAGAAGGCGCTACAGCCGTTGTCACGTTGGAGCCGTGTAACCACACTGGACGAACTGGCCCGTGCACAGAGGCACTGATTTCTGCGGGTGTTGCCAAGGTTGTGTATCTCACGGCTGACCCGAATCCTCTCGCTACAGGCGGTGCTCAGCGGCTTGAAGCCGCGGGTATCGACGTCCGCTTCGAGCCTTACCGCGTTGAAGCCCTTCAGCCTTGGATTTCCTCCATACGCCACAATCGGGTCAGCGTGACCGCGAAGTTTGCGATGACGTTGGATGGGTTCACCGCAGCGATTGACGGCTCCAGCAAGTGGATTACCGGACCTGAGGCGCGCCAGTTCGTGCACCGTGACCGCGCTCAACGCGACGCCATCATCGTTGGGACCGGAACCGCGATCACTGACAATCCTTCGCTCACCGCGCGTAGACCGGATGGAAGCCTGTATCCGCACCAGCCTCGCCGCGTTGTAATCGGCACGAGAGAAGTGCCCGAAGGAAACTTACGCGAGCTAGGCTTTTTGCAGTATCCGACCCCTGAGGCAGCATGCGCAGAACTTTGGGAACTTGGCTGCCGTGACGTACTTGTTGAGGGTGGAGCGAATCTCCTCAGCAGCTTCTTTACCCGCGGTGTTGTCGACCGGGTGCAAGCATATATTGCGCCAAAACTGCTAGGCCAAGGTCGCTCGGTGCTGGACGCTGCACTGGCGCGTACGATAGGCGACGCATTCGAATTTAAGATCTGCGACGTGCACCAACTTGGCGAGGACGTATTGATAGAAATGGAGACTGCATAGTGTTTACAGGACTGGTTGAGGAAGTTGGTTCGGTGGCGTCAATCGAGCCACTCGACGACGCAGTTCGGATCCGTATCGGCGCAGAGACCGTACTTGCAGGAGTGGAACTTGGAGACTCGATTGCTGTCGACGGGGTGTGTCTCACAGTAGTTGAGGCCACAGAAAATTCTTTTACTGCAGACGTCATGCTTGAAACTTTGCGTCGTTCCCGTATCGGTGAATACAAGGAAGCAACCCTGGTCAATCTTGAGCGCGCACTAGCAGTGGGAGACCGACTTGGTGGTCACATTGTGCAGGGGCACGTCGATGCAGTGGCGACACTTCAACATCGCTCGCCTGGTGAGCACTGGGACGTACTGCGGTTTTCGCTCCCTGAAAAAGTACGAAAGTACGTGGTGGAAAAGGGCTCTATCACGATCAGCGGGATCTCGTTGACCGTCTCTGCAGTAGGAGATGGTTGGTTTGAAGTCTCGCTCATCCCTGCGACCCTACAGGCGACGACCGCAGGTTCATGGAAATCAGGCGATTCGGTCAACATCGAAGTCGATATCATTGCCAAATACGTTGAGAACATGGTGAGGCACTAACATTGGGTTCCATGAATGCTCCTCAGGACTCCGTTGGACGTAATTCGCAGCTAGACACCGTCGAAGATGCAGTAGCAGCTATTGCTCGCGGTGAAGCAGTCGTTGTTGTTGACAACGAGGATAGGGAGAACGAGGGGGACCTCATCTTCGCCGCCGAGTTCGCAACCCCAGAGCTCGTAGCGTTTATGGTGCGATACACCTCCGGATACATTTGCGTCCCGCTCGAGGACGAGCGCGCAGATGAACTGCAGTTGCCACCGATGGTGGCGCACAACGAAGATGCACGAGGTACCGCCTATACGGTCACTGTCGATGCAGCGACAGGATCGACAGGTATTTCCGCAACATCGAGAGCTGAGACTATTCGACGCCTCGTCGATACGAAGTACGGGCCGCACGACTTCACTCGTCCGGGCCATATCGTGCCTCTGCGCGCACGCAAGGGAGGGGTGCTCACGCGGGATGGACATACCGAGGCCTCAATCGATCTCGCGCGCTTGGCAGGACTTACTCCGTGCGGTGTGCTCTGCGAAATTGTGTCCGAGGAGGATCCGACGGATATGGCGCGGTTTGATGAACTGCGCAAGTTCAGCGACCGGCACGGTCTCAAGATGATCTCCATCGAGCAGCTTATTGCGTATCGACGTCGCCACGAGATGTCAGTCGAACGCACGGTAGAAACCACACTTCCAACAGAGTTCGGGACGTTTTCCGCGTACGGCTATCGGAATCGCATTGATGGTTCCGAGCACATAGCGTTGGTGGTTGGGGACGTCGCGAACTGTGACGATGTACTTGTGCGGGTTCACTCCGAGTGCTTAACGGGGGATGCCTTTGCGTCAAAGCGGTGTGACTGTGGTCCGCAGCTCCATGAGTCCATGCGCCGGATTCAGGAAAAGGGTTGTGGTGTGCTCGTGTATGTTCGCGGGCACGAGGGGCGCGGTATCGGACTCCTCGCCAAGCTCGAGGCCTATCGCCTGCAAGACCAGGGCCTTGACACCGTTGATGCCAACCTTGAGCAGGGGCTGCCCGTCGATGCCCGAGAGTATTCGGTTGCCGGACAGATTTTGAAAGACCTTGGTATCATTTCGTTTACACTGTTATCCAATAATCCGGAAAAGGTGGAAGCGCTCAGCGGCTTCGGTCCGATCGTGAAAGAGCGGGCTCGAATCGAAATTGTGCCTACTCACGAGAACATCCGGTATTTACAAACCAAGCAGTTGCGCATGGGGCATGATCTCCCGTTGGCTGCTTCGTGGACTGAGCAGGAGGACGATTAGATGGCAAGTGTCGGTGCACCTGATGCGCAGACGATAAGTGGCGAGGGCTATACAGTCGCCATTGTTTCGACACTGTGGAACCAGAAAATCGTGGAGCGTCTCCGGGACCGGGCGATCTCGACTGCCCGAGAAATGGGTGCTAAGTATGCGGAATTTACCGTCGCTGGCGCGTTAGAATTGCCGGTTGTGGTGCAGGCCTGTGCTCAGCGTTACGACGCTGTCGTAGCGCTAGGGTGCGTAATTCGAGGTGAGACGGCGCACTTTGAGTACGTTTGTGACTCGGTGACCGCAGGGTTGACCCGCATCGCACTCGACGAATCAACGCCCGTCGGAAACGGAGTACTCACCGTCGAAGAAGAAGACCAGGCCTACGAGCGTGCTGGTGGAGAGGACGCGAAGGAAGACAAGGGCGCGGAAGCCGTGCAGGCAGCAATCGGTGCCCTCATCGAGCTTGAAAAAGTCCGAGCGACCCCGAAGAAACATTCATAACTGAAAGAACGTAGCGTGTGCTACGGCAGCGAGGAGTAAAGAGTAGTGAGCGAAGAACAGTCGGTTGCACGCAAGATTGATGAAGCGGAGCTTGCATACCTCAACGCACTAGACCCACACGCTTCGATCTCGACTAAGCCGTGGGAGCTGACGATTCGGTCCCCATTTCTGAAGAAAGTCGCAGCTGTATGCATTCTTGTGCTGATGGCCGTGCACATCTTCATGGCCGCCGTCGTTGACGTGGAATTTTCGGGCCTCACAATTACGTGGCTCGACAAGTTTGCTTTCGTTGGAGTCGGTATCATCCTCTCGATTCTGACCTGGCTCGTGTTGACGCGGCCGTGCGTCCAGGTCAATGAGGATGGTGTCGAGGTAGCCAACATTATCGGGACGCGATTTTACCCCTGGCTAGTTATCTATGGGCTTTCGTTCCCAAAGGGCGCCCGAATGGCCAGGCTAGAGCTTCCAGACTTTGAATACGTTCCACTGTGGGCGATTCAGGCTGCAGATAAAGAGCTAGCGTTGCATGCAGTTGCGGAGTTCCGCGAGCTCGAAGCTAAGTACATGCCGTCAGAATAGGGAGCGCGGAGCGTTTTGGCTGATCCCACTTCCTACCGTCCGGCTCCAGGGACGATCCCCACCGACCCAGGTGTTTATAAGTTTCGCGACCCTCATGGTCGCGTCGTCTACGTCGGTAAGGCGAAGAACCTGCGAGCTCGACTCAGCAACTATTTCCAGCCACCGGCGCAGCTCCATCCGCGAACGCGCCAGATGGTATTTACCGCCAGCTCCGTGGAGTGGACGGTTGTAGCGAGCGAAGTTGAGGCGCTGCAGCTTGAGTACACGTGGATCAAGAAATTCGATCCCTGGTTCAACGTCATGTACCGGGATGACAAGACGTATCCCATGCTCGCTGTGAGCGTGAAAGAGCGCTACCCCCGGGCATTCTTCTACCGGGGGCCGAAACGAAAAGGTGTCCGCTACTTTGGGCCGTTCTCGCACGCGTGGGCCGTACGCGAAACGCTTGATCTATTGACGAGAGTGTTTCCGATTCGTACCTGTTCGAACGGTGTGTTTAATCGACATGAGTCGCTCGGGAGACCATGCCTGTTGGGCTACATCGATAAGTGTTCGGCACCGTGCGTACAACGTGTTGATCAACAGGAATATGACGAGATTGTTGCCGGGTTCCTCTCGTTTATGGGCGGACGAACAGAGCACGTTGTCAGATCCCTCAAGCAGCAAATGGCTACTGCGGCAGAAGAACTCGAGTTTGAAAAGGCAGCGCGTCTTCGCGATGACCTTGGCGCACTGGACAAAGTGATGGAGCGCCAAGCCGTAGTGCTCAGCAGCGATACGGATGCTGACATCATTGCTATCGACAGCGATGAGCTGGAAGCAGCTGTGCAAATCTTTAACGTTCGTGGTGGTCGCATTCGTGCCCAGCGAGGCTGGGTCGTTGAGAAGACCGGCGACGAACCCGGCAGTTTGGACCGGTTAGAAGAGGGGGAAAAGGACCCTGCAGTTCCCACACTGATGCAGGACTTTCTGGTTCAGTACTACTCAGATGCCGTTGAGCGTGACGCCCAGGAGCGAAAAGAAGACCTACAGATTACAGAGCAATTCCGACGAAGGGGCGTCGATAAGCAATCGCATCGCGAAGCGGTGCCGAGTATTCCGGTGCCGCGTGAAATCCTTGTTGCGGAACTTCCAGAAGAGTTGGCCGACGTCTCTACGCTATTGACACAGCTTCGAGGTGCGCAGGTTGACATCCGCGTGCCGCAACGTGGCGACAAAGCAGCGTTGCTGGAGACAGTCCACCGCAATGCCGCTGAAGCACTCCATCAGCACAAGCTGAAACGCGTAGGCGATCTCACTGCCCGTTCACAGGCATTGCAGGATATTCAGTCGGCGCTTGGCATGGATGAAGCTCCGTTACGAATTGAGTGCACCGACATTTCTCATATTCAGGGCACAGACGTTGTGGCGTCGCTGGTTGTGTTTGAAGATGGTCTGCCGAAGAAGAACGATTACCGGCGATACCAAATTAAAGAAGCAGCCGGCGATGGGCGCTCCGATGATGTTGGATCGATAGCTGAGGTCACTCGACGGAGGTTTAAGCGCTACCACGAGGACAAACTCGCCAATCCCGACGAAGAAGTAAGCAAGATGATGTTTGCGGAGGAGGCGAGTGAGGTCGCTTCCACCGGCAATCAACGATTTGCCTATCCACCACAATTGTTTATCGTCGACGGCGGAAAACCACAGGTAAACGCAGCGCAGGCGGTATTTGATGAGCTTGGTATCGTGGATGTGCAGCTCATCGGGCTGGCAAAGCGACTGGAAGAAATCTGGGTTGCCGATGACGATGAACCAATCATTTTGCCCAGAAACTGCGAGGGTATGTACCTGCTGCAACAGATACGAGACGAGGCTCATCGCTTCGCGATCACCTATCACAGACAGCAGCGTTCGAAACGGATGAGAGCATCAGTACTGGACAACGTACCGGGGCTGGGGCCTGCTCGGAGAAAAGAACTGGTGAAGCATTTCGGCAGTGTCAAACAGATTCGCAAGGCTTCGCTTGAGCAATTGCAGCAGGTAGCGGGGGTCGGGCCGAAGTTGGCAGAGACGATTTTCGAGCACCTACACAAGGACGTCGAAGCCTAGCTAGTATGGGCCTATGACTTCGCCTTTATTACCTGCATCCGAATCTCGTCGCCCTGTGATAATCACCGGGCTTTCTGGTGGTGGTTTGTCGACTGCCGCGAAAGTTTTTGAAGATAAGGGGTACTTCGTTTCCCAGAATCTGCCTCCGCAGCTCATTCTCGATCTTGTCGAGATGTCAACTGCGGACGATTCCCCCGTTGACCATCTCGCTGTAGTCACTGATGTACGTGCCAGGATGTTCAATGGCTCGTTAATGGAGACGATTGAGGCGATTGAGGCAAAAGGCCTATCTCCGTTCATCTTATTTCTCGACGCCCGCGATGAAGTCCTTATCCGCCGATTCGACAGTGTGCGACGTACGCACCCGTTGCAGGGCAATGACACGCTGAAAGAGGGGATCGAACGGGAGCGAAAGGAGATCGCCCCGGTTCGGGAGCGTGCAGATCTCATTATTGATACGACACACCTCTCAGTTCACGACCTGCGTCGGTCGATTGAGGCCTCTGTTGGCGACCTCTCTGCACCGAAACAGCACGTCACCGTGGAGTCGTTTGGGTTTAAACACGGGACCCCTCGTGATGCGGATTTAGTGTTGGACGTACGGTTTTTGCCAAATCCGTTTTGGATCCCCGAGCTTCGGGAGTTTCGAGGTATCGATGCACCAGTCGCAGACTATGTTCTGTCGCAGCCTGGAGCGAAGGCATTCGTCGATAACTTCTTGACAATGCTGAAGGATATGCTCAAGGGCTACCGTCATGAAGGTAAGGACTTTATCACTGTTGGGATCGGCTGCACTGGCGGGCACCACCGGTCAGTCGCAATTTCGGAGGAGATTGTACGCAGGCTTCGAGAGTCCGATGACGTGGACGTCAACGTCTTGCACCGTGACTTGGAACGCAACTAGCTGCTCTTTATCGTTGGAAAGAAGCACTGATTAAATTATGGGACCTGCATTTACTTGCCTTGGGGGAGGGCACGGTTTATACCAAACACTATTGGCGGCGCGGGCGGCTGAGGCTCGAGCCATCCACGCCGTGGTAACAGTTGCTGACGACGGAGGCTCATCCGGTCGGCTACGCCGTGAGATGGATATCATTCCGCCTGGTGACCTGCGGATGGCGCTCTCAGCCCTGACCGCGGATGACGAAGATGGCGCTCTGTGGAGAGATACATTACAACACCGATTTGGCGGAAATGGAGCGATGGCAGGGCACGCAGTTGGCAATCTGCTCCTTGCCGGACTAAGCGAGGAACTCGGCGATATTCAGCAAGCGTTGGACGTCATCGGCTCATGGACAGGCGCACAGGGCAGGGTTGTTCCTATGAGTCCTATGCCTCTCGACATTGAGGCCGATGTCGCGGGGTTAGACGACGACCCCCGTGTTTTGCGTTCTGTTCGCGGTCAAGTTGCCGTTGCCACCACACCCGGAACTGTGCGACGCGTCCGCCTTTTGCCCCACAATCCTCCCGCAACCGACGAAGCAGTGCAGGCGATCATGGACGCAGAAGTGGTGACAATCGGGCCTGGATCGTGGTTTTCGTCGGTGATTCCGCATCTACTCGTTCCGGACATTGTCCGCGCGTTGAATGAGACGTCCGCGTTGGTAGTTGTAGTGCTGAATCTTTCTCCGGAGGCAGGAGAGACACCGGGATTTAGCACGGAACGCCATATTCATGTCTTCGAGCAGCACGCTCCGAACCTGCATGTTGATGTGTTCCTGGCTGATAACTCAATTAGCCCGACGGAGGGCGAACGCGTTCATCTTGGGCGCGCCGCGGATCGAGTTGGTGCAACTGTACTGTTCCGAGATATTCATGAAGTTGATGATCAGCACCGCAACACAAACCGGCATGATCCACGCAAGCTTGCACATGAGCTGCTATCTCTCGTTCGTGATTTTCACGCATAACGTGCGCTACACTAATCCACCGATGTTTTTGTAGAAAGGATCACTCGGTGTCGCTGACCGCCAAAACCAAAGAAGAGCTGCTTCGAACTCCAATAGGAGCGAAGTCTGCCGCGGCCGCCGAGGCATCCGCGTTAGTTCGGTTTGCAGGAAAACTTGACGCCTCAATCCACGGGGTAACTATGATTGCGGATTTCGCGGAAGAGGCGGTGGCACGTCGCTTAATCCTGATTCTTGAAACTCTTTTCATGAGCTCACCAAAGTTCGCCGTGGTTTCACCTGGCTCGGCGACAAAGGAAACGAAATACGAAGTACGTCTAGATACTGGTGTTGAAGCGCTGTATCGGCGTCTAAATCTTCGGACGCAGTCTGGTCATCTCGTGGTAGGTATGCCCCCGCAAATCGTTTCGGGAGAAATTGCTGAAGTTGAAGCCGCGTGGCGGGGTGCGTTCCTCGCTAGGGGAGCGCTCACAGAGCCGGGCCGAACTGCCGCTTTAGAGGTCGAGTGCCCATGCGAGGAAGCTGGGCTTGCCCTAGTGGGGTTAGCGCGTCGTCTTGGGTGCCACATCAGAATGCGGGAGACTCGCGGTGTTGAGCGTGTACATGTCCGTGATGCGGAGACGATAGGGGTGCTTCTCAGTCGAATGGGTGCGCCTCTTGCTCGCCTGGAGTGGGACGCAAAACTTCGGGAGAAGCAAGCGCAGATGCGTGGCGGTCAACGGTTGGCAACTTTTGACGACGCCAACACCCGCAGAAGCGTACATGCTGCGACGGTAGCCGCTCAGCGTGTGGAACGTGCGATGGAGATCCTCGGCGACGATGTGCCTGAGCATCTCGCCGAAGCCGGATACCTGCGTGTTGAGCACCGGCAAGCCTCGCTTGAAGAACTTGGCCGGTTGGCTGACCCACAGATGACGAAGGATGCGGTCGCTGGGCGAATTCGTCGGCTGTTGTCCCTTGCTGACAAGCGGGCTGCTGAGCTCGGTATAGCGAACACTCGCGGTAAAGACACGAAGGCAACATAGAGCGTTCTGGGGCGCTCCCAGACCGTCCTGTGTGCAACATCACAATTCCGGGGGATAGCGCACAAGCAGCTTCGCCAGATACGCCCCGCGGGGGTAAAAGAGATTACCTTTGTCGTTGTTTGAGTCGCATTAGGTGTGGCTTTGGCGGTAAACAGACATTCATGCTTGGTGAAATTATGAGACGATACCCCCGGTTTCGCCGTCTCTTTGGTGATGCACCTTTAGGGCGTCTCTTGCGGCATCGTGGCCATGCACATGTTGAAATCTCTCGCTAAACTGATGAGCAACGGGCTGAACCAAGGAGCTCACCGAGAACGGAAAGAGATTGGTACCGGCCCATCAGCAAGTCTCAACAATTTCCGACATAGAGGAGTAAAGACTGTGACTATTCGTATTGGCATTAATGGCTTTGGTCGTATCGGCCGCTCGGCATTCCGCATCATCCTGGATCAGTACTCGAGCGACCTTGAGGTCGTGAAGATTAATGACCTGACCGACAACAAGACTTTGGCCCACCTTGTCAAGTACGACACAGCGTATGGCCAGCTCGGCCGCGACGTTGAGTACGACGAGTCCTCCATCACCGTTGATGGTCACCGCATCGAGGTTACCGAAGAGAAGGACCCATCCAAGCTCGCATGGGGCGACGCAAACGTCGACATCGTCCTTGATTGCACCGGCCGCTTCACCGATGGCAATGACGCAAAGGCTCACATCGAGGCTGGCGCTAAGAAGGTCATCATCTCCGCACCGGGTAAGAACGTCGATGGCACCTACGTCTGGGGCGTCAACCACACCGACTACAGCAATGATCAGCAGATTATCTCCGCTGCATCTTGCACCACGAACTCCCTTGCACCAGTCGCGAAGATTCTGGAAGAGCAGTTCGGCATCAAGTCCGGTCTGATGACCACCATTCACGCTTACACTGGCGACCAGCGCATTCAGGACGCACCTCACAAGGACCTGCGTCGTGCCCGTGCAGCAGCTCAGAACATCGTCCCAACGACGACGGGTGCTGCTAAGGCAGTTGCCCTGGTTCTGCCTGCACTTGAGGGCAAGCTGGATGGCTTCGCAATGCGCGTGCCAACGATCACCGGTTCCGCAACCGACCTGACCGTCGAGCTGAGCAAGGACGTCACCGTTGATGAGGTGAACGCAGCAATCAAGAAGGCTGCTCAGGACCCAGAGTTTGGCAAGGCGCTTGAGTACACCGAGGATCCAATCGTTTCCTCCGACATCATCGGCAACACCCATGGTTCCATCTTCGATGCTGGGATGACCCGCGTCATCGACGGCAACCTGGTCAAGCTGATTGCTTGGTACGACAACGAGTGGTCCTACACCTCTCAGTTTGTCCGCATGACGAAGCACGTCGCGGATAACTTGGCATAAGACCTAGAACGGCCCGGGTGTGCAGTACGCACACTTCGGGCCATTTCTTTCGCTACTGTTTGAAAAGAAAACTACTGCAAACAACAGTCAACTGAGGAGAGTCCCATGACAATGAAAACGCTGCAACAGCTTCTGGATGAAGGCGTCGAAGATCGCCACATCCTGGTCCGTTCTGACTTCAACGTTCCGCTTGATGAGGACGGCAATATTACCGATGCTGGTCGTATCGACGCATCACTGCCAACTTTGAAGGCGCTCTTGGAAGGTGGCGCGAAAGTCATTGTCATGGCTCACCTCGGCCGCCCAAAGGGGGAAGTGAACCCTAAGTTCTCCTTGAAGCCAGTGGCTGAAGCCCTAAGTGAGCGCCTAGGTCAGTTCGTAGCGCTCGCCGGTGATGTTTCTGGTGAGGATGCACATGAGCGGGCAAATGGGCTTACCGGTGGCGAGATTCTGCTTCTCGAGAATGTACGCTTTGACCCACGCGAGACCTCGAAGGACGAGGCTGAGCGCACTGAGTTCGCAGCTGAGCTTGTAGCACTAGCTGCGGACAACGGCGCGTTTGTTTCTGACGGTTTCGGTGTAGTACACCGCGCTCAAACCTCCGTCTACGACGTTGCTAAGAAGCTTCCTGCCTACGCTGGTTACCTCGTCGAGAAGGAAGTCAAGACTCTGAGCAAGGTGAAGGATGCTCCAGATCATCCATACGTTGTTGTGCTTGGCGGTTCGAAGGTTTCCGACAAGTTGGGAGTCATCGAGGCACTTGCGGCGAAGGCCGACAAGGTAATTATCGGTGGCGGCATGTGCTACACCTTCCTGGCTGCACAGGGCTACAACGTTCAAAACTCTTTGTTGCAGGAAGACATGATTGAGACCTGCAAGGACCTCATCGGCCGTTTCGGCGACAAGCTGCTATTGCCTGAGGACCTGATCGCAGCGTCTGAGTTTGCAAAGGATGCAGAGAAGCAGACCGTCGCGGCCGACGCTATTCCGGAAGGCTGGATGTCTCTCGACATTGGCCCGAAGACTGCCGCGCGTTATGGTGAGGCGCTGAAGAGCTCGAAGACCGTGTTCTGGAACGGGCCAATGGGCGTTTTCGAGTTTCCAGCGTTCGCCTCTGGCACAAAAGCCGTTGCTGAAGCAATGATCGCTGCTACGAAGGACAACGGGTCCTTCACGGTGGTCGGTGGCGGCGATTCCGCAGCATCTGTTCGCATTCTGGGCCTCGATGAGGCTGGGTTCTCCCACATCTCTACGGGCGGTGGCGCATCGCTCGAGCTGATCGAGGGCAAAGAGCTGCCCGGCGTTGCTGTACTTGGACAGTAGTCGTTGTTGAAAAGGAGTATGAATATGTCTCGCAAACCACTGATTGCTGGTAACTGGAAGATGAACCACGACCATCTCGAAGCAATCGCTTCGGCCCAGAAACTCGCGTTCGCTTTCCCGAAGGACGGCTATGAGTTCGTGGACGTTGCATTGACCGTGCCGTTTACCGACCTTCGTTCTATCCAGACTCTCGTTGAAGGCGACAAGCTGCAGATCACATATGGTGCACAGGACGTGTCAGCACACGATGCTGGTGCCTACACTGGTGAAGTTTCGGCCACAATGCTGGAGAAGCTTGGCTGCACGTGGGTAGTTGTCGGCCACTCAGAACGCCGTGAGTACCACGGTGAGGACGATGAGCTAGTTTCCCGCAAGGCAAAGAAGGCACTTGAGCACGGCATGAACCCAATCGTGTGTGTCGGTGAGCCGCTAGACATTCGCGAACAAGGCACCCATGTCGACTACGTCGTAGAGCAGACGAAGAAATCCCTGGACGGTTTGAGCAACGAGGAGTTGGAGAAGACCGTCATTGCATATGAGCCGGTATGGGCTATCGGCACTGGCAAGGTTGCCTCTGCCTCCGATGCGCAGGAAGTGTGCCAGGCTATTCGCGGCCTGATCTGTGACTTGGCCGGTGATGCGGTTGCTGATGGCATCCGTATTTTGTACGGCGGATCCGTAAAGACGGAAACTGTCGGTGAGATCATCGCTCAGCCTGATGTTGACGGTGGTCTTGTCGGAGGTGCGTCTCTTGACGGCCAGGATTTCGCGAAATTGGCTGCTGCGGCTGCCCAGGCAGTACAGTAGATTTGCAAGACATGTCGCTCGGACCAGAGCGCGTCGAATAACACCATTCGGTGACTTCGTGTAGTCTGGTCCGAGTTACATCAATGTAGGTTTTATAGTGAGGATTTACCACCATGACGTTGGCTCTTGAGATCGTGCTCGTAATCGCTGCGGTCTTGATGACAGTGTTCGTGCTGCTTCACAAAGGCAAGGGAGGCGGGCTTTCGAGCCTGTTCGGTGGTGGCGTGCAGGCTAACCTGTCCGGCTCCACTATCGTGGAGAAGAACCTCGACCGTTACACGGTTATCATTACGCTCATCTGGCTTGTATGCATCGTGGGCCTGAATCTTATTCAGACTTTTGCTGCTTAGCCGCTAGCAAAAGGCCCGCCTGGAGCAATAAGCTTCCGGCGGGCCTTTTCGTTGGTCAGAAATCCGAATCTGCGGGAATCTAACGTGGTGCCGCGTCCTCGGTGACCCACAAGATCGTTTCTTCCTTGCCGACAGCACCGGCCGCTGGCCAGTCAAGATACTCTGCCCGGTTTGCAACTGCGGACGCAGCTTCTGCCTTCTCTGCACCAGAAACAAGAAGCCAGACCTTTTGTGCTTTCCGAACAGCAGGTAGTGTCAACGAAACACGTTCCGGAGGTGGTTTTGGTGAATCCGTTACAGCAATAACCAGAGCGGCGTCCTCTCTCACAGCAGGCGTATGTGGGAATAGCGAATTAATGTGGCCTTCACCGCCCATTCCCAGTAGATGGAGGTCGAACCCCTCAGGCGCCTCAACTTTCAGGTGCGCTTCATAACGAGTGACAGCGGGCTCCATCGTCCCTCCGTCCAACCCATACCCGAAAATGTTTCCTTCTGGGATATCTATATGATCGAGCAACGCTGCCCGGGCCTGGCCTTGATTCGAATCAGGATGGCTGACGGCTACGTTGCGCTCGTCGCCAAAGAATAGCTTCACCCTGGACCAGTCGATATCTGATGAAACTAGGGCTGCAAGGAACCGGATTCCGGCTGTTCCGCCAGTAAGCACAACACGTGCGGTTCCGTCGCCGTTTACACCACCGGTAGGGGAGCTGTGGATCTCTGAAATCAACGTTTGGAATGCGGAGGTGGAGACGTCGATAAGCTGTTCGAGGTCTGCAAATGTTTTGGTCTTGACTGTGTTGGACATCCGTTGACCCTCTTTCGGTGCGAAGTTAAGGGAGGTTATGTAACAATGCCCGAGCATACATGGCGTCAGGATCGAGGTGGCGTAGCTCCTCAGCGAGGCATTCTGCGTCCGAGCGAGCACTCAGTGCAACAAACGCATCAGGGTATCCCGGTACGGAAACTCGCACGGTGTGCTCATCAACAATTTGTACCTGCACAGAGCCTTGTTCGCAGTCCAGCGATAGGTGTTGGATTGGGGAGCCAGGAATGGCGTCGGCGCCTGCTACGTTTTGCACGGTTACCTCAACGCCAAAGCAGGCATCGAGCCAAGAGGCTGCGATTTGTACGCTTGGATGCTCGGTAATACCGCTGAGCAAGATCCGGCGTGGTTGCTGTTTATAGCGGTCGAAAGCTGAGGCGACAACGCCGCGCCATGGCGTGATTTTAGACCACATCATGTCCGAATCACCTGGGACGTACGCCTTTGCCAGCTGCTCTATGCATTCTGCCTCCATAGTGCGCCACGCGTTCGTGATTCTGCGGTGCGCGATATTACCAAGCTCTGCTTCTGCAGGAACATCTGGCACAGTTGTGGGCCACCAAGCAACGATAGGGGTATCGGGCAGCAACAGCGGGGTGACCACCGCGTCAAGATGCTGGGTAAGTTCACCGTGGAGAGTCATGACAACCATCTCAGAGGCGCCAGCGTCCGCCGCGACGATTACCTCTGCATCCATCCAGGTTTGCTCGCTCTGGCAGTCGAGCAACAAGACGAGAACTCGAGCCGGGTGCTCCATGGTCGCGTTCCGGACCGTCTCCAGAATAGAATCGACATCATCCTCGGCATGTGCAGCGACCAAGAGTGTGAGCACGCGCCCAGTCGCCAACGAGTAATTTTCACGAGCCTCTAGGAGCGCTGTGGACACATCGCGGGTGGTCGTGTCGGGAAGAGTGACAATCAAGGATTAAGCCTCACGTTCGTTGTTTGCACACATTATGGACGACGCCATTGGCGGCCGTCCTTGGCCAGCATCGCGTCTGCTGATGCGGGCCCCCAAGTGCCCGCACGATATTCATCTGGATGTCCGTGCGACTCCCAGTAGTTGAGAATTGGATCGAGGATTTCCCAGCTCCGCTCGACTTCCGCATTGGTTGGAAACAAGCTAGATTCGTCGAGTAGTGCATCGAGGATGAGCCGCTCGTATGCTTCGGGAGACTGTTCCGTAAATGCCTCCGCGTACGAGAAATCCATGTTGACATCCCTAACTTCAAATGCAGTTCCAGGCACCTTGGAACCAAAGCGCATCAGCACGCCTTCGTCCGGCTGCACGCGGATAACGACTGCATTGTTCGTAAGTAGTTTTGTCTGATCGTCTTCGAACGGCTGGTACGGAGGACGCTTAAAGACCAGGGCAATCTCAGTCACTCGACGCCCGAGGCGCTTACCAGTGCGAAGGTAGAAAGGAACACCTGCCCAGCGACGCGAGTTTATCTCTAACGTACAGGCCGCATAGGTTTCGGTTGCAGAGTTGGGGTCAAACCCGGACTCCTCCCGGAGCCCGATTACGCGTTCAGAACCTTGCCAGCCCGCTACGTATTGGCCGCGTGCGGTCGTCTCATCGAACGGCTCGACGGGAGTCGTAGCGCGGAGGACCTTGAGTTTCTCCGCACGAAGACGCCCCGGGGAGAACGACGTCGGCTCCTCCATAGCGATCAAGGCGAGCAGCTGAATCAGGTGGTTTTGGATGACGTCTCGTGCTGCACCAATACCGTCGTAATAGCCTGCGCGGCCGCCGAGCCCAATATCTTCAGCCATCGTGATTTGTACGTGGTCGATGTAGTGCGAATTCCACACTGGTTCAAACATCTGGTTTGCGAAACGCAGAGCCATAATGTTCTGCACGGTTTCTTTGCCGAGATAGTGATCGATTCGGAATACGGATCGCTCAGGGAACACTGAATTCACTACTCGGTTTAGCTCTTTGGCGGATTCCAGATCATGCCCGAATGGCTTCTCGATGATCACTCGGCGCCAGCCGTGGTCTTGAGGCTGTGCCATTCCACTGCGGTCCAGCTGGTGGACAACGCTCGAAAAGTGCTCGGGCGGCACAGAAAGGTAAAAGGCCCAGTTTCCGTTCGTCCCCCGTGTTTCATCGGTCGAGCGCAGTGTATTGGCTAAGGCGTCGAACGCGGCGTCGTCATTAAACGAGCCCGAGACGAACTGCATACCTTCTGCGAGCCGGTCCCAAACGTTCGTATTAAACGCGGTGCGGGAAGATGCTTCAACGGCTTCACACACATAGTCCTCAAAATCTTGTTTAGACCAGTTTCGACGCCCAAACCCGACGAGAGCAAAGCCCGGTGGGAGGAGACCCCGGTTCGCGAGGTCGTAAATTGCCGGCAGGAGCTTTTTCCGAGCTAGATCTCCAGTTACACCGAAGATCACCATCCCAGACGGACCCGCAATGCGGGGAAGCCGCTTATCCTCGGGGGACCGAAGCGGGTTCACCCAATGCGTGCTCTCGTCACTCACATGTACTCCTTTTTATTGCAGCTTTTCCGACATGGAATTTAGCAATTCTTGCCACGCATCAACAAACTTATCGACGCCCTCCTGCTCGAGGACTCGCACGACATCAGACAAGTCGATTCCTGCAGCGGTGATAGCGTCAAACGTCTTCTGCGCGTCGTCAGCACTGGCAGACAAAGTATCGCCGTGAAGACTGTCGCTAGCCAGGGTGGCGTCGATAGTTGATTCCGGCATGGTGTTGACCGTGTTTGGGCCAGCCAGCTCAGACACATACAACGTGACAGGGTACTCAGGGTTCTTTACACCAGTCGAGGCCCACAGCGGGCGTTGAACGTTGGCACCAGCTGGAAGGTCATCCAACGAAGAAAATTCCTCAAGGAACAAGCGGTATGCCAGTTGAGCGTTTGCGACGCCTGCTTTGCCTCGCAACGCAAGTGCTTCAGAAGTAGCAATTTGCTCAAGGCGAGCATCGACTTCGGTGTCCATGCGAGACACGAAGAATGAGGCAACAGAATGAATGGTTGAGACATCGTGGCCGTTGGCTGCAGCCTGCCGAATACCTTCCTTGTACGCGCGAATGACCTCGCGGTAGCGCTCCACAGAGAAGATCAGCGTGACATTCACTGAAATACCAGCTGCCAGTGCTGCTGTGACTGCTGGCAACGAGGCGTCTGTGGCTGGAATCTTGATCATTGCATTCGGTTTACCCACGCGTGCCCACAGCTCTTTCGCTTGAGCGATCGTCTTCGCTTCGTCGTGAGCATAGCGGGGGTCAACCTCGATGGAAACGCGACCATCAAGGCCGTCGGTCGCATCGTAGATGTCCTGGAAGATGTCGCACGCGTCGCGGACGTCGTCAATGCTCATCGCGTAAACCGCCTCGTCGGGGCTGGCACCTGACGCTCTCAACTGTTGGATTTGCTCGTCGTACGCGCTTCCAGTCGACATTGCTGAAGCAAAAATTGCAGGGTTGGTTGTCACGCCAACGACCGACTTCTCACGTTTGACTGCTTCTAGATTGCCAGTGGCGATGCGCTGGCGAGAGAGATCATCCAGCCAAGTGGACGTGCCGAGCTCCCGAAGCCTTTCAACTGTGTTCATGCTCAGATTCCTTTCTAAAAAATGGGCCTGGCCAAGCTAGGGGAGGGCTTGACCAGGACAACTCTTCAACTATCGCTGCACTGCTGCTACAGACGCGCGTCCGGCTGCTGCAACGTTGTCTGCTGTAAAGCCGAACCGCTCGAAGAGCTCTGGACCTGGTGCGGAGGCACCAAAGTGCTCCAAGGAAACACACTGACCGGCGTCGCCTACAAAACGATGCCATGGCATGGACAGACCGGCCTCGACAGAGACCCTTGCTCGAACCTCTGCAGGAAGTACCGATTCAATGTACTCCGGCGATTGCTGCGTAAACCACTCCATGCAAGGCACCGAGACAACTCGAGTTCCGATACCTTCGGCTTCCAAGGACTTCGCAGCCTCAACAGCAAGCTGCACTTCCGAGCCAGAAGCCATCAGAATCAAATCAGGCGTCGGGGTAGAGGAGTCCACGAGTACGTACGCACCGCGAGCAACACCTTCGAATGCCTTTTCCTTTGTGCCCTCAAGCACAGGGAGGTTCTGACGGGAAAGCGCCAGTGCCTTCGGCATCGGCGTAGCCTCCAGCGCAGACTTCCACGCAGCAGACGTTTCATTCGCGTCGGCCGGTCGGATCACCGCCATATCCGGGATGGCTCGAAGCGCAGTGAGCGTTTCAACCGGCTGGTGGGTCGGACCGTCTTCGCCCAGGCCGATCGAGTCGTGCGTGAAGACGTAGTAGCCGTCGATACCTGAAAGTGCTGCGACGCGAATTGCCGGGTAGAGATACTCGGAGAAGATCAGGAACGTACCGCCGTAAACTCGTGTGTTGCCGTGCAGTGCAATGCCGTTCATGATCGCGCCCATGGCATGTTCGCGGATGCCGAAGTGCAAATTGCGACCGTACGGCTCAGCGCTGAACATATCGGTAGAAATCGCCTGAGGCCCGAACGATGCAGCCCCCTTGATAAGGGTGTTATTGGAGCCTGCAAGGTCTGCGGAGCCACCCCAAAGCTCTGGAAGGGCCGCAGCCGCAGCCTGGATTACTGCTTCAGAAGCCTTACGGGTAGCAAGGCCCTTTTCGTCAGCGTCCCAAGTTGGGAAGTCCTGCGACCAGTTGGATGGGAGCTCTCGAGCCGTCAATCGGTCAAACAGGGCCTTCTTCTCTGGGTTGGCCTCAGCCCAAACAGCAAACGTCTCGTCCCACTGTTTACGCTTCGCAGCACCACGGTCCCGGAGCTTTCGAGTATGGATGATAACGGACTCTTCCTCCGGGAAGTGAATCTCCGGATCAAAGCCGAGAATCTTTTTGACAGCTGCGATTTCTTTCGCACCGAGAGCTGCGCCGTGTACTGCACCCGTGTTTTGCAGCGTAGGAGCAGGGAAGCCGATGACCGTCTTTACCTGAATGATCGTTGGGCGATTGGTGTCGGACTGTGCTTCCTTGATCGCTTTCTCAATCGCGACGACGTCTTCGCCGGACTCAACCGTTAGTGTTTGCCAGCCGTAGGCCTCGTAGCGCTTCATAACGTCTTCAGTGAACGCGATCTGGGTATCATCCTCGATCGAAATCCTGTTGTCATCCCAGAATACAATCAGGTTTCCGAGCTGCTGCGTCCCTGCGAGAGATGAAGCCTCCGATGTGACACCTTCTTGAAGGCAACCGTCTCCAGCCACGACGTAGATGAAATGATCGAACGGCGATTCGCCAGCCGGAGCCTCAGGGTCAAACAGGCCACGTTCCCGGCGCGAAGCCATCGCCATACCAACTGCTGATGCCAACCCCTGGCCGAGCGGGCCAGTTGTAATCTCTACGTGGTCCGTGTGGTTGTACTCAGGGTGACCGGGAGTCTTAGCACCCCAGGTACGAAGCTGCTGGAGGTCTTTGAGCTCAAGTCCCATGCCCCCCAGGTAGAGCTGAACATACTGTGTCAGGGAAGAGTGGCCGTTTGACAATACGAAGCGATCGCGCCCTGCCCAATGTGGGTCAGCGGGGTCTACATTCATCACCCGCTGGTAGAGCGTATATGCAAGAGGTGCGAGCGACATCGCGGTGCCTGGGTGCCCAGAGCCGCAGTTTTCCACGGCGTCAGCCGCGAGGATTCGGGCTGTATCAACTGCCCGCGTATCCACGTCGGTCCAGTCTTCGGGATAGTTACGTACAGTTTTTGCTTGAAGTTCAGCTGAAAGCGTCACAGAATCCTCGATTCATGCTATGGAAACAGAACAGGACCCAGCCTAGTGTAAAACTCGCTTTGTGGTGGTGACACCCAACGGTGTTGTGCGAAGAAAACTCGCGGGTGTAGCCGCCACGTTAATTCTGACAAATTGGTGAGCGGAGGCTAACATCACCGGGAGGGTCAAAGTATAAGAGGGCTGAAAAGATCATCGTGTAATGCGTTGCGGTACCATATCAGCCGAAATGCTCGACACCTGAACGCGAACCAATGTTGCGTAAGAGTTCTAGCCGAACGGTTGAAGTTTGATGTGGAGGAGAAGTATTGGAGACCATCAAGGCATACTTCGCGCTTACGAAGCCCAGGGTCATTGAACTTCTTCTAGTAGCAGCTATCCCCGCAATGTTGCAAGCAGACCGTGGCACTGTGCACGTGTGGCTCATTCTTGCAACGCTGTTCGGTGGTTGGATGGGGGCCGGTGCGGCAAATGCATTTAACATGGTCGCCGACTACGACATTGACCAGAAAATGGGGCGAACGCGTGCACGGCCACTTGTCCGGGCAAAGGTCACCAAACAGAAAGCCGCCGTATTTGCTTGGGCGCTTCTCGTCACGAGTGTGCTTTGGCTTGGATTCCTGTGTAAGTCGTGGCTCGCGGCGTTCTTTATCATTCTGACCAACTTCTTCTATATCTACGTGTATACAAAGTGGCTGAAGAGGCGAACATGGCAGAATGTCATCTGGGGCGGCGCAGCAGGTTGCATGCCCGTGATGGTCGGTTGGGCGGCAATTAGAGATAATGTCACCGACGGCTCCAAGGATGCGTGGTGGCAGGCGATCGTGATGTTCATGATCATCTTCTTCTGGACGCCACCGCACACTTGGGCGCTGGCAATGAAGTACCGAGCGGATTACGCCCGCGCTAATGTCCCGATGCTGCCGGTGGTAGCTTCCCCGGCGGAGACAACCCGTCAGATTCTCATTTACTCATGGTGGACCGTCGGGGTGTCCCTGCTCCTGGTTCCTGCCACCTCGTGGATCTATCTTACAACCGCGCTGATTTCGGGTGCATTGTTCCTCGCCGTTGCCACACAGCTGCATGCTGGGGTAAAGCGCGGGGAGAAGGTGAAACCGCTCAAGCTGTTTATTCTCTCGAACAACTATCTTGCGGCGTTGTTCTTGGGGCTTTCCGTTGATGCGGTGCTCGGTTGGACTCCACTATTCGCTACCTTCTTCTAGCTCGTGGATTCTTGGAGCTTGATGGCTCCAAGGTCATTGCCACAAACCTCCGAAGTTTCGGAACCCAGTAGCGAGCTGGCGTCATCTATCGATTCACACACGTGAACTGGCGGTTCCCATCGTGTTTCTTCGAGCACTCTGGTAACGGTCTGTGCATGCTTACGGAAGCCGTTGGCATCCATTCGTATCGACGCTAAGTCCTCATAGCAACACGTACGCGCAGAGCTGCGCCCAACTTCGTGCGCAAAGCCATTTTTGAAGTCAGAGCGTGCCAGCACAACTGCATCCACCCCGATCCCATCATTGAGCGCTTTGATCTGTGCAGCAGTACCTGGCTGGCCACTGAATACGGCTGTGGCTCCAGCCTCATCTGCTGCTACTCGGCCTTCCTCGCTTTCCGAAACGGCATACACGATGATGTCCTTCTCTCGAGCGATTGCAATCATGTACAACCCAATTGCGGAACCTGCATTCGTGACGACGACAGCTTCACCTTGCACAAGCTTCAAAACTTCGAATAGCGAATAACTTGCGGCCATTCCCGGCCTCAACATTGAAGCACCAATGCGTGGGGCGATCAGGTCCGATACAGCGACTACCCGGCTTCGGTCAACGACAACCTGCTCGGCGATGGGGCCGGTGGCATCGCTCCACGCAACCACAGTTCCTGGCGCAACCTCGTCGAGGGGGTCTTTCAGGACACGACCGCATCCTTGGTTGCCGAAGGAGGTGTCGTGAAGAAAAAACCCAGCGTAGAGGACTTCGACTAGAAGTTCTCTATCGCTGGGGAACGGTGAAGCGATATCAATGCAACGCACCTGCTGCGCGTCGAACTCAATCGCTTTCATACTTTCTCAGGCTACATGGTGTTTGCGTCTAGCGATACAGCAACTCACGACGCACAGCGTGCGCGTACAAGAACGCCGTGAACGCTACAACTAGAGAAGACAGCCCAATATGGATCGGAATCGTCCAACGCGGCACGCCCATGTAGTACTGGCTTAAACCTACTGCCCACTGAACCACGATGAGTCCAAGAAGAATCCAGGAAGTTTTCTGCGCCGCATGCGGGGCCTTCGCTCTACGTAGCAGGAAAAATGTGAACACTGTAAGAAGTAGATACGCGTACATGCACCCTGCGTGAATATATGCCAACAACGCTGTGTCAATCGCAAGTCGACCTTCCATACCGACGCTTGCGTCACCCGAGTGCGGGCCGGACCCTGTCACCATCGTTCCTGTCACAAGTACACAGCTCAACGCAACGGCAGCGATCACGGCGATCACTCGGATGTGCCCGGGGTAGCGGTCTTGAGCAACCGTGGACTCGTCTTCTGCCATACGCATGTACAGCAATGCAGCGACCCACACGAGCACCATCGAAGGCAAGAAGTGCACGGCGACCGCCCACCACTGCAAATCAAGGCGAACAGAAATACCGCCGATAATCGCCTGGACAACCACGCCGACGAGGGAGAACCATGCCAAGAATTGGGCATCTCGACCGCGGGATGCGCGGTAGACAGCCCAAAGCACGGCGATCGCGGCAGCCGCGACCACGAAAGCAAGCAGGCGGTTTCCAAACTCAATGGCTTGGTGAATCCAAGGTGCGGCACCAGCGACGGGGACAAGCGAACCTTCATGGCAAAGTGGCCACGTATTGCAACCAAGCCCCGAACCGGTCACTCGCACCAACGACCCTGTTACGGTGATCCCGCCTTGGCAGAGCAAGAGAATCATGGCTAGAGTTCGTTGCAACTTCAGACTGGGGGCTTGCTTTTTATCCTGATGCGTCATCGGCGCACCGGTCTGTTGTAAAGTCATGCACTTTCCTTGGACGTATAAAACACGTTCGACTATTCAGGCTCGAATCTTAGTCGATGAGCGCATGGCCTTAATCATCGAAACGGAAGAAGCGAACGCTTGAGCCAACGCCGACGATGAGCCACGCTAGCAAGCTAAGCAACGCAGGACCATTCGCAGTCAGCGCGAGTGCATCAGAAATACCAGCTGCCAGCGAAACCGTGGGTACTAGGTTCCACCAACCAGCGTGGCTAAGGTCGCCAGAATAGACGACCCAACCCACGATTCCCATCATGATTACCCACATTAAATTCGAAATGGCAAGGACCATCTCGGAACTTAGCGAGCCGCCCATGAGCAAGCCCAAGGAAGTAAAGCACGCAACCCCCAGGAACAAGACGCAGGCACCAAGCACCGCGCCAACGACTGAGGGGCGCCAGCCAAGGAAACCTGCAACGGCCCCTAGCACCGCAATCTGGACGCAGACCATCGCGACCACGCCAAGGATTTTTCCGACGATGATCGTCCACGGTGGGACTCCGGAAGCACCGGTCCGCTTCAGCGCACCGTATCGGCGGTCAAAGGCGAGCGAAATCGCCTGGCCCGTAAATCCAGAGCTGGTCGCCGCGACGGCAAACACCATCGGCACCAGGGTGTCGAGGCTGTAGTCATCCCCAAAAACAGGCAAATACACTGATGCGATGAGCAACGCTGCCGGGATGAAGATGCTGAGCACCAACTGTTCGCCGTGACGGAGCATCAGCTTGCTTTCGATGAGTCCCTGAGCGCTGGCCATCGCAAACTTCGAAGACCGTTGCGGGGCGGGCGTAAAGGTTCCTTCCTTGATGTGCACCGCTAGCTCCTTAATTCCTTACCGGTGATGTTCAAAAACACTTCTTCCAACGCCATGTGGCTTACTTGCATATCCCGAATCAGCACGGATTGGCGAAGTGCTTCTTCGGTAATACAGGCGACGAGTTCAGGAGAAACCGAACCGTTGACTACGTAGCGCATTGGGCGAACTTGGGTCACAGCTGTATCGATCTGACACAAAGCCACGTGCTGCTTCAGCTTCTCGAGGTCGAGTGGTTGCGCCGTACCGAACGTGATTTGCTGCTCAAATGATCCGCTGGTCAGGTCCGCCGGTGTGCCTTCGGCGACAACCTTTCCATGATCCATGATCACAATGTCATCGGCGAGCGACTCCGCCTCGTCCATCAGGTGCGTAGTCAGGACGATCGTGGTTCCGTCACGTTTTAGCGCAGAAACAATATCCCACACAGCGTTGCGGGACTGTGCGTCCATGCCAGCGGTTGGCTCATCAAGAAAAACCAGCTCCGGACGACCTATAAGTGCAAGCGCCAGGGACAAGCGTTGCTTTTGCCCTCCGGAGAGGCGTCGATACGTGGTATTGGCGACTCCCTCGAGCCCTAGGAGGGCCATGAGCCACTCAGGGTCGTGAGGGTTCGCGTTGTATGAAGCCGAAAGCTTCAGCATTTCTCTGACTTTGACGCCCGAATATGATCCGCCACCCTGCAGCATGATCCCAATTCGGTCTCGCACACGCTGAGGGTGGGTTGCAGGGTTTTCGCCTAGTACCGTGATTGTCCCTGAGGTTGGCCGGGTGAATCCTTCACACATCTCGATGGTCGTTGTCTTGCCGGCTCCATTCGGACCGAGCAAGGCCAGCACGGTTCCTTCTTTTGCGGCAAACGATGCTCCATCTACAGCAGTAACGTCCCCAAAAGTTTTCTTCACATTGTCAACTGAAAGAACAGGCGCGTTCATGGATAGCTAGTGTAGCCTGCCGGCACCAAAGCGCCGATACAACAGGAAACTGAGCCCAACAAATACGACAAAACAACAGGCTGAGACACCGTAAATAGTGAAAACTGTCTTTGCTTGCAGGCCGAGACCACGCGGTAGCACCAGAAAACTAAACACAGCAGAGTACACAGCCACCCCGGCTCGGAAAAAGAACCTATTTGCCCATGCAGCAAGGGGATAAATAGCCCACAGAGGGTACCAAGGGTGTACAACTGGGAAGAATATAACAAGCACGAGCGTTGCGACGCCAAGTCCACCTGCAGGGTGAATGGCTCCCCGCAACGTAGCCCACAGTAGGCGAACCAGAAACGCCACCGCGATGGCCACTCCAATCCCGCGGGTGACAATGAGAACTGCGTCAATGTGGTCGCCGAGACCAAGCAGCATTCCTAGAAAGCCGCTGATTACGCCCACGTCTGTTGAGATCGAGAGCCAGCTACGAATCGATGCTGCTCCGCCTTGACCAGTGACCCATCCGAGCCCAATGCTTGTTATAAGTGAAACGGCGGCAGTAGTGACAATGAGAATAACTGTCTGAAAAAGCACCGCGATGCTAAGGGCTGTAGCTTTGCGCTGGCGTTGCCCAAGCACACGAGCGATTGCCATGCCTATAAAACCGAGACCGAGAAAGCCTGTCACTTTGACTAGTCCTCCGCAGGTAATGGTGATCGCGGAGAGAGCCAGGTAACCCCACGCTTGCGCTGAACTGATGGTCCTCAACCTGTCGGCCCCGCGAAGTCCTAGCTCAAACCCGACTAACACCAATCCGAGCATGATCGCTTCATTATGGATGCCACCAATGAGATGCAGAATCGTTAGCGGATTGAGCACCCCGAGCCACAGTGCGGCAGTCTCTGGTACGCCACAGCGGCCGGCAATCTTTCGGATCCCCCACGCTGCGGCGAGCACTCCGACGAGTGATACGACGCGGTGCGCAATCACCCCGAGCACAATAGAGTCAGCAGTAATACGAGAAATTGCCGCTGCAATACCTAACGCGACAGGCCCGTAGGGGCTTGGAGAATGCGCCCAAATAAACGGGACCGAGCGCGCTAGATGGTGTTCTGGCCCGAGAAGCTCGACTGGTCCAGCGGAGTACGGGTCAAGACCAAACCGGACAATTGCACCATTAGCTAAGTATGAATAGATGTCTTGGGTAAAGAGGGGAGCGGTAATCACCAGAGGAGCAACCCATACAACGAATGTTCGCATGAGAAGCGGCGTCGAAACGCGGGGCCTCTGGCCACTTACGCCAACGAAGGGGCCCATACACAGCCAAGCGGAGACCAAGAGTCCTACTCCGAACAGAACTATGGAAGACGACGCTTGCATCATTCGGCCAAGCAAGGCCCCGCCAGGCAGAGAGAACCAAGGATTATCGACGACCGGCAAGGCCCCGCCCCCGAGGCCTCCCAAGCCAATGAGAAGTGTGCCGACCAAACCCAGCCATCGAAGTACGGCGAACCGGTTCTGCTCAGCGTAGTTGGTTGAACGAAAGTCTTGTCCTCGCCAAACCTCTTTAGAGACTCGGTGGAGCCCAGCCGACCGTGATCCAGGCTTGCCGATGCGAGGAAACGCATCAAGCAAAGACTTTATCGGTGAATCCTGGAACAACACAGGCAAGATTGTAGCCGAACGACCGGGTTAAACGTGCACATTGAATTAGGACACAGTAGTGTTGTGTAAAGGCCGGTCGGTGTACAGCCAATCGGTTGGAAAGTCAGAGATCAAAGCAGATCGAAGCGAGGTGAGCCAGTGCTGAACCAAGCGCGGTCAGTTGACGGTGGCACTCGCAAGCGAGTGATGGCGCTCTTGCTGAAAAGCGGACCGGTGACTGCATCAACACTTGGTGAGCAAACTGGAATTTCAGCTGCCGGTATCCGTCGGCACCTGGATAAGCTCACTGAGGCTGGACTCATTGAGACGTGTGAGCCACTGCCGGTTGCTGGAGAAGAGCCACCGCGAGGCCGTCCCGCGAAGCACTACTGCTTGACGGAAGAAGGCCGAGAAAGCTTCGGTAGCAACTATGAGAATATGGCGCTTGATGCAATCGAAGCTCTTGAAGAACTTGGCGGCCATGAAGCAGTCAAAGAGTTCGCCAAAACTAGGATTGAACGCATCCTTGAAGAAGTGGAGCCGATTTCGGAGCGATCAAGCAGTGGCGACCTTGAATCAGTCGTGCTCGAAGTCGTGTCCGTTTTAGAGCGTCACGGCTATGTTGCCTCGGTGACTCAGGCAGGGACTGGAATTCAAATTTGTCAGCATCACTGCCCGGTGTCACAAGTAGCGTCTGCGCATCCCGAAATTTGCGAAGCAGAGCAAGAAATGATCGCTAAGATCGTAGGCCGACATATCCAACCACTTGCCTCCATTACAGAGGGCAATGGTGTCTGCACAACAAACATTCCACTCGCTGCTGTTCACGGGCCGAAAAATAACGTATCTGAAAGGAGCGGAAAATAATGACGAAAGCTAATCCCGCACCCGGTTTAGAGAAACCAATGAACGACGAAGAGATTATCGAGTCAATCGGTAGCTACAACTACGGGTGGCACGACCCAGACGCTGCCGGGCAGGCAGCAAAGCGTGGTCTTAACGCTGGGGTAGTCAAGGACATTTCTGGCATTAAGGAAGAGCCAGAATGGATGCTGGAACAGCGCCTCAAGGCTTTGGACATTTTTGAAAAGAAGCCACTGCCGACTTGGGGCGCAGACCTGAGTGGCATCGACTTTGACAACATTAAGTACTATGTCCGCTCTACGGAGCAACCAGCTACGAGCTGGGATGACCTTCCTGAAGACATTAAGAATACGTACGACAAGCTTGGCATTCCTGAGGCAGAAAAGCAGCGCCTAGTCGCTGGTGTTGCTGCGCAGTACGAATCTGAGGTTGTCTACCACCAGATTCGTGAGGATCTCGAAAAGAAGGGTGTCATCTTCGTAGACACTGACACCGCGCTTCGCGAGCACGAGGACATCTTTAAGGAGTACTTCGGCTCGGTCATCCCCGCTGGCGATAACAAGTTCTCAGCTCTGAATACGGCAGTATGGTCAGGCGGTTCGTTTATCTATGTTCCGCCGGGCGTCCACGTCGATATCCCGCTCCAGGCATACTTCCGTATTAATACCGAGAACATGGGCCAGTTCGAGCGCACGCTCATCATCGTTGATGAGGACGCCTACGTCCACTACGTAGAAGGATGCACCGCCCCGATTTACAAGTCCGACTCGCTTCACTCCGCGGTCGTTGAAATCATCGTGAAGAAAGGTGGCCGCTGCCGGTACACCACGATCCAGAACTGGTCGAACAACGTTTACAACCTCGTCACCAAGCGCGCTAAGGCCGAAGAGGGCGCAGTGATGGAGTGGGTCGACGGCAATATCGGTTCAAAGGTGACGATGAAGTACCCAGCAGTCTGGATGACTGGCGAGTATGCCCGTGGCGAAGTGCTTTCCGTCGCATTTGCTGGTGAAGGACAGTTCCAGGACACCGGTGCCAAGATGACACACATGGCTCCGCACACCTCGAGTTCAATCGTTTCAAAGTCAGTTGCGCGCAGTGGCGGACGCGCGGCCTACCGTGGCCTGGTACAGATCAACGCAAACGCGCATGATTCCGCCTCGAACGTTGAGTGCGACGCGTTGCTTGTCGATGACATTTCTCGTTCTGACACTTACCCGTACAACGACATTAGGAACGATCGGGTTACGCTCGGACACGAGGCGAAAGTCTCCAAGGTCTCTGAAGAGCAGCTGTTCTACCTGATGTCCCGCGGTATTGCCGAAGAAGAAGCTATGGCGATGATTGTCCGTGGCTTCGTCGAGCCTATTGCCAAGGAGCTCCCGATGGAGTACGCCCTGGAGCTCAACCGTCTGATTGAATTGCAAATGGAAGGATCAGTGGGCTAATCACCATGACTTCAACGATTAATCCCGTATCGAATGCAACTCCTCACAACAACAAGGGAGATCTGTTTTCGTCGTTCAATGTTGAGGATTTTCCCGTTCCACGTGGACGTGACGAAGTCTGGCGGTTCATTCCACTTCGCCGCATCCGAGGTCTGCACAACGGGGAGTTCCCGCAACAGGCTGACGCCCAGATCACGATTGATGCGCCAGATGAGGTCGTCGTCACGGAGCTTGACGCAGCTGACGATCAGCTCAAAGTAGCCGGCGCGCCCGTAGACCGCGTTGCTGCACAAGCATGGTCGAGCGCGAAAACCGGCACCTTGATTACCGTGCCTGGTAACAGCAAGTTGTCCAAGCCCATCACCGTCACCATCACTGGTGCCGGCGCCGACGTGACATCCTTTGCAACGATCCTTTTTGAAGTTGGGACCCATGCAGAGGCTGACATCGTTGTCAAGTACACCGGCACAGGTGTGCATGCAGACAACGTCAATTGGCATATCGGCGCAGGCGCGCACGTACGCGCAGTCGTAGATACGGACTGGGACTTGGACGCAGTACACATTGGTCAACAGTCCATCTTGATGGAGCGCGATTCGGTACTGCGCCACAACGTCGCAGCTTTCGGTGGCGAGATCGTGCGCATCACCCCACGCGTAAAGTTCCAAGCTCCGGGGGCAGACGTCGAGCTCAACGGCGTTTACTTTGCGGACGCGGGTCAGTACATCGAAAACCGTATGCTGGTCGACCACAGCGTTCCGAACTGCCGGTCGAACGTGCTGTACAAGGGTGCGTTGCAAGGCGACAAGGCGTCGGATCTGCCAGAAGCACGAACCTGCTGGGTCGGTGATGTGCTGATTCGCGCAGGCGCGCACGGCACAGATACATATGAAACGAACCGGAACCTGGTCTTGACGGATGGTGCTCGCGCTGACGCAATTCCAAACCTCGAGATCGAGACTGGTGAAATCGCTGGAGCCGGCCATGCCGCAACCGTTGGTCGGTTCGATGACGAGCAAGTGTTTTATCTCCGGTCCAGGGGCATCCCTGAGGACGAAGCCACGCGCTTGATCATTCGCGGATTCTTTAACGAGGTCCTCAATCAGGTCCCGCTCGAAGACCTCCGTGAAGAACTCGTTGCACGTGTGGCCGGAGAGCTCGAGCAAACGAACCAGTAAAACGAAAAGGAATCAGTAAAACAATGTCTACCCTGGAAATCAAGAACCTCCACGCAAACGTCCTGCCGACCGAGGAAGGTCAAGAGCCAACGCCGATTCTCAAGGGCGTAAACCTCACTATTAAGGGCGGAGAGACTCACGCCATCATGGGGCCGAATGGTTCCGGTAAGTCCACGCTTGCCTACACGCTCGCTGGTCATCCACGCTACGAAGTTACTGAAGGCGAAGTACTCCTCGATGGTGAGAACATCCTCGAGATGGATATCGACGAACGCGCTCGCGCCGGACTCTTCCTAGCAATGCAGTACCCAGTTGAGGTGCCGGGCGTCTCTTCTTCGAACTTTATGCGCTCTGCTGTGACTGCTGTTCGTGGGGAAGCGCCGAAGCTTCGCGATTGGGTTCGTGAACTCAATGATGCTCGCGACTTGTTGAAGATGGACTCTTCCTTCACTGAGCGTTCGGTCAACGAAGGCTTTTCTGGCGGTGAGAAGAAGCGACATGAGGTCATGCAGTTGTCGTTGCTCAAGCCGAAGTTTGCTGTGATGGACGAAACGGACTCCGGCCTTGACGTCGATGCGCTGCGAATCGTATCCGAGGGGATCAACCGCTACCAGGAAGAAACCAACGGCGGTGTCCTAATGATCACCCACTACAAGCGGATCCTGGAGTATGTGAAGCCTGACTTCATTCACATCTTCTCGGATGGCAAGGTCATCCAGACTGGCGACGCATCGTTGGCTGATGTTCTCGAGGCAGAGGGATACGAAAAGTTCATCTAATGGGATACTTACATTCCGATGGAACACTGAACACAGACGCGATTCGCGCAGAGTTCCCGATCCTGAGTCGGACCGTGCGTGATGGGAAGCCCCTCGTCTATTTGGACTCCGGGGCTACGTCCCAGCGTCCGCAGTCTGTGTGGAACGCTGAGCAAGAATTCGTCCTGAACACATTTGCACCAGTCCATCGCGGCTCCTACCAACTGGCTGAGGAGGCGACAGACGCTTATGAAACTGCCCGTGAGCGTATCGCTAACTTTGTTGGTGCTGACGGGGAGGAGATTGCATTCACGAAGAACGCTACTGAGGCTCTGAACCTCGTCGCATATGTTCTTGGTGATGATCGTGCCGGTAAGCACCAGATCAAACGCGGAGACACGATTGTTGTCACTGAACTGGAGCACCACGCGAACCTCGTGCCTTGGCAAGAACTGGCCCGCCGCACTGGAGCAACGCTCAAGTGGTACTCGATGACTGCTGATGGACGCATCGACCTTGACAGCCTGGAACTTGACGATACTGTAAAAGTTGTTGCGTTCACGCACCAATCAAACGTAACTGGTGCAGTAGCGGACGTTGATGAAATCGTGAGGCGTGCTCGTGCAGTAGGAGCACTCACGGTCCTTGATGCGTGCCAATCTGTTCCGCACATGCCTGTCAACTTTCACGAGCTTGGCGTCGACTTTGCAGCGTTCTCAGGGCATAAGATGTGTGGACCTTCTGGTGTGGGCGCCGTCTACGCGAGAAAGTCGATCTTCAGGGAGCTTCCACCATTTTTGACAGGTGGATCCATGATCGAGATCGTCAAGATGGACTCTTCGACGTATGCGCCGACGCCCCAACGCTTCGAAGCTGGCACGCAGATGACAAGCCAGGTCGTTGGCCTTGGTGCTGCCGTCGAGTTCTTGGAATCCATCGGAATGGAAAATGTCCAACGCCACGAGCATATGTTGACGGAGTATGCCCTGGAAAGAATGCAAGAGATTCCAGGATTAGTGATCGCTGGTCCTAAGGTGGCTGAACAGCGCGGCGGTGCGATCGCTTTTACCGTCGACGGCGTGCATCCGCATGATTTAGGACAGGTGCTTGACGCTCACGGTGTTGCTATCCGCACCGGCCATCACTGTGCGTGGCCTGCTCACAGAGAACTCGAGGTGCAGGCAACCTCTCGCGCTAGTTTCTACCTGTACAACACCAAAGAGGAAGTAGACGCGTTGGTTGAAGCCATTCGCGAAGCGCGCCGCTTCTTCGGAGTCGAGGAGGATTCCTAGACGATGAACCTAGAGTCGATGTACCAAGAAGTAATCTTGGACCATTACAAGAACCCACGGCATAGGGGGTTGCGCGAACCATACGAAGCGGAGGTGCACCACGTCAACCCATCTTGCGGCGACGAGCTGACGCTGCGTGTGCACCTGTCTGCCGACGGAAAAACGGTTGAAGACGTCTCTTACGATGCTCAAGGTTGCTCGATCTCCCAAGCCTCAACCAGTGTGATGACAGAAGAACTGGTGGGGCTACCTGTTGCGGATGCGATGGAAAAGTTGCACTCGTTTGAGGAAATGATCACCTCTCGCGGGACCAAAGAAGGGGATCCGGAAGCCATCGGTGATGGCATTGCGTTCGCAGGTGTTTCTAAGTTCCCAGCTCGCGTCAAGTGCGCGTTGTTGGGCTGGAAAGCATTTGAAGCCGCCACGTCCGAGGCGTTAGACAAATAGAAAGGCGAAAATATGGTGGATAACGATCACACTTCGAACCTTGGCGATGGCGACGAGCGGCCAACACAGACCGAGGAACAGCTCAAAATCTGTGGTGAAGTAGAGGAGTACCTACACGACGTCATTGACCCCGAGTTGGGTATCAATGTTGTTGACCTTGGACTTGTCTATGACGTGTGGGTAGAAACTAACGATAATGTCCACCGAGCAGTCGTCAACATGACGTTGACTTCGCCGGCTTGCCCGCTTACCGATGTCATCGAAGAACAAGCTGATCACGCTATCACGACGAATACTGTGTGTGATGAAGTCGTCATCAATTGGGTGTGGATGCCACCATGGGGGCCGCAGATGATTACGGAAGAAGGGCGCGAGCAGTTGCGTGCACTAGGTTTCGCTGTTTAGACCACGTTTTCGTCTACTCACGCGGCCTTGTAGAGTAACCCTTTGTGATTGTTACTAATGATCTCGAAGTCCGTGTAGGAGCCCGGACGCTTCTCGAAGCGCCTGGGCAGCATCTCCGTGTTCAACCTGGTGACAGAATCGGTCTCGTCGGCCGAAATGGTGCCGGGAAGACTACTACGATGCGAATCCTCGCAGGAGAAACAGAACCCTACGCGGGCACGGTTACTCGTACTGGCGAGATCGGATACCTGCCACAAGACTCCAAAGAAGGCAATATCGAGCAGAGTGCCCGAGATCGCGTTCTTTCGGCGCGAGGCCTTGATCAGATCCAACGCTCGATGGATCGGCAGCGTTCCATCATGGAAGAGTCAGATGGTGCGACCCGTGATAAAGCAATCGAGAAGTTTTCCCGGCTCGAAGAGCAGTACCACGCGCTAGGCGGTTACGAGGCGAACGCAGAGGCTGCGCAGATTTGTGACAACCTCGGGCTTCCAGCACGAGTGCTCGACCAACAGCTCAGTACCCTCAGCGGTGGTCAACGCCGTCGCGTGGAGTTGGCACAGATCCTTTTCGCCTCTCGGGCGGGTTCTGGAAAGTCCCAAACCACACTGCTTCTCGACGAGCCCACTAACCACCTCGACGCGGACTCTATTACATGGCTGCGTTCGTTCTTGAGCAAGCACGATGGTGGCTTGATCATGATTTCGCACGATGTTGAGTTGCTTGAGGCAGTATGCAATAAGATTTGGTTCCTTGATGCAGTGCGCGCTGAGGCTGATGTCTACAACATGGGCTTCAAGAAGTACCAGGATGCCAGGGCACTCGATGAAGCACGACGCCGCCGTGAACGCGCTAATGCGGAAAAGAAAGCTTCCGCACTGCAAAAACAGGCGGCCAAACTCGGAGCGAAGGCGACGAAGGCTGCAGCTGCTAAACAGATGCTTGCTCGCGCTGAGCGCATGATGGGTGAACTTGATGATATCCGTGTGGCGGATAAGTTCGCCTCCATTAAGTTCCCAGAGCCCGCCCCCTGTGGGAAGACCCCGCTCTACGGCAAGGGACTAACCAAGATGTACGGTTCTCTTGAGGTGTTTGCCGGCGTTGACCTGGCTGTAGACAAAGGCTCCCGCGTCGTAGTACTCGGCACCAACGGTGCTGGCAAAACTACGCTGTTGAAGCTACTCGCTGGCGTCGAACGTACTGATGGGGAAGGCGGTTTGGTCACCGGTCACGGACTTCGCATCGGCTACTTCGCGCAGGAGCATGACACCATCGACGGTGCCAAAACGGTGTGGGAAAACACGATCGAGGCATGCCCTGATGCCGGGCAGCAAGATTTACGCGGGCTGCTTGGCGCGTTCATGTTCTCGGGCGACAAGCTAGACCAACCGGCCGGAACGCTATCGGGTGGTGAGAAAACGAGGCTGGCATTGGCAACGCTTGTTTCCTCACGGGCGAATGTCCTTCTTCTTGACGAGCCGACGAACAACTTGGACCCGCAGTCCCGACAACAGGTGTTGGATGCACTGAAAACCTATTCCGGCGCTGTCGTCCTTGTCACGCATGACCCTGGAGCCGTCGAAGCGCTTGAGCCTGAGCGAGTGATTATCATGCCTGAAGGCGATGAAGATCTATGGAGCGACGAGTATATGGAGATCGTCGAATTGGCTTAAAACTACCTGCAAAATGTTAGTGGTCTTGTTGTCCACCAGCTACGAGATCGAGGACTAAAACGGAGATTCGAGTTACCAGATTACCGCTAATGCGCCCTCGATCGGCCGCAAAATATTTATGGACGAAGAATCGCCGACAATCAATCAGTGAGGCTGCTGGAGCACGTGATAACACCAGGCAGCTCGCTTATTGAGGCGCCGCCTGACTCCGAAAGCACTGTGGTTACGCTTGTCCTGACTAGCGTGTGACTCAACGGTGTGGTGATCGGCACACCGCGCAATAACGTACTGTTCTAACCGACGCGTAGACTGACCACATGGCCAACAACGAAAACCTGAAGTTCCTGCGTGACGCATGGAATAGCATGTCAACAGACCAAAAAACTATCGTAGGAGTGCTTGCGGCGATGGATACAGTCGGCAAAGCAGTTGCGCTGCGCGACCTCGCAAGGGCCGAAGACAGCAAATTGCGTGGCCCCAAGTGGCTGTGGACGCCGATCATCGGCGTGGTAAACACCTTTGGCTGGGTGTCTTACTTCCTTATCGGGAAGAAGCGCTAGATTCACGTGCACCCCCGGCGTAGTAACGGATTTGAGTCACTGGTTGCATCCGGGGTCGCTGCCAGGGGTAGCGATCACCGGCGACGTCGATCGCCTCGCTGAGATCTAGAAGCGTGTCGGTGCCACCTGCCCCGCCTACAGTGAGCGTCTCGCCGTCAATAGACACCTCGGACGCAAACGTTCGTTGGTGGTGTTTTTGCTTGATGAGCGAGGACGGGATTTCGGCAAACACTAGCTTGCCGCGGCGCAGTACTGTTACGTCATCGGCAACGTAGCTCGGCCGAATGCGTTCGCTGCCGATCAGCGAGGCGACGTACACAACGCCCCAGATGGACAGCAGCAGCGCAATTAACCGCACCGTGCTTTCGGGTAGGAGCAGGTGAACCACCACCATCTCAATGCACAAGACCGAAACCACGCTCACGAGCATCTGCAATCGCCCTGGCGGGTGGGGGAGGACCTCCGCATCCTCTGGCACGAGCCGGTGGCCGCGAATCCACCGCAGTAAATCGAGGTACAGTTCGAGCTCGTAGCGTGCAAGACGGAAGCCTGGATGCCTCTTCCACAGTGAGAGGACCTTATCCATCGAAGCCCTCCGCCAACGCCTGCAGCACGACTCGTTGCGCGCCACGGGTCGGCACATCGTGTACACCGAGTGGTACGTCACCAGGCTGGAGGGTAGAGAGAACGCCCCGGAGCAGCCCGTGGGGGAGGAGCTCGCGAAAGCGCGCGGCGGTTTCGGCTACGTTGCTGTCCCGCGGCCGCATTTCCCCCAGGTCGTCCCAGAGTTTCTCGGCGGCGCGGGCTGCCTTGACGCACTCCGGATCGTTGAGGTTTGTACGTAGCTGGTCCCACGTGGCGGCAGTGGTAACCCCGGTCAGCGCCATGAGATCCCACGCGTCCAGCTCGCGCTGGAGCGCCTGCGGGTCGGTGAATACTCCACCCAGTGCTTGGCGGATATCCTCCGGCGCGCCAGAAGGATTGGACGCAAGCCTGGCCAGCCTTTTTCGCTGCTGCTGCAGGTGGGCAATGCGGCTATCCAGCTGGTCTAGAGCATGCTCGACCACAAGCGCTGTGTCTTTTGCTGCGACGTCGGCGATGGGCACGCCGGCGTCGATAAGCGCACGAGCCCGGACCACAGCAGCGAGGTCGCTGATCGTGTACTCCCGGTAGTTGCTACTCGTGCGAGCGGGCTCTGCTACGGCTCCGCTTTGGTGCAGGTGGCGCACTGAACGTACGGAGCAACCTGCGGCCACGGCAACATCTGAAATCTTCACGCCTTCAAACCTAAACCCTCACACAATGTGAGGGTCAAGGAAAGCACGCCTAGTTCCTAAACCCGTGCACAGGTGCCGGAATGAAGCCGCCGCGCTGGATCATCTCCGCGCTGCTCTTCGTATTGACCGGGATGACCGGCGCGTAGCCGAGCAGGCCGCCGAAGTTTACCTCGTCACCTGGCTTGGTGTCGGGGACGGGGATGAGGCGCGCTGCGGTGGTCTTATGGTTCATGACGCCGATTGCAGCCTCATCAGCGATCATCCCCGCGATGGTCTCCGCGGAGGTGTCGCCAGGAATGGCGATCATGTCAAACCCGACAGAGCAGATCGACGTCATCGCTTCGAGCTTGTCCATACTGATGGATCCAGCGCGGACCGCATCAATCATGCCCTTATCTTCCGAAACCGGAATAAAGGATCCAGAAAGCCCTCCGACACGGGAGCATGCCATCATGCCGCCCTTTTTGACGGCGTCGTTAAGAAGCGCGAGCGCAGCCGTCGTGCCGTGCGTGCCGACCTGCTCTAGCCCCATGTGCTCGAGGATATGCGCAACGGAGTCACCAACCTCAGCAGTCGGCGCCAAGGAGAGATCGACGATGCCAAATGGCACTCCGAGACGTTCTGAAGCAAGGTTGCCAACCAGCTGGCCTGCGCGGGTGATCTTGAACGCAGCCTTCTTGATCTCTTCAGCTACCTCGTTCAAGCTGGCTTTTCCGAGCCGCTGGATCGCATTGTCGACGACACCAGGGCCTGATACACCAACTGAAACAACCGCGTCAGGCTCCTCAATGCCATGGAACGCTCCGGCCATAAATGGGTTATCACCCACAGCATTTGCGAACACAACAAGCTTTGCGCACGCAATCGAAGAACGGTCTTTGGTCAGCTCCGCTGCCTCTTTCACGACGCGCCCCATCTTCGCGACAGCATCCATGTTGATACCAGCACGGGAAGTAGCGATGTTCACCGAGCCACACACGTTCTCCGTGACGGTCAATGCCTCCGGAATGGACTCGATGAGACGCATATCAGAGGTGGTTGCCCCCTTTTCAACGAGCGCCGAGTAACCACCTACGAAGTTGACTCCCAGCTCACCCGCCGCTTTGTCAAGCGCTTTTGCAATGTCGACCGGATTGCCGTCCACCCCAGCTGCGACCAAAGCAATGGGAGAAACGGAGACTCGCTTGTTCACAATGGGAATACCGAGCTCGCGTTCAATGTCCTGGCAAACTTCTACCAGACGGGCTGCCTTCGTCGTCACTCTGTCGTAGACCGCCTGGCACGTTGCATCCATAGTGGGACGTGTACAACCGATGAGTGAGATTCCCATTGTTACAGTACGAATGTCCAGCCGGTAGTCCTCAATCATCTTGATGACGTCAAGAATGTGTTGGGACTTGAAATCAAAATCAACAGCCACAGCAACCCCTCCCTAGATTTCGTTCATGGCGGTGAAAAGGTCCTCGGACTGGATCCGAACAATGACCCCCAAAGATTCACCAGCTGCTGAAAGGTGAGTTTGCAGTAATTCCATGTTTACATCGCCTTCGGGAAGTTCCACACGCATGATCATGGTGAAGAAGTCATCCATGAGAGTTTGGGAAACATCTACGATATTGAGGTTTACCTCAGCCGCGGCGATCGCAACTCCTGCGATGATGCCTACACGGTCTTTACCTGTGGTTGTGATGATTGCATGCATAAGTAGGAATTCTAGCTACCAGAAACAAGTTGTTTCTACTCAACCCACGCAGTATTGCGTAAATGATTGTAAAATTCTGTTTGCCCACGAAACATCGTGAAGAGGCAGCCCCTTTACGATCTTGTCGTAGTCTTCCGGAGAGAAGTACCCATAGTTAGCGAAGAAGTCCATACGAGTCTGCATTGCTTTGGCATCCATCTCCGCATGAAATTGCGTCGCCCAAACATGATCACCGTACCGAATCATCTGAACCGGACAACTATTCCCAACTGCCAATATCTCAAGTGAGGGCGGGAGGGTGGACTCGTCAGGATTCTCGGTATGTCCGGTCAGCGCTGTGAAGTTCCCTGGGAACCCCTGAAGCAGTACGTCACGTTTACCGGCGTCTGAAAGCGAAACCTGTGTCGGGCCAGAGTCCTCTGGATGCGTGTGAACGATGTTTCCTCCGAGGTAGTGCACCAGCCAGCTCGTTCCGAAACAAACGAAGAACACGGGTTTTCCAGATTCCACAACCTCAGTGAGCACAGCATCTACATGCTGCGCCCACGCTGAGGTATGTGCATCTGAAACGTTTAAAGAACAACCTCCAACGATCACGCCTTCAACTGAATCCAGTGACTTCAGCTGGGCGTGCTCGTCAGAGATATGACAGAGCTCTATAGCTGTCTGATCCATCTTCGTCGCTTTGAGTACGTCGTTGTACTCGGCGTGAGCAACGTCAGCACCGATCTCACCATTTCGCAGCGACACCATAAGCAACTTAGACATGACGAACAGTCTATATCGCCCGGTAGCTAGCTAGAAACCGAAGATCGAACAGACTGCTCGACAACGTCTAGCATTGCTTCCAGCTGCTCTGGTGGCTCACCTGCGGCCAATTTGATTATGAACCCTTCCAGAACTGTCTCTAGATAGGTCTGCATTACTTCAATTGGCACATCTTGCCGCATCGCCGTATTCGATTCCAGCCGTTTCCGCACAGCCTCATCAAGTACTTCCTGGTGCTTCCTCCACCGAGCTTCAAATGCAGGATCTGTGCGGAGCTTTCGAACAATCTCAGAACGCGTCACGAACCAGTCATTTTCTTCCGGATGTTGCAAGAGGTCGTGCATAACTTCTACGAGCCCCTGTCGGCTAACTACCTCAGCTTGGCGTTCAGCGTCCTCGCTGGCGATGGCGAGAAACAACGTTTCCTTGTCTACGAAGTGATGAAAAATAGCACCACGCGTTTTGCCAGTGGCCTTTTCCAAACGAGCTACGGTAGCTCCTTCAAACCCATACTTGGCGAAGCATGCTCTCGACGCATCCAAGATTTCTTTGCGACGCCGCGCGAGCTCTGCATCACTAATGATCGGCATAGTCAGGCGCCCAACCTTTCGAGCTACTTAATAATTGCATTGGAGAAAAAGAAAGACTTAAGGGGTCACCACATACCGCGGAGACCCCTCAAGCGTGTTACGTAACTACGGTGTTAGTTCTTGACCATCTGGCGAAGAACATACTGCAAAATACCACCGTGACGGTAGTATTCAGCCTCACCTGGTGTATCTACGCGGACTACAGCGTCGAATTCTACGGTCTCGCCGGAATCCTTCGTTGCGGATACACGGACGGTCTCAGGGATCGTTCCGTTCTCATTGAACGCTGTGATGCCGCTAATGGAGATCGTCTCTGTGCCGTCGAGCCCGAGCGATGCGTGAGACTTTCCTTCTGGGAACTGCAGTGGAAGCACGCCCATGCCGATGAGGTTCGAACGGTGAATACGCTCGAAGGACTCAGCGATGACAGCGCGGACGCCGAGCAGCTTCGTGCCCTTTGCAGCCCAGTCGCGGGAAGAACCAGTGCCGTATTCCTTGCCTGCCAGGACGACAAGCGGAATACCAGCGGCCTGATAGTTCTGCGCAGCATCGTAGATGAATGCCTGCGGTGCACCTTCCTGGGTGAAGTCACGAGTGTAGCCACCAGCGTCCTCAACAAGCTCGTTGCGGAGACGGATGTTGGCAAAGGTACCGCGAACCATGACCTCGTGGTTACCACGACGCGAGCCGAAGGAGTTGTAGTCCTGGCGCTTGACGCCGTTTGCATCGAGGTAGTTTGCTGCCGGCGTACCTGGCTTGATGGACGAAGCAGGGGAGATGTGGTCCGTCGTTACAGAGTCACCCAACTTGGCAAGGACGCGAGCACCATCGATGTCCGAAACGTCGTTTGGCTCAGCTGGCATTCCGTCAAAGTACGGGGCCTTGCGGATGTACGTGGAATCGTCGTTCCACTCGAATGTCTTGCCGGTTGGGATATCCAGATCCTGCCACTGCTTGTCACCCTTGAAGACGTCGGCGTAGTCAGCCTCGTACATTTCACGGGAGATTGTGCCAGCAATGGTGGATTCAATTTCCTCAGTTGATGGCCATACATCCTTCAGGAAGACGTCGTTGCCATCCTGGTCCAGACCAAGTGGCTGGGTCTCGAAATCGAAGTCCATCGTGCCAGCGATGGAGTAGGCGATGACGAGCAGAGGCGAAGCCAAGTAGTTCATCTTGACGTCAGGAGAAATGCGGCCCTCGAAGTTACGGTTGCCAGACAGGACTGCGGTCGCGGTCAGGTCGTATTCGTTGATAGCGTCGGAGACCTCTGTTGGCAGAGGACCAGAGTTACCGATGCAGGATGCACAGCCGAAGCCGGTGAGGTAGAAGCCAACAGCCTCGAGGTCCTTCCAGAGATCGGCGCGTTCGTAGTAGCCGTCGACAACCTGGGAACCCGGTGCCATGATTGTCTTAACCCATGGCTTCGCCTTCAGACCCTTTTCCGCAGCCTTGCGTGCGAGCAGAGCAGCGCCAACCATGACCGATGGGTTGGAAGTGTTGGTGCAGGAAGTAATAGCTGCAATCGCAACCATGCCGTGATCCAGGGTGTACTCGCCACCCTGCGGCGACTCAACGATAACGGGCTTCGAAGCACGACCCTCTGCGCCGACCGCTGCAGATTCTCCATTTGCAGGCCAGGACTGATTGAAGTCAACTGTCTCAACCTTCGCCGCACGAACTGGCTCGAAGGTCTCGTTGCCAGCATCGTTGTAGTCCGGCAGCTGCTTACGGAAGGTGTCCTTGGATTCGGACAGGAGGATGCGGTCCTGCGGACGCTTCGGGCCAGCGATTGACGGAACGACCGTTGAGAGATCAAGCTCCAAGTATTCGGAGTACTTCGCCTCTGGAGCGTCCTGCTCAAGCCACATGCCCTGAGCCTTCGCGTATGCCTCCACACGGTCGATGTCCTCCTGGGAACGACCGGTAAGGTGCAGGTAGTTGATGGTCTCTTCATCGATTGGGAAGATCGCACAGGTGGAGCCGAACTCAGGCGACATGTTGCCGATCGTCGCACGGTTTGCAAGTGGGATCTGCTTTACACCATTGCCGTAGAACTCGACGAACTTCTGAACCACGCCGTGCTCGCGCAGCATCTCGGTAATCGTCAACACAACATCGGTAGCGGTGACGCCGGCAGGAATCTCACCGGTGAGCTTGAATCCGACAACGCGTGGGATCAACATCGAAACTGGCTGGCCAAGCATTGCAGCCTCAGCCTCAATACCGCCAACGCCCCAGCCCAGGATGCCAAGGCCATTTTCCATGGTGGTGTGGGAGTCGGTACCAATACAGGTGTCTGGGTATGCAACGCCATCGTTATCGAATACAACACGGGAGAGGTACTCAATGTTGACCTGGTGAACGATACCGGTCCCCGGTGGCACAACGCGGAAGTTCGAGAAGTTCTCAGCACCCCAACGCAGGAACTGGTAGCGCTCCTCGTTGCGTTGGTACTCGATTGCGACGTTCTTGTCGAGAGCGTTGGTGGAACCGAACGCCTCGATGATCACAGAGTGGTCGATGACCATCTCGGCTGGGTTCAGCGGGTTGACCTGATCAGGATCACCGCCGAGTGTGGAAACTGCCTCACGCATGGTGGCCAGGTCCACGACACAAGGAACACCGGTAAAGTCCTGCATAAGGACGCGGGCAGGGGTGAACTGAATTTCTACAGATGGCTCGGCATCTGGATCCCAGTTCGCAATAGCCTCGATGTGTTTCTTGGTCACGTTCTTGCCATCCTCAGTGCGGAGGAGGTTTTCACCAAGAACCTTGAGGGAGTATGGAAGTTTCTCCATGCCTTCAACCGCATCAAGTGCGAAGTAGTCATAAGACTTCTCGCCGACCTGAAGCGACTTCTTGGCGTTAAAGGAGTTCTTGCTTTCGGTCACAGTAAGCTCCGTTTCTCGTCGTAAACCAGATAAATTGGAACAAGGTCCAAACGGTCAACCTCAAAGATATGCGATTAACCGCCTATGCGTAGCAATGATAACAGTACGGATGTAATGTTTGTTGTCCAACAGGGAAGATTTGAGAAAAAATGGAGCTAAACCCCCCATTTGGGGCACAACCCAACAATCTCCGCAGTTAAGGCCAACTGTACGGGGGAGTACAAGGTGATTATCGCCATACAGGATAGAATGAGGGGCCCATCGACCACAGAGGAATGTAGCCGCGACATGCAATACCAAAATCCAGATCCACGATTCGATAGCCTTGTAGATCAGCTCAATATTGACGGTATCGCATTCGAGACTGCCAATGAAGGCACCGGCAGCCTGGAACAGTCACTATCTTCCACCTTGTCGAGCGCGCATGATCATTCTGGCCTTAATGTGGGGCTCGTTTTTCTCGACTCGACGCCTCCCCACATTCCTGAGCTAAGAGATCTGGCGCAAGACCTCAATCTTGCCACCGGAATCGAAACTATCTATATCCGAACGCCCGATGTCGCCATTGCTACATCAGAAAAGTTTCCACGCTCCTCAATCGAGGCTGGCCAGCTCGCCTCTGTACGGGCCTCAAGCTACGAAGACGGGGTGGCGCAGTTTCTGCAAGGGGCATCCTCTAGGCAGCTTGATTGGATTTCGGTATTGATTGCGGTTGCAGTAGTCCTCATCGTCACGTGTGGAGCTACCGCTATCCAGAATTGGCGTCAGGCGTAGAGCCTTGACGTTTCGATTGGCGACTTTTAAGTGACAATAATCACACTGCTACTTTTGTGCCTACATAATCCAAGGTTAGAGCTCTCGTCGTCAAGTGAAAATCCTTAACTTCTGTTACTGAAGATAAAGTTTGTGTAACAAATCAGTTAAGTGTCGTATGGTTTGTTTGTTGCCTCATGAGCTGAGGTGTGTTGCAAACGTGCCAGAGCTTTCCTCTAGTCAAGGAAGTTGCACTGACTTTTGACACGTGTGGTCCAGTCAAACCACGTCTATGTTTGCGTCGTACACAACCGTGAGGCTGTTTTCAGTAGTCGATTTAACAGAGCCGTACTCGTCTCAGCACGCGGAGTCTTCACAGGTCGGGTTTGCCTGACAGCGAGCTAGTCACTCGCTTGCTTGCCCGGCGTGAGACTTTGCATGAGTTGATGTTGGGTGCGGCGTGAGGAGCACCTTCGTGGTTACCCCGTCGAAGAGCACGCGAACGCGTGCTCGCCAGGTTTGGTCCAGCACCCTTGCTTGTTCAACCAGTTTCGCGTTGGCTTTTTCGTTGAGCTCTCCTGTGGGCCCTGCTGTTGCTGCTCCCGCAGCGCAGTCAACCGCGTCTGCTCTAGTAGCCAAGCTTTCAGCATCGCAAGCTGAGATCGCCGAACTAGACCTGAAAATTGGTCAACTGCGGGAAGCGGCAAATCGTGCTTTTGTAGACCTCCATGATGCTCAGTCTCGTTCTGAGCAGGCACGCCGCGGTGCTGAGGAGGCGAAGCGTCGTCTGGAGGAATCGCAGGCGGCAGTTGAGAAAGCTCGTGCTGAGCTATCCGCAGTGACTCGGTCGCAGTATCGCAACTCCGCTGGTGGAAGCCCGATTCAGGCACTCGGTGGAGAGCAATCGCAAAAGGATGTACTTGACCGTTCACTCTTTCTCCGCCAACGAAGCGAGGAAAAACAGCAAAAGCTCGCCGAAGTTGAGCAAGCTCGCCTCGAGGCTGCGAACGATGAATCTCTGCAGCGCCAGGCCAGTGAAGTTGCGCAGCAGGCTGCGGACGAAGCTGTGGCCGCAGAATCCGCTACGCGTGATGAGCTTGCCTCTCTGTCTTCACAACTAGACGATGTCATTGAGCAGCGCGAGGCTGCATCTGCGGAGTTGAACAGCATCGAGAGCGACGTCGCGCAGGAACGTGGTATCTCAAATAGCCCTGCGCCGCAGTCAGCTGAGGTTCAGGAGACTCCAGCTGAAACGTATGAGGTTTCGCCTGAGCTTCTTGACGCCGTCGAAGAACGAATGAACGAAATTGCCCCTGGAGCTGAGGTTCCAAATGAACAAGCACTAGTACAAGCCGTGAATACGGCGCAGCGTACAGGTGGATATGTGGAGGTCTCCAACCAGGCAGATACGCCGCGGCTCGAGTACTCCGAGGGGAGCGATGTCACTGACTTGCTGACCCAAGCGGCAACCATCGTCGCTTCTGAAGCCCTCGTTGGTTCCTCTCAGCCTGATCACAGCGAAACAGCGAACCCCTATGGAGGCTCGAGCACAAGTGACGTCATTGCTGCTTTCGCACAGGGGCTCAATAGTGTTCTGGCTGCTGATTCCTCCGCTGGTCAGCCTGACTCTGCTACTTCCGATCTGTCGCAGGTCGTTCCTGCAGTTGGCACTTTCGAGTCGATTACGAATGAAGTTCGGTCTGCCTTAGCACCGTCGGCAAATTCCTCGTCTGTAGAGACAGTAATCGCACGTGCCGAAGCGATGATCGGTACGCCGTATGTTTGGGGCGGTGGTGACGCGAATGGTCCAACCGTGGGTGTGAATGGCGGGAGCATGTCTGGATTCGATTGCTCTGGGCTTGTACTCTACGCCTTTGCTGGCGTAGGAATTTCGCTGCCGCACTACACGGGCTACCAGTACCAGCGAGGAACTCCAGTTGCGCCGAGTGAAGCACAACGTGGCGATCTCTTGTTCTGGGGCCCTGGCGGCAGTCAGCACGTGGCAATTTACCTCGGCGACGGCATGATGATCGAGGCTCCCCAAGCTGGCCAGAATGTTCAGATTGCTCCAGTTCGTTGGTCTGGTATGTCAGCGAATGCAGTCCGTCTGCTTTAGTTCATTAGAATCGTTCCCCATGGCATTCAAAAATTTCGATGCGTTGCTCGTGCTCTCTTTCGGTGGACCAGAAGGGGAGGACGAAGTAATTCCATTCCTCGAAAATGTCACACGCGGCAGGGGCATCCCGAAAGAGCGGTTGAAAGTAGTTGGTGAGCACTATTTCCACTTCGGTGGAGTGAGCCCAATTAATGGCCAAAATCTAGAAATTATCGAGCAGCTTCGTGCCGAGCTGAGTAGGCGGGGGCATAATCTTCCGGTCTATTTCGGAAATCGGAATTGGCATCCTTTCGCAGAAGATACCGCACGCGAAATCTCAGAAGCTGGGCATCGGAACATCCTCGTTTTCGCTACGAGCGCTTGGGGCGGTTACTCCGCTTGCCGTCAGTATGATGAGGATATTGCTCGGTTGCACCAGGCACACCCTGAGCTGCATTTCACAAAACTGTGGCAGTTCTACGGGCACCCAACGTTTGTCCGGCTCATGGGTGATTCGTTGAAGCAAGCAATGGAGTCAATCGATGACAAGGCTTTGCGAACGACCCGGATCCTCTTCTCGGCGCACTCAATTCCCACAGCTGCAGATGCCGCCGCTGGCGGCCACGAGGACGCACATCTTTACTCGCGACAGGTCCTTGAGGCTTCGCGCCTCGTCGCAGAGCATGCAGGAGTAGAGACTTACGAAAACGTTTGGCAATCGCGTTCCGGCAACCCGCAGACTCCGTGGCTAGAGCCCGATATTATCGACCGCGTCAAGGAGCTCCATCAACAGGGAGTCACTCACATCGTTTGCGTGCCGATCGGGTTCTTGACTGACCATATGGAAGTTGTGTGGGATCTCGATACCGAATTGAAGGCTGAGTGCGACAAGCTCGGCGTTGAATTCACCAGGGTCCCGACTATCGGTCTCGAGCCGCGGTTCGCATCGATGATCGTTGACATTGCAGAATGCATTAGCCGCGGCACGACGCCTCCTACGCTGTCCACGATTTCGGTGCAGGGCTGCACCGAAAATGGTGTTCCTTGCCACACTGATTGCTGCGCTCCGATTCGTCCGCGCGTTACCGAGTAGCCCGAAAATCGCGAACGGCTTCCGCAACGCCTGCTGTTCGCGCTCTTCGGATGCTCCTTCCCAATACGAGCAAGTGCTGATCAAAAGAGTGATCTCCCAGCCGGTCTGTCACCGTCTCGACGATCGCCGAGACTCTATCCGCGCGCGCAAAAATCTGAGCTGCCCTTGGCGTGGTGGCAATTGGCAATCCTGGGGTGTCATAGAAATCGGTGATATGGCCGACCGTGAGTCGGGGTGAGGACAGCGTTTCGTTGGGCTGGGCGACGGCCTCAATCATCATCGCAGCTTGATCTGTTGCGTTTCTCAGCATTTGGTCGGCTTCACCAGGAGATAGCCAGTCTGGTTCGGGTGGGCGTCGATAATCCTCGAACCAACGCCAGTGCACGCCGTCTGTTTCGAAGCTCGGAATGAGAATGTGATAGAGCCCTTCTGCCCCGATGATGATCAAGGCTCCTGCATCCGTCATTGCTTCCGCCGCTGCTGTGTGAGCCCACAGCGCCGGAGTGTCGCCCGCTCCACCTAGGACTAGCCGCACGACCGGCTCGCGGGACTCAAGATTAGCTACCCTGCGAATTTCGGTGAGTAATTCTACGCCCCCACCGGTGCCATAATGGTGGCCTCCACCGAGCTCGTCAAGTGCTGCGAGCGTTTCGTCTGTCGACGTCACGTGATACAACCACGCTGCGATCCACACCGCAGTGTTTTGCAGTGGCGAGTAAACATGCGCGCGAAGATTCATTCGTCTGATGGTAACCGATAGACTAGTGCCACTATGACACCGGATAATCGTTACAGCGGAGATATTTTCCAAGGGCATTCGCGCAACAAGAAGCCCAAGTATCCCAGCATCCCCGCAGAGCCGGGCATCATCGTTGAGATTGTGGGCGACGAATTCGTGGGAGCCGTAGTTGGTTTTGAGCGTACGTACGACGGTGATTTCGTTCGTCTTGAGGACAGGCACGGGCAACAACGCCTTTTTAAGATGCTTCCCGGAGCCTTCGAAGTAGAGGGACAGCGAGTCTCCTTACACCGCTATGTCGCTCCGCAGCAGGAATCGAGCACCCACTCAAACTCCGGTTCACGGAAAGTAGCTAACGCGAAAGCGAAAGTTGCGCAGCCAAGCCGAATTTGGGTGGAAGGTATTCACGACGCCGCTATCGTACAGAAGGTATGGGGGCACGACCTCAAAGTCGAAGGTGTCGTCGTTGAGTATCTTGAGGGGCTTGACAACTTGAGCGACAGGCTGGAGGAGTTCCACCCGGGACCGGGGCGACGCATCGGTGTGCTTGCTGACCACCTCATCGAAGGCACAAAAGAGTCCCGCCTCGTCGAGGGGGTAGGTCCACACGTACTTGTCACAGGCCACCCATACATCGACATCTGGGAAGCCGTAAAGCCGGAACGAGTTGGGTTGAAGAACTGGCCAAAGGTGCCTTACGGAGAGGATTGGAAGACAGGGGTATGCCAACGTGCCGGGTGGGGCAGTCCGAAGGATGGCTGGCGGCGTGTCTACGATGCTGTCGAGACATACCGAGATCTTGATTCCACCCTTATCGGCGCAGTTGAGCGACTCGTGGATTTTGTCACCAATCCGCAGCTTAAGAAATCCGACTGCTGACCGAATCGTTTTTGTATAGTGAAGCCGTGGGTAGTCTTATTTGGCTAGGCATTGCCGTAGCATTCGCAGTTGCTGAACTCGCCGTAGGGGAGTTTACGTTCCTCATGATTGCAGCAGGGGCGCTTACTACGTCTGCTATTGCGCTTGCCGGGGTGCCTTTGGGGGTTGAAATCGGGGCGTTTGTAGTTGCTTCGGCCGGTTTCTGGTTCCTCCTCCGGCCTTACTTGCACAGGCGCTTGCGCCGCCCATCTACGGTGGGGGAGCTTGGCCAATCACTCATTGGCACGAGTGCACAAGTGGTTGAGGAGATCACGCCGAGCAGCGGTCAGATTCAACTGGACGGATCGCTTTGGTCCGCGAGAGCAATTGATCCAAGCCACACCATTAAGTCTGGTTCCACAGTCATCGTTTCAGATATTGACGGCCCAATCGCTGTCGTATGGAAGGAGTCGCCATAATGGCCTTGGTAATACTGGGGCTGCTGCTCATCTTGGTAATCGCGGTGCTGCTCGCATCTGTGAAGCTAATCCCGCAAGGTGAGTCAGCAGTTATTGAACGTCTGGGGTCCTATACACGGACCGTTTCCGGTGGGCTAACACTACTGGTGCCGTTTATTGATCGTGTTAGAGCGCGCGTTGATACGCGCGAGAGGGTCGTTTCGTTTCCTCCGCAAGCAGTAATTACGCAGGACAACCTCACCGTCGCAATTGATATTGTGGTGACGTTTCAGATTAACGATCCGGCAAAGGCTATTTACGGCGTCGATAATTACTTGGTAGGTGTTGAGCAAATATCCGTCGCGACGTTGCGTGATGTCGTCGGCGGGATGACGCTTGAGGAAACGCTGACCTCGAGAGAAACTATTAACAGGCGCCTGAGGGGTGAGCTTGACGCTGCTACCGCCAAGTGGGGACTGCGTATTAGCCGCGTTGAGCTGAAAGCGATTGATCCGCCACCATCGATTCAGCAATCGATGGAAATGCAGATGAAAGCCGACCGCGAAAAGCGCGCCATGATCCTTACCGCTGAAGGTAAGCGCGAGTCGGACATCAAGACTGCCGAAGGTGAGAAGCAGGCGCGAATCCTCTCTGCTGAAGGCGAGAAGCACGCTGCTATTCTCGCGGCTGAAGCTGAGCGCCAGGCGATGATTCTACGCGCGGAAGGCGAGCGTGCGGCGAAATATCTTGAGTCGCAAGGTGAAGCGCGAGCCATTCAGAAAGTCAACGCGGCGATCAAGTCCTCAGAGGTGACGCCGGAGATGCTTGCGTACCAGTACCTGGAGAAGCTGCCTAAGATCGCGGCCAATGAAGCATCAACGATGTGGATGATTCCGAACAGCTTTGGCGATTCTTTGGAGCAGTTCGCCAAGGCGTTCGCTGGCAAGGACAGCGACGGAGTGTTCCGCTACGAACCCCAGCGTGCAGATTCACAAACGCGCGCTATGGCCGGCGAAGACGACAGCACGGACCAGTGGTTTGATACCTCCACTGATCCTGAACTTGCTCGGGCACTTGCAGAGGCGCGTGCCGTCGCGAACAAGCACGTCGACGACCCGGATCCGACAAGCGCATTCGACGAAGTCTCTACCCCGACCGAAACGCCGCAAGTTGCCCAAAAGGGCGAACACCGGGCAATTGAATCTAATGACTCGCGCGACGCATAAGGTGTAGCGCGAGTTTCCAGCCAGCCTGCTCGGCCTGCCACCCGGCGGCCTGCAGGCGCTGGCTCATTGCCTGTTTAGAAATACCTAGTTGCGCTGCGGCTTCATTTTGGTTGAGCCCAGAGCGCACGAGCGATGTGGCTTCGCGGCCTTCAAACGTTCGCTTATGCAGAATGTGCGCCAGCAGGGCAAACGTCGCTGAGATATCTTCTGCCTCGGTGTCAGGCGCATGAGCATCCGTGATAACTTTCACTTGCGCTGCACGTGTGCCGACAGCCTCAGTGGCGGCAAACTGCGCACGTCGCCTGCGCGTGATTCCCAGGCCGACAGCCCAATTACCATCTGACAGCAGCGCCATAATGAGGTTAAGTGCTGTCTCCGGCCCATCCACTGTTGTGCGGATATCCTCAACGCCAATGACTTCGAACGGCGAAACACCCGGAAGCGTCGAGAGCGCGTGAGCCGAGGACTCGACGAACGCGGCGCGACCTTTTTCGCGACCACGGTAACGTGCATGCACAGCAATCATGCGTACATACTAGCGTGCTTCAAGAAAGTACACGCTCGAGCCTTTACTCTTCTATTCGACGCGGCTTCGCCGGGTGGCGCGCGTCGATAATCAGTCCTGTCACGCCAAGAACAGACAGTGCAAACACGGCGCCGAGAAGCACTGGGTTTGCATCTCCGCTCAACGTGTCTCCGAACAATGCAACGAGAATCGTGTTAGGAGCCGAGCCGATGAGCGTTGCCCCCATGAACGGCAAAAGCCGGACTCGACTTAGCGCTGAAGCGTAGTTCATGACCGAGAAAGGGATACCGGGGATGAGTCGCAGGCTCATTACAGCCAGCCAACCGCGCTGTTCCAACCGCTCATTAATCATGTGAAGCTTGGGGTGAGAAATTTTGCTCTCAACCCAGTCACGTAAAAGAAACCGCACAACGGTTAGCGAAAGACCTGCTGAGGCCGTCGTTGCGGTGATAGCGAGCAGAATCCCGAACCAACCACCGAAGAGAACACCGGAGGAAATGGTGAGCAACGTACGGGGGATCGGGAACTGCGTGATGAGTACGTAGAGCAACCAAAAAACGACTGGAAACCAGGCTCCCGTACTATCAGCCCACTCGCGAAACGTCGACAGCGAAGGTATTTCAAAGAAGCGCCACACCCACAGTGCAATTGCGAGAAGTACCAAAATGAGCATCACGCGTAGTGGTGACTGTTGGCGCATCCGTTTGCCCTTCGTCTTTAAGTGCGGCCTAAACAAAAAACCGGCTTCCTGGAGGAAGCCGGTCATTGTGCCCGGAGGGGGACTTGAACCCCCACGTCCGTTAATAGGACACTAGCACCTCAAGCTAGCGCGTCTGCCATTCCGCCACCCGGGCTGGGTGTTTTGCTTTCAACCTCTCGGCTGGGCACTTGCACTACTATAGAGTGACGTTGATTCAAGATGCAAATCGCCAGTACAAATGCCCAAACGTAGGCCACTAGGCTAGTCGGAGCTCAAGGCGATCCAGGGGAGTTCGGAGCCAACAGCATCTGTAATATTGGAAAGTCCATGGGCTTTAAGTTGCTCCTGCAAGCCCTTGTGAATTCGGTAGATCCACCCCGGACCACCGTAAATAAACGGCGTATACCCCTGGAGAAGGCTTGCGCCGGATGTAATACGCTCCCATGCCTGCTCTGGTGTCGAAATGCCACCGGAACTGACAAGTACGAGTTGGTCGCCGACTCGCGCATGGAGACGTCGCAAAACCTCCAGTGCGCGGCTGTTGAGCGGCGCGCCGGAAATACCACCCGCCCCCATGGCTTCCACTTCGGCAGCATCGGTTCGAAGGCCTTCGCGGGAGATGGTCGTATTGGTCGCCACGATGCCGGCAAGGTTCAATTCGACGGCCAGGTCTGCAACTGCGTCGATATCCTCGTCGCTGAGATCAGGAGCAATTTTTACCAGCACAGGCGTCGTAGTTGCCGTAGTAACCACGTCAAGGATTGGCCTCAACGATTCAACTGACTGAAGGTTGCGAAGCCCAGGGGTGTTTGGGGAAGAAACATTGACAACAAGGTAGTCCGCCAGAGGGCCGAGCACAGTCGCGGTAGCTCGGTAGTCTCCAACTGCGTCCTCGGAGAGCTTATTTTTCCCGATGTTGATTCCAACGATCTCAGGAGTCTTCCGTGCTCGGAGACGCTCTGCAATGCTCAGCGCGCCATCGTTGTTGAAGCCCATTCGGTTGAGGATCGCTTTGTCCTTCGGCAAGCGATAGAGCCGTGGACGTTCGTTTCCGGGCTGTGCCTTCGGGGTCACAGTTCCTAATTCCGCATAACCGAAGCCGATCGCCGACCACGTGTCCGGAGCTTCCGCGTTCTTATCGAATCCTGCAGCGAGACCCACCGGGGCGGGGAAACGCACGCCGAACAACGTCTGCTCGAGAAGCGGGCCGTCGACACGTACGACACGAGTCATAGCTCGGGTGAGGGGAGTTAGGCGTTGTAGGGTTTTCAGCCCGCCCATGATGATGTCGTGGATGCGCTCAGGCGGAATTGTAAACATTCCCCGAAGTGCGAGCCCATATACCGTGTCGTACAAATTGCGTTGATTCATTTCTATTTGGCCTCAATGCTTTCAGTGGAAATTATTTGCAGGCCACTACCTGACGCAGATCCGATAATGAGTGTTCCGTCAGAGAGCGCTGCAATACTTTGTGCATCTGGAACTGTACTGACCTGAGCACGTTCAACGGGGACGCCGTGGGAAATGTCATAGGCAGTCGCCAGGTTCCTTTCGGTTGAAGTCACCCACGCGAGCTTATTAGCGCTATCCCACGCGACGTCCCACGCTCCGGAGGGCACAGGCACACTCTGCTGGAGACGAATGACTTCATTGGTGGTGTACACGAGTAGCTGGTTACCCGTCGCATCCGCAGCGAGCACCAGACCGTGCTCTCCAGCAGCAACCTTGCCGACGCCAAGCCCAGCGCGCAACGTTGCCCCCTGACGTCCAGTGCCCCAATCAAGGTCCTGAATGGTGGTGTCAAATGTGTTCACGCGCACCACGGAATCGGCACCACCATCTACCGGAACAGCCTGCAGCTGGTCAGTTTCGCGCGCGACAGAAAACTCCTTTTTGAGCTCACCGTTGCTATACAACCACACTGATTTCGCACTGTCGCTTCCGGCTAAAACACTGCCGTCCGAGGCGACAGTTGCCACAGTCACCGGGTGGTCGGTAGCAACTTTTTGAAGCCCCTCTTTGTTAATGATGACAATGAAATCTCCGCACCCTACCGCAAACTGACCAGCGTTTGCCGAGACTTCACCGCAAGCATCCTCCAACTTGAACTCTTCTACTCGGTTTTCTTCGAATTGTGCGCTGGTCCCAACGTAAAGCGCATCCGGGGTGCGCACACCAATCAAGTCGTTCGTTTGATCCACATCGACGATGGTGTCAAATTGAAGCAACTGGCCGTCAGGATGTGCCGAAGGGGGTGACGCAACTGGTTCAGCGCTACCCATACTTATGGCGTCATTTGGGTCAACGACATCGGGGGTACACGCCGCAACAGCCAAAGCTACGGCCATAATGGGCAGCATTAAGGCGACTTTTCGTTTTGTTCTCACGGAGGTCAACCTTATCAATGCTGTACGCATGTGGGGATTTTTCTCCGCACGGGTAAGGTTTTCCAACATGATTGCCGCCTCTCAGTTAGCAGAGTCAATGACATGGGCTCAAGTGATTGTCCTCTCGGTCGTCCAAGGTTTAACCGAGTTCCTTCCAGTCTCATCGTCAGGACACCTCCGCATTGTGTCCGAGCTTTTGTGGGGCGAGGACGCTGGCGCGAGTTTTACCGCTGTCATTCAGCTCGGCACCGAACTCGCTGTGCTGGTCTTCTTTGCGAAGGACATTTGGAGGTTCCTCTCTGGATGGTGTGTCGGACTGTTTGATAAGACGAAGCGCGGGTTCGATTACCGGATGGGATGGATGGTCATCGCTGGCACTATTCCAGTCGGGGTGCTTGGCTTTGCTCTGAAAGACTTGATCCGTGAGAACTTCCGCAACCTTTGGATTACTGCAACGGTTCTCATTTTGTTTTCGTTCGTGTTCATCTTGGCGGAAAAGCGCGGGACGAAAAAGCGTAGCTTCGAGCAGCTGACAGTAAAAGATGCCATCGTGATGGGCCTGTGGCAGTGTCTAGCTCTCATTCCGGGTGTTTCGCGTTCGGGCGGCACTATTTCGGGCGGTCTCTTTTTGAACCTTGAGCGGGAAGTAGCAACTCGTTTTTCGTTCCTCTTAGCTATCCCGGCAGTGCTCGCATCAGGCATCTTCTCACTACCGGATGCGTTTGATCCGCAAGCAGGGCAAGCAGCAACAGGTCTGCAGTTGCTCGTCGGAAGCGCTATCGCATTTGTTTTGGGATATATTTCCATTGCTTGGCTGCTGAAGTTTGTTTCGCACCACTCATTCTCCTGGTTTGCTGCGTACCGCATACCTCTTGGCATCATCGTGATGGTGCTGCTGGCTACCGGAGTTATGCAACCGGTGTAGGCAATGCTTGCCTTTGAACGCCGGTAACCGCGCATGATGAGCATGCCGCGGTATGGTGGTCACTATGCATTCTTGGCCACAACCTGTAGTCCCTGCTGTCTCTGGTACTCCGGTGCCGCTGTCTCTGTATGACACCGCAGATAGGGTGGTAAAGCCCGTTAACACAGCTGCCCATCACTCGGGGAAGGTGGGGATGTACGTCTGCGGCATCACCCCATACGACTCCACTCACCTTGGACACGCAGCTACGTACCTCTCCTTTGATCTCGTCTATCGTCAGCTCCTTGCTAACGGCCACGACGTTCATTACGTGCAGAACATCACCGATGTCGACGATCCATTGTTCGAGCGCGCGGAGCGAGACGGCGTCGATTGGCGCGAGCTGGGAACGGAACAGATCAACCTTTTCCGCAGCGACATGGAAGTGCTCTCAGTCATACCGCCTCAGGACTATGTTGGCGCGATGGAGACTGTCGATGAGGTCATTGAGATGGTGCAGCGCTTGCTCGACGTCGGCGCAGCGTACCGCCTAGACCACGGTGATATTTACGCTGATATCACCGCAACCAAACAGTTTGGATACGAGTCAAACATGACGCGCGAGCAGATGGAGCATTTCTTTGCCGAGCGCGGGGGAGACCCTGACCGTGAGGGGAAACGAGACTCACTCGATGCGCTGGTGTGGCGTGGACACAGGGAAGGGGAGCCCGCGTGGGATTCTCCCTTCGGCCCCGGCCGCCCAGGTTGGCACGTCGAGTGCTCTGCCATCGCTGCGAACCGTCTCGGCGTACCGTTTGCAATCCAAGGCGGAGGCTCGGACCTAGCGTTTCCACATCACGAGTTTTCTGCCGCGCATGCTGAGGCTGCGACTGGAGAACAACGGATGGCACACCACTACGTGCACGCGGGAATGATCGCGCTTGAGGGAGTGAAGATGTCGAAATCTCTCGGCAATCTCGTCTTTGTGCACAAGCTAACAGAACAGGGACACTCAGCGTCTGCGATTCGCCTTGCCGTCTTCTCCGGCCACTATCGCCAAGACCGCGATTTCTCCTACGAGGCACTCGATCAAGCAGAGCATCGACTCAAGTCGTGGCACACAATTCTTTCTCAGACAGATCAGCAGTCTCGCGTGGAGCAAACAATTCAAGATTTGCGCCAGGCCCTTGCTGACGACCTCGACACACCAACTGCGATTCAAATTATCGACGCCGCCAAAGGCGATTACAACGGGTTACTTCGACAAGCTATCGAAGGCTTACTCGGTGTAAAGGTAGGCAGCAACGATGAGTAGTCTCCGATCCACATTCCAATCCGATGTCGACGAGTTCATCGAGGATTTGAGGGTGTTTGCATCCGGTGAATATTTGCAAGAGCAGGACCTCGAACTCTGGGAAGCCCCATTTGACCCTGCCGTATTACCTGAGCTCCGTGAAATCCTCGAGATTTTTCTCGACACTGCGTCGCTCGTCGCGCAGCCGGTTGACGACGCCACCATCAGCGACCTCTACACGGGCCTCATTGCCAATCTTGAAGAGTTCAACGCTAAGCATCAATATGCCGTGCTCGAGCCAGAGGAGATGTCGGACATCGAGGGAATTTTCGCGAAGGTCTCGGCACAGATTGGCGCGGATCCATCCGTCGTCCAGGAGCTGTTCAATCGTGAGTAGGGTTCGCGCTCCCCAAGCTGTGCTGTGGGATATGGATGGGACGCTCATCAATACCGAGCCGCTTTGGGCGCAAGCAACCTTTGAGCTGTCTGAGTTTTTGGGCAAGAGGCTTTCTGCGGAGGAGCGTCGAAAAGCGGAGGGCGTCAGTTTCCCCACAGCGTTGAGCATCATCACTACTTGGACCGGGTATTCCTTGCAGCCCGGAGATACAGAGCGGCTGAAGCGGTGGATGCAAGAACGGATGCAGCAACTCCTAGGGCAAGGTATTGAGCTGAACCCGGGAATACGCCACGTCCTTGACATACTGCGGGACCATGGCATTCCGATGGCCATTGCGACGAACACAGAACGCGCGCTCGCTCAAACCTGCATTGACTTCATCGGCAACGATTACTTTCAAGCAACCGTGACTGGAGATGAGGTATCCAACCCAAAACCAGCTCCGGATATGTATCTGAAAGCAGCGCAGTTGGTTGGTGCTGAGCCGTCGCGCTGTATCGCAGTTGAAGACTCTCAGGCGGGAATGCAAGCAGCGATTAGGGCAGGTGCACGGGTGCTCGGCTTGGCCGACTATGTCCCGAAGCCGGCCACAAGAATCACCTTCAGCGATTTACAGTCTGCGACACTTCATGATGTTGCAAGGTGGTATTCCGCGCCATAAACCGCGCTCAAAGCTCTTCTGTTTCCGCTAAGGTGTTGTGCGTGAAGGACTTCGATCAACTTTTTGCTCAGCTCACTGAAACTGCCGACTCCAAGCGCCCTGACTCAAGCACGGTGCAAGCGTTAGAGAAGGGCGCCCATTTCATCGGCAAGAAAATCATCGAAGAAGCTGGTGAAGTGTGGATCGCTGCCGAGTATCAGTCTGACGAGGAGCTGGCGGAGGAAATGAGCCAGCTGATGTACTGGACCCAGGTAATGATGCTGCAACGAGGTCTTACCCCTGATGACATCTATAAATACCTCTAAGGATTTCGCCTGATGATTAAGTTTGCGGTTCCAAATAAAGGCTCTTTGTCAGAGAAGGCGCTCCAGATTCTCAAAGAGGCCGGTTACAAGGGGAGGGGCACGTCAAAAGCCCTGAATATCTGGGATGAAGAAAACGGTATTGAGTTCTTCTTCCTGCGCCCAAACGACATCGCTATTTACGTTGCTCAAGGCCACCTTGACCTGGGTATCACTGGGCGAGATTTGGCACTCAATTCCCATGCCGAAGTAGAAGAAGTACTTCCGTTGAGCTTTGGTGCATCGACATTCCGGTTTGCTGCCCCGCAGTCTGAAACGTGGGCGGTGCCTGATTTGGAAGGTAAGCGGATAGCAACTTCATACCCGCACCTCGTGATTGACTATCTTGACGGGCTCGGCATCACTCCGAAGGAAGTCATTGAGCTTGACGGCGCTGTTGAGATTTCGATCAAGTTGGGCGTCGCGGACGTTATTGCTGACGTCGTATCCACTGGTACGACGCTACGACAACATGGGCTGGCACCATTTGGGGAGCCCATTCTTGCCAGCGAAGCCGTCGTCATCAAGCGTAAGGGCGTAACGCTAGCAAACGAACATGAGGTAGTGCTTCAGCGTATCCGCGGCATCTTGAACGCAGAGAACTTCCTGATGCTCGATTACAACATTTGCAGAGATGACCTCGACAAAGCCAGCGAACTTACACCAGGCATGACGGGGCCGACTGTCTCGCCGCTGTCGCGCGACAACTGGGTCGCGGTGCGCGCTATGGTTCCGCGAACCCAAGCGAATGCGGTTATGGACGCTCTCTCTGAAATTGGCGCGGAAGCCATTTTGGCCACTCAGCTGCGCATTGCACGCCTATAGGATTTTCAATTAATCACCGATAAGTCACCCCTATCCCTATTATTGGGGTGATTAGGTGGCCCAAAAGTTGTATAGCGTCGAATTTGCGTACAATCAGTGGCATGAGTAATCGAATTGAAGAAGATCTGCTTGGCACACTCGAAGTGCCCTCCGACGTCTACTACGGCATCCACACCCTGCGTGCCGTCCACAACTTCCCGATCTCCGGCCAGACCATCAATGACCTGCCAGAGTTCATTCGTGGCATGGTGGAAGTAAAGAAAGCCACCGCACTGGCCAACAACCGCCTCCACGTTCTGCCAAAGAAGAAGGCGGACGCCATCGTCAAGGCCTGCGACGAGATCCTCGACAACGGTCGCTGCATGGACCAGTTCCCAATCGACCAGTTCCAAGGTGGCGCTGGCACGTCCCTGAACATGAACACCAACGAGGTTGTCGCAAACCTCGCTCTTGAGATCCTCGGTGAAGAAAAGGGTAGCTACGACATCATCAACCCGAATGATGACGTCAACATGTCCCAGTCCACCAACGACGCATACCCGACCGGCCTTCGCCTCGGTGTGTACTACGCCGTCCAGGGCCTGCTGACCGAGCTTGAGGAGCTCACCAAGGCGCTCAACGCTAAGGGTGAAGAGTTCGACGACATCATCAAGATGGGGCGCACCCAGCTCCAGGACGCAGTCCCGATGACGCTCGGCCAGGAATTCACTGGCTTCGGCGCACTGCTTGAGGAGGAACTGGACGTCATCAAGTCCGCAGCACAAGCACTGCTGACCGTCAACCTCGGTGCAACCGCAATTGGTACCGAGCTCAACACTCCAGACGGCTACCGTCAGAAGATCGTTGAGGCTCTCGCGGAAGTCACCAAGCTGGATATCAAGGGCGCACCGAACCTGATTGAGGCAACGTCCGATACCGGCGACTACGTATGGATGCACTCCGCACTGAAGCGCGCCGCGATGAAGATCTCTAAGGTATGTAACGACCTGCGCCTGCTGTCCTCCGGCCCACGTGCTGGCCTGAACGAGATCAACCTGCCGGAAATGCAGGCTGGCTCTTCGATCATGCCTGCGAAGGTGAACCCTGTCATCCCTGAGGTTGTAAACCAGGTGTGCTTCAAGGTCTTCGGCAACGACGTTGCCGTCCTGACCGCATCTGAGGCTGGCCAGCTCCAGCTCAATGTCATGGAGCCGGTAGTTGCCGAGGCCCTGTTCAATTCCATCCGTCTCCTCACCAACGCAGTCCGTACGCTGCGTGAGAAGTGCATCGTTGGCATCACCGCTAACAAGGATGTGTGTGAGGCCTTTGTGAACAACTCCATCGGCATCATCACATACCTGAACCCAGTGATCGGCCACCACAATGGTGACGTCATCGGTAAGGAAGCTGCTGCTACGGGTAAGAGCGTTCGTGATCTTGTTCTCGAGCGTGGCCTGCTCACGGAGGAGGAGCTGAAGGTTGTGCTGGGCAAGGACAACTTGATGCACCCAGAGTACCGCGGCGAATTTTTCGACGAGGACTAATCAACCAAAAGTAGTAAATCTCACACTCCCCTGATTCGGTAGTTATCGCCTCTTAGTGCGATAATGGAAGCGAATACTAATTCGACCGAATCAGGGGAGTTCCTGTGTTACTTGTGGTACAACTCATCATCCTGTTCGGCGCCATTGTGCTCGGCGCCCGGATGGGTTCCATTGCTATCGGTTTTGCCGGTGGCCTTGGCGTTTTGCTTCTCGGACTCACTGGCATGTCCGTAACTGCCGATGACATCCCCTTTGATGTCATCGGCATCATCATGTGTGTGATCGCTGCTATTTCTGCAATGCAGCTGGCGGGGGGCATGGACTACCTCGTTTACCTCGCTGAGAAGTTCCTACGCCGCAATCCAAAGCGCGTCACAGTGTACGCGCCAATCGTTACTTGGTTGATGACCGTGCTGGCAGGCACTGGCCACACCGCTTTTTCCACTCTTCCAGTTATCGTTGAGGTTGCTAAGGAGGGCGAAGTTCGCCCGTCCCGCCCGCTTTCGGTCGCAGTCATCGCATCACAGATGGCAATTGTTGCCTCGCCGATTTCTGCTGCAGTCGTCTTTATGGCCTCCGTACTTGAGCCACTGGGCGTCGGATACCTGCAGTTGCTCGGCGTCATGATTCCTGCGACCTTCCTCGCGATCTTCCCAACCGCTTGGGTTTCAAACAAGCTTGGTAAAGACCTTGTTGACGACGAGGTGTACCAGCGTCGCCTCGCAGACGGATTGGTTGCAAAGTCCACGACTACTTCGAGCAGCTACCAGCCGAAGGACGGCGCGAAGGCATCCGTGTGGATCTTCCTTGTCGCAATTGTCATCGTTATGTTCTACGCGACGATCATCTCCGATCAGATCGGTCTCATCGAGAACCCAACCGTCCCTCGTAACGAGGCAATCATGGCGATCATGCTTTCGGCTGCCGCTGCGATCCTGCTGATTACGAAGTCCCGCGCAGCTGAGGTCTTGAACACCCAGGTGTTCCGCTCCGGTATGTCCGCGTCAGTTTGTGTGCTCGGTGTTGCTTGGCTGGGTACCACCTTCATCAACCATTACATTGAGGACATTCAGAACATCGCTGGCGACGTCTTGACGGCACAGCCGTGGCTGCTTGCTGTCGTCCTGTTCTTCGCAGCGTCGCTGCTGTACTCGCAGGCCGCTACCGCGAAGGCACTTATCCCAGCTGCTCTCGCTATTGGCGTCAGCCCGCTCACCGCTGTTGCAGCATTCCCAGCAGTGTCCGCACTGTTCGTGCTGCCGACGTACCCAACCCTGCTTGCAGCAGTGGAGATGGACGACACGGGCTCGACCCGAATCGGCAAGTACGTCTTCGACCACCCATTCATTCTGCCGGGTATCGTCTGCATCGCAGTCTCGGTAATTCTCGGCTACCTCATTGGGGCGGTGCTGATTTAAAGCTAGACTGGGGGCATGTCTACACAACATCACGACAGCCCCAAGTCCGAAGTTCTAACTGATGTGGAGATCGCTCAAGCGCATACGCTTGAACCGATCTCCACTATTGCGTTCAAGGCCGGTATTTCCGAAGATGCGCTGATTCCATATGGCAAGTACATGGCCAAGGTCGACCCCTCGCTTGTCAAGGACGATAAACAAGGCAAGATTATTCTTGTCACAGGTGTTTCTCCAACCCCAGCGGGGGAGGGGAAGTCGACTACCCTGATTGGCCTTACCGATGCGTTCACGAATCTTGGCAAAGACGCCATCGTTGCACTCCGTGAACCGTCGCTCGGCCCTGTGATGGGTTTGAAGGGCGGCGCGGCAGGTGGTGGCTACTCGCAGGTGGTTCCGATGGAGAACATTAACCTCCACTTCACTGGGGACTTCCACGCGATTACCAGTGCGAACAATACGTTGGCTGCGATGATCGACAACCACATTCACCAGGGCAACGAGTTGAATATCGACCCGCGGCGTATTACGTGGCAGCGGTGCTTGGACGTCAACGATCGTTCCCTGCGAAACGTAGTAACTGGTCTGGGGGGACCAGCCCACGGAGTACCGACGGAGACTGGATTTACGATTACCGCGGCTTCGGAAATTATGGCAATCCTCGGTCTTGCGAACGACCTTGACGACCTCCACGAACGCCTGGCACAAATCACTGTCGGTTTTACCTACGATCGCAAGCCGGTGACTGCGGGTGAGCTTAATGCAGCCGGGGCTATGACAGCGCTGCTAAAAGACGCATTGAAGCCGAACCTTGTGCAGACCATGGGTGGCACTCCTGCATTTATCCATGGCGGTCCGTTTGCAAACATTGCCCATGGTTGCAACACCTTGATTGCCACGAAGACAGCACAGAAGTGTGCTGACTACGTCTTTACGGAAGCAGGATTCGGGGCTGATCTCGGCGCGGAAAAGTTCTTCGATATCAAGTCACATTACGGTGACCTCGACGTGGCTGGCGCGGTAGTGGTCGCCACTATCCGTTCTATCAAGTACAACGGTGGTGTTGACCGCTCCGATCTCAAGTCTGAAAACCTGGATGCGCTGGCGAAGGGCATTGTGAACCTTGAGCGGCACGTCGAAAACCTTCGTAAATTTGGTGTCCGCCCTGTCGTGGCACTCAATCTGTTCACTTCTGACACGGATCGTGAGCGCGCTTGGATGGCAAAGTGGGCGAAGGATTTCGGTGTTGCACTGGAAGAGGCCGAGGTATGGGCGAAAGGCGGTAAAGGCGCCGAGAAGCTGGCAAAGACGGTCCTCGACAATCTGGTCGAAGGTGCTTCGTCGTCGCTGTACAACCCGGAGGAAGGTGTCGAGCAGTCAATCGAGACGATTGCCCGCGAGGTATACCGCGCGGCAGATGTTCAGTACTCGGATGCGGCGCGGAAAGACCTCGAGAACTTGCGTGCGAGTGGTGCAGATGCCCTACCGGTATGTATCTCAAAAACGCAGTACTCGTTTAGCGACGACCCCTCTCGCCTCGGAGCGCCTGAGGGGCACACACTGCATGTGCGTCAGCTCATTCCGCGTACGGGTGCCGGATTCGTACTAGCACTCACTGGTGCTGTAATGACGATGCCTGGCCTGCCGAAAAATCCAGCAGCCAACAACATTGATGTTGACTCGAGTGGCAACATCAAGGGGCTATTCTAGTTTTAGCCTGCAGTGGTCCGTCGCGGTGTTTACTCCACATCCGCCGCGGACCCCGGCCACCCAGGGTACTGCGGTGGCGTCCCGCCGAACTCCGGGCAGTACGCCTGAAACGCACACCAATCACAGAGCCTGGAACGTTTTGGTCGGAACTGTCCGGTTTCACCGTCACGGGTAATTTTGGCCCAAAGTTCACCGAGGTCGCGCTCGAAGTACTCGAGTTCTTCACTTGAAGGGGTAAGGAAGAGTGAGTCTGCCACCTTGAGATACATGAGCCGCAGTTGATCAGGTATTTCGTTGAAAAGCCGCCAGTACACCAGTGCGTAGAACCGCATCTGGAACTTCGCGTCGTGTGAGAACCTTGGCTGTGGTTTCTTGCCGGTCTTGTAGTCAACGACCCTGATTTCACCAGTTGGCGCGACGTCAACGCGGTCGATGAAGCCTCGCACGGGCACACCGTTAGGCAGCACAGTATTGACGTACATTTCTTGCTTGTGTGAGTCAAAGCCAAGTGGGTTTTCCATCTGGAAATATCCGCGTAGGAGCGTGCGGGCGTCGATAAAAAGCAGTTGTTCGTCCTCGATGGGGTCTGCAACGCTGGGGTCCTGTTCGCACATCTTCTGCCATGCGGGGACGATGAGTTTGACCGCCGCAGGGTAGGTGCGTTGTTCGCGTTCCATCCCAAACAGTTCCTCGAGGACGGCATGCACGAGGGTGCCTTTGACCTGGGGCTCAGTTTTGGGTTCTTCGATTTTGTCGATCGCTCGCAGCCTGTAGAGCAGTGGGCATTGCTGGTAGTCGGACGCGCGCGAGGGGGACAGGGCTAACGGTTTCGCTTTCATATTCGTCCTATCCTAGTGGTTTCTCTCGAGCTAGACTCGCACGTATGACTACATCGATTGATTCGTTTCTTCGATTTCTTAGTGCGAGCCCGAGCGCGTTCCACGCAGCTAACCAAGTTCGCTCGTTGCTCGTAGGCAAAGGATTTCTTGACGACGCCAGCTCCACTGCATCTCCCACAACTCCGGGTGGCCATGTGGCCGTCGAAGGAGGGGCAGTCGTAGCGTGGTGGATACCCGAAGAGTTTGACTCCGAGACCAGCCGATTTCGGATTGTTGGGTCACATACGGATTCCCCGGGGCTTATGGTGAAGCCGAGGCCTGACGTTGAGGGAGAGGGGATACATCAGGTGGCAGTTGAGGTCTACGGCGGGCCGATTTTGCAGAGTTGGTTCGACCGTGACCTTGCCTTTGCGGGGCGTGTGGTTGACTCGAGTGGGAAGACCCACTTGGTAAATTCTGGTCCGATTGCTCGGGTCCCGAACCTCGCAATTCACTTGTACCGAGCGGATACGCCTCCGGTTGAGCGCCAACAACACACGCAGCCGGTGCTCGGCGTGGATCGTCCGCTCTTGGAAGTCATCGGTGAGCAAATTGGGTTGGGTGGCGAGTCAATTGCTGCGCACGAGCTGATTACGGTAGATACGCAGCCTGGTGCAGTGATTGGTAACATGCTGATGGCTGGTCGGCTTGACAACCTTACCAGTGTGTGGGCGAGCCTAGAAGCGCTGATTGAAGCCCAACGTGAGGCAACACATTCCGATGTATTGGTTCTCGTCGCGTTCAACCACGAAGAGGTCGGTTCAAACTCACCGACGGGCGCAGCAGGCCCACTACTCGAGCGATTCCTACGACGAATCGCGTCCGGGCTGGGGGTCAATGACTTCCTGAGCCTCTGCGCTAGGTCTTCGATGATCTCAGCCGACGCTGCTCACGCGGTGCACCCGAACTATGCAACAAAGCACGATCCTTCGCATCGCCCTTTGCTGAACGCCGGGCCTGTCCTGAAGGTGAACGCAAATCAGCGCTACGCCTCCGACGCGGAAACTGAGGCAACGTGGCTTCGCGCTTGCGAGGCGGCGTGTGTGCCGAACCAGGTGTTCGTCGGAAACAACGACGTCCCTTGCGGTTCGACGATCGGACCTATCGCCGCGACGCGCCTTGGCATCCCTACCGTGGATGTTGGTGTTCCGTTGCTCTCGATGCACTCCGCCCGTGAAATGTGTGGGGTAGAGGATATGAAGTGGTTTGTACAGGCGCTCCACGCCTTTTACACGGATGCGCGAGTGTAAGGCATACTGAACAACATGTATTCAGGTCCATTTCGCGTTGGCGATAAAGTCCAACTCACGGACGCAAAGCGTCGCCACTTCACCATCCAACTCGTTGAAGGAGGGCAGTTTCACTCACATAAGGGGATTGTCAGCCACGACGACATCATCGGCGCGCACGAAGGCTCGGTGGTGAAGTCCACCTTGGGTGCGGACTATCTCTGTTTCAGGCACCTTCTCGTTGATCACGTGTTATCCATGCCGCGCGGCGCCGCGGTCATTTATCCAAAGGATGCCGCTCAGATTCTCGTCGAGGGTGACATTTTTATGGGTGCGCGCGTGTTGGAGGCCGGCGCAGGTTCCGGTGCTCTCACGATGTCGCTCTTGCGTGCTGTCGGGCCCGATGGCCATGTGTTTTCCTACGAGATTCGCGATGATCATCTGAAGTTCGCGAAAGACAACGTAGAGGACTACTTCAATGGTCGCCCTGATTGGTGGACACCGCGTCTGGGAGATTTCGGTGAGGTCACTCAAGAGGACCTTGGCGGACCAGTTGACCGCGTGATCTTGGACATGGTTGAGCCGTGGCACTTCATCGACACCGTTAAGAATGTGTTGATCCCCGGTGGCGTTTTCATGACGTACGTGGCAACAGTCCCGCAGCTGATGAACATTATGGAGGGCATCCGCGAGGCAAAGTGCTTTACGGAACCTCGCGCATGGGAAACCCTGCTGCGTGAATGGAAGGTCGAAGGTCTGGCAACTCGACCAGAACACCGCATGAACGCGCACACTGCATTTCTCGTGTGGACGCGCCGACTCGCGGACGGAGTGACACCACCTCGTCCGCAACGGCGCGCGCGTCGCTAAGATTCCTTGTATGACTGAACGCTTGCCCGAAGTCCAGGTACTCACACGCGACAACCAGCAGCTCCGCGCGCGCAATGCACAGCTTGCGGACATGCTCAAAACCAGTCGGGACAAGCTGCAAGAGCTCTACGAACAGGTCGAGTCCCTCGGCGACCCAGCTTCGACGTACGGCCTGTTCCTTGCGTCCACTGGCAATGGGACAGACGCTGAAGTCTTTACAAGCGGTCGGCATATGCGTGTCAAGGTCGCGCCAACGATCGCGATCGACCGAGTGAAGCCGGGGTCGCTGGTGAGGCTTGGCGATGGCAGCGTGGTACTCGAGGTCTGCCAATATCCTGCTGTGGGCCAGCTAGCTACGCTCGTTGAAAAGCTGGACGCCGGTCGCGCTATTGTGCAAGACATCCAGGGAACGGAGCACGTCGTACGGCTTACAGACGAGCTACAGCGTGAAAGCCGTGCCGGTGACACGTTGCTTACTGATGTGCGCGCACAGTTCGCGTTTGAGCGCATTGCAAAGACCGAGGTGAACCAGCTTTCACTCGAAGAAGTACCCGACGTGACGTATGAGGACATCGGCGGGCTCCAAGAACAGATTGAGCTCATCCACGATGCGGTTGAGCTGCCGTTCGCGCACCCTCACCTTTACCAGCAGTATGACTTGAAGCCCCCGAAGGGCCTGCTACTGTACGGCCCGCCCGGGTGCGGTAAGACGCTGATTGCGAAAGCGGTCGCGAATTCGTTGGCGCACCGGCTTGGTCATAGTGCGTCGGCGCACTTCATCAACGTGAAGGGCCCCGAGCTGCTGAATAAGTTCGTGGGAGAGACCGAGCGTAGAATCCGGCTGATTTTCGAGCGTGCGAGGGAGCTCGCCTCGGAAGGTCGCCCCGTGATCATTTTCTTCGATGAGATGGAGTCGATCTTCCGTACCCGCGGTTCGGGGGTGTCCTCCGATATGGAAACGACAGTTGTGCCGCAGCTGCTCACAGAGATTGACGGCGTAGAAGATATTTCGAACGTCATCGTCATCGGCGCGACGAATAGGGAAGAGCTCATTGACCCTGCGATTCTCCGACCTGGACGCCTCGATATCAAGGTGCGGATTTCACGCCCGACTAAAGCTGAGGCCCTCGATATCTTCGGCCGGTACTTACGCCCTGAAGTCCCTCACGCAGCTCCTATCGAGGAGCTTTCTGAGATTGCCGTCGAGGAGTTGTTTGCGCCGCGGCCTTTCGTCCGTCTCCGGTTGATTGATGGCTCTGAGGAGACGTTGCATTACTCTGACTTTGTGTCTGGTGCGATGATCGCGAACATTGTCAGCCGCGCCAAAAAGCTTGCTATCAAGGCCGCTATTTCCGGCGAGTCAGATACCGGCGTTACTGCGGAGCACCTGCGTGCGGCGGTTCGCGCGGAGCAGCAGGAAAATGAGGACCTGCCAAATACTGCCGACCCAGATACTTGGTCGCGCCTAGCCGGTCGACATGGCAAGCAAGTGGTCGCTGTGGAGGTCGTCGCTAGGTCAGCATCCTAGAAACTCAGCGAGGGAGCGCGTTGCGGCATCAAAGTCTTGGTCGCTCAGCGTTGAGAAACTGAGTAGTGCAAAACAGTCTTCGCCAGCGCCAGTTGAATCACCGGTCGCGCAAACGCAGCCAGCGCGTTTCAGCTGCTCCCTGAAGCGCTGCAGATCGCGTTGATGAGAAAACTCAACGATAATGTCAGCGCTACTCGTGTTGCTCATAGCAGCGTTGCTCGCACCACTGACTTCGGCAATACGCTCGAGGAGTGGGGTTACTTGTCGACGCCGCTTCGCAAGCCTAGTGTGAAACGCCTTGGTGCTTTTCCGGACGGTGCCATCAGTCAGTAGGTGCGCGATCGCGTGTTGGGTAACTGTCGACACCGGCATTCCTAGCACTTCCCGGGTCTCTTGCACCGAGGAAAACGTATCCGGTGTGGTGACGATGTAGCCGGCGGAAAGCTGCTTGTGCAGCAGCGTTGTGAAAGTACCGAGCGTGAGCACATTGCCTGAGTTCGGTAGAGCACTCAGTGTCGGTTGGGGAGCGGTTCGGTAGCGCAGTTCTGTGTTGAAGTCATCCTCGATGAGCAACGTACCCGTTGCCGATGCCCATTCGAGTAACTCAACGCGTCGGCGTACTGTCATGACACCGCCAAACGGCGGCACGTGTGCTGGCGTGATGAGCAGTGCGTCGATGTCGCATGGAAGCTGCGAGACCAACACGCCTTCGTCGTCACATTGGCAGGGCACCGTCGCATGGCCTGCGAGAGCGATCACGGAACGAAGCCCGCTAGACTCCGAAGTTTCAACACCAACCCGGACGCTGTTGCCAATAGACATCAGCGTGAGCAGTAGTCCTTCGCGGGTCCCACCGGTGACGATGACCTCCTCCGGAGCAACGTGAAGCCCACGAGCTACTCGCAGGTGCTCGGCGATTGCAGTCCGTAGTTTCGGCTCGCCTTGTGGGTCGGCCTGTTTCGGCACGCAATATGAGGCTTCGCGCCATGCACGGTGCCAGGCTGCCGGGCGGATCATGCCGTCGATACCTGATGTTGGGACCAGCGAAAGTACTGCAGGTGTTGACGCCTCGTTGGATGCTCTTTGCCTCCGTTGTATCGACTGCTTCGGTACTCGGAGCTCAGGATGAATCCTTGTTGGTGCTCCCTGCGTGGTATCCAGATAGCCTTCGCTGATGAGCTGATCGAACGCGCTGACCACGGTCCCACGCGATACGCCGAGTTGGGCAGCAAGCTCGCGGGTAGATGCGATGGTGTCTCCGGGTCGCAGTGTGCCTTCGGCAACTGCGGTTCGGATTTGCGCTGCGATTTGGGCAGGAAGTGAAAGTGATGCGTTACGCGAGACTGGAAAGAACATACTCACCAACTGGTACAAAATATTGCTGTAAAACTGGACCTCGTAATCGTCCAGATCGTACCGCATGATGGAACCCATGACTGATTTTTCGAAACATGCAGAGTTGACCAATAGCTTGCGCGGCGGCGTCATCATGGACGTCGTGACCGCAGAGCAGGCGAAGATTGCGGAGAATGCCGGCGCCGTTGCCGTCATGGCACTTGAGCGAGTCCCGGCAGACATCCGTGCCCAGGGAGGGGTGGCGCGTATGTCCGACCCCGACCTCATCGAAGAGATCCTCGACGCGGTGGAAATTCCAGTCATGGCAAAGGCGCGCATCGGACACACGGTCGAGGCCGCGATCTTGGAGCATCTCAAAATCGATTACATCGATGAGTCCGAGGTGCTCAGCCCAGCTGACTATGTCAACCACATCGATAAGAACGCATTCGACACCCCCTTCGTGTGCGGTGCGACAAACTTGGGTGAAGCACTTCGCCGCATCAATGAAGGCGCGTCCATGATTCGTTCCAAAGGCGAGGCTGGTACTGGTGATGTCTCCGAGGCCACGAAACATATCCGCACTATCAAAGCCCAAATCGCACAGCTGCAGGCTACGGTAGCGTCTAACCCAGATGAGCTCTACGTCGCGGCGAAAGAGCTGCAAGCCCCATATGATCTGGTGAAGTACGTTGCTGAACACGGCGAGCTTCCCGTTGCCCTGTTCACCGCTGGTGGCGTTGCAACACCAGCTGACGCAGCTCTGATGATGCAGCTTGGCGCTGACGGCGTCTTCGTTGGCTCGGGTATCTTTAAGTCCGAGCATCCAGAGAAGCGCGCGGAAGCTGTCGTTCGTGCAACCCGCAACTGGCAAGACATCGCCGAAGTCACAGCAGCTTCACGCGGCCTTGGCGAGGCAATGGTTGGCATTAACGTAAGCGATCTGCCTGCGCCGCATCGCTTGGCTGAGCGCGGCTGGTAAATGCCAGCACGGGAGGTAGCGTCGCGGTACAGTCGTGAGCCATGGGACGTTTCATGGGAACAGAAACTGAGTATGGCATCACGACTCCGAGCGACCCGACGCTCAGCCCGCTCATAACCTCGACGCATGCTGTCGTGGCATACGCTGCGATGCATACGAGTGCTCGAAGCCGATGGGACTACGCGGAGGAACACCCGCTGAAGGATGCTCGCGGATACGACCTCCAACGCTATCGGACGGTTCCTGTTGTCGACCCAAACGCGATTGGCGTGGCTAATGTGGTGACTACTAACGGTGCTCGGTATTACGTCGACCACGGCCATCCTGAATACTCCTCCCCGGAAGTTGATAACGCCTGGGATGCCATGCTGTACGACGCCGCTGGTGATCTCTACCTGCGGCAGTCCATGGACGACATCCGCGATCTCTGGGACGAAGGTATTTCGGTGCTTGACGGCGCTGCACCATGCCCACCCATTAAGTTCTACAAGAACAACGTCGATGGCAAGGGCCAGTCGTACGGTAGTCACGAAAACTACCAGTACTCACGCCACACTGACTTCGCAGCGGTGGTAGAGGGGCTCATTCCGTTCTTCGTCACTCGGCAGGTCATCGTTGGCGCCGGACGAGTCGGCATCGGGCGCGAAAGTGAACATGCCGGTTTCCAGATTTCACAGCGCGCAGACTACTTCGAGCAGGAAATCTCACTCGAAACGACACTGAACCGAGGCATCATCAACACGCGCGACGAACCACACGCTGACGCTACACAGTTTCGACGCCTCCACGTCATCATCGGTGACGCCAACATGAGCCAGTACTCCAACTTCTTGAAGATGGGCATGGCCAAACTCGTGCTCGACGCAATCGAAGTTGGAGTGGACTTCTCGGACCTCACCATCCAGGACCCGGTTGCTGAGCTGCAACGCATCTCCCACGACCCAACGTGCACACACAAACTACTTCTTGCCAACGGTAGGCGCTGCACAGCAATCGAGGTGCTCCGGGAAATCCGAGATCGGGTGCAGGGGCTGCCAAACGAAGGGGACGTCGATAAGCGAGTGCTCGCTCTTTGGGCTGAAGTGCTCGATGATCTCGCAGTCGACCCACTGCGCACCGCGGATCGCCTTGATTGGACGGCCAAGTGGGCGCTTGTGCGCTCGTTCATGGACCGAGGAGTAGCCGCGGACGACCCAAAGTTGAAAATGATCGACATCCAGTACGCTGACATAGATCCTGCGAAATCGCTGTATCACGCACTCGTCCGAAAAGGATCGATACGGACGCTAGTAGGCGATGAGGAGATTGCTCACGCAGCAAAGAACCCGCCGAGAAACTCCCGCGCGTACTTCCGTGGCAAGGTAACCGAAAAGTTTGGGGAAGAGATCGCGGCATCGAGTTGGCAGTCCATCGTTTTCAGGATTGAGGATCGAATGGTCCGCGTGCCGCTCGACGATGTCAATGGCTGGACGGATGAGCAAACTGCCCAAATCATCAACCGCGCTACAACGGCATCGGAGCTGCTAAACGCGCTAGGGTATAAGCATGTCTAAGCAGCAACAAATGTTCGGTGGAGGAGACACCCCGGAACCGCAGAATGAAGAAGGCAGCAACGCCCAAGCCCAGGTCGAGGTGACAGGCACTGACGATTTACTCGATGAGATTGATGCCTTGCTTGACACGAACGCTGAGGAGTTTGTGCGCTCATTCGTTCAAAAAGGTGGCCAATGAGTTCCGAACACCCTGCGCTGTATGCGCGCCGAATCATGGGGGTAGAGACGGAGTTTGGGCTCGCCGCCTACGCACATGGGCAATCCATCCTTGGCCCGGAAGAGCTTTCGCGCTACTTGTTCCGGCCGGTAGTTTCGCGCTATCGGTCGTCGAATATCTTCACCCAGAATGGCTCTCGGCTCTATCTCGACGTAGGTGCGCACCCTGAAATCGCGACGCCAGAGTGCGACTCACTGATGCAGCTCTTGCAATACGACAAGGCTGGCGAGATGCTCTACCACCAGCTTGCGCTGCATGCAGAGGAAGCCCTTGCACAGGAGGGGACTCCGGCCCAGGTGTACCTGTTTAAGAACAACGTCGACTCACAGGGCAACTCTTACGGTGCACACGAGAATTATCTAGTGAGTCGAGAAATCGTCCTGAAGTCATTCAGCAAGCAGCTCCTGCCTTTTTTGATTACGAGACAGCTAATATGCGGCGCAGGAATGATCAATAAGGGCAAGTTTGTGCTGTCCCAGCGCGCCGACCAGGTGTGGGAAGGGGTTTCATCTGCCACCACGCGCACGCGTCCCATTATTAACACTCGAGATGAGCCACACGGAGATTCTCATCGATTCCGCCGAATGCACGTCATCGTCGGTGACTCCAACATGTCGGAAACTACGTTCGCGCTCAAGGTAGGCGCGACGCAGCTGGTCATTGAGATGCTCGAGGCTGGCTTCCCGATGCCGAACGTGGAGCTCGAAGATCCGATCAAGCATATTCGAGCGATTGCGCTCGACCCGACTGGCCAAACGCTCCTTACTTGTAAAGATGGTTCAACTGTTACAGCACTCGCGGTGCAGCAACAGATTCTTGACGCCGCCACAAAATGGCTGACACAACGGCCAGACGAGGGAACCTCAAACGAGGAACTCGGTCGGGTAGTGGAGCTATGGCAAAGAGTGCTGACTGCAATCGAGACGCAGGATTTCTCTGCGGTTGACACAGAGATCGACTGGGTGATCAAACACAAGCTCTTAGAGCAGGTTCGTGAAAAACTAGACACGGACTGGTCACATCCGAAATTGGCACAGATTGATTTGACCTATCACGACATCAACCCGGAGCGTGGTCTGTTCTACCTGCTGCAACGCAAAGGCCTCGCGGCGCGTTGGACTACCGACACGGACATTCGAATGGCTGCTGAGCAGCCTCCTGCCACGACTCGCGCCGCGCTGCGGGGCAGGTTCCTCTCAGCTGCTCGGGGCTACAACGCGGAGCACAACGTCGACTGGGTGCACCTGAAAGTAAACCGTCCAGAGCCTCGAACGCTCAAGCTTCTCGATCCCTTCGAAACCGAGAACGCTGACGTCGACGCCTTGATCCAATACATCGTGGACAACCATCAGCAGGAGCATCATGACACGTAGTGATGTAATGACTTCCCGGCAGCTGAACTTGGCGTTCGCGTTACTGGGGTCACCGCGTCCGAGGACACAGCAGTGGATTGCCAAGCACGTCGACGGATACGCTGATCGAACTCCAGAGGCCCTGGAAAAACTGATTAAGCGCGACGTCGACGACCTTCGCCGTGTTGGCGTGCCCGCAGAAACTCGAGCAGGCGAGGCATGGATCGAACACGATAAGTACGAACTCGAGCCGCTCAACCTCACTGTTGAGGAGGCAACGGCGCTTGGCCTCGTAGTTGATCTCAGCCAGGCGGGACGCCTAGGCGCGTTTGCGCGATCCGGTTGGACAAAGATCGCGGCATCTGGCGTTACCAGGATGTTTGATAGCCCAACCATTGCGTTCGTCGACAACGACATCATCAACCTCGACCCTGATGTACTCAAGGCGGCCTTGGCTTGCGCACGCACCAAGACCCGCATGACGTTCGATTTTCAGCCAGCTCCAGGTACGTCGCTCCAGCGCCGAACGCTCGACCCGTGGAGCGTCGTACCTCTCAATAACAAGACTTACCTTGTTGGTTGGGACTGCGATCGCGGCCAAGAGCGCGTCTTCAGACTGATGAAGGTGAGCAACATCAGGAAGTCGAAGAATCAGACATCGTTTCACGACGCCACCAAGGACCCGCGTGACGTACTTCAGAACGTACTTCGTGGCCCGCTTGCCGATGCCGTGGTGGAAATTTCAGCTGGTGTAGGCGAGGAGCTATCGCTGCAAGGAGAGCGCTCAGAAGGCTCTGCAGCGGGTCTGGACCGGATAGCTGTCAGTGGGGTCGAACGCGACTGGCTCGTGCGCACTCTCGCGAGCCTTGCTCCGCATGTGCGCTCAATTACGCCGCCCGATATCCACGAAGAGGTATCTGCGCTCTTGCGCAAACAGCTTCGAGGACAGGAACGAGTTGAAGCATGAAGCAAAACACTGCAGTCGAACGCCAGGTGCGTCTGGCACGGCTTTTAAACCTGTTGTCATACCTGTCGCAGCACCCAGATCGTTCACCAATGGAAATAGCGCGGGACATCGGAACTGACGCGGAACAGGTGAAAAGCGACTTGGCGATGCTCCATTTGTCGGGAGTTGGCAATGGCCCCGGGGAGATGATTGATCTCAAACATTCGTGGACCGAGGTGACCGTCATTGACGACCAAGGTTTGAGTCGGCCCTTGCGTCTCACACCAACCGAGGCAAACACATTGTTACTACTGCTCGACTCATTCGAGACCATGCCAGGCCTGCTCGACCAAGCGGCGCTGAGTTCTGCAGCAGAGAAGTTGCGAGCTGTAGTTGGCAGTACCTCCGTGCTTGACGCGGATGGGGAGCAAAGCGATCAAGAATCCATCCTGGGGATACTTCAAAGTGGTTTGCAGCAAGGCGTTCAAGTGCAGGTGACATACTTTTCGCCTTCCTCCGATACGCTTCGTGAGCGCCAGTTGACCGGTATTCGGTTCTTTCACCAAGGTGGTCACACCTATTTCACGGCGCTGGATAGAGGAGAGGAGAAGAGCTTCCGAACTGACCGAATTCGTGAAGCTCGGTTGACCGAAGTTCCAGCCGACCGTTCTGCGGTGGGCAAGACGTTTGACGGCTCCGACCCGTTTGGCTTCGACTCCGAAAACATCGCTAACCTACTCGTATCTTCCGATGCGACATGGCTTGCGGACTACTGGGAAATCGAAATCGGTGATGCCTATGATGACGGACGGATTGAGGCAACCATGGTCTACGGGTCCGCGGACTGGCTTATCCGTTTCTGCCTTAGCCAAGGAGACCGCATCGAACTCATCGGTCCGCCAGAGCTGGCTGATGAGGCACGCCGTCGTGCGTTTTCCGGCTTAGAGGCATTAGAATAGCGGAGGACTCTACCCAAGCAGTGTGAAAGGAATCCAATGCCGAATTTAGGTTGGATGGAAATCCTCATTATTTTGGCCATCGTGCTGTTATTGTTCGGGGCAAACAAGCTTCCCGACTTGGCACGTTCGATGGGTCGCTCCGCCCGTATCTTCAAGTCTGAAGTCAAGGAGCTGCGCAACGACGACGAGACGCAAGCTACTCCGCAGCAGCCTGCGCAGAGCCAGGAACCTAAAGAAATCGCTCCTCCATCGAATCCACAGCAGCAAACAGGCCCTAACGCTCAGCAAAGCTTTTGGGACGCGCCTGAGAACCAGCACCGCCAGTAGCGTTTGTTGTTAAGGAATTCTTGGAGGTCGTAGTTCAGTGGGGCAACAGCAAGTTCCGCCTGCACAAAAGGCAGGTCGTCGATTTCGTCGGAAGCCAAAGAATGCTACCGGCGAGATGACGCTCGTTGAACACCTGAAAGAGCTACGACGCCGCGTCATCGTCTCGCTCGTCGCAGTGTGCGTCGGCACCGTTGTGGGATTCATTTGGTATCAGTCTGCGCCTTTTCACTGGTACCCACTCGGCGAAATCATTCGAGGCCCGTACTGCAACCTCCCGACTGAGCTTCGAGCAGACTTCACAGGTGATGGCAATTGTCGTCTCTTAGCGACGGGCCCCTTCGAAATGTTCATGCTGCGGCTGAAGGTAGGCGCGCTCGCTGGGCTCGTCATGGCATCACCAGTGTGGCTGACCCAAATTTGGCGATTCATCACGCCGGGGCTCCACAAGAATGAAAAACAGTACACATTCACGTTTGTGACGCTTGCGGTACTGCTCTTCGTGGCCGGGGCGATGCTTGCGTACTTTGTTTTGGACAAAGGACTGTACTTCCTGATGACGATGGGCAGCGAGGTGCAGATTGGCGCACTGTCTGGTGGAAGCTACTATAACTTTTTGCTCGGGCTCATCGTCGTCTTTGGTGTGAGCTTCGAAGTCCCCCTCATCATCGTGATGCTCAACGTCGCGGGCATCATTCGTTATGAACAGGTAAAGGATAAGCGCCGGATCATCATCGTTGGGATCTTTATCTTTGCGGCGTTTATGACACCCGGCCAGGACCCGTTCTCGATGGTCGCGCTGGCGCTCTCCATCACACTCCTCGTCGAGTGCGCATTCCAGTTCTGCAGGATCAATGACAAGCGCCACGCCAGGAACAGACCGGACTGGCTCGACCTCGACGACGACGAGTCCTCAGGACCTATCGACGCAGCTTCGCCCATCGAAAAGGCAGCACCGATTGGTAACGTAGCGGCCGTAGAGAAGCCAAAGCCCGTGCACACGTTTACCGAGGATCCCTTCAACGACGTACTGTAGGGGCATGTCCGCTTCCTCTGACTCGTTTCTCGCACAGTTTCAAGCCTCGAAGGATTTTCCGCTCGACCCATTCCAAATTGAAGCTTGCCAGGCACTCGAATACGATCGGGGCGTGCTCGTCTGCGCCCCAACGGGATCCGGGAAAACCGTAGTCGGTGAGTTCGCCGTTGCGCTGGCGCTCTCGCGAGGCACAAAGTGCTTTTACACCACACCAATTAAGGCGCTGAGCAATCAGAAGTACCACGACTTCGTCGCGGCATACGGCGAAGAATCCGTTGGACTGCTGACAGGCGACGTGACCATCAACGGTTCGGCGGACATCGTCGTGATGACGACAGAGGTGCTCCGAAACATGGTGTACGCGGAAGCACCTCGCCTGGACCGACTAACCCACGTGGTAATGGATGAAATCCACTTCCTCGCAGATCCGGAACGTGGACCTGTTTGGGAGGAGATCATTCTCAACTTGGACGACTCCGTCCAGATCGTTGGGCTTTCGGCGACTGTGTCGAACTCGGAAGAGTTCGGTGAATGGCTCAACACTGTTCGTGGCGATACGACCGTGATTGTTTCCGAAGACCGTCCGGTTCCGTTGAGTCAGTACATGATGGTTGGCAAGAAGGTCCTTCCATTGTTCGAGCCTGCCAACCCATCCTCCGAGCCCGAACTTAACAGGGCTTTGGCGCATCAGATCGCCCGTATCGAGTCTCGAACGACGGAAGAAGGCGCGGATGACTTTCACGAAGGTCGCGGGTTCCGTGCCCGCTCGAGTGGACGTCGCCATGGGAGGACGCGCCAACAAGACCGCTACCGCCCGGTTGGGCGGCCGGAAGTTGTCGAGGTGCTCGATGGGCTAGAGATGCTTCCGGCAATTGTGTTCATCTTCTCTCGAGCGGGATGCGATGGCGCTCTCTACCAATGCCTCCGTTCGCGGAAGGAACTCACGACAGAAGAGGAACGTGCACGTGCCGCCGAGATCATCGACGCGGGTGTTGAAGGCATCCCGGAAGAGGATCTCAAAGTACTGAACTACCGGCAGCTTCGCAGCGCGTGGCTGAGGGGGTTCGCTTCGCACCACGCAGGGCTATTACCCGCGTTCAAGCACATCGTCGAGCAGTTATTTGTGGAAGGGCTCGTCCGGGTGGTGTTTGCGACGGAAACGCTGGCCCTGGGCATCAACATGCCGGCCCGAACCGTCGTGCTGGAGAAGTTGGTCAAGTTCAACGGCGAGGGCCACGTAGACCTCACACCAGGGCAGTACACCCAGCTCACGGGGCGCGCCGGTCGGCGAGGGATCGATGTGCTCGGCAACGCTGTTGTGCAGTGGGCGCCAGCGATGGACCCGCAGTATGTAGCTGGATTGGCGTCGACAAGAACGTATCCTCTCATTTCACCGTTTGCTCCCGGCTACAACATGGCTATCAACATGCTTGCCATGAATGGTTTCGACGACTCCATTCGACTTATCGAGCAGTCATTTGCTCAGTTCCAAACCGACCGATCCGTAGTTGGCGAGGTGAGGGACCTAGAGCGGCTGGAAGGCAAAGTTGCTCGACTTCGCGCCCAATTATTCCGCGATATCTCTTCGTACGCGCCACCATCAGACCACGCGATTGAGGACCTGTTGGAGTACCTGGACATCCGACATGCTCTCAGCGTGGAGGAGAAGAAAGCACGCAGAGACGCGCTCGACAACCGGCACACCGAGGTCGCCCGCGTGCTGGCCCGACTGGAAGTCGGCGAGATCATCGCGCTTCCTGGTAAACGTCAACCGGAGCTCGCGGTGGTGGTTCAGCCCGCCGGCAGACACGACGATCCGCGCCCCTGGGTCACCACCGAGCGTGGCTGGTCGAGCCGCATCAACGCTGATTTTTTCAAGAACACTCCACTCGTCGTAGGACGAATGAAAGTTCCACGGCATACGCGGGACCAACCACGCAAATTTGCGAAAAAGATCGCAAGCCAGCTCCGCCACGCCCCGGTGCATGCACCAAAGCGACTGCGTGAGAAGGCCCGGTATCGAACTCCAAAATCCGTCACCAAACTTCGCGAGCAACTTCATGCGCACCCCGTCCACTCATGGCCGGCCACGGACCGCGAAATGCTGGCCCGAGTAGGCGAGAAGCTTGCCCGTGAGCAGCGCGCACTTGACCGGCTGAGCAGGCAAGTAGACAACGCCACCGACACACTCGGCAGAACATTCGAGCGCCTGATCGGGCTACTGCAAGAACTCGACTACGTGGAGCTCGTGGGGGGCGAATTCCAAGTAACTGATGAGGGCGAGCGTTTAGCAAAGCTGCACAATGTTTCGGACCTCCTCGTTGCGCAGTGCCTAAAACGCGGGATCTGGGACGAGTTGGACCCCGCAGAGCTCGCCGGTGTCGTCTCGATGGTCGTGTTTGAGAACCGCCGTACCACGGGAGGCTCCCCGGAGGCCGCTACAGAGCCAATGGCCCACGCAATGAATGAAACGATGCGTGTGTACGGCGAACTCGTTTCCGATGAGCAGCGCCACAATCTTCCACTCACCAGAATGCCAGACCCACATTTCTCACTCGCGTTGCACCAATGGACCGCCGGCGCACCGCTTGGGTACGCGCTTGCAGCCGCGGCAGAATCTGGCGCGGAACTGACCGCGGGCGACTTTGTCCGATGGTGCCGGCAGGTGATCGACCTGCTAGAACAGGTGAAGAAGGTCGGCTACAGCGATGAGATTCGCAACAATGCGAACCGCGCGATAGAAGCTATTCGACGCGGTGTAGTGGCAATCGGGAACTAGTGCGAGTACTAGTGCGCCTACGATGGGCGTATGACTTTCTTCGGAAGCGATACATTTGAACGTCGACGCGCAGCAGCCTGCAAATTTCTTGCGGCAAATCACCTGCGCGCCGTGATCATCGGCCCTGGTCCGGAATTTGAATACCTGACCGGTACACAAATCGATACGCACGAGAGGCTCTCCGCTATCGTGCTCACCGATGAAGGAAGCGCTACCGTTGTCCTCCCCAACACCGACGCTGGTTCCTTCCCCTCAGACGACCCGGCGCTCATCCCCATTGGGTGGCGCGATGGCGAAGACCCCTATGAAATTATTTATAAACTCATCGCATCGCCTGCCGACAGCGCAACGCCTCCGATCGTTGGCCTGGGCAGCACGCTCACCGCGGATCACGTGCTGGCTTTGCAGCGATACCCATTCAAGACCTGTCTTGCGCAGGACGCATTGTCTAGTCTGTTTATGGTCAAGGATGATGACGAGATTGCGCAATTGGCTCAGGCCGCCGAAGCAATCGACCGCGTTCATGCCCTCGTTCCCTCGCTACTTACCCCAGGTATTACCGAGCGCACTGTGGCCGACGCACTGCACACGGCGATCCTGGAGGAGCACACTGCAGTAGACTTCATCATCGTTGGTTCTGGCCCCAACGGCGCAAACCCTCATCACGACTTCTCCGATCGAATCATTGAAGCAGGGGACATCGTCGTCGTCGATATCGGAGGGACGATCGCGAGCGGCTACCACTCCGACTGCACGCGAACGTATCTTGTCGAAGGAGCACCGGGTAGCCAAGAGCAGCTCGATGCCTACGAAGTGCTTTTGCAAGCGCAACAGGCAGCTTGCGACGCCGCTCGGCCTGGAATGCGAGCAGAAGAGCTCGACGCGGTTGCGAGGAACATTATCTCCGAGCACGGGTACGGCGAGTGGTTTACGCACCGAATCGGGCACGGCATTGGGTTGGCTGGCCACGAACCGCCGTTCCTGGTCACCGGCAATGATCTCGTCCTAGATGAAGGAATGGTCTTTTCCATCGAACCAGGAATTTACAAACCAGACAGCTGGGGAATGCGTATCGAGGACATAGTGCATCTCCAGGCAGACGGTGCACACGCGCTGAACACCAGGCCAAAGACCTTGCAGCCCCACCCGCGAGACACTCCGAGGATCTAGGAAAGCACGTACATGGAGTTCGGCTTAACTCTTCGCACACTGCTGCCGCTTAGCGTTGACCTCACGCATTCACATCCGCTCACAGATGCGGAGTACGGCAAAGCAACTTGGGCAGTCGGCGCTCGTCCTGGCACACTGCTGCAAGCAACGCCGATTCGTCCTATAGGGCTGCAGTACAGGCTCAATCGTGCCAACGCATTCAGAATTGAATACACCACGACCGACGAGCGGGAACGCGTGATGTCTGCTACCGGCGCGGTGTTCCTCAGCAAGCGTCCCTGGCACGGCAATGGACAGCGTCCAACCGTCGCGTTCGCCCCGTCCACCCAAGGCGTTGCCCCGGCATGTGACCCTTCTTACTCCTGCACTGTGGGACTTCGACTTCGACGTAAACCACTGGACCTTATCGCTGCCTACGAGCAGCCTGCGATCAACATGTTGCTCGCCGCGGGAGCGAATGTCGTGTTGACGGACTATCCACGAGATCCCGAAGACAATGTGCAGCTCTATTGCTTCCACCGCGCAGCAGCCCACGCACTCGCCGATGCAGTTCGCGCCAGCGTAGGCCTAGGCTGCAGCGTCGAAAAGCTTGGTCTCTGGGGTTTTTCTCAGGGCGGGGGAGCCGCAGCTTCATGGTTAGAGCAACCCGAGTACGCGCCGGAACTACATCTGCGCGCCGCAGTCGTCGGAGCACCACCTGCAGATCTGCTTGCGATGCTCGACCGCATCGATGGGACGCTTCCGTCCATCATGATTCTTTACGCAGTCGCCGCCCTTCTAGCATCCGACCCAGAGATCACGGAAGAGCTGATGCCCCACCTCAGCCCCGTTGGTATGTCCGCTGTCATCCTTGATGCGAACATCTGTGCAGTGGGCGCGGTCCTCCGACATGCTTGGGCAAGCACCGTACACTGGACGGCAGCAGGTATCCCAATGTCTACGCTCCTCGAGGATCTTCCGAAAACAGCCGCAGCGCTCGACGATCAAGCATTAGGTACTCGTACACCACTCGATATCCCACTCAGACTGTGGGGCAGTAAGCACGACGACATCGTCCCGTGGCAAGTGGTCGCCGAACTAGGGGAGAGGTGGGATAGACCCGTTCAAATGCGAAAACTTCCCAAGCTTCCGGGAAGAACTGGCATCAACCACTTCGCCCCATACTTCCAGCACCTCCGAAAGGACGTCCTGTGGCTATTAAGCCAGCTAGAATCCTCAGGCAAGTAACCGTGTAGTCCGGCTAAGATGGTCGGCATGGCAATCTACATTTTGACGTATTTCCTCGTAGAAGCGCTGGCGTTTTTCCTTGTCGCGAAGTCAATCGGCGTTGGCTGGGCTTTGCTGGCAATCTTCGCGCTGATGGTGCTAGGCGGTGCACTGGCGACGCTCACGCTCCGCGGCGAACTCGCAAAGGCGGCACGTGGCAAAACATCTGTAGGGAAGCTAGCAGGCGACTCTGCGCTTCTAATGGTTGGCTGGGCTTTTTGCATTATCCCGGGCTTCGTTTCTTCAATCCTGGGGTTCTTCTTGGTCTTCAGCCCTACTCGCTCGATACTCCGAAACCACCTTTCACGCTCTCTGCGGCAACGCGTGGAAAATGTTGGAATCAGGATGTACGAATCGACGCCGATGTCCCGAAACTCTGCTTCCTACGGCTCGTTCACGCGGCCAACTCCTGAGCGTGGGGCCAGCGACGATGAGCACCCCGTCATTGACACGGATGAAATTGAAGACTGGCTCTACGAAGAGCACAAACGCCGATCAGAAGGTGGGGAAGAGGGACCACGGTCGTGAATGCGTCACTCCGACTTGTCCTCGCGGTACTTTCCGGCGTTGCGGTTGCGTTCTCCTATGAGCCGTTCGGGTACTGGTTCCTCGCAGTACTCGGCGTTGGTGCGTTCTACCTCGCTCTGATGCCGTGGCAACGTTTTGCTACAGCAGCGAAGCCATCGCCAAGTGCAACATTTGGCTGCTTGCTCGGGTTTGCCCATGCCGCCACGTGCTACTTGATCCTCCTGCCCTGGATCGGAGCATTCGTCGGCGCGATGCCCTACGTGGCGCTCGCTATCACGCTGGCGCTCTCAGCGCTTATCACTGGCGCGGCTGGCGTCCGCATTGCCCGTTGCCAGTATGGGTTCCTTGCTTTTCCATTTGTGTATATCGCGGTGGAGTTCCTCCGCTCGTCGCTTCCATTCGGCGGATTTTCCTGGGTCCGGCTGGCATGGGGGCAGGTCAATGGGCCTCTGGTGTGGCTATCTTCAATTGGTGGTCCAGCGCTAGTTTCTCTCGCCGCCTGTCTCGCTGGTGTAAGCCTCGTGACGTTTCTCATCACGCGTGGGAGAACCCGCAGGGTAGCTGCGTTAGGTTTCGCGCTCCCGATCGGGCTCGGAGGACTTATCAGCCCGAGTTTCGATGGCGAGGGGACAGAGGCTCAGACGGCACAGGGCAACTCCGTACTGGTCGCAGCGATTCAAGGCAATGTGCCGCGCCTCGGGCTTGACTTCAACGCTCAGCGCAGAGCCGTGTTACAAAATCACGTCGATGAAACTGTTCGCGCAGCGAATGATGCCCAAAAACAAGGTGAAAAGCTTGACCTCGTTATTTGGCCGGAGAACTCGTCGGACGTGAACCCGTTTCAAGATCCTTTGGCGGCGTCGTCAATCGAACGCGCTGTGAGCGCAGTAGGGGCACCGGTGCTGGTGGGGACGCTGACGCGCGACGAGGTCGGTGCGCGCAACACGATGGTCGTGTTTGACCCGGAAACAGGGCCAGGCGAGACGCATCATAAACGCTTTTTGCAGCCGTTTGGCGAGTACATGCCAATGCGCGACTTCTTCCGGAAAATCACGGACCTCGTGGACCTCGCCAGCGATTTCAAGCCCGGCAATGGCCCAGGTGTCGTCCACATGGGAGGCATCCCTGTTGGGGTTGCCACATGCTATGAAGTGGCAGAAGACCCGGCGTACCGGATGGCAATTAATAATGGTGCGCAAATTCTCGCTACACCGACGAACAACGCGACTTTCGGGTTTAGCGATATGACCTATCAGCAGCTGGCGATGAGCAGGCTGCGTGCCATTGAAACGGATAGGGCAGTGGTTGTTGCAGCTACTTCAGGTGTGTCAGCAATCGTGCACCCTGATGGAACGGTGAGCCAGGAAACTTCTATATTTGAAGCTAACCACCTGATTGAACGCCTGCCACTACATACAACGCGGACATTTGCTGTACGTTTTGGGGACTACCTCGAGGCTGCGTTCGTTTGGCTTGGGTTCATGCTCATACTAGGTGCAGCAGTCCGCCGACCCAGGGAGTATGCTAGACAACATTTGAACAACGGCGAGAAACGTTGCTGGAAAAGGAGCAGCCACCGTGGCGAATTCGACATTAGTGATCATCCCGACGTACAACGAGATTGAGAATCTTCCCCTCATTGTTGGCCGGGTTTTCGATGCAAACGATGATGTAGACATCCTTATTGTCGACGACAATTCTCCTGACGGAACGGGGCAGAAGGCCGACGAACTGGCAGAAGCGAATGATCGCCTGCACGTCTTGCACCGTGCTGGCAAGGAAGGGCTACTCGCCGCGTACCGCGACGGTTTCAACTGGGGACTCGAGCGTGACTATGAGGTTATCTGCCAGATGGACGCCGATGGCTCGCATGCACCTGAGGAGCTTCACTGCTTGTTGGAGGAGATCGAAAGCGGCGCAGACGTCGTAATCGGTTCGCGGTATGTGGACGGCGGGGAAGTTAAAAATTGGCCCAAGCAGCGCTACTTGCTTTCCAAGCTGGGAAACGCCTATGTTTCCCTTGCGCTGGGTGGCGATGTTCGCGACATGACCGCAGGTTACCGCGCTTTTCGACGCGAAGTCCTCGAGACCATCGATCTCCAGGAGTTGTCCAACAAGGGCTATATTTTCCAGGTCGATATGGCGCACAAGGCCGAGCTTGCCGGTTTCGACGTTCGCGAAGTACCGATTACATTCGAGGACCGCACGTTGGGCGAATCTAAGCTAGACGCAAGCTTCGCGACAACTTCTCTCTGGGAAGTCACCAAGTGGGGTGCCACCGAAAAGTTTGGCACCGCACGGGAGATGGCGAAAGAGGGATTCCGAATGCTCAGCTACGAGGCCAAGCGCTCTAAAGCAAACGAGCTGCTGAGCAAGGCGAACGACCTGCCTCAGCTCGCGGGCAACGTCGTAGAGGTTGCCAAGGAATTCATCGCTTCGAAGCGTAAGTAACTTCGCGTTGACAGTTAGACGAAAGGCGAGAAGCTACAGAATATGTGGCCTCTCGCCTTCGGGCTATAACTAGCTCTTACTTCTTGTTTTCTGCTGCTTGTTCTTTCGCCAAGCGCGCAGCAGCGCGACGACGTTTCCGCAGCTGTTCAAGGCGCTCTTCAAGCAGCACGTCGAGCTCTTCGATAGTACGGCGTTCGCGAAGCATATCCCAGTGAGTACGGGGTGGCTTCGTCGGCTTCGACTCGACGCCTTCGCCTTCCATAAGGGTGCCGAGCTGGACGTTCTTGCACATCCATTCCTCTGGAATCTCTGCATCATCTGCGAACGGCACTTCGAAAATCTCGCCGTTCGGAGTGCGGTATCGCGCTTGCTGCCGAGGCGCGAGATCATGGTCTCGGTCCGTCTCGTAGCTCACAGCGCCCATTCGACTTCCGCGAAGAACACGATCAGCCATACTCAATTGTCCCTTCTAAACACATTTAAATGCAGTCGCCCTATTATAACGTTCACCTTTTAGATTTTGTTCCCGCAGTATTGAACCGGACATGCATTCCGTTCAAGGTGTGTATTATGCTGACCCGTATGCCAGAAAGTGATGTGTACGCGAAGAGCGAATCGCCTACGTGTCAGTGGTGTGGCAAAGAAATGGCTCGTCAGCAGGGAAGAGGACGCCGCCGAAAATATTGCAGCCAGTCATGTAAGCAGCGCGCGTATGAACAGCGTAACTTTGTAGCCGGCACTGCGATTGATGAAGGGGCAGCCATCCTTAAACCGGAAACTGTGTCGATGCTCCGCGACAACCTTTTCGTTTTGCGTTGTACAGCGGAAGATATCCGGACAGCGGTGGATGAAGGTGCAAACCCGGATGAATTACGTAACATGTGTGACGAATTAATTGAATTAGCGCGAACAGTTGAGAAGTTGAGGTAAGTACCCATGAAGGAAGTGCAAGCTCCCAGCGCCCGCAAGAAGAAGCTCTTGATGGTCATAGTTGCGGGAATTGCGGTGCTCGCGGTCCTGATCGCGATGATCCCATTGCTGCTCAACATGTTTGGTGGCGGTGGAGTCAAGACAGAAGGAATTGATACAGACCGACTTAAACCGGCGGACACTGACATCAACGGCGTTTGGAAGATCCAAAAGCGTCCTGGCGTCAACTCGACGTCCGTTGGGTTCACGTTCGATGAAGTTCTTCCTGGTGAAGCAAAGACGACCTCAGGATCGACGACAGGCGTTGAAGGCGAAGTACATATTGAGTCGGGTGTACTGCAATCTGGCGAAATCGTAGTCGACATGACGAATTTGACTACAGACAGCGATGTTCGAGACAACAACGTACGCCGGAAGATTCTTCACACGGATCAATACCCGACG